>NZ_JBFAJJ010000011.1:0-338609 GCF_040655155.1 Streptomyces sp. NPDC050508
CCGCATCCGCAGCGAGAAAGGCATCCGCTGGGGCGGACGCCCCCTCACCACCGCAGCCTGACCAACCCGGCGAACCAACACGGTCACAGCACTAGCTGGAAGGGATCACGGGAGGGGCCAGGTGTACGGCCCCTCCGGATCGTCCAGCCACGCCCGTACCCGCCCACCGGAGACCGTGACGCCGTAGCGCTCCCGCCCGGGCCGTAGTGCGCGCTCCCAGAGGTTGTGGGCGTCCTGCGGTTCGAGGGTGCCGTGGGTGAGGGTCAGCAGGAAGCGGAACAGTTCGTGCTCGCCGGCCCGGTGCGGGATCTCGCCCGACGAGGGGGGCTCGGCGCCGCGTAGCGGCACGAAGTACGCGGCCGTGTGCAGGAAGCTGCCCTCGGCGTGCTCCGCGTCCCGCACGGTGAGCACGATCAGGCCGGTGGCCAGCGGTGCCAGGATGCGGGCGCCGGGGCTGCACTGCGCGAGCCAGCCGGGCGGGATCGACGGCAGCGCGCAGGTCGCGATGATCCGGTCGTAGGGGGCGTGCTCGGGCACTCCGCGGGCGCCGTCGCCGGTGACGACGGTCGGGCGGTACCCGGCCTCGGCGAGATGGCTGCGCGCGGACTCGGTGATCTCCGGTTCCAGGTCGACGGTGGTGACCAGGTCGTCGCCGAGCCGGTGGGCGAGCAGCGCCGCGTTGTAGCCCGTCCCCGCGCCGATCTCCAGGACCCGGCTGCCCTCCGCCACCCGCAGCTCGGCCAGCATCCGCGCCATCAGCGAGGGCTGGCTGCTGGACGACACCAGCTCGCCGTCCCGCAGCCGCGTGGCCAGCGGCACGTCGGCGTACGCCCCGCGCAGCCAGCGCTCCCTGGTGTGCGGGTCGGGGCTCCCGCCCCACAGCCGCTCGTGTCCGTCCTGGACGCCGACGTAGTAGTACGGCACGAACAGATGCCGCGGCACCGCCTCGAACGCCGCCCGCCACCCCGGGTCCGCGTCCCAGGCCCCGCTCAGCCCGATCTCCCGCACCAGCTCCGCCCGCGCGGAGCCGGCGACGGCGTCCAGATCCTTGTCGAGAGCGTGCGCGCCCATACGTCCACTGTCCTGCGGCAGCGGCCGGGAGGCGAGCGGTCCTAAGTCCTGAGTCCTCCGCCACCCCGTCTGAGACCATGGGAGCGTGAAAGAGATTCGGCGCGGCACGCTTCAGGAGCAGACCTTCTACGAGCAGGTCGGCGGGGAGGAGACCTTCCGCCGGCTCGTCCACCGTTTCTACGAGGGTGTGGCCGAGGACCCCCTGCTGAGGCCCATGTACCCGGAGGAGGACCTGGGCCCGGCCGAGGAGCGTTTCACCCTCTTCCTGATCCAGTACTGGGGCGGCCCCACGACGTACAGCGACAACCGCGGCCACCCGCGGCTGCGGATGCGCCACGCGCCTTTCCAGGTCGACCAGGCCGCGCACGACGCCTGGTTGAAGCACATGCGGGTCGCCGTCGACGAACTCGGCCTGTCCGAGGAGCACGAGCACACGCTGTGGAACTACCTGACGTACGCCGCCGCTTCGATGGTGAACACGGCGGGCTGAACACCCTTTGCCGCGTGGGGAGATGGACGGCGCGCTCAGCGCACGCTGACGCCGAGTGCGCCAAGTCCCGCCCTGCGGACGGCGATCGAGCCGTACGGCGTCCGCAGCCGCAGCCACGCGCCCGACGAGAAGAGGCCGGGTTCCTCGCCGGGGCGCAGGAATCCGAGCGACTGTGCCGCGTGCACGGCGCGGACCGGCAGCGGGGTGTCCCCGACCGTCCGGGACCAGATCTCCCGCCCTATGCGGTCGAGTTCGGTGCGCGTACGGCCCTCGGGCGCCAACTCCTGCGTACGGGACCGGAATTCGGCGACCCCGGCCGCGATCATGCCGCGCAGTGCCTGTGGCCCCGGCAGCCCGGACTCCGGACGCCAGCCGCCGCGCGGCGGCAGCACCCCGGCCCACGGCGGGCCGGTCACCGCGGCCGGTACCCCGGCCGTGGCCGCCGACTCGTCGAGCAGCTCCAGGAGTTCACCGGCGGAGACGGTCACGTCGAGCGTGACATCGAGGCCGTTCTCGTACGGCTTGGCGAGGCGCACCGCGCGGATGGCGAGCACCTCGAAGGACGGCGGCCGGCCGAACACGGCGAGTGCCGTGCCGACGGCCTGCAGACGGACCGCGGCACCGCGGTCGTAGTGGAGCAGCCGGGAGAGGAAGGCCGCGAGATCCGCCGCCTCCCCTTCGTCGGCGAGGTGGAGGACCGTCATGCGGCGACGGCCTCCTCCTCGGTGTCGTCCCGGTATTCCTCCAGGAACTCCCGTTCCTCGGCGGTGATCCGGCGCGGTCGCTGCGTCTCGAAGTCGAACGGGACGATCACCGTGGAGGCCCGTACATAGAGCTGGTCGCCGTCCTTCACCTCGTAGGTGATGGTGAAGGACGCCGCCCTGATCTCCGTGACCCACAGCTCGATGTCCACAGGCGCGTGCCGGTGGACGAGCTGGCGTTTGTAGTCGATCTCGTGGCGCGCCACCACCGAGCCCTGCTTGAACTCCTTGTCCGGGCGGAACAGGAAGTCGATACGGGCTTCCTCCAGGTAGCGGAGGAAGACCACGTTGTTCACGTGGCCGTACGCGTCCATGTCCGCCCAGCGCAGCGGGCAGCGGTAGATGTGGCGCAAGAGATCAGCCCCGGGTCAGCTTCTTGTAGGTGGCGCGGTGCGGACGCGCGGCGTCCGGGCCGAGCCGCTCGACCTTGTTCTTCTCGTACGACTCGAAGTTGCCCTCGAACCAGAACCACTTGGACTCGCCCTCGTAGGCGAGGATGTGCGTGGCGACCCGGTCCAGGAACCACCGGTCGTGGGAGACGACCACGGCCGCACCCGGGAACTCAAGCAGAGCGTTCTCCAGCGAACCCAGGGTCTCGACGTCGAGGTCGTTCGTCGGCTCGTCGAGGAGGAGCAGGTTGCCGCCCTGCTTGAGGGTGAGCGCGAGGTTCAGGCGGTTGCGCTCACCGCCGGAGAGGACGCCGGCCGGCTTCTGCTGGTCGGGGCCCTTGAAGCCGAACGCGGAGACGTAGGCGCGGGACGGCATCTCGACCTGGCCGACGTTGATGTAGTCCAGCTCGTCCGAGACGACGGCCCACAGCGACTTCTTGGGGTCGATGTTCTCGCGGCTCTGGTCGACGTAGGAGATCTTGACGGTCTCGCCGACCTTGATCGAACCGGAGTCCGGCTCCTCAAGACCCTGGATCATCTTGAAGAGGGTGGTCTTGCCGGCGCCGTTCGGGCCGATGACGCCGACGATGCCGTTGCGCGGCAGCGTGAAGGAGAGGTCGTCGATGAGGACCTTGTCGCCGAACGCCTTGGAGAGGTTGCTGACCTCGACGACGATGGAGCCCAGGCGCGGGCCCGGCGGGATCTGGATCTCCTCGAAGTCCAGCTTCCGCATCTTGTCCGCCTCGGCGGCCATCTCCTCGTAGCGCGACAGACGCGCCTTGGACTTGGCCTGACGCCCCTTGGCGTTGGACCGCACCCAGTCCAGCTCCTCCTTCAGACGCTTCGCACGCTTGGCGTCCTTCTGGCCCTCGACCTTGAGGCGGGACGCCTTCTTTTCGAGGTAGGTGGAGTAGTTGCCCTCGTAGGGGTGGGCGCGACCGCGGTCGAGTTCGAGGATCCACTCGGCGACGTTGTCGAGGAAGTACCGGTCGTGGGTGACGGCGACGACGGTGCCGGGGTACTTCGCGAGGTGCTGCTCCAGCCACTGGACGGACTCGGCGTCCAGGTGGTTGGTGGGCTCGTCGAGCAGCAGCAGGTCGGGCGCTTCGAGGAGCAGCTTGCAGAGCGCGACGCGGCGGCGCTCACCACCGGAGAGGTTGGTGACGGGCCAGTCGCCGGGCGGGCAGCCCAGGGCGTCCATGGCCTGCTCCAGCTGGGTGTCCAGGTCCCACGCGTTGGCGTGGTCCAGGTCCTCCTGGAGCTTGCCCATCTCGTCGAGCAGGGCGTCCGAGTAGTCGGTCGCCATCAGCTCGGCGACCTCGTTGAAGCGCTTGAGCTTGCCCATGATCTCGGCGGCGCCGTCCTGCACGTTCTCCAGGACCGTCTTCGACTCGTCGAGCGGGGGCTCCTGGAGCAGCATCCCGACGCTGTAACCCGGCGACAGGAACGCGTCGCCGTTCGAGGGCTGCTCAAGGCCCGCCATGATCTTGAGAACGGTGGACTTACCGGCACCGTTCGGCCCGACCACACCGATCTTCGCGCCGGGCAGGAAGCTCAGCGTCACGTCGTCAAGGATGACCTTGTCGCCGTGCGCCTTGCGCGTCTTGCGCATGGTGTAGATGTACTCAGCCAAGAGAAACCGTCCGGCAGCTTGAAATCTGGAGTGGGCAGATGTAGTCCATCTTGCCTGACCCCTGCCCCTCGGGGGAAACGCGTATGGGCGTGGGGCTGTGAGCTGGGGGTCAGCGGCTACGCCGGCTTGCCCGGGGTCCCGTGCCACGGCCAGTACTCGAAACCGTTGCCGACGTACCAGTCCAGCCTGGTGCCGCCGCAGACGCCACTGCGGACATCGAGGAAGTCGTAGTCGACGGCCTTGATCGACTTCTTGGGGAAGGTCACCGATATCTCGGTGCTGACGGTGCCCCGCGCGGGAATCGTGCCCAGCGACAGGGTCGTGGAGTTCCACAGTGCCAGTGAGCCGTTGGTCTTCTTGTTCCAGTGCAGGCTCATTTTGTGCCAGTGCCCGCTGCCCACGCGCCACTGCACGAGGGGGGCCGGCCCACGGTTCTTCATGAAGTTGCCCAGGGCGAAAACGTAGGTGGCCTTGGGCAGGGTCACGGCCTCGGTGTTGTGCACCCGGAGGCGGGCGTGCAGCGTCACGCCGGCACTGTGTGCCGTGGGCGTCACCGACCCGGCGGCGTCGGAGACCGAGACCGCTCCGTCTCTGCACGCGTAGGCCGCGGTCGTCGCGGCCCGCGGCTGGGCGGCTTCGGCCGCGACGGTCCCGGGCACGGCGCCGAGCAGACCGGTCGCGGCCAGCACGACCGCTCCACGGCGAACGGTGGTCTTCATCAGTGGTTCCCCCCACATCCGGTGTCGATGGTGTTCCGTACCGCTACCGCTCAGTCCTGCTGCCCGGGCTTCCGGTCCCGCAGCAGGACCAGGGCCGTGGCGCCGATGCCGACCAGGCCGAGGGCCACGACCGTGATCATCGGGGTGATCGCGGAGCCGCCCGTCTCGGCGAGGTTCGTGTCGACGGTGGTGCCGCCCACCGTCGCGGGGCTCGGTTCGCTGAGCGTCTGTGTCACGGCGCCGCCCGCGTCGCTCTGCGTCCGGCAGTCGAGGACTCCGGCGAACCGCTTCTCGTAGCCGTTCGGCGCCGTGATCGTGAAGTCGTACGCTTGGTCCTCCTGGAGCGGGATCGTCACCGTCGCGGCCTTCCCTGCGTCGACGGCGTGCTCGACCCCCATCAGCTCGAAGGTGAACGTCTCGTCGCCCTGGTTGGCCGCCGTGATGTCCACGCCGCTCTTGGCACAGTTCTTCTGGGCCGACAGTGCCGGTATGGCGCCGGTCGCCGCCCAGTCCGCGCTCGCGGCGGCGGAGACCGTCGACTCGCTGGAACCGGCGAGGATCTGGGTCTGGCTCCGGCTCTCGGAGGTGAAGGCCCGGCCTACGGGCACGGTGGTGGAGGCCTGCACGGTCAGCTCCGCCGACCCGGCCGCCGCGTCCTCGGGCACGTCGAAGAACACCTGGCTGCCGTCCGTCGCGGACGTGACGACCTTGCCGTCCTTGTCGACGATCCGCACCCCGGTCGTGGCGGCGTCCGCGGGCGGCGTCACCGTCACCCCGCTCGCGTTGGTGTGCACCGTCACCGGGCCGAGCCGCTCGCCGGGGTGCCCGGAGACCGCGGGCGGGTCGAGGGTCAGCGAGGCCTGCGGCTCCGCCACGTCACGCGCGCTCTTCTCCAGGTAGTCCGCGAGCTTCTCGGCCTGCGGGTCGACCGCGTCGACGTCGGCCCCGTCCGAGTAGCGCCAGATGGCCACCTGGGTACCGGCCGCCGCGTCACTCTCGGTCAGGCCCTTGGTGCCGGCCTTCGCGGAGAGCGCCGCGAGGTCGTTCACCTGCGGGTAGGAGTGCTGCAGGATCCAACGGATCCTGCCCGCGCTCTTGTTGGCGCCCAGCGAGGTGCCGCTCCACGCGGTCTCGTGGTACTTGGCGTCGCGCTGGGTCGGGTTGCGGAGATCGACGCAGTACGTCTGCAGGGTGCCGCCGCCGTCCACGGACATCTCGAACAGGCCCGCGGAGACCTGCTGGTCGCCGCCGTCCGCCGCGTCCGCGTGGATCACGGCCTCGCCGTACGTCTTGAGCCCGCCTATCGTGGCCGTCGCCCCGCCCTGGGTCTGCGGTGTCTCGTCGGCGACGGCCGGGCCGGCGCCGGCCAGCACTCCGGCGGCGACGAGTCCGCACGCCCAGGTCGCGGCGACGAGGCGCACGGCGCCCCGGCCGCGCAAGGACAGCGCGGAGAACACAGACAACGCAGATGACACGGAATTCCCCTTCGAGCAGGACCCGTCGACGTGGGGGTGCGGTCCCACCAGCAGAATCAAAGCGCCGGGAACTGTGCCCGAGCTATGCCCGGCATCCTAAGGACGCCGTCGCACCCCGTTCTCCAGTCGGGTCATCGGATAACCGATCCGACTCGGAATCGTTATCCCCAAGATCGCTTGCGAGCAGGGCCTATCGACAAATCCACCGAGCCATTCGGAACGCATTCATCGATAAGCCGTAGTTCGATCAGCTCGGGGCATTCACTGACATCACGTCACCGCGACGGGCTCCGGCCGCTGTTCGGTGGACGAGGCGCCTGCGGAATCGTCGGCAGGTGTCTCCCAGTTGGGCTCGGGCCGGGGCGGAGAGGCCGCCGTGTCCGGCTTGTTGGCCCGTCGGAAGGCCGAGGTGCCGCGCGCCAGGTCGTGGCCGATCGCCACGGCGTCGATGTCCGCCGAGGACCAGTTCGGCTGTCCCTCACGCACTTCCGTCCGCACTTTCAACCGGCCCTGGACGACGACGGGGTCACCGACCGTCAGCGACGCCGACACGTTCGTGGCCAGCTGCCGGTTGGCCCACACCGTGAAGAAGTTGGTGTGTCCGTCCGTCCACGTGTTCTTCTCGCGGTCCCAGTAACGCGCGGTCACCGCCAGCCGGAACCGCGCCGACGGCCCCGCCGCCAGATCCCGGTACACCGGCTGTGTCGCCACGTTGCCGACCGCGCAGACCATGGTCTCGTTCATCGCGCATCCCTCCCTGACCCGGCCGCGCAGGCCGGGCGGAAACGCGTACGGGCCCGTCCCGTACGGCTGCAGTCAGACTGCCTCCGCCGAGCCGAGCCCGCTGAGCGCTGTGGACCACCGCCCACCTGTGGAAAACCTCATCACCCGGACGAGGGAACGACGTTCGGACCGCAGTTCACCCGGTCCCGACGCCCGCCCCCGTGACCCGCCCGTACTGCTCCCGCACCTCCCGGTACCGCAGCAACTCGGCGGCCAGCGGATCGAGCACCCGCGCCCGACCGCACCCCGCCGCCGCCTCCCGCAGTCGCCGCTCGGCGTCGAGGCCGTAGCGCCGGGCGGGGCCGCGGGCCGCCATCCGGCAGCTCCACTCGACGAGCGGGCCGCCGATGATGCCCGCCACCATCAGCAGCACCGGCACCCCGAGATTCGGTGCCATGAACCCGATGATCTGGCCCAACAGCCACAGCCCGCCCACGACTTGGAGGATCGTCATCGACGCCTGCGCCAGTACGGCCGCCGGCCACCAGCCCGGCCGCGGTGGCCGCCCCACGGGCAGCCCGGCCCGCGCCGCCAGCTCGTCCAGTGCCTCGGGCAGCCCCTGCGACCCGCGTACGGCCGCCTCCCGCACCGCCTGCGCCCACGGCGCCGGCAGCCCGCCAGAGGCCCGGTCGGCGACCGTACGGACCGCCTGTTCGACGCGCTGGCGTGCCGTGGCCTCCTCGTCCGCCTGCGCACGGAGCAGCAGTCGGCCGGTGGCAGGCTCGCGCCGGTCGTTGTACCAGCGCCACAGCCGCAGCCAGGGCGTGCCGCAGGCGCGGTTGGCGTTGCGCAGCCAGGCGCGTTCGGCCGCCTCGCCCGCCGCGGTGGCACCCACCGAGTCCGCGAGCCGCGCAGCGAACTCGTCCCGTGCCTCCTCGCTGAGCCCGGTGCGCCGCCCCGTGGCGTAGACGGGCCGCAGCCGCCAGGCCGCCGCGTCGACATCGGCCGAAATTCGCCGTGCCGCGGCTCCACGATCCGCCACGAACTGGCCCAGAACCTCCCGCAGTTCCGGGATGCCGTCCCCGGTGAGCGCGGACAGGGAGAGCACGGTCGCGCCGGGTTCGCCGTACTCCCCCAGGGCGATCCCGTCCTCGTCGAGCAGCCGCCGCAGATCGTCGAGGACCTGGTCGGCGGCCTCCCCGGGGAGCCGGTCGATCTGGTTGAGGACGACGAACATGACCTCCGCGTGGCCCGCCATCGGCCGCAGATAACGCTCATGAAGGATCGCGTCGGCGTACTTCTCCGGGTCCACGACCCAGATCACCGCATCCACCAGCGCCAGCACCCGGTCCACCTGCTCGCGGTGCGCCACGGCCGCCGAGTCGTGGTCGGGCAGGTCGATCAGGACGAGCCCGCGCAACTGGGCCTCCATCTCGGCGCTCTGCAGGGGGCGCCGGCGCAGCCGTCCCGGGATGCCGAGCCGGTCGATGAGAGTGGCCGCGCCATCACTCCAACTGCACGCGATGGGCGCGGCGGTGGTGGGCCGTCGTACGCCCGTCTCCGAAATGGCCACTCCGGCGAGCGCGTTGAAGAGCTGCGACTTGCCGCTGCCGGTGGCGCCCGCGATGGCGACGACGGTGTGCTGCCCGGAGAGCCTGCGCCGCGCCGCCGCCTCGTCGAGCACCCGCCCCGCCTCGGCGAGGGTCCCGCTGTCGAGCCGGGTCCGGGAGAGACCGACCAGTTCCCGCAGCGCGTCGAGACGGGACCGTAGCGGCCCGTCGTACGCCAACGGGGCCGGGGCGTGCGCGACATGGGAGGTGTGCGCGGCCTGTGCACGGGAGGCCCTGATCTCCATGGCGGCGGCCTGCTGCGCCGCGGTGGTCTCGTTGACCCGCCGCGCGATCAGCCCGTCGTCCCAGGAGCCGGCCGATTCCTCGGGGTCCGTGGGGTCCGTGAGGTCTGCGGACGCCTTGGATTCCGTACGACCGGAGGTGTCCGTGGGACTGGAGGTGCCGGCGTCGGTCGGCACGCGCGCGTGGTCGTCGGTGCCCTCCAGGTCACCCACTTCCTCCGCTTCCTCCGTGTCGTCCACGGGAGAGCGGTTTCCGGAGAGTCCCTCTGAACCGCCCTCCACAGGGGAGGGATCGGCGTGATCCGTCTCGTCCGTGTGTTCGTCCGTGTGGTCCTGGTCAGTGACGGCAGTCACCGGTCACCTCTCCTTCTGCAGTACGGACAGCGCGGCGATGAGTTCGGACTGGGGTTCGGGGTGCACGTCGAGGGCGTCGAGCGGGGCGAGCCGTCGTTCGCGCTCGGTGTGCATGACGCGGTCCAGGTGGTCGTTGAGGAGCCGCCCGGCGCGGTCGCGCAGCCGCAGCGCGCCGTGGGCTCCGATCCGCTCGGCGAGCCCCTCACCCGCGGACCGGGCCCGGCGACCGCCCAGCAGCGCGGTGGCGACCAGAGCGGCGACGACCTCGGGAGCGGGCGCGATGCTCCGGTCGAGGTCGCTCACCTCTTCCTCGGCGTACTCCTCCAGCTCGCGCCGCCACCGCCGTACGGCCATCCCGATCCGGTGTTCGGCGCTCTCCAGCGAGGGATCGCGGGCGGTGAGTTCGGGGGCACCGGCGGCCGGTTCGCGCCGCCAGGCGTCGTCGACGCGCTCGTCGGCGGCCGTGACCGCGCACAGCAGGAGGGCGGCGAGGCTCTCCGCGAGGGCGTCGAGCAGTTCACCGGCGGAGCAGTCGAGCGGGAAGGCGCGCCAGCGCTTCAACGCGTCCCCGGCGAGCACCGCCCCGGCCTGCAACCGCCCCCGCACACGCGCGTGCTCGCTGTCGTACGCCACGTCGACGGCGGCCGTGAGCCGCAGTGCCGCCGCGTACTGGGCGGCGGCGGCGCCGGCCAGTTCGGGCATCCGCGACTTGAGCGAGTCGAGGACGCCGTAGGCCGTACGCGCCATCGCCTGATGCCGGGCCCCCGGGTCCTGGGCCTGCTGCACGAGCCAACTCCGCAGTGTCGCCACGGCACTGGCCGGAAGTAGTCCCCCACCCCAGGCGGATTCGGGCAGTTCGGGCACCGTGAAGCGGGGCACGTCGCCGAGGCCGGCCTTGGCGAGCAGGGCGCCGTACTGTCGCGACACCTCGGACACCACCTGGTGGGGCACCCGGTCGAGGACGGTCACCAGGGTCGCGTTGTGCTCCTTGGCCGTGCGCAGCAGGTGCCAGGGCACGGCGTCGGCGTAGCGGGCGGCCGTGGTGACCATGACCCAGATGTCGGCCGCGCAGATCAGTTCGGCGGCCAGCACCCGGTTGTCGGCGACCAGGGAGTCGATGTCGGGCGCGTCCAGGAGGGCGATTCCGCGCGGGAGGGTGTCGGCGGTCTCGATCCGCAGCACACGCATGCCGTCCTCACCGGGGAGGAGCAGTTCGTCCCCCGGGTCCTGATCGGGCACCCACACGCGCGTGAGGTCGGGCAGTACCCGCATCCCGCTGAACCAGTGATGGTCCTCCGGATGGCAGACCAGCACCGGTGTGCGGGTCGTCGGCCGCAGCACGCCGGCCTCGCTGACCCGGCGCCCGACAAGGGAGTTGACGAGCGTCGACTTGCCCGCGCCGGTGGAGCCGCCGACGACGGCCAGCAGGGGCGCTTCGGGTTCTTTGAGGCGGGGCACCAGATAGTCGTCGAGCTGGGCGAGCAGTTCGTCGCGGTTGGCACGCGCGCGTGGAGCCCCCGCAAGGGGCAGCGGGAAGCGTGCGGCGGCGACACGGTCGCGCAGGGCGGAGAGTGCGTCGAGCAGCTGAGGCCGTACGTCCAAGGTCACCACATGTGAAGAATGCCCAATTTTGGGGGAATTCTGAAGCATATGAGCATGCCTGCGCGCCGACAGAACACAACGGACGGAAGGGATGACTGGGGCATGGGCACAGTCCAGGCATAACGAGTGCACAACACCCGTGGCGCGGGGCACCAAAAGCGATGCACGATTCGTACCTGCCTGCGATTATCAGGACCGCTTCACCGAACCTCCACATCGAGCCACGGAGGGGAAGCAACAGGGACAAGGACCCGGGAGCCCTATCCTTGTCCCCGGCAACGTCACGGACCGGCCCACACCCGGGCACACCACGACCGAGGCCACACACCCGGCCCCCGTAGCTCAGTGGATAGAGCAGGCGCCTTCTAAGCGCTTGGCCGCAGGTTCGAGTCCTGCCGGGGGCGCTCTGCGTACGTCCCATATCCGCCCTCCCTCCGGGAGGGCGTTTTTGCTGGTCAGGGGCATGCTAACGGGCAGGGCGTCGCGGTGGCGCAAGGCCGAACCGGCCCCCTGGTGGCCATCGCGACCTTCGTCTGCTCCATCGGCAACATGCGCCTCGCGGTGGTGCTGTGGAAGGGCGGCATCAGTTTCGGCGGGGTGATCGCCTTCATCTACGCCGACCTGCTGATCCTGCCGATCCTGAACATCTACCGGAAGTACTACGGCGCCCGGACGGCCGGCTTCCTGCTGGTCACCTTCTTCACCGCGATGGCCGTCGCCGGGTACATCGTCGAGTTCGCGTTCGGCGGCCTGGGCCTGATCCCCGACCAGGCCGACGCCAAGATCCCCGACGACGGGATCACCTGGAACTACACGACCTGGCTCAACATCGCCTTCCTGCTGCTGGCCGCGAGTCTGGTCGTACGGTTCCTGCGCAGCGGCGGCCCGGCCATGCTCCGACTGATGGGCGGCTCACCGGATCCCGCTGAACACGAAGACCACGACTCCCGTATGCACAACGGACACCATTACTGAACCGACGTCTCACACCCGCCGAGGACGAATCCGATGACCGGCCCGCAGCAGCGCCCCACGCGACCGCTCATGCGGCGACGGCAGGCGCTGCTCGTGCTCGGAGTGCTGGTCGGGCTGCTGGGCATGCATGGTCTGGCTCCCACCGGCGGTCTGCACGCGCACGAACGCGCCGGGACGCGGTATGTGGCGGCAGTAGCGGTCACCACCCCTTACGACTGCCCCGAAGGCGGTGCCTGTCCCGGAGACGGCGACTGCGGCGGAGGCCATCTCCAGCACGCCGACTCGAAGTGCGTGTCAGGTGCGGTGAACGGCACGCCGGCAATGCCCGCGCTCGTTCCCGACCCGGTGGCCGAACCCGTACGCGCCGACGCCATGCGCTCGTACACCGCTGCGGCCCCCGACGGCGCACGCGCACCACCCTCCCTGGCGGAACTCCAACTCCTGCGGATTTAGACGCCACCCCGCACCGCGTCCACAGAACGGCGACGCGGTGCGCGTCAGCACGTCCAGATCCCTTTCGCACAACAGGAGTTCCAGCATGCGCAACACCCGTACCCTGACCCGCCGCGCCACCCTCACAGCTACGGCTCTGACCGCCGCCCTCATACTCACCGCCTGCGGCAACGGCAGTGACAGCGCGAGCAGCGGCGACGGTTCCTCGTCCGCGAGCGCCGACGCCACCGCCGGAGCACACAACGCCCAGGACGTCTCCTTCGCCCAAGGCATGATCCCCCACCACCAGCAGGCCCTGGAGATGGCGAAACTCGCCACCGACCGGGCCTCGTCCGCCGAAGTCAAAGACCTCGCCGCACGCATCGAGAAGGCTCAGGACCCTGAGATCCAGACCATGAACGGCTGGCTCAAGTCCTGGGGTGTGGACATGTCCTCGTCGATGTCCGGGATGGACGACTCAGCACACTCCGACATGCCCGGAATGATGGACAGCACGCACATGGACATGCTGAAGAAGGCGTCCGGCACGGACTTCGACACCATGTTCCTGACCATGATGATCGAACACCACAAGGGCGCCGTGAACATGGCTACGACGGAGAAGAACAAGGGCAAATACGGCTCCGCAACGGCCATGGCCGACGACATCATCACCGCGCAGACCGGTGAGATCACCGAGATGAACAAGCTTCTCGGCAAGAACTGACACTCTCGTCGGTGGAGGGGCCGGTGTCCGCACCGGCCCCTCCACCACCGCACAGGCAGGCGACCTGCACCCGGCAGATGTACGGCAACGAGCCGTCCGAAGCCCCCCCAGCCGCCGATGTCCTCCGCGCGGCCGGGACGCCCTACCCACTGGCCCTGTCCACGGCAGAGATCAGGTCGATCATGGATGAAATCGCCCGGGTCCTGCGTCCGGGCGGCTTCCTCCGAGGCCGGCACATGCACGAGGTCCACGCCTTCGAGGAGGGGGAACTGCCGCGTCGACCATGGCGGATCACCCAGGCGAGGCATTGGCCGCGCCCGGGCGGGCACGTCAGTGCGCGTGCGGACCGCCGGTCGTCTGCGGCTTGCTGTGCGGTACGAGGACGAGGGCGATCAGGGCGCTCGTCGCGGCGGTGATCGCGCTGAGGGTGAAGGCGCGGGTGAATCCCGCGACCGCTCCGTGTTCGATGCCGGAGGCGGCGACGGTGGACAGTACGGCGACGCCGATCGAACCACCCATTTCGTGGAAGGTGTTGACGACCCCGGAGGCAAGTCCCGCCTCCTCCGGGGCGACCAGGGCGAGTGCGGTGGTGATGGCGGTGACGAAGACGAGGCCGATGCCGAACGTGGCGACGACCAGGCCTGGCAGGAGCCTCGCGTACACGCTGCCGTCCGCCGGGAGCCAGGCCAGCGGCACCGTTCCGGCCGCCGTGAGCACCAGGCCGGCCACCGCGGTCGTAAGGCTGCCGATCCGGCCGACCAGCTGCGATCCCAGATGGGCCCCGACGCCCGTGGCCACGGCAACCGGCAGGAAGAGCAGACCGGTCGCGAACGGGCCGTAGCCGCGCAGCTGTTGGAGGTAGACGGAGCCGAGGAAGAAGAACCCGATGAGCAGCGCGGTGGCCACGAGCATCAGGAACGCGCCGGCCAGCACCGGGCGCCGGGTGAACATCCGCAGGTCCATCAGCGGGACCCGGCTCGCGCGCTCGGCGGCGGCGAACCCCGCGTACAGGACCAGGGCGCCGAGCAGCGGCAGTACGGCCGTCATGTCGGACCAGCCCGCGTCCCCCGCCCGCACCAGTCCGTAGATGAGTGCGGCGGTGCCCGCGGTGACCAGTACGGCGCCGGGTATGTCGAGCCGGGAGGGCTGGGGCGTGCGGCGCGGCAGCACGGCGGGGAGTGCGGCCAGGGCGGCGACGCCGACGGGGACGTTGACGAAGAACACCCACTGCCAGCCGGGTCCGCCGGTCAGGGCGCCGCCGAGCAGGACACCGGCTGCCGATCCGGTGCCGCCGAGTGCCGCCCACACACCGAGCGCCTTGTTCCGCTCCGCGCCGTGGAAGCTGGTGGTGACGATCGACAGAGCCGCCGGTGACAGCAGCGCGGCGCCGACGCCCTGCAGGACGCGTCCGCTCATCAGCATGGGCGCGCCCGTGGCGAGGCCGGTGACGAGCGACGCGGCCGTGAACAGCGCCAGCCCGGCGAGCACGGTGCGGTGGGCGCCCAGCACATCGGCCAGCCGGCCGCCGAGCAGCATCAGCCCGCCGAAACACAGGGTGTACGAGGTGACGACCCAGGTGAGGGCCTCGCGGCCGAGGTGGAGATCGGCGGCCATGTCGGGCAGGGCGACGTTCACAACCGTGACGTCCAGGATCAGCATGAACTGCGCCACGCAGAGCAGCGCCAGCAGAAGCCGGCGGTGGGGAGGAGGCGGGGTGTGCGGGTGGTCCGTATGAAGGGCGGGGTGGACATGGCTCATGGGGGCTCCTCGGTACGACGGGTGGCTCCCTGCAGGGTTCAACTGAACTATACGGTTCAGTTTAATTGAACTCAACCGTTCAGTTCAGTTGCCCGGTAAACTGAGGACATGACCTCAGCGAACGCCGCGTCCGCCCTCAAGCAGCCCCCCTCCGGGCCGCGCGCCGAGGCCAAGCGGCGGGCCATCGTCACCGCGGCCCGCGAGCTGTTCCTGCGCGAGGGGTTCGACGTGAACATGGATGCGATCGCCGCCGCTGCCGGCGTCTCCAAGGCGACCGTCTACAACCACTTCGCCAGCAAGGAGACGCTGTTCATCGAGGTCGTCAAGGACTCGCTGGACGCCCCGATCTCCGGCACGCTCGTCACCTCACTGGACCGCCTGGCCGAGGCCGAGGACCTGCGCGAGGCACTCACCGCCACGGCCCGCGACTGGGTCCACGCCACCCGCGCCAACCCCGACGTCCTCGCCCTGCGCACCATCGTCAGCCGCGAACTGCACCGCTTCCCCGAACTCGGCGCCGCCTGGCAGCAGGCGGGACCCGAGCGCCACCACCCCGCCGTGGCCGACGCCCTGCGCCGCCTGGTGGACCGGGGCAGGCTCGACATCCCCGACATCGAGGTGGCCATCCTCCAGCTGTACTCGCTCCTGCCCTTCCCCCACCTGGTGTTCAGCACCTACGGGACGACCATCGACGACGACCTCACCGACCGTCTGATCGCCGGCGGCGTCGACATGTTCCTCGGCCACTACACGGCACGCTTGGCCAAGCCGTAGTCGTCTCGCGCATACGGCGGCAGCGTCGGCGCGGTCGCACCCGGCGGCGCAGGACAGCCCGACTGCCCCGGCCCGCCTGGGCATCGGCGGTGAACACCACCATCACGCCCCCGCCACAGGGCGACTGTTCACCCTATTTCCGTGATCAAACTTCGGCATCGTCACACGTTGCGAGTTCGTCCGCCGGGAGGCCTCGCCGAGTTACGCCGGTACACGTGTCGGCCGATGCAGCCGCTCGTTACGATCATGGCCCTCACTTCGCTGACCAGGGGGTCTTGTGACGACGAGAGGCCCCACACCCCGCCATGGCTCAGCGTTTGCACGACCAAGACCCGTCTCGGTTCCGCGAGTCCGGTCCGTCCCCGGAGGCGCCCGCGGTCCACGCGAAGGTACTGTGGGACGAACTCGTGGCGGCGGCCGAGTGGGCCGCCCGGTACCTGAGCGAACTGCCGCACGGCCCGGTCGCCCGTCCGTTGCCCGCCCAGCTGCGGTCCCGGCTGCGTGCGGGACAACTCCGGGAGCGGGGCGGGGAGTTGGGCGGAGTGTTGGACTTCGTACGCGACGAGATCGCCCCGTACCCGACCGGAAACGGGCACCCCGCGTTCTTCGCCTGGGTCAACTCGCCGCCCGCGCCCGCCGGGATCGTCGCCGACCTGCTGGCCTGCGCCGTCAACGCGACCTGCGGCATGGGCGAGAACGCCCTGATGGACCTGGAACGCGGCACCGTACGCATGCTCGCCGACCTCGCGGGCCTGCCCGACAGCGCGGGCGGGGTACTGACCAGCGGCGGCTCCATGGCCAACCTGCTCGCCCTGGCCACCGCCCGCACCTGGTTCCTCACCCGGCGCGGCTCCGCCGACGGCCCCGCCTTCGACCGCGACCACGCCCGTCTCACCCTGTACTACAGCGCCCAGGCACACATGTCCGTCGCCAAGGCAGCCGCCTGCATCGGCCTGCCCGCCCATCGGCTGCGCCCCATCACCGCCGACCCGCACGACCGGCTGGACCCCGCCGCCCTGCGCGCCGCGGTCACCGCCGACCTGGACGCGGGCCTGCTGCCCTTCTGCACCGTCACCACACTCGGCACCACCGCCACCGGCGCCGTGGACCCGCTCGAACCGGTCACGGACCTGTGCCGGAGCGCCGGGATGTGGCACCACGCGGACGGGGCCTGGGGCGGACTCGGCGCCGCCGTGCCGGCCCTGGCACCCCACTACGCGGGCGTCGGCGGCATCGACTCCCTGACCGTGGACCCGCACAAAACCCTGAGCGTGCCGGTGGGGTGCGGGGCGCTGCTGGTCCCGGACCCCGAGCACCTGCACACGGCCTTCGCCCACCAGGCCTCCTACCTCACCGCCGGCGAACCGGACGCCCTGCCCTGGCTGTCCCACGCGACGATCGAGCTGACCCGCCCCGGCACCCGAGCCCTCGCCCTCTGGGCCACCCTGCACCACCTGGGCCGCGACGGCGTCACCGGCCTGATCGAGCACTACCTGGCCCTCGCCGACGAGCTGCGCGAACGGATCACCGCCGAACCCCGGCTCCACCTGCTGGCCGGCGGCCCGTGGCCGGTCGCCTGCTTCCGGATCACCGACCCCTACGGGGGCGACCCGGATGCCCTCCACACCCGCGTCGCCCGCCGCGTCCAGGACAACGGACGCGCCTACCTCGCCACCGTCGCCGTCCACGGCCGCACCGTCCTACGCGCCGCCCTGTGCAACTACCGCACCACCACAGCCGACCTCGACCTGCTGATCCGCGAGGTCCTCCACGCCGCCGACGCCGAGCACTCCGCCCCAGGGACCGATCAGTCACCCCGGCATCGCTGACCACCGGCCGCCGTCTTCCCCACCCCGGACGGTTGGGCAGAAGATGGCGTCCTGCCAAGTCGTGCCCCTCGAACTCCCCGCGTGGCGGAGCTCGTTGGAAGCCCGTTGAGCGAAAGGTGATCACTCATGGCCGACGAGCCGGACGCTTCACCCGGTATCGAGCCCAACGTGCCCAACGTGCCGAACGTCGCCCGGATCTACGACTACTTCCTCGGCGGCCACACGCACCACCCCGCCGACCGCGCAGCCGCCCGACGCATCACCGCCGCCAGCCCCCAAGCACCCCTGCTGGCCCGCGCCATGCGCCGCTGGCTGGTGCGAGTCGTGGCCGCCATGACCGCCGAGGGCATCACCCAGTTCCTCGACCTGGGGGCCGGCCTGCCCACCCAGGACAACGTGCACGAGGTCGCCGCCCGCCACCACCCCGACACCAAGGTCGTCTACGTCGACAACGACCCCGTCGTCCTCGCCGAGGGCAGGCCCCTGCTGGAACCCGGACGATCCGTCCTGCTCCTGGGCGACGTACAGGACATGGCATCCGTCCTCGACCACCCCGACCTGCACACCCTGATCGACCTCACCGCTCCGCTGGGCGTCATCGTCTCCGGCGTCGTCCACTTCCTGCCCGAGACGCCGGCCACCGCGGCCCAGTTCGCCGCCCTCCGTGAACGTCTGGCCCCGGGCAGCGCACTCGCCCTCAACTCCCTGGTGTCCGACGGCGATCCCACCGGCGCCACCACACTGTTCCGCCTCTACCAGGGCGAAACAGGGCGCGGCCAGCTCCGCACGGCCGATCAACTCCGGCAGTTCTTCGCCGACTTCACCCTTCAACGGCCGGGCCTCGTCCCCCTGGACGACTGGCGTCCCGACGCCCCCGTCCCACCGTCCGCTCGCCCCGAACCGTTGATATGGGGCGGTATGGCACGCAAGCCGTGAGCCCCGCCACCCAGGGAATCAAATCGGCCTCCGTGTTTCACCCCGGTTTCCGTTACGCCCCGATGGATACGTAATGGTCACGACTGGCCCCCGAATGCTTGTGGGATTTCACAAGGGCGACGGATCATTGGCCGAAACCCGCCCCTCCCCATCCCCGTCCCCCTTCCCCGCCCCCTCCCCGAACCCGCAGGAGCCCCGGTGGCCGCTGGTCAGATCGCCCCCGAGCCGGCCGCGCCGGCCGCAGCACAGGCGGAGCGGCAGAAGCTGCGCAAGCACTTCGGCCGTTTCGACATCCTCTTCTTCCTCCTCTGCACGATCGTCGGCGTCGACACGATCGGCACCATTTCCAAGGAGGGCGCCGAGGCGTTCACCTGGCTCATCGTGCTGGCCGCGGTGTTCTTCATCCCCTCCGCGCTGCTGACCGCCGAGCTCGGCGCCGCGTTCCCGGAGGAGGGCGGCCCCTACATCTGGACCAGCCGGGCCTTCGGCCGCCTCGCGGGCGCCGTCAACAACTTCCTGTACTGGATCACCAACCCGGTCTGGCTCGGCGGCACCCTCGCCGTCGCCGCCGTCACCGCCTTCACGACCTTCTTCAACGACGGCAAGGACCTGAGCACCCCGGCCTTCTACGTCTTCGCCCTGGTCTTCATCTGGGTGGGCGTCCTCGCCGCGATCCTCTCCTTCGACGTCGGCAAGTGGATCCCCACCATCGGCGCCTGGAGCCGCTTCGCCCTCCTCGGCTTCTTCACGCTCACGGTCGTCATCTACGGCATCAAGCACGGCCTGCACGGCTTCGGCCCCGGCGACTTCTCCCCGACGTACGCGGGCTTCGTCGGCCTCGTGCCCGTCCTGATGTTCAACTACGTCGGCTTCGAGCTGCCCAACACCGCGGGCGACGAGATGACCGACGCCCAGAAGGACGTCCCGTTCGCGATCTTCCGCAGCGCCGCCCTCGCCGTACTCCTCTACGCCCTCCCCATCCTCGGCATCCTGCTGGTCCTCCCGGTCAAGGCCATCACCGGCCTCGGCGGCTTCCTCGACGCGATCCGCCAGGTCTTCACCGTCTACGGCGGTGACGTGGCCGCCGACGGCACCGTCACCAGCAGCGGCGCCGGCACGGTGCTCGGGGACATCGCCGCGGTCCTGTTCATCCTCACGGTCCTGTCCTCCGGCGTCACCTGGGTCATGGGCTCCGACCGCGCCCTCGCCGTCTCCGGCTACGACGGCGCCGCGCCCCGCTTCCTCGGCGTCATCTCCAGCCGGTTCGGCACACCGGTACGGGTCAACATCCTCAGCGGGCTGGTCTCCACCCTCGTCCTGGTCCTGGCCCACCAGCTCACCAACGGCAGCGCGGCCAAGCTCTTCGGCGCGGTCCTCGGCCTGGCCATCTCCACCACGCTCATCAGCTACCTGGGCATCTTCCCGGCCCTCGCGGTGCTCCGCCGCAAGGCCCCGGACGTCCCCCGCCCCTACAAGGCGCCCTTCCCCCGCACGATCAGCGTGGTCCTCACCGTGCTGATCCTGTTCGCCAGCGTGCAGCTGATCGCCCCCGGGGCCGGCGACCACTGGTTCGGCGCCAACTACCTGCCGGACGGCTGGAGTTACGACGAGCGCTGGAAGTACCTCCTCACCGAGGCCGTACCGCTCGCCGTCTTCGTCCTCCTCGGCGTCCTCTTCTGGGCCCTGGGGAAGCCGACCCGCACGGCCAACTCGCTCTCGCTCGCAAAGGAGTAGCGTTCCGGTCGATCACCGGGAGCCGGACCCGGTACTCGACAGAAGGAACCGAACCACCGTGCCCCTGCACTGTGTTGTCCTCGACGACTATCAGAACGTGGCGACCGAACTGGCCGACTGGTCGCCGGTCGAGGACACCGTGGAGGTCGTGAGCCTGCGTGAACACCTCGACGGCGAGGGCGAGTTGGCCGCCGCCCTCGCCACCGCCGACATCGTCGTCACCCTGCGCGAACGCGTCCCCTTCCCCGCCTCGCTCCTCGCCCGCCTCCCCCGCCTGAAGCTGCTCGTCGCCTCCGGCATGCGCAACACGGTCATCGACTACGCCGCCGCCGAGGCGCAGGGCGTCACCGTGTGCGGTACGGCCAGCTCCTCGACCCCGCCCGTCGAACTGACCTGGGCACTGCTGCTTGGCCTGGCCCGCGGGATCGTCGAGGAGAGCAACTCCCTTCGCAACGGCGGCCCTTGGCAGCAGACGGTCGGCGCCGACCTGCACGGCCGCACCCTCGGACTGCTGGGCCTCGGCAAGATCGGCAGCCGCGTCGCACAGGTGGGCCTGGCCTTCGGCATGCGCGTCACGGCGTGGAGCGAGAACCTCACGAAGGAACGCGCGGACGAAGTCGGCGCACAACTCGCCCAATCCAAGGAGCAGTTGCTCGCGGACAGCGACTTCGTCTCGGTCCACCTGGCGCTCGGCGACCGCACCCGCGGTCTCCTCGGCCCCGCCGAACTCGCCCTCCTCAAACCGACCGCGTACCTGATCAACACCTCGCGCGCGGCGATCGTCGACCAGGACGCCCTGCTCGCCGCACTGCACGAGGGCCGCATCGCGGGAGCCGGCCTCGACGTCTTCGACAGCGAGCCCCTCCCCGCCGACCACCCGATGCGCACGGCACCACGGCTGCTCGCGACACCCCACCTCGGCTATGTGTCGCACGCCAACTACACGACGTACTACGGCCAGGCCGTCGAGAACATCCGGGCCTACCTGGCGGGTTCGCCCGTACGGCAGCTGCCGTAGAGCGCGCCCGTCACGCCGCTGTCGTCGACAGCCGGTAGACGCCCTCGCTCCGGCGCAGGTGGTGCAGATCCACCAGGTAGCGGCGGAGCGTCACATGGTCGACCTCGCCCTCGTCGCACCAGGCGCGCAGCTTCTCGTTGACGGTGCGCTCGGGGTACTCGACGCCGGGCGCGAAGGTCTGCTCGGCGATGTGCTGGAGCACGACCTGCTTGCGGGTCCACTGGGCGGGGAGGCGGATCAGCCGGCCGCCCCGGACGAAGGTCCGCAGGATCATGTCGGTGTGTTCGTCGCCGGTGACCGGGCCGTCCTCGACGGGCTCGCCGCCCTGTCGGGCGAGCTTCTTGAAAAGGTCGTAGTCGACGCGCAGCTCGCCGTCGTCCATGGTCTTCACCACGCCCTGTTCGCGCAGCTTGAGCAGGGCGACGGCCGTGCCCTTCGGGGTCAGGCCCGCCACCTCGGCGACCTGCTCGATGGTCTCCGCGCCCAGGGCCACCGCCGCAAAGGCGCGCACTCGGTTCTGCTCGGCGAACAGACGGAGCAGTTGGTCGGTTGCCATGTCCGGAGGCTAATCGACGCCCACCCTCCGAGGGCACCGAATTTCCGGCCGTCGAACATCCACTCCCGGCGCTCGAAGTCGTGTTCACAAAGGGTGATCCCCGCGCTGTCGCCGTTACCAGCCATGCGCCGCCGCGTTGAACCCGAAGTGCGGTGGCGAGTCGTGCCGTCGCACTCACCGAACCAAAGGAGAACGTGATGTCTCGCATCGCGAAGGCAGCCGTCGTCGCGCTCGGCACGGGTGCCGTGGCGCTCGGCGGTGCCGGTCTGGCCATGGCGGACGCGGGCGCGCAGGGTGCGGCCGTCGGTTCGCCCGGCGTCCTGTCGGGCAACGTCGTGCAGGTCCCGGTCCACATCCCGGTCAACGTCTGCGGCAACACCGTCAGCGTGATCGGCCTGCTGAACCCGGCCTTCGGCAACACCTGCGCCAACGTGAGCGGCCACGAGCACCCCGGCCACCCCGGCCCGGGCTACGGCGGCAACGGCTACGGCCACTGATTCGACCGCACGCGCGGACGGACGTACGCGAAGAGCCCCGGCACCTCAGGCGCCGGGGCTCTCCCCGTATCCACATGTCCACGGCCGGTCAGGCGTACCGGTAGATCGCGCCGACGTCCTCCAGCTGCTCCGGCGTCACGTCCCACGGCGGCATCCGCTCCTGCCGTGCCACGACCCGCCCCTCCTGGTCGTCACCCGGCCCCGGCGGCTTCGCCGGCAGATAGCGGGCGCCGCGGTGCTTGTTCTGCCAGCGCGACCACTGCAGGTCGATGAAGGCGTGGTGCAGCCAGAACACCGGGTCGTTGACGGACGCGCCGCCGAGCATCACGCCCCCGACCCACTTGTGGACCCGGTTGTGGTTGCGCCAGGACGCGCTGCCCGACCCGGTGCCCCACCCTTCGAGCCGGTTGCGGAACCCCGTGCGGGAGGTCGAGTCCCAGGGCGACGTGTCGTAGACCGGGTCGGCGAGCGCCCCGTCCAGATCGCGCTTCGTCGGCAGCACGATCGGGGCGCCGGCCCGGCCCAAGTCCCTTGTGAGGTACGGCTCGTCGGTGATGTTCTCCGTGATCTTCCAGTTGCCCGCCGCGTAGGCGAACGGCCCGGTCGTCACCTGGTGGTCGGAGCGCCGCCCGGTGCCGCCGAGCAGGTCCTTGGTCCAGGGCAGGGCGGTCGCTGAGCGGTCCCGCGTCCAGTCCCAATAGGGCACCGTCACCGAGGAGTCGACCCGGCGCAGGGCCCGCTCCAGGTCCAGCAGGAACTGCCGGTGCCAGGGCAGGAAGGAGGGCGCCATGTGCGCCGAGCGCAGTCCGTACTCCCCGTCGGGCACGAAGTACTCGATGTGCGTGCGCACGAACTCGTCGTACTCGCCCCGCCGTTTGATCTCCAGGAGCGCCGCCACGAACCGTCGCCTCTCGGCGGCGGTGAGCGTGCTGACGTCCTTACGCGTGTACGCCATGGTCTCCCCCCATGTGCATCTGCCGCATCGGCCCGTCCGCCTCGCGCAGCTCCCGGCCGGGGGCCAGCTCGTCGACGGCCGCGCGGGTCGCCTCCAGCGCCGTGGGATACGAGCGGTAGTGGTCGACCATGCTCAGCCAGGTGCCGTCGGCACGGCGCATCAGATGCAGCGGCCGACCGTCCACGGTCACCTGCCAGCCGTCCTTCAGCACGCCGTGGATACGGCGGCCCCGGTACGTCTCGTCGAAGGCCGTGTCCTTGGGGTCCGCACCGGAGCGCGTGGGCCGGGAGGCGGCGACGACGGGCACGAGCGCCACGGCGACCGCGGCACCGAACACCCCGCGCAGCGCTTCCCGCCGCGTCCTGCGCACCGGCCCCGGTCTCACCGGGCTCAACGCCTCCCCGCCCACCGGCACTCCACCGACGCTCACGCTCATGGCCCAACTCCCTCGTCCGGTACGCATCGTCCGAGGGGCTAACCGTCCGGCACCCCGTACGGTCACCGTTCGTAGTGCTCCGGGGTGAACGGAAGGGCCCGGGTCGCGCCACCCGGGCCCTAGGCCCTGTCGTCAAATTCCCGCCTGCCTCGCGACGCCATGCACGCACTCTCGCCGCACCGGGCGCAGACCCAAGTACGTCCAGTACGAGGGTCTACGCCCGGCACACCGAGAGCACGCACCTGACGCCGCGCGGCCGCCCTCCGGGCGACGACGGGAATGTGACGACAGGGCCTAGTCCATTCCGGCGCTACGGCCTAAAGACCGGCCCCCGTGACCAGGTCCGCGCCCGGCACGGTCTGCAGCACCGGGGCCAGGACGCCCAGTTGGGGCGCCTTCAGGTCCGGGAGGCCGAAGTTGTCGGGGTTGGGCGGGGTCAGCGGCACGTCCAGCGCCAGGCCCGGGGCCATCGTGCGCAGGTCGGAGGCGGGGGTGCTGACACCGAGGTGGTCGAAGCCGTCACCGAGGACGTGCGGCAGCGGTGCGCGCAGGTTCGCACCGGGCAGCCCACCGTGCACCGGGAGTTGGGGCAGCACCCGCTCCGGGATGAGCCGGCCCTCGACGTACCGCGGGCCCTCGGGCGAGCCCGGCATGGGCACCGGCACCTCCCCGCCCAGCTTGGGGAGTTCCATGCCGAGGGCGCTCTCCGCACCCTCCAGCGGCACGGGCACGGGGACCGTGCCGATCGCGGCGGCGGGGGTCGCGACGGCGGCGCCGGTCGCGGCCGCCACGGCCGTGATGACGGCGGCGATGGTTCCTCGGGTGGTCGACTTCATCGTGAGTACGGTCCCTTTCGGAATTCGGAGCTCTGTGTGCTGACCGGGTAACGACCTTGGGAAGGACAACAGTTCAAGATTCCCCCGAGTGCCGCAGTAGTCAGCTTTTCCAGAATTCCCATCAGCGGGCCGGAATCATTGTTCCGGGCCCGCTGTCCGGCTCGTCAGCCGCGCAGGCTGCGGGCGGGCAGGATGACGTGCGCGGCGGCGTTCAGGGTGTCCTCGGAGCCGGCGAACTCGGCCAGCGCCTCGGGGGTGACGGGCTTGCCGGGCTCGGCGTCGGGCCACGGGCGGGTGGTGAACACGAGGTAGGCGAAGCCGCGTTCGCCGACCGCCGCGAGCCACTCCGGCGGAGGCACGCACTGGGCGTTGAGCTGCGGCATGTTGAGGACGGCCTGCCCGGACTCGACGAGCATGGTGATCGGCAGGCTGGGCTTGGTGGCGCCGTCGACGATGTTGCCGCCGACCGGGAGGCCGTTGTCGGTCAGCAGCCGTTCCACGGCGGCACTGGCGGCCTCGGGGCCGTCCGCGGCGTCCCCCAGGGTGTAGGCGAGGAGGTAGGGCATGTCCCCGTCGGGGGCCTCGCCGCTCCAGGCCAGGACGACGAGGGTGCCGAGGTCGGCGACGCGGAAGGGGCGCGGTTCGCTTGAGGTTGAGGTCACCGCGCGACCTTATCGACGGGCCGCGAGGCCGCCGGCCGCGTTCTCACCCGTCCGGCCGATGGTGCGGGCGCCCCGCCACACGAACGAGGGACGCCTCGCGACGCCCCTCGAACACCACCGGAGAAACTCAGCTCTGCAGCGGCAGACCGCCGAGCAGCGGGTTGTGCTGGTTCAGCGCGGCGGTCGCACCCTTGACGGTGTTGAGCGCGGAGCCCTTGTTCTCGGTGTCGAGCGCGTCCGACTGGTGCTGCAGCGGCATCACGTCGGCGGGCTGGAGCTGACCACTGGTGAGGGTGTTGACGGCGCCGGTGAGGCTGGTGGGCGTCACGTCGGCGGGGCCGTAGGCGAACGCGGGCGCGGCGGCACCGGCGATGGCGAGGGACCCGGCAACGACAGCGGCAGCCTTCAGGGACTTCATCGTGTTCCTTTCTTCGGCAACTCATGTCACCAGAGGGAATTCTGTCGCCGTGTGTAACGAGTTCCGGCCGGGGCGGAAACCCCGTGAGCAGAAAGTTTCTGCTGCCCACCCGAATGCAGCGGGTGTCTCATCGGCGTTTCTCATCCTCATATGAAAAGGCCGTTGGGCCGGTCCCGGAAAGGATCGGCCCAACGGCCTTTCTACGATGCTCGCGTCACACGGCCGGCACTGCCGGAACCGCCGGAAGCGCGGACGTCGACGGCAGCGACGGCAGCGCGGGCAGACCGGGCAGGCTCGGCGCGGGCAGCCCGCCGCCCAGCAGCGTGGCCGCGACCACGTTGACAAGGCCCGTCACCACGCCGGTGACCGCCGGGACGACGGCACTGACATTGCCGGAGGTGACGGCGGCGAGCAGGGTGGCGACCGCCTTCTGCAGGGAGGCGAGGGCGTCACCGGCGAGGTCGGCGGGCGCCGCCTTGGCCTTGGAGTCGTCGCCGCTCTTGAGCGAGGGCAGGGCGGGAGTCGCGGGCAGAGCGGGAGTCGCAGGCAACGCAGGCGTCGCCGGAACAGCCGGGGCCGCCGGAACAGCCGGAGCGGCCGGCGCCGCCGCGGTGATCTTGGCGACGGCCGCGGTGACCGCGTCGCCCAGCGTCTTCGCCTGGTCGGCGGAGAGCTGGCCGTTGTCGGCCTTGAGCGCCTGGGTCAACAGGTCGGTGACGGGGGTGAGCACGCTGCCGAGGTCGCCGAGGCTCTTGACCGGGGCGAGCAGTGCGTCAGCGTTGGGGACCGGCGCGCTCGACGCGGCGTGGACGTGCTTCCGCGCCGAGTCGTTGTCGGCCGCGACGGCCGCGGGGCCGGCGATTCCGATCAGGACAGTGGCACAGAGCACGGAGGACGCGACGCGCCGTGCGGGCAGACCACGCATGGGTGATTCCTTTCGGTGGTGCTTCGGATCTTGAGCCCACCGTGAAAGCGCTCACCACCATCTGCAACCGGTCGGACGCACCGGGTGACCGCCCGTCAGCCGTACGGTCGACGTCGTGCCTGGTGAGGGCCATGTCAAGACCGAAGCGCCGGACCGGAACCGCTACCGCCCATTCGGGGCAACACCGCCGAACGCCGACCGGCCGTCCCCCCGTGGAGACACCACGGGAGAACGGCCGGCCGAAGTGATGCGCGCGGACGTCAGTCGTTGACGCAGGTGTTGCCGAAGGCGGGGTTCAGCAGGCCGATGACGTTGACGGTGTTGCCGCAGACGTTGACCGGGATGTGAACCGGAACCTGGACGACGTTGCCCGACAGCACGCCCGGGGAGTGGGCGGCAGCGCCGTGCGCGTCGCTGTCGGCGGCGGCGATGCCGGCGGTGCCCGCCATGGCGGCGGCGGCAACGGAGGTCAGGACCAGGCCCTTCGCGATACGCGACATGGAGAGGTGCTCCTTGGGGTTGAAACAAACACCCGGGCGGGGATGCCCGGCGCTGTGTCAACGCGCGGCGCCCACCGGGGTTGTGCCGCCAATGGGGTGATGTCCCACAGGGCCGAACTTCACCATTCCGACACACTTGTCACGTTTCGCCGGATTAATACGGATAGCCACTAGAGTTGCGCACCTCCCGAAGTACCCCTATAGCCAGCAAATCGCATATAGGGGCCGTACTTCCCGAAAGGGCACCACCGGTCATGCGCAATTCCCTGGGCCCGCTGCTGCGCCGGGCGTCGGTGGGCATCCTCGCCCTCGCCACGATCTGGGCCCCGGCCGCCTCCGGAGCGTCCGCCGCACCCACCCCCGAGGCGCAGCGCGTCCCCTTCGCCCAGCGCTATCACGCGCTCCAGCACGGCGGCATCGTCCGCGCGGCCAACACCTCCATCAGCTGCCGCCAGGACTCGGCCGCCTGCCCTGCCGTAAGAGAGGGACAGGCCGCCGTCAACGGCGACTTCGACATGTTCTACGTCGACGTCGACCGCGACCCCAACACGTACAACTCCTCCCGCGCGGAGGTCCGGTTGCCCGAGGGTGCCCGGGCCACGTACGCGCGGCTGTACTGGGGCGGCAACCTCCGCGTGGGTGAGCAGAAGCCGCCCAAGGACAACGGGCGGGTGCTGATCGCGGAGCCCGGCGGCGACTACAAGGCGGTGCTCGCTGACACGGTCGTAGGGCACCGGGTGGCGGGCGGCGCGGACGCGTTCCAGGCCTCGGCCGATGTCACCGAGCTGGTCCGGGAGAGTGGTTCGGGCCTCTACACCGTGGCCCAGGTCAATGTGGCGATGGGGAAGTCGGCGGCAGGTGCCTGGGGCGGCTGGACGCTCGTCGTGGCGTACGAGAAGCCGCAGGAGCCGCTGCGCCGGCTGGCGTTGTGGGACGGCTTCGACACGGTGGGCTCCCGGACCGGCGCGGAGATCCGCATGCGCGGGGTGCGTGTGCCCGCGCACGCCGGGGGACGCGCGGGCGTGGTGGCGTACGACGGAGATCGCGGCCGTACCGGAGATTCGCTCACTCTCTCGACCGGTCGTACGAACGCCACCGCGCTCGGTGACGGTGCCAATCCCCGTGACGACGTACTGAATTCCACGATCAGCGACCCGGGGGCGGCGCCTGCGGAGCGTGCGCCCGCGTATGCGAACACGCTCGGCTACGACTCCGATGTGTTCGATCTCGGTAAGGCGCTGCGGCCCGGCGGTGACCAGCTGGCCTTCCGGCTCGTTTCCCAGCGGGACGCGGCGTGGTTCGGGGCGCTCTTCGTCGCCGTCGACGCCCAGCAGTGAGGCGCGTTCCCGCCCGCAGTCCCGAGCGCCACCCGTGAGCGAGGAAACCGCGCAATGCACCAGCCAGCAACCGACCTTCGACCACGGGTCCTGCACCTCGCCCAGCCCGTGGACGGCGGGGTCGCCCGTGTCGTCACGGATCTGACGCGGGCTCAACTCGCGTCCGGCCTGGACGTCACGGTCGCCTGCCCCGACGGCGGCAGCCTCGCGGACGGGGTCCGGGCGCTCGGCGCGGACGTACGGCTGTGGGAGGCGACCCGGTCGCCGGGTCCGGCACTCGTCTCCGAGGTACGGCGGCTGGCCCAAGTGGTCGAAGAGGTGCGGCCCGATCTGGTGCACGCGCACAGCGCTAAGGCCGGTCTGGCCGGGCGGCTCGCCGTGCGGGGGCGGATCCCGACCGTGTTCCAGCCGCACGCCTGGTCGTTCGAGGCGGTCGGCGGGGTCACCGCCACGCTCGCCGTCGGCTGGGAGCGCTGGGGTGCGCGGTGGGCCACCCGGATGGTGTGCGTGAGCGAGGCGGAGCGTACGACCGGGCTGCGGGCCGGTGTCCGGGGCCGCTGGAGCGTGATCCCCAACGGGATCGACACCGAGCGCTTCCACCCGGCCGCCGTGGACACCGTACGGGCCGGGATCGAGCAGCTCGCCGGGGTCGATCCGGCGGCGCCGCTGGTGGTGTGCCTCGGGCGGCTGTGCCGGCAGAAGGGCCAGGACGTCCTGCTGGCGGCGTGGGACGAGGTGGTCCGGAGGGTGCCGGCGGCGCGGCTGGTGCTCGTGGGCGATGGGCCCGACCGTGCCGCACTGCGCGAACTCGCCCCGGATTCCGTGCTGTTCGCGGGGGCCGTCGCCGATCCCGTGCCCTGGTACCAGGCCGCCGATCTGGTGGTCCTGCCCTCGCGCTGGGAGGGCATGGCGCTGGCCCCGCTGGAGGCGATGGCCTGCGGGCGGCCCGTCGTCGTCACGGACGTGGCCGGCGCCCGCGAGAGTCTGCCGGCCGGTCTCGCCCCCCGCTGTCTGGTCCCCGCCGAGAATCCGGCGGTGCTGTCGGGGGCCGTCGCCGAGCTGCTCCTCGACCCACTGCTGCGCGAGTCCCTCGGCCACCAGGGGCACCGGTACGTCCTGTCCACGCACGACGTGCGGCACACCGCCGAAGCGGTCGCGGGGGTCTATCGCGATCTGCTCGGCGGCGCCCCGGAGGCGAAAGAAAAGGACACGTCCGTCGTGCCCACCGAGTGCAGGGAGTCCATCCACTCGTGACTGCGGAAAGCACCGTCCCCTCCCCCGGCGGACAGCCACGGGACCACGGATTCTCGAACGTCTCGGTCATCCCCCGCAGCACCGGCGGCGGTTTCCGGTTCCCGGTCCGCAGACCGCCCGCGCGGCCGACCTCACCACTGCCGCTGCTCGGCGCGGACCTCGCCGCCGCCCTGGTGGGCGCCCTCGCACTCACCGGCAGCCGGCGCCGGCCGCTCCTGGTGGCCCTGCTGATCGCCGGGTCGATGCTGCTGCGCCCGCACCTTCCCCGGGCCGTACCGCGCGTCCTGGACGAACTGCCCGCCGTCTGCGGCCGGATCGCCGTCGCCTGGCTCGCCCTCGGCGCCCTCACCGCGGCGTACGCCCCCGACCGCGCCCTCTCCCCGCGCACCCTGCTCCTGGGCTTCGCCCTCCAGACGGCGGCCAGTTGCGCGACCCGCGGCGCGGTGCACCGGCGCCGCCGCAAGGCACTCCTCAACCGCCCTCGCACCGCCCTCGTGATCGGCCCGGCGGCGACCGCGCAACGCGTGGCGGCAGCGGTGCTACGGCACCCGAAGTGCGGGATCGAGCCGGTCGGCATCGTCGCCGAACACCCGGACGGCACCGAGGGGTTGCCCGTACTGACCACCGGCGAGGAGGTCGAGCGCGCCCTCATCCAGAACGGCGTCCGGGCCGTCCTCACCGTGCATCCCTCCGTACGGTCCGAACGCGGGCCGCTGCTGCGGGCGTTGGCGGAGTCGGGCTGCGTGGTCTGGGAGGTCGACGCCGACTCGCCCTCGTACGAGATGCGCGACCAGCTAGCCGGATTCGCCTGCAGGCGGCTGGAGTTGGGCTCGCGGCGATCGGGCAGTCTCGGCAAGCGGGCGCTGGACGTGCTGGTGTCCGGGACGCTGCTCCTCCTGGTCAGCCCCTTGCTGCTGGTGTGCGCGGCGGTACTGCGCCTCACCGACGGACCCGGCGTCGTCTTCCACCAGGAGCGCATCGGCAAGGACGGCCGCCCCTTCACCCTGCTGAAGTTCCGCACGCACCGCCCGGTCGACGAGCACGAGGCGGCGACCCGCTGGAGCGTCGCGCGCGAGCCGCAGATGAGCCGCTTCTGCCGCTTCCTGCGCCAGACCTCGCTGGACGAACTGCTCCAGCTCTGGAACGTGTTCCGGGGCGATATGAGCCTGGTCGGCCCGCGGCCCGAACGCCCGTACTTCGTCGCACAGTTCAGCCAGACCTACCCCGGCTACGCGGCCCGCCACCGGATGCAGACCGGCATCACCGGCCTCGCCCAGATCCACGGGCTGCGTGGCGACACCTCGATCGAGGACCGCTGCCGGTTCGACAACGCGTACATCGACAACTGGTCGCTGTGGCAGGACATCTGCATCCTCGCCCGCACCGCGACCGCGCTCGTACGTCCGACGGGGAGCTGAGCCGTGAACCACCGCCTGCGCACGTACGCCCCGGTCCTGCCGGTCATCGCCGTGATCGCCCTGCTCGGCCTGCCGCTCGCCCCGGGCGCGGGCGGCGCGGGTCCGGCCGACGCGGTCTCCGGGCTGGTGGTGCTGTACTGCGGTATCCGGCTGCTGCGCGACCGCCGCCGCCCCCTGACCCCAACTGCCGTAGCGGTCTTGGGACTTCCGGTCCTGGGCCTGTCGATCGCCGCGATGGGAGCGTCCTCACCGGGCGCCGGACTCAGCGGCCTGGGCCGCTACCTACAGATCTTCGTACTCGTCCCGGCGGCGGTCGTGCTGCTGATCCGCGACCGCCGCGACTTCCGCGTCCTGGCCTGGTCGTTCGTCGCACTCGCGGTCTGGCAGGGCGCGATCGGCGTCAAGCAGTACGTCACCGCGACCGGCGCCTCGTACCAGGGCGAGGACATCCGCGCCGTGGGCACCTTCGGACCGACCGACGTGATGGGCATGGCGACGGTCGTGTCGTTCGGCCTGATCTGCGCGCTGGCCCTGGCCCTGGGCCGAAATGACGCACGGCAACGGGCAGTTGCGGCAAGTTGCGTGTTCGCCCTGCTGCTGCCTCTCGCCCTCTCCTTCAGCCGAGGCGCGTGGATCGCGACGGCGGCGACCTGCGCGATCCAGCTGGCCCTGGCCGGACTGCGCCGCGCGCTGAAGGTGGCCGCGGCGGTGACGGCGGCGGGCGTGGTCCTGGTAGGCGGCTTCGGCGTCGGTACGGCGATGCTCCAGGAGCGGATCAGCAGCATCACCCAAGTCACCGACGCCCCCGACCAGTCGGTGATCGACCGCTACACGATGTGGGCGGCGGCGACGGCCATGTGGCGCGAACACCCGCTGACCGGCGTCGGCTTGAAGGGCTTCCCCGAACACCGAGACGGCAACGCCTCGTTGGCGTTGTCCTCGGGCAGCGACACGGAGGGCGCCGGCGCGGCCTTCCTGAAACAACCCCTGCTCTCCCCCCACAACATGTACCTCCTGGTCCTCAGCGAACAGGGCCTGCTCGGCCTCCTCACCCTCGCAGGCAGCTGGCTGGCCCTGCTGGTGTGCGCGTTGCGGGGCCTGTTCCGAGTCCACCGCGCCGAACTCCCCGGCCTGGACTGCGCGTTGGTCTCCACCGGCCTCCTGGCCTGGCAGTTGATCGACTTCATGTACGCCGACATCGGCGGCCCGTCGACGGTCCTGACCGCAGTGGTCTTCGGGTTGGCGGCGTGGTGGTCCTTGGTGGGCGCGAGCACGGAGGAGCAGCCAGCGGCGACGACTCCGGCGCGGGCGAGCGCCGAAGGGGTTCTGGCCCGATGACGGTGACGGGCAACGCAGAGCAGGACAACCCCCCAAAGGGGCGCGGGGCTGTATCGATCACCGGCTCCGCCGCGGGGCGCGACACTCACGAGACACCCCCGACACAGGCCAACACCAACCCCCTAAAGGGGCGCGGGACTGTATCAATCAGCGGCTCCGCCGCGGGGCACGACACCCACGAGACACCCCCGACACAGGCCAACACCAACCCCCTAAAGGGGCGCGGGGAACTGCGCGACCAGCCCCCACGGCGCAGCACCCAAACAACCACCGACACCACCCCCCTACTGCCACCGGCCCGCACCTCCGAAGACGCCCCCGCCCCAGAATCTCGCCGCTTCCTCGCCAAAGCCGCCCTGATCACCGCCGTCCTCTCGATCACCGGCTCTCTCCTAGGCCTCGCCAGAGACCAGTCCCTCGCCCGCCTCTTCGGCGCCGGCAGCGAAACAGACGCCTTCCTCGTCGCCTGGACCATCCCCGAATTCGCCGCCACCCTCCTGATCGAGGACGGCCTCGCCTTCGCCCTGATCCCGGCATTCAGCATGGCCTTGGCCCGCAGAGCGCAAGGCGCCCCCGGCGACCCGGTCCGCGCCCTGGTAAAAGCCACCCTCCCCCGCCTCACGCTGGCGTTCATCGCGGTATCGGCGCTGTTCATCGCAGCAGCCCCCTACCTGGTCGAGGCCCTCGCCCCCGGCCTGCCCAACCCCGCCCTCGCCATCAGCTGCACCCGCATCACCGCGACCTGCGTCCTGAGCTTCGGCCTGGCCGGCTACTGCAGCGCAGCCCTCCGCGCCCACCGCCGCTTCGTGGCCCCGGCGGCGATCTACGTGGCGTACAACATCGGCATCATCGCGGGGATGTACGCCTTCGGCGCCCACTGGGGCGTACGCTCGGCGGCCCTCGGTGTGGCAGCCGGCGGCTTCCTGATGGTGCTGACCCAAGTCCCGGCACTGTGGCGGCAGTTGACGAGCCACAAGCCCAAGCCCACCACCCCGGACGCGGACACCGGCCCCGCCGAGGCCCGCCCGATGAACGTCGCCCTGATGGCCACCGTGCTGCTCTTCGCACTCTGCCGCCAGTCCCAGGTCCTCATCGAACGCTTCCTCGCCTCCCACCTCCCGGCCGGCGCCATCTCGCATCTGAACTACGCGCAGAAGGTCGCCCAGATGCCGATGGTGCTCTCGCTGATGCTGTGCACGGTCACCTTCCCGGTGGTCGCGCGGGCGCTCGCCGAGGGTGACACGGAGAAGGCCCGCAACCGGGTGGAGCGGGACCTCGCGCTCGCCGCCTGCCTCGTACTGCTCGGCGCCGCCACGGTGATCGCGTGCGCCCCGCAGATCATCCAACTCCTCTTCCAGCGGGGCGCGTTCACCGCCCATGACACCGCGGCGACCGCCGACGTCATGCGGGTGTACGCCCTGGGACTGCTCGGCCAGACCCTGGTCGGCGTCCTGGTCCGCTCCTACTTCTCGGCGGGCCGCCCCACCTGGTATCCGGTCGGCGCGATGGCCGCCGGCATCGTCGTGACCTCCTGGATCGGCGCCTGCGCGGTCGGCCCCTGGGGCGTCCTCGGCATCGCCGTCGCCAACGCCACCGGCATCACCTTCACCGCCGTACTCCTGCTGTGCGGTTCGGGCCCCCGCAGTGTCCCGATCCGCACCCGGCAGGTCCTGATCGAGCTGAGCCGGCCGGTGCGCGCGGCCGTGGTCGCGACGATCGCGGGGGCGTTCGCCGCCCGCGCGCTGCCCTCACCGCTGCTCGGTCTCGCCGTCGGCTGCACGACCGTCACCGTCGTCTTCGTCCTGCTCGGCTGGGCCCTGGGCGCCCAGGGCTTCGCACCCGCACTGGAAACCGTACGCTCCGTCACACGAAGGCTCATCCATGGCCGCTCCCGTTGATTCCCCGACCACCGGCAGACGCGTCACGGGCCCGGTCCCGTGGGTGGCGATGTACCACTCCGTAGGCGACTGCTCCGACGATCCCTATCGCATCACGGTCACCCCCGACCGCCTTGAACAGCAGCTGAGTTGGCTGCGCGGGCGTGGTCTGCGAGGCGTGTCCATGGCCGACCTGCTCGCCGCCCGCGCCCGGGGCAAGGGGCAGGGCCTGGTCGGCCTCACCTTCGACGACGGCTACGCCGATTTCGTCACCAACGCCCTTCCCGTACTGACCCGTTGGGACTGCGGCGCCACCCTCTTCGTCCTCCCCGGCAGGCTCGGCGGCGACAACGCCTGGGACCCACTGGGCCCGCGCAAACCCCTCCTCACCGCGGACGGCATCCGCCGAGCCGCCGCCGAGGGCGTGGAGATCGGCTCGCACGGCCTGACCCACGTCGACCTCACGAAGGCGGACGACGCCACGCTGAGGGCCGAGGTCACCGAAAGCCGTTCCCGGCTACAGGAGTTGCTCAACTCCCCGGTCAGTGGCTTCTGTTACCCCTACGGCACGATCGACGCCCGCGCCATGGACGCCGTACGCGAGGCCGGTTACACCTACGCCTGCGCCATCGACCCCGGCGACCTCAACGGCCTCCACGCCCTCCCCCGCGTCCACATCGGCCAGAACGACACCGCCGTACGCCTCTTCCTCAAGTACCGGCTGCACCGCCTGCGCCGCCGCCCGGTGGAGGGGCTCGCATGAAGGCCCTGCACATCATCACCGGGCTCGGCGTCGGCGGTGCCGAGCAGCAACTGCGGCTGCTCATCCGGCACTTGCCGGTCGACTGCGACGTCGTGACGCTCACCAACCCGGGCGCGGTCGCCGACGGCCTGACCGCCGACGGGGTACGCGTCCACCACCTCGGCATGACCGGCAACCGCGATCTGACCGCCCTCCCCCGCCTGGTCAGGATCATCCGCACCGGCCGCTACGACCTCGTCCACACCCACCTCTACCGCGCCTGCGTCTACGGCCGCCTCGCCGCCCGGATCGCGGGCGTGAAGGCGGTCGTCGCCACCGAACACTCCCTGGGCGACTCACAGATGGAGGGCCGCGCTCTCAGCACCGGGGTCCGCGCCCTGTACCTCGCCAGCGAGCGCCTGGGCCGCTCCACGGTCGCCGTCTCCCCCACGGTCGCCGAACGCCTGAAGCAGTGGGGTGTGCCCGGCCCGCGCATCGAAGTGGTCCCCAACGGCATCGACTTGGCCCGCTTCCGCTTCGACCCGGTCCAGCGCCTGCGCACCCGCCAACGGCTCGGCCTGCCCGAGGGCGCGTACGTCGTCGGCGGCATCGGCCGCCTCGCCGCCGGCAAACGCTTCGACGTCCTGATCCGCGCCCTGGCCCAACTCCCGGACGACTACTGGCTGTTGCTGGTCGGCGGCGGCACCGAGGAGAACCTCCTGCGTCGTACGGCCCACGACTACGGAGTCGCCGACCGGGTCCTGTTCACCGGCGAACGCCCCTACACACCCGACGGCTCACCGGGCCCCGACCTGCCCTCCCTCACCGCCGCCATGGACCTGCTCGCCTCGCCGTCCCCCGAGGAGGCCTTCGGCCTGGCGGTCGTAGAGGGACTGGCGTCCGGGCTGCCCGTGCTCTACGCGTCCTGCCCCGCCATCGAGGACCTCCCCCCGCAGGCCGCGTCCGCCGCCCGGCAGGTCCAGGGTGGCCCCGACGTCTTCGCCCGCGCGCTGGCGGCGGCCCGCGCGCAGGGCCCGCGTCCGCGCACCGCCCCGGACGCCGCCCACCACTACTGCATCACCCGCAGCGCCGCCCAACTCATGGACGTGTACGCGGCCGCGGTCTCCACCTCGTCGCCGTCCCCCGCACCCCAGGGAGCCAGTTCCTCATGACCGAGATCCGACAGCACCTCCCCCTCAGCCGCGCGAAAGCCCTCCCGGCCTGGTCCCTCCTCGCGGCCGGCGCCGTGACCGGCGGACTGCTCGGCGGTGTGTACGGCATCGCCAAGCCGCCGACGTACACGGCCACCAGCTACGTCATCGCCGTACCGACCGACAAGGCCGACTCGTCGACCGCGCTCGGCTTCGCGCAGGCCTACGGCCGGGTCGCCACGCAGCTCGCGGTGCTCGGGGACGCGCAGGTGTGGGCGGGCGTGCCGGTGAAGACGCTCCAGTCGAGCGTGCAGACGGCGACCTCGCCGGACGCGCCGATGGTCGCCGTCACGGCCACCTCCTCGCGCGCCGACCTCGCCGCCGACATGGCCAACGCCGTGTCCCGCTCGCTGACCGTGCACGCGAACGACTCCAAGGACTCCACCCACGTCGAGCTCCAGAGCTTCGCCCGCGCCATCAAGCCGGCCGGGCCCTCCTCGGCCTCGGCCGCGGTGACCGGCCTGGTCGGCGCGAGCGCGGGCGGTCTCCTCGGCGGCCTGCTGCTGCTCGTACGACCGCGCCGGACCCCCGAGGAGACCGGCCGCCCGGCCTCCGTGCCCAGCCCGGCCACCGCGGCCGACGTCCTGTGACACCGGTGTACTCGACCGAACTCGTCACCGACGCCCAGGAGTTCGCCGAACTCGCCCCGGCGTGGGGCCGGCTGTACCAGAAGTGCGGCGCGGCGACCCCGTTCCAGTCCCACGCCTGGCTGCACTCCTGGTGGCTGTCGTACGGCCGAACGGGCCGCCTGCGCCTGCTCGTTGTCCGCGACGGCCGCGAACTCGTCGCCGCCGCACCCCTGATGCTCGTACGGAGTCCGGTTCCCTCACTGGTCCCGCTCGGCGGCGCGATCTCCGACTACGGGGACGTCCTGCTGGACGACGACCACGGCGACCCGGCCGTCGCCGCCCTGACGGAGGGCCTCGCGTCCGCCGCCCGCACCGCGCTGATCGACTTCCGCGAGGTACGCCCCGGCGGCGCGGTCGAGCGCGTCTACGACCGCTGGCGCGGCCCCCGCCGCCGCGTCCACGACTCGCTGTGCCTGGAACTGCCCGCCGTACCGATGGCCGACCTGGTCGCCCGTCTCCCCTCCTCCAAGGCCCAACGCGTCCGCGCCAAACTCCGCAAGCTGACCGCACTCGGCGTCGAGCGTCACGTCGTACATCCGGACGGGGTGGACTCGGCGCTACGGCGGCTGCTGGAGCTGCACCAACTCCAGTGGCAGGGACGGAAGGTGACGTCCGAGCATCTCCAGACCCGGTTCTGCGAGCACCTGGTGCGCTCGGTCGGGCCGATGGTGCGCTCCGGCGACGCCGTCGTCACCGAGTTCCGGCTCGACGAGGACGTGGTCGCCGTAGACCTGACGCTGTTGTCGCGGCGGCTCGCGGGCGGCTATCTCTACGGCGCGCATCCGCAGTTGCGGGAGCGGAAGGCGGACGTGGCGGTGATGCTGCTCGACGCGTGCGCCGAGCACACCGGCGCGGGCGAGCCCCGCACGCTGAGCCTGCTGCGCGGCGACGAGCCGTACAAGCACCACTGGCGGCCCGAACCGGTCGTCAACCAGAGGCTGTTGCTGGCCCGGCGGCGCACGGCGCCGCTGATGACGGCGGTCGTCTGCGATGTCGCCGCGCGCCGGCGGGGCAAGGCGATCGTGCGGAAGTGGAAGGAACGCGGTGGCGACGGACCGTGAGCGGCCCGCCGCCACCTCTGCTTCAGCGGTCGCGCTGCCACCAGTCGAACTTCACACACAGCTTCCCGCCGAGCCAGTACTCCACCCAGTCGCCCAGCTCGACCGGCGAGCAGTTGGCCGGGTGCGTCGGGGTGGGCGGTGTGGTGGGCGTGGTCGGCTCCGGGGTGACCGGGGTCGTGGGTGTCACGGGTGTCGTGGGTGTGGTCGGCTGCGGGGTCGGGTCCTCGGTGCGGCCGAACAGGACCGACCGGTAGACCTGGGACGACTTGGGGTTCTGCGAGCACTGCCACACACCGTGCGGGCAGTAGTCGGTGACCGTGTTGTACAGCGGCTTGTGCTCGTCCATCCAGGCGAGCATGCGCTTCATGTACTCCGCGTTGTCCCCGTTTCGGAAGAGTCCCCATTCAGGATAGGAAATGGGCTTGCCGTGGGATTTGGCGAAGTCCACATGTGCCTGAAGTCCGTAGGGCTCTTTCACCTGCTCGTCGAACGTCAGCCCGGACGGCTGGTCGTACGAATCCATTCCGACGATGTCGACCGTGTCGTCCCCCGGATAGCACTGCGTCCAGGGAACGGCGTCCCGGCCGCGGCTCGGGTCGAAGTCGAACCGGAATTTCTGGCCCGGCACCGAGCGCATCGTGGTGACGATCCTGTTCCAGTACTTCTTCCAGGCCTCCGGGTCCGGCCCGCAACGAGAGGTGTACGTGGTGCCGTTCATCTCCCAGCCGAGCACGATCACCGTGTCCGGCACCTTCAGGTCGACCAGCCGCTGCGCGAGGGCCTTGAAGTGCTGATCGAACTGACCGGCCGCGCCCTGCTGGAGCAGCCGCCGCACCTGCCAGTCGGACACCCCGTCCTCGTTGTGCTCCTGCATCGGCACGTTGAGGACGAGCATCCGGTCGGACTTCTCGGTGCGCCAGTCCGCCCATACGTCGAGGAGACCGGGGGCGCCCTCGATGTCGCTCCAGTTGTTGCCGGGCAGGTAGGTGTGGCCGACGCGCAGTTCGGCGCCGCCCAGCCAGCTGCTCAGCGCCGCCATCCGGGCCACACCACTGGCACCGGAGTCGAGGAAGGCACCGAAGGCCGGAGTCGTGGGTGTGGTGGTCACGGGAGCAGGTGGATCGGTGGCGCGCGCCACCTCCGTTCCCGCCGCGAACCCGGGACCCGACGCGAAAGCCGCCGACGCGGCGACCGTAGCCGCGATGAAGGCCAGCCGGGCGGTCCGGGACCGTCGCTGCTGTGGGGCCATGCCTGCTCCTCTCTCCACTGTCGTACTCCGTTCCGACTTTGCTTTTCCTTCTACTGACACTCAGTCATATGAATATGAATTACGCCACCGCCGTTACGGCTTCCGAGTTCCCCTATCGCCCGCACGGGTGAATCGAACCGAAGGAAACAGTCCGTGTCGCTGCTCGATGTCCGTGTCCCCGCAGTTCTGTTGCGGGTCGACCGGAATCCCTTTCACCACGGAACGCTGGGGGCCGTGCGTTCGCTCGGCCGGGCGGGGGTGGAGGTGCATGTGGTCGCCGATTCCGCCGGAAGTCCCGTGCGCAGCTCCCGTTTTGTCTGCCAGATGCATCCCCCGCCGCCACCCGGCGCGACTCCCGCCGAGATCGCCGTCACGCTGCGCCGGGTGGCCGCGCGGATCGCGCGTCCCGCCGTACTGATCCCGATGGACGACGCGAGCGCCGTCGCGGTCGGCCGGCTGCGGGACGAACTCGCGCCCTCCTATCTGCTGCCGCAGCAGCCCGGCGCGCTGCCCGAACGGGTCGCCGACAAGGCGGAACTGGCCGCCGTGTGCGCGAGCGCGGACATCCCGCATCCGGTGACCCTGGTCCCGGAGAGCCCGGCGCAGGCGGCCAGTGCCGCCTGGCAACTGGGGCTGCCGGTGGTCGCGAAGTGGAGCCGGCCGTGGCTGGTGCCGGCCGGGACCGGACTGCGCAGCACGGTGGTGGTGCACAGCGCGCAGGAGGCGCGCGAGCTGTATCTGCGCGCCGAGGAGGCGGGCAGCCGGCTGCTGTTGCAGGCGTTCCTGCCGTCGGGGCACGACCGCGACTGGTTCTTCCACGGCTACGTCGACCGCTCCGGAGCCGTACGCGGCGGTGGCCCCGGCCGCAAGCAGCGCGCCTGGCCGCGCGGCGCGGGCCTGACGGCGGTGGGCCGTTGGACGCCCAACGCGCAGGTGCAGGAGCTGGCCGAGCGCCTCACCACCGAACTCGGCTACCGCGGCATCTTCGACCTGGACTTCCGCCGCTGCGGCTCGACCGGCCGCTACCACCTCCTCGACTTCAACCCGCGGCCCGGCGCCCAGTTCCGGCTGTTCGCCGACAGCGCGGGCCTGGACGTCGTACGCGCCCTGCACCTGGATCTGACCCACCGTCCGCTGCCGGACGGGGCGCCGCGGCCGGGCCGTTCGTTCGTGGTGGAGAACTACGCGCCGCTCAGTGCGCTGCGACCGGCGCCGGCCGGACGCGAGCTGGCCTGGTACGCGCCGGACGACCGGGCGCCGGGCCGGGCGATGTGGGGGCTGTGGTGCGGGCATGTGCTGCGCAAGGTGCGGGAGCGGCTGGGCAGCACGGCCCCGGTGCGTACGACGGAGGCGCGGGTGGTCCGGCAGGCGGGCGAGAGTCTCCCCAACGGACCTGCCGAACCAGCCGAGTTGACCAAGTTGACCGAGTTGACCGATGACGAGAAAGCGAGCAGCTGCTGATGTACGACCTGCTGGTGGTGGGCGCGGGCCCGTACGGCCTGTCCATCGCGTCCCACGCCGCGTCCGCCGGGCTGAACCTGCGCGTCTTCGGCCGACCGATGGCGTCCTGGCGCGACCACATGCCCCGGGGCATGTTCCTCAAGTCGGAGCCGTGGGCCTCCAACTTGTCGGACCCTGAAGGACGTTGGCCGCTCGACGTGTACTGCGCGGGCCAGGGCGTGGAGGCCCGGCACGGGGAGCCGATCCCCGTCGAGATGTTCGCCGAGTACGGCCTGTGGTTCGCGCGCAACGCCGTGCCCGAGGTGGACGAACGGACGGTGGAGCGGATCGCACCGGTGCCTGGCGGCTTCGAGGCGGTGACCGACGACGGCACGGTGCTGCATGCCCGCACCGTCGCCCTCGCGATCGGCGTCATGCCGTTCGTCGAAATCCCGTCCGCGCTACGGGGGTTGGGCCGGTCGCTCGTCTCGCACAGCAGCCACCACAGCGCGCTGGACGACTTCCGCGGCAAGGACGTCACGGTGATCGGCGGCGGCCAGGCGGCACTGGAGACCGCGGCGCTGCTCGCCGAACAGGGCACGCGGGTACGGGTGTTGGCACGCGCCGACGAGCTGCACTGGAACGACGTACCGCCGGCGTGGGAACGCCCGTGGTGGCGGGAGGCCCGCTCCCCGCACAGCGGCCTGGGCCCCGGCTGGCGCAACTGGTTCTACTCCGAGCGCCCCGGCCTCTTCCACCGCCTCCCGGAGTCGACCCGGGCCAGGATCGCGACCACGGCCCTCGGCCCGGCGGGCGCCTGGTGGGTACGGGACCGGGTCGAACCGACGGTCGAGGTGCTGCTCGGCCACGAGGTCGCGGCGGCCGACGTGGTGCCGGGCGGGGTACGCCTGGAGACGGTGAGCCGGGCGGGCGGGACGCGGACCCTGGACACCGAACACGTCATCGCGGCAACGGGGTTCAAGGCGACGACCGCCCGACTCGGGCTGCTCTCAAGTGAGTTGAGGGGGTCCCTGGCCACGGTGGGCGACGGTTCCCCGGAGGTCGGCCGCGACTTCGAGTCCTCGCACCCCGGCCTCTTCATGGCGGGCCTGGTGACGGCCTCGGGCTTCGGCCCGGCGATGCGCTTCGTGCACGGCGCCACGTACACGGCGGGCGCACTGGTGCGGGGAGTCCGACGCCGGCTGCACTCGGAGCCACGCGGCGGCATGATCCCGGCGCCGGGGCGACGGGGTGCACTGGATTTCGTACGACGCTGACAGCGCGGGTGATGCGGGTGTGCCGGGCGGTGACGTCCGGCACCCCGTGTGCATCACCTACGGGCCGCGGCTCGGCCTCGTCGGTAGAGGATCGTGCCGCCCGCGATCAACGCGGCGCTGACGGCCGAAGTGGCCAACATGGCCTCACTGCCGGTGTGCGCCAGGACGGGCGGCGGGGTGTGGCTCCCACCACCGGGCGGAGGCGTGTGGTCGCCGCCCGTGGGAGGTGGGGTGTGGTTCCCGCCGGTGGGCGGCGGGGTGTGGTCCCCACCCGTGGGCGGAGGGGTGTGGTTCCCGCCAGTGGGCGGCGGGGGTGTGTGGTCTCCACCGGTGGGCGGCGGCGGAGTGTGGTTCCCACCGGTCGGAGGCGGGGTGTGGTCCCCACCCGTGGGCGGAGGGGGCGTGTGCTCCCCACCTGTGGGAGGCGGAGGCGTGTGGTCTCCACCCGTGGGCGGCGGCGGAGTGTGGTCGCCGCCCGTGGGAGGCGGGGTGTGGTCCCCACCGTGCGGAGGCGGCGGCGTCTCCTCGCAGTCCGGTTTGCCGTGGCCCGAGTCACCGGAGCCATAGCCCGAGTGGTCACCGGAGCCGTAACCCGAGTGATCGCCGGAGCCGTAGCCCGAGTGGTCCCCGGACCCATAGCCGGAGTGCTCGACGTAGCCGTACCCCGAATCGTCCCCGGAGCCGTAGCCCGAGTCGTCGTCGGAGTCGCCGTACGACGGCTCGGTCCAGCGGTGGCGCTCGGTGTGCTCGCTGTGCCGGTGCGATTCCGTGCCGCCGGCACAGGAGTTGCCGAACGTCGGGTTGAACCCGGCCACCCCGTCGACGGAGTCGCCACAGGCGTTGACCGGTGCGTCGATCGGGACTTCGAGGCTGTTGCCGGACAGGACGCCCGGCGAATCCTTGGCAGTGCCGCCGGTGTACGCGTCGGCCATGGCGGGGCTGCCACACAGGGACAGAATGCTTGTCGCGGCGGCCGCCGCGACCATTCCCTTACCCAGGGTCTGTCGCAATCTCGTTGTCTTCCTGCTTGAAGAAGTGGGAAAAAAAGCCGGCCTTGGAACAGAAAAGTGTCCAAGGCCGGCCGTGACACAGCCGGAACGGCTGGTGCGTTACGTCGTCAGTCGTTGACGCAGGTGTTGCCGAACGCCGGGTTCAGCAGGCCGATCACGTCGATCGAGTTGCCGCACACGTTGACGGGGATGTGCACCGGAACCTGGACCACGTTGCCCGAGAGGACACCCGGCGAACCGATGGCGGCGCCCTCGGCACCGGCGTCGGCGAAGGCCGGGGCGGCCATACCGAGGGCCATGATCGCACCAGCGACAACAGCAGCGCTCTTCTTCATGAACGTTCCCTTCTCTGCGGTCATGCCCTATGACGGTCGAAACCGAGCGAGCACAGCTTGGGCGGCTCGCACCATGACCTGCAGGATGTAAAACGAGGGATAGACACCGGAAGAAACTGAGGAACGCGCGACATCTGACAATTCACTCGATCGTCCGCACCGAATTGACGCGATGGCCGTACCGACGAAGAAACGCTTCTCTTCAAGGGGAGACAGCTTTTGGAAGCAGTCCGGGCGACCCGCACGGAAAATTCCGGCGAGCCGCCCGGGCCACTGGGGGTCGTACGGTCAGCTGCCGATGGCGCCGTTGCCCGACAGCACCGGGATGTTGTCCGCGATGTGCGACAGCGGCTCGTCACCCTTGGCCTGGGTGGAGTTCTCGGTGCACTGCTGGTTCTGCGGGGCCGAGAGGATCGGCACGTCCTGGAGGACGGTGACCGGCACGACGCCGACGATCGAGGCGAGGTTCGCCTTGACCGGCAGACCGACACAGAGCTTGTTCAGGTCGCCCTGGGCGAGCCCGAGCTGGGGGCTCATGTCGCCGGCGGTCTTGGCGTTGCCGTAGATCTGCTGGGCACCGTTCCCGTCAACGCTGGTGACGCCGTTGTCGTTGCCGATGGCCAGCGCCTGCGGGGCGGCCGTCGCCGAGACGCCGACGACGGAAGCCGCGACAGCCGTCGCAGCCATTGCCTTCTTGAGCATTTCTGCGGTCCTTTCCTGGCAGAGACACAATTCCTGCTCCCCCATCAACAGAGGTCGGCCGGATTGGTTGCGAGGCTTCACCCGGTTGGATTCATCTGGGCCATTGGAGTGAATCGGAGCAACCATGCGGCCCGGCGCCAGTTGTTCAGGTCGCTCCGGTGGACGGGGTTACTCCAGAAGGGACCACGCAAGTGATCAAGAAGGTTATGGCTGCTGCGGCTGTCGCCGCTTCCGTCGTCGGAGCCTCGGCTGCCGTCGCCGCCCCGGCGATGGCGATCGGTAACGACAACGGCGTCACCACGACGAACGGCAACGGCGCCGAGCAGGTCTACGGCAACCAGGCCACGTACGGCAACATGAGCCCGCAGATGGCGCTCATCCAGGGTTCGCTGAACAAGCCCTGCATCGGCCTGCCCGCCAAGGCGAACCTGGCCTCGCTGGTCGGCGTCGTGCCGGTCACCGTCGCGCAGGACGTGCCGATCCTCTCCGCGCCGCAGAACCAGCAGTGCACCGAGAACTCCACCCAGGCGAAGGGCGACGAGCCCCTGTCGCACATCCTGGACAACATCCCGGTCCTGTCGGGCAACGGCTCCGCGGGCAGCTGATTCGCGGACGCGCACAGCGGGCCGCCGAATTCTCGGCGGCCCGTTGGCTTACCTTCTCCGCGTGACGAAGAAGGAATTGAATATCCTGCCGCGGGATTCCCAGCCGCGCTTATGCCTGTGCCGCGCGCCGGCATCGACGGTCTTCTGCCGGTCGACTTCCGGAGTTTCATGGGTGTCGTCCACGGAGCTCACGACCACCCACCGCGTCCCCTCCTGGGGAAGCTCGCTCGCGAGCGAGCCGACTTATTGCTCCATATGGGGCAAAGGCCGCAACCAAACCAGCCATCACTCAGTTGATCATCGCGCGGCTCCGCAACGGGAGTCCGTCCTCCGAAAGGGTTTGAACATGAAGAAGCTGTGGGCGACCGCGGCTGTTGCCGCCTCCCTCGCCGGTGCCACCGGCGCTGTCGCCACCCCGGCGATGGCCATCGGCAACGACGACGGCGTCACCACCACCCAGGGCAACGGCGCCGAGCAGAAGTACGGCAACCAGGAGACCAAGGGCGACATGAGCCCCCAGCTCTCCCTCGTCCAGGGCACCCTGAACAAGCCCTGTGTCGGCCTGCCCGCCAAGGTGAACGCCGCCTCGATCGTCGGCCTCGTGCCGGTCACCGTCCTGCAGGACGTGCCGATCCTGTCGGCCCCGCAGAACCAGCAGTGCACCGAGAACTCCACCCAGGCGAAGGGCGACGAGCCCCTGTCGCACATCCTGGACAACATCCCGGTCCTGTCGGGCAACGGCGCCGTGGGCAGCTGACCTCAGCACCACGCACCACGGAAGCGGGCCGCCGAGCACTTCGGCGGCCCGCTCTTGCGTGTCGTAGAGCCGGTTCTCCTGCTACGACTGCTGCGGCTTCGGCCTCTTGTAGAGCGCCTCGATGTCGTCCGCGTAGGCCGCGGTCACCACGTGCCGTTTGAGCTTCAGGGACGGGGTGAGCAGGCCGTTGTCCTCGGTGAACTCGCCCTCGACCAGGGCGAAGGCGCGGATCGACTCGGCGCGGGAGACGGCCTCGTTGGCGTGGTCGACGGCCTTCTGGACGTCTGCGCGCATGCGTGGGTCGCGTACGAGGTCGGCGAGCGGGGTGTCGGCGGGGAGCTTGCGGACCGCCAGCCAGTGGGCGACGGCCTCCGGGTCGAGGGTGATCAGGGCGGCGACGAAGGGGCGGTTGTCGCCGACGACCAGGCACTGGCCGATCGGGGCGCGGCTGCGCAGGCGGTCCTCCAGGACGGCCGGGGAGACGTTCTTGCCGCCGTTGGTGACGAGGATGTCCTTCTTGCGGCCGGTGATGGTGAGATAGCCGTCCTCGTCGAGCGCGCCCAGGTCGCCGGTCGCGAACCACTCGTCCTGCAGTACGGCGTCGGTGGCCGCCGGGTTGTTCCAGTACGCGCCGAAGACCACCCCGCCCTTGATGAGCACCTCACCGTCGTCGGCGATGCGGATCGTGGTGCCGGGTACCGGGAGGCCGACCGTGCCGGGGCGGGGCCTCAGCGGTGGGACGACGGTGGCGGCGGCTGTCGTCTCGGTGAGGCCGTAGCCCTCGTAGATGATGATTCCGGCCGCGGAGAAGAAGAGGTTGAGGTCGCGGTCGAGCGGGGAGCCGCCGCTGATCGCGTACCGCAGGCGACCGCCGAGTTCCTTGCGGATACGGCGGTACACCAGCAGGTCGTAGAGGGCCCACGCGGCGTAGAGGGCGGGGCCGGGGCCCTTGCCGGTGCCGAGGAACCTGTTCAGGTACGCCTCGCCGAAGCGGACCGCGATGCGGTCGGCGCGGTCGAAGGAGGCGGCGCGGCCCATCTTCTCGGCGGTGGCGCGGCCGGCGTCGTGGATCTTCTCGAAGAGGTACGGGACGCCGACCAGGAAGGTGGGCCCGAACTCCCGTAGCGCCGGGCGGAGTTCGTCGGGCTTGATGCTCGGGCAGTGGCCGATCTCGATGCGGGCCATCAGGCAGGCGATCTGCAGGGTGCGGCCCATGATGTGCGCGAGCGGGAGGAAGAGGAGCGTCGAGGCGACCTGGCCCGTGACCTCCGTGAAGAGGGGGTGGAGCAGCTCGACCATGTTGGCGGCCTCGGCGTGCAGGTTGGCGTGGGTGAGCACGCAGCCCTTGGGGCGTCCGGTGGTGCCGGAGGTGTAGCAGATCGTCGCGATCGTGTCGGGGGTGAGGGAGGCGCGGCGCTTGGTGATCTCCTCGTCGGGCAACTCCCGGCCAAGGTCCGCGAGTTCGGTCATTGCTTCCGCGTCCAGCTGCCAGATGCGTGGGGGTTGAGGGTGGCGGGCCGTGCCCGTGGTGACCGTGGCGGTGTTCTCGGCGGTCTCCGTGATGACGAAGCGGGCGCCCGAGTCCCTTACGATCCACTCCACTTGGTCCGCCGAAGAGGTGGCGTAGATCGGTACGGTCTGGCCGCCGGCCGCCCAGATCGCGAAGTCGAGGACCGTCCACTCGTAGCGGGTGCGGGACATCACGGCCACCCGGCCGCCCGGTTCGAGGCCCGCGGCCGTCAACCCCTTTGCGGTGGCGGTGACTTCGTCGGCGAGGGCGGCTGCGGTCACGGGGTGCCAGGTGCCGTTCCGCTCGCGGCGGAGGACCACGGTGTCGGAGGCCTCCGCCGCGTTGGTGAACGGGAGGTCGGCGGTGCTGCCGGTCGTCGGGCGCGGGGCGAGCGGCAGCGTGCTCGCCTCTCGTACGACACCTCGCTCGTCCCTGGTGAGTTGGACCCGGGAGCGGGCCGCCAGGTCGGTGCGCTGCCGCGCCCGCTTCAAGTCCTTGCGTACGCCCATGACGGCTCCCGGTCGACGGTGACTGGGGGGCTAACTTACTCGCGCGTAACAGATGGTCAATGGGGCCGGTCGATTTCCTTCCGGTTCACTTCAGCCGGTTCGCCTCGTCGATCGCCTCGGCGAGTTGTCGTACGTCCTTGTCCTCCGTCTTCTTCGCCAACGCGTGGGCGCGGTCGCCGAGTTCGTCGAGTCCGGGGTTGCCCGGCAGCTCGCCGGCGCGGAGGGTGTCGGCGAAGTAGGCGGCCACGGCGGTGACTTGGAAGCGGGTGGGGGCGCTACCGAGGGAGTCGTGCAGGGCGTCGGTCTCCAGTTGGCCCGATTCCTCGTGCGGGGCGCGGGTGTTCGGGTCGAGCCAGCGGACGCTCGCCGTGGCGAGGTGGCCGTCGGCGCCGGGCCTGGTGCGGACGGCGTAGAGGGCGGTCACGGTGTGGCCGGGGCCGATCTCGCCGCCGTCGACGTTGTCGTTGCGGAAGTCGTCGTCGGCGACCTTGCGGTCCTCGTAGCCGATGAGGCGGAACTGGGCGACCGTCTGGGGGTCGAAGGCGACCTGGGCCTTGGCGTCGCGGGCCGTGAGGTCGATGTTCTGCGGGAGTTGGTCGACGAAGACCTTGCGGGCGTCGGCGTCGTTCGAGACGTACGCGGTGTGGCCGTCGCCCTTGTCGGCGAGTTTCTCCATCAGGGCGTCGCCGTAGTCGCTGCCGACGCCGACGCCGAAGAGGGTGATGCCGTGGTCGCGGCGTTCGTTCGCGATGCGTTCGAGGATCGAGTCGGCTTTGGTGTCACCGGTGTTGGCGAGGCCGTCGGAGATGAGGACGACGCGGTTGGTGGCGCTCTTGCGGAGGCCCTCGGCGGCGGTGGCGTAGCCGGTCTCGACGCCCGCTCCGAGGTTGGTCGAGGACTGGGTCTCCAACTCGTCGATGGCGTCGTGGACTTGGCCGCGGTGGCCGTCGAGGCGGGTCATCGGGAGCACGGTCTCGGCCTCGTCGCTGAAGGTGACCAGTGCGACCGAGTCGTCGTCGCGCAGCCGGTCCGTCATCTCGTCGAGGGACTTCTTGGCAAGGTCAAGGCGGCCCGTCTCGGCCATCGAGCCGGAGACGTCGATGACGAACGTGAGGGCGGCGGGCGGGCGTTCGTCGGTGGAGTCGGCGGTGCGGGTGGCGAGGCCGACGCGGACGAGGGACCAGTTGGACTTGTCGGTGCGGGCGCCGTCGACGGTGACCGTGAAGCCGTTGCCGTCGGGGCGGTCGTAGTCCTGTTGGAAGCTGTTGACGAACTCCTCGGGGCGGATCGTCGACGGGTCGGGCAGTTGGCCGTCGGCGAGGACGCGGCGGGCGTAGCCGTAGGAGGCGGTGTCGACGTCGAGGGCGAAGGTGGAGAGGTAGTCGGGGGACGGGGCGATCTCGTCGGCGGAGCTGTCCGTCTTCTCGCCGTCCTGTTGGCCGGTCTGTTCTCCGCCGGAGGTGACGGCCGGGGCCGGGAAGCCGGTGTGGTCGGCCCCGTTCGCGGTGTTGGAGTGGCTGCCCTCGCCCTCGCTGCAGCCGGTGAGCAGCAGGCCGCCCGCCGCGGTGAGGGCGAGCAGGGTGGCGCGCAGTCGCCGGGTGCGGTGGCGTCCGGACTCCCGCCTCGGTCGTGTTCGGTGGGTCTGGTGGGTCTGGTGGGTCTGGTGGGTCTTCATCTCCCATGCCCCCTCGGTCCGTTGACGTCGGCTTCTGCGACTGTGACGGCGGAGGGGGCGGGAATGTGCGTTACGGGGAGTTGCGGAAGAGTCTCGAAGGGGTCGCGATCATGGCTCGTCGTGACCGGTGGGTGATGCTCCGTTGACCTACGAGACGATGTCCTTGCGGGCGAAACCCCGGAAGGCCAGGGCGAACAGCACGATGGCGTACGTAACGGAGACCGCCGTGCCCTGGATCATGCCGGACCACTCCGGATGGGGCTGTACGGCGTCCGCCCAGGCGAACTGCCAGTGCGCGGGCAGGAAGTCACGCCAGTGGCCGAGGGCCGTGACGGCGTCCAGGACGTTGCCGACGATCGTCAGGCCGACCGCGCCGCCGACCGCGCCCAGGGGCGCGTCGGTCTTCGTCGAGAGCCAGAACGCGAGCCCTGCGGTGACCAGTTGGGACACGAAGATGTACGCCACCACCACGAGCAGGCGTTGGGCGGCCGTGCCCGCGCCGATCGCGCCGCCGGTGGGCAGCTCCAGCGCGCCCCAGCCGTACGCGGCGGTGCCGACGGCCAGCGCGACGAGCGGGAGCAGGACCATCGCGGCGAGGCTGAGGCTCAGGCCGACGACCAGCTTGGACCAGAGGAGGCGGGCCCTCGGCACGGGTGCCGCCAGCAGATAGCGCAGGGACGACCAGCTGGCCTCCGAGGCGACCGTGTCCCCGCAGAACAGGGCGACCGGGACGACCAGCAGGAAGCCCGCCGACACGAACAGGTTCACCGCGGCGAAGTTGGCGCCGGACGAGGTGGCCGTGTCCATCAGCGTCACCTGCGAGTTACGCTCGCCCGGGGTGCCGCCGATCGCGAAGGCGGCCACCAGGACGAAGGGCAGCGCGGCGAGGATGCCGCCCATGATCAGTGTGCGGCGCCGCTTCAACTGCCGGACCAGCTCTACCCTCAGGGGCAGGGTGCGGCCGGCCCGGTAGCCGGAGGCCACCTCGACGGGCTCGGCGAGCGTGCTCATGCGGAACCTCCGATCAGGGTGAGGAAGGCGTCTTCGAGCCGGCGGTGGGGGCCGACCGAGGAGACGGGGACTTCGAGTCGTACGAGTTCCACGAGGAGTCGGGCCGCGGTGCCCGAGCCTCGGGCGGGAGGCGGGGACGCCGTGCCCTCGGCGACGGCATCACCCGGTGTGGCTTGACCGCCCTGTGTGACTGCGGCAGCCGTACTCGCCCCGTTCACCGGGGAGTTGGCGGACACCAGTTCATCACCCGGTGCCAGCCGCAGCAGCAGGCCGCCCTCCGCCCGGGCGACCGAGTCCACGTCCGGAAGGGCCGCGATCTTCTCCACCAGCGGGTCGGGGATTTCGGCGGCCAGGCCGACGAGGAGGGTGTCTCCGGAGCCGACGATCTCGGCGACCGGGCCCGCCTGGACGAGTCGGCCGCGGTCCATCACCACGAGGTGGGTGCAGGACTGCTCGACCTCCGCGAGGAGGTGGCTGGAGACGATGACCGTGCGGCCGGCCTCCGCGTACCGGATCATCACCTCGCGCATCTCGCGGATCTGGGGCGGGTCGAGGCCGTTGGTCGGTTCGTCGAGGATGAGGAGGTCGGGGAGGCCCAGCATGGCCTGGGCGATGGCGAGACGCTGGCGCATGCCCTGGGAGTAGGTGCGGACCGCGCGGGCGAGCGCGTCGCCGAGGCCCGCGATCTCCAGGGCCTCCGCCAAGTAGGCGTCCTCCGGGGGCCGTCCGGTCGCCTGCCAGTACAGCTCCAGGTTCTCGCGGCCGGAGAGGTGCGGGAGGAAGCCCGCGCCCTCGACGAAGGCGCCGACCCTGGACAGGACGGGCGCGCCCGGGCGGATCGCGTGCCCGAAGACCCTGATCTCACCGGCGTCCGGTTTGATCAGGCCCATCAGCATGCGCAGGGTGGTCGTCTTGCCCGCGCCGTTCGGACCCAGCAGGCCGAGCACCTGGCCCTTCTCCACGCGGAAGGACAGGTCCCGTACCGCGTACCGGTCCGCCGACTTCGCGTACCGCTTGCTCAAGTCGGTGATCTGGAGCGGGACTTCGGCCAGCTGGGGGTCCGGGGGTGTCGACGCCGTACGCCTGCGTCCGGTCAGGAGCAGGGCCAGTGCGACGGCCGCGCCCGCGAGCGGGAGCCACCAGACCCAGGACGGGAGCGTCGCCGCAGCGGTGGCGACGCCGGGGGCCGTCGGTACCTTGAGGTCGCTCTTCAGGGAGACGGTGTACGTCGCCGGGGCCGCCGGAGAGGCGTAGCCGAGGTCCGTCGAGGCGAGGACCAGGCGGAGGTGGTGGCCGCTCTGGACGTCGTAGTCGATGGCCGGGAGGGTGATCGTGACGTCCTTGCCGGCCTTGGTGCCCTCGACCCTGAGGGGGGTCACCAGCTGGGAGGGGAGCACCTGTTGGGCGCCGCCCGGGCCGACGTCGTACACCTTGCCGAAGAGGACGGCGTCGTCGCTGGTCGACTTGACGTGGACGGTGACCGTGGGCGATCCGGTGATGCGGAGGCTCTTGGTGACGGGGGCCGAGTCGAACGCGGCGTACTGGCCGGGGAAGTCGAGGGACACTCCGATGCCCAGGGAGGACAACTGGGAGAGGCCGCCGGTGCTGCCGAGGCCGGGGAGGGCCGAGATGGCGGGTGGGCTGGCGCCGGCCGGGTTGGTGAAGGACTGCTCGCGGCGGCCGGTCAGGGCAATCGCGCGCGGGTCGCTCTCCAGGCCCGGGTAGGCGCTGCCGCTCGCGCCGCGCAGGAGGGCGGCGCCGTCCGTGGAGTCGACGCCTCCGGTGCGGGTGACTCGGAAGGCGGGGCCCGTGTCGGTGTTCTTGTCGTCCTTCAGGTACCGGTCGAACCAGGAGGTCACGCGTGCCTGGACGCGGCTCGTCTCCATGTCGCCGCCGTCGTGGCCGCCCGCGATCCAGTCGACGTCGACCGGGGCGCCGTTCGCGCGGATCGCCTTCGCCGCCGCGTCGGCCTGGCCGAGCGGGAAGAGGGAGTCGGTCTGGCCCTGGAGGAGGAGTGTCGGCACGTTGATGTGCGTGGCGACGGCGGATGGTGAACGGGCTTCGAGGAGCGCGCGGGCCTGGGCGTCCGGCTTGCCGGACTCGGCGACCCGGTCGTACATCTCGCACAGGGCGGGCTCGAACTTGGCGCAGCCGCCACCGGAGTTGATGAAGATGCCCGCCCAGAGCTTCTTGAAGACGCCGTTCGGGAACAGCGCGTCCGCGAGGTTCCAGTACGTGATCGACGGGGCGATGGCGTCCACCCGGTCGTCGTATCCGGCGGCCAGGAGGGAGATCGCTCCGCCATAGGAACCGCCCGCCACGCCCACGCGCGGGTCGCCGGGTTTGTCGAGCTGGACGTCCGGCTGCTTCGCCAGCCAGTCGATCAGTTTCGCTACGTCCTTGACCTCGCCGGACGGGTCGTTGAGGCCGATCTTGCCGGTCGACCTGCCGAAGCCGCGGGCCGACCAGGTCAGCACCGCGTAGCCGTCCCGGGCCAGGTCCTGGGCTTCTTTTCGTACGTCGTCCTTGCTGCCGCCGAAGCCGTGGGCCAGGAGGACGGCGGGGCGGCGTCCGGTGGCACCGGACGTGAAGTACGAGGTGTCGAGGCGCACACCGTCCACGGCCATGACGCGGTCGGAGCGGTGCACCGGAGGCGGGTCGTCGGAGGCAACCGCCGTCCAGGTACCGGCACCCGCGAGCACGACCACGGCGGCCCCGGCGGCCAGCAGGCGCCGGGGCCGCCGCAGCCCTCGCAGGGCGGGCAGTCGAAGATCCATGCCTCAACGGTACGGCCCGCGACTGACAACCGAGGCAGCCCCCGGGTCGAACCTCCGCCCCTCCCCGGGGAGTACGGGCTCCTTCCCGCATACCGCGTCCGTGGTACGAAGTCCCATGGCCAGCATCGACAGCCTCGCGATCCGCCGTGCGACCACCGTCGCCGAAGTCACCGCGGCCGAGCACCTCTTCGACGGTCCCGTCCGCGCCCAGTGGGCCGAGCGTTTCCTGACCGCCGACGGACACCATCTCTTCCTCGCGTACGACGGGGAGTCGGTGGTCGGCTTCGTCAGCGGCGTCGAGACCATCCACCCCGACAAGGGCATCGAGATGCTCCTGTACGAACTCGCGGTCGCGGAGCCGTATCGGCGCAGGGGAATCGGGCGGGCGCTGGTGCGACGGCTCGACGTGCTCGCACGGGAGCGGGGCTGCTACGGGATGTGGGTGCTCATCGACACCGGCAACGACGTCGCCCTCGCCACCTACCGCAGCGCGGGTGGCAAGGACGACGGGTCGTGCACGGTGGTGACGTGGGACTTCACGTAGTGAAGTCGATGGGTGAAGGCAGCTTGTGAGAGCCGTGGGTGAAGTCGCCTACGCCTGCTGGTCCTCCGGGATCGACACCAGCCAGCGGGTCTCGCGGCGCGGGCGCAGGTAGAACGCCCAGTAGAGGGTGGCCACGGCGACGATCCCGCCCGTCCACAGGAGATAGCTCGTCTCCTGCTGGGTCAGGATGTAGGCCAGGACCGCGATCAACAGGATCGGCATCGCGGGCCACAGCGGCATGCGCCACGCGTGCGTGTGCCTGTGTGATCCGCGGCGGGAGAGCAGGGCGGCGACCGCGACCAGGAGGTACATGGCGGTCACCGAGACGCCTGTCACGCCGTACAACGTGTCGAGGTTGACGAAGCAGAGGATCGCGCCGGGGATGCCTACGGCGAGGGTGGCCACCCAAGGGGAGCCGAAGCGGCCGAGTTTGGAGAAGAGCGTGTTGACCGGGTGGGGCCACGCTTTGTCCCGGGCCGAGGCGAAGAGGACTCGGGAGTTCTGGATGACCATGACGATGCCCGCGTTGATGATCGCGAGGGCCACGCAGAGGCTGACGAAGGTGCCGACCGCGGAGTTGGACCAGGCGGTGACCATGCTGCTGATGTCGCCGCCCGTCAGTTCCGAGAGGTTCGACGCGCCCATGGTGATCGCGACCACCGGGACCAGGATGATCACCGTGGAGATCGCGAGGGTGGCGAGGACCGTGCGGGCTACGTTTCGGCGCGGGTTCTCCAACTCCTCGGAGAGGTAGACCGCCGTCGAGAAGCCCTGCGTGACGAAGAGGGCGATCGCCAGGCCCGAGACCACCAGCATCGCCGTCACCGTGTCCGTGTGGCCGCCCGTCCCGGCGACCTGCATCGACGTCAGGCTGCCCAAGCCTCGTTGGCTGTGCGTGAAGCCGAGCAGGGCTACGACTCCTGCCGCTATGACCTCCAGGACCAGGAAGATGCCGGTGATCCAGGCGTTGGCGCGCAGGTCCAACAGGCCTGCCAGCGTGGCCAGGAGCATCACGCCGGCGCCGGTCATCGACGGGTTCAGGTGGACTATCGGGGTCAAGTAGTCCGCCGTGCCCATCGCTATCACCGGCGGGACGATCATCACGACCAGGAGGGAGAGGACGAAGACCAGCCAGCCTGCCAGGCGGCCCGCCAGCGTCGACACCATCGCGTACTCGCCGCCCGCGCTGGGGATGAGGGTGCCCAGCTCCGAGTAGCAGAACGCCACGGCGATGCAGAGGACCGAGCCGATCGCGATCGTGAGGGCGGTCGCGGTGCCGAGCGTGCCGAACAGGTCGGGGACGACCACGAAGAGCGTGGAGGCCGGTGTCACGCAGGAGAGTGTGAGGAGCGTGCCGCCGACGATGCCGATGGAGCGCTTCAGCTGTTGCGGACTCTGGGGGCTGTCCGACGTCGCCTCGGAAACGGCGGCCTCGGCAGTGGGGAGGGTGTCGGTCACGCGCTGATGGAACATTGACGGAAACCATCACGTCAATGGGTGTTCACCTACGGAATCCGTTGATCCAGTCCGGTCATAGTGCCGTATTCGGCGCCCGGAGGCAGTGTCGGTCCCGCCTGTGACCGCAACGGGAACCGCAGCCGTCGTAGCCGAAAAAATGGGGCCGTCCGCGATACGGACGGCCCCATTCGGCGATTCTCAGTGGTTGCGCGGGAACCCGAGGTCGACGCCCGTGGGGCCGTCGGCCGGGTCGGGCCAGCGGGTGGTGACGACCTTGCCGCGGGTGTAGAAGTGCGTGCCGTCGTTGCCGTAGATGTGGTGGTCCCCGAAGAGGGAGTCCTTCCAGCCGCCGAAGGAGTGGTAGCCGACGGGGACCGGGATCGGGACGTTCACGCCGACCATGCCGGCCTCGATCTCCAGCTGGAAGCGGCGGGCCGCGCCGCCGTCCCGGGTGAAGATCGCGGTGCCGTTGCCGAAGGGCGAGCTGTTGATGAGGGCGACGCCCTCGTCGTAGGTGTCGACGCGCAGGACGCACAGCACCGGGCCGAAGATCTCGTCCGTGTACGCCTTCGCGGTGGTCGGCACCTTGTCGAGCAGCGAGATGCCGATCCAGTGGCCGTCCTCGAAGCCCTCGACGGTGTAGCCGCTGCCGTCCAGGACGACTTCCGCGCCCTCGGCCGCCGCGCCGGTGACGTAGGACGCCACCTTGTCGCGGTGGACCTTGGTGATGAGCGGGCCCATCTCGGAGGTCGGGTCGTTGCCGGGGCCGATCTTGATCTTCTCGGCGCGCTCGCGGATCTTCTCGACCAGCTCGTCGCCGACCGCGCCGACCGCGACGACCGCCGAGATCGCCATGCAGCGCTCGCCCGCGGAGCCGTAGGCCGCGGACACGACCGCATCCGCCGCCGCGTCCAGGTCGGCGTCCGGCAGGACCAGCATGTGGTTCTTGGCGCCGCCGAGGGCCTGGACGCGCTTGCCGTTCGCGGAGGCCGTGGTGTGGATGTAGCGGGCGATGGGCGTCGAGCCGACGAACGACACCGCCTTGACGTCCGGGTGCTCCAGGAGGCGGTCGACCGCCACCTTGTCACCGTGTACGACGTTGAAGACGCCGTCGGGCAGGCCCGCTTCCGCCAGCAGTTCGGCGATCTTCAGCGATGCCGACGGGTCCTTCTCGGACGGCTTGAGGACGAAGGTGTTGCCGGTCGCGATGGCGATCGGGAACATCCACATCGGCACCATGGCCGGGAAGTTGAACGGCGTGATGCCCGCGACGACGCCCAGCGGCTGGCGGATCGACGCGACGTCCACCTTCGAGGCGACCTCGGTGGACAGCTCGCCCTTCAGCTGCACGGTGATCCCGCACGCCAGGTCGACGATCTCCAGGCCGCGCGCGACCTCGCCCAGCGCGTCGCTGTGCACCTTGCCGTGCTCGGCCGTGATCAGCTCCGCGATGGCGTCCCGGTTGGCGTCCAGCAGCGCGCGGAACTTGAAGAGGATCGTGGTGCGCTTGGCGAGGGACGAGGTGCCCCAGGTCGCGTACGCGTCCTTGGCGGCGGCGACGGCCGCGTCGACCTCGTCGACGGTCGCGAAGGCGACCTTGGTGGTGACCGCGCCGGTCGCCGGGTCGGTGACCGGCCCGTACGTGCCCGACGCGCCTTCGACGGTCTTGCCGCCGATCCAGTGGTTGACGATCTTCGTCATGCCCAGATGCTCCTTCACAGATGGCGGCGTCGGGTGGAGACGTGCCGTTCGTACAGCTCACGTGCCTTGACCGCGGACGATCGGGTCGCGGTCGCGGCCACAGGTACATCCCACCAGGCCTGCGCGGGAGGCGCGCCCGACACTGTGTCTGCGGTTTCGGTCTCCACGTAGACACATGTGGGAGTGTCCGCGGCCCGCGCCACGGCGAGCGCCTCGCGCAGGTCACTGACGGTCTTCGCGCGCAGCACGCGCATGCCGAGGCTGGCCGCGTTGGCGGCGAGGTCGACGGGCAGCGGGGCGCCGGTGTAGGTGCCGTCGTCCGCCTGGTGACGGTAGGCCGTGCCGAAGCGCTCGCCGCCCACCGACTCCGACAGGCCGCCTATCGACGCGTACCCGTGGTTCTGTATCAGCACGACCTTGATCGCGATGCCTTCTTGTACGGCGGTCACGATCTCCGTCGGCATCATCAGATACGTGCCGTCGCCGACCAGCGCCCACACCGGCCGGTCCGGCGCGGCCAGCTTCACGCCGATCGCCGCCGGGATCTCGTAGCCCATGCAGGAGTAGCCGTACTCCAAGTGGTACTGGTCGAACGACCGCGTCCGCCACAGCTTGTGCAGATCGCCGGGGAGCGAGCCGGCCGCGTTGATCAGGATGTCCGACTCGTCGACGATCTCGTCCAGCGCGCCCAGGACTTGGGGCTGCGTCGGTCGTACGTCGGGTTCCTCCGCCTCGTAGCAGGCGTCGACGCGTTGCTCCCAACGCTCCTTGTCCTCGCGGTACTCGGCGATGTAGGACGCGGTGACCCGGTACTCGTCGCTGCCCAACTCCTCGGCCAGCGCGGTGAGTCCGCTGCGGGCGTCCGCGATCAGCGGCTGACCGGCGAGCTTGTGGCCGTCGTACGGGGCGATGTTGAGGTTGAGGAAGCGGACGCCGGGGCGCTCGAAGAGGGTGCCGGAGGCGGTGGTGAAGTCCGTGTAGCGGGTGCCGATGCCGATCACCAGGTCGGCGAGGCGGGCGAGTTCGTCGGCGGTCGCGGTGCCGGTGTGGCCGATGCCGCCGACGTCCTGCGGGTGGTCGTGGTTCAGCGAGCCCTTGCCGGCCTGGGTGGACGCGACCGGGATGCCGGTGGCCGACGCGAACTCGGCGAGGGCTGCCTCGGCCCGGCTGTGGTGGACTCCGCCGCCCGCGATGATCAGAGGGCGCTTGGCGGCCCGAACTGCCCTTACGGCTTCGGCGAGTTCGGCCGGGTCGGCGGCCGGTCGCCGTACGTGCCAGGTGCGTTCGGCGAAGAACTCGTCCGGCCAGTCGTAGGCCTCGGCCTGAACGTCCTGCGGGAGCGCGAGAGTCACGGCCCCGGTCTCCACGGGGTCGGACAGCACGCGCATGGCCTGCAGTGCCGCCGGGATCAACGCCTCGGGGCGGGTGATCCGGTCGAAGTACCTCGACACCGGGCGCAGACAGTCGTTGACCGACACGTCGCCCGCGTACGGGACTTCGAGCTGCTGGAGCACCGGGTCGGCGACGCGGGTGGCGAAGGTGTCGCCGGGGAGGAGCAGGACCGGGAGGTGGTTGATCGTGGCGAGTGCGGCGCCGGTGACGAGGTTGGTGGCGCCCGGGCCGATCGAGGTCGTGACCGCGTGTGCCGACAGGCGGTTCGACTGACGTGCGTAGCCGACGGCCGCGTGCACCATGGACTGTTCGTTGCGGCCCTGGTGGTACGGCATGTCGTCGGCGTACTCAAGAAGCGCCTGGCCGAGGCCGGCCACGTTGCCGTGGCCGAAGATGCCCCAGGTCGCGCCGATCAACCGCCGCCGTACGCCGTCCCGTTCGGTGTACTGGGCGGACAGGAAGCGTACGAGCGCCTGTGCGACCGTGAGCCTCGTCGGTGAGGTCATCGGTATTCCTCCGTGTGGTGCGGGTGGAAGCGGATCTGCCACTCCCGTACGGCTCGGCGACCCCGTCCGACTCGACGTCCGGCGCCCGGAACCTCAGTGCGCACGCTCCGACACGCAGAGTTGTCAGGCGAGTTGGAGACCTCCGGCGCGGGGCCGTAGCGAGCGGGGAGTCGTCGCTCGCACTTCGCTCCTGCCAGGGCGAAGCGGCCTCCCGCGCCGGAGGCGTTCTGTGTCTGGGCGAACATGCTGTCCTCGCCCAGGAGTTGGAACTTTTCGTCCGTAATTCGCACGGTACATCCACCGCTGAGCGGAAGCACGATCCGCTCCCCGTCACCGGCGGCCGTCATAAGCCGGCCCTCACAGCAGCCCTACGGCGGTGTCGACGGCGGCGGCCACGTCTCCGTCCGGCGGATAGAGCAGCGAACGGCCGACCACCAGGCCCCGCACGGTGGGGAGTTGAAGGGCGCCGCGCCACTTCTCGTAGGCGCCGTCCTGGTCGTCGCCGACCTCGCCGCCGAGGAGGACGGCGGGGAGGGTGGAGGTCTCCATGACCTGGGCCATGTCGTCCGGGTTCTCGGTGACCGGGAGCTTGAGCCAGGTGTAGGCCGAAGTGCCGCCCAGGCCCGAGGAGATGGCGATGGACTTGATGACGGCCTCGGCGCTCAGGTCGTTCTTCAGCCTGCCCTCGTCGGTGCGGCGGCTGATGAACGGCTCGACGAACAGCGGGAGTCGGCGCGCGGCCATGTCGTCGATGGCGCGGGCAGTGGACTCCAGGGTGGTGAGCGAGCCCGGGTCGTCGTAGTCGATGCGCAGGAGGAGCTTGCCCGCGTCGAAGTTGAGGCGCTCGATGTCCTGGGCGCGGTGGCCGGTGAAGCGGTCGTCGAGTTCGAAGCTGGCGCCCTGGAGGCCGCCGCGGTTCATCGAGCCCATGACGACCTTGCCGTCGAGGGCGCCGAGGAGGAGCAGGTCGTCGAGGATGTCGGCGGTCGCGAGGACGCCGTCGACGCCGGGCCGGGACAGCGCCAGGCAGAGGCGTTCGAGCAGTTCGGCACGGTTGGCCATGGCGAACTTGCGGTCGCCGACGCCGAGCGCGCCGCGGGCCGGGTGGTCGGCGGCGACGATCATCAGCCGGCCGGCCTCGTTGAGGAGAGGCCGCCGGACACGGCGGGCGGCGGCCTCGGAGATCGCCTCGGGGTGCCGGGTGCGGACCCGGACGAGCTCGGAGATGTCGACGCGAGGACCGGTGCCGCTCTCGTGCCCCGCGGGGCCGGAGGGATCCGAGGGACCGGAGAGACCGTCCCCGCCCCCGTGTTCGTGCTCGGCGCCCGCGACGCGGCCCGCCCTCACAGGACCGCTCCGGCGGCGATGGCACCCTCGACCTCGGCGACCGTGGGCATCGCGGACGAGCACTCCAGGCGGGAGGCGACGATCGCGCCGGCCGCGTTGGCGTGCCGCATGATCTTCTCCAGGTCCCAGCCGGCCAGCAGGCCGTGGCACAGCGAGCCGCCGAAGGCGTCACCGGCGCCGAGTCCGTTGAGGACGTTCACGGGCAGCGGGGGCACCTCGGCCGACTCGCCGTCCCGGTTGACCGCGAGGACGCCCTTGGGGCCCTGCTTGACGACGGCGAGTTCGACACCGGCGTCCAGGAGCGCCTGAGCTGCGGCGTGCGGCTCGCGTACGCCGGTGGCGACCTCGACCTCGTCGAGGTTGCCGACGGCGACAGTGGTGTGGCGGAGGGCCTCTTCGTAGAAGGGGCGGGCCGCGCTCGGGTCCTTCCAGAACATCGGCCGCCAGTCGAGGTCGAAGACCGTCGTACCGGACTTGGCGCGATGGGCGAGGGCCGCGAGCGTGGCCGTACGGCTGGGCTCCTCGCTCAGGCCCGTGCCGGTGATCCAGAAGATGCGGGCCTCGTGGATCGCGTCCAGGTCGAGGTCGTGGGCGTCGATCTCCAGGTCCGGGGCCTTGGGCTGCCGGTAGAAGTACAGCGGGAAGTCGTCCGGCGGGAAGACCTCGCAGAAGGTGACCGGCGTCGGCAGGCCGGGGGCCGGGGTGACCCAGCGGTCGTCGACGCCGAAGTCGCGCAGCGCCTCGTGCAGGTAGGTGCCGAAGGGGTCGTCGCCCGTGCGCGTGATCACGGCCGTACTGCGACCCAGCCGGGCGGCGGCGACCGCGACGTTCGTCGCCGAACCGCCCAGGAACTTCCCGAAGGTCGTCACCTGAGGCAGCGGCACGCCCGTCTGCAGCGGATAGAGGTCCACCCCTATCCGCCCCATGGTGATCAGGTCGTACGCCATCGGTTTCCCTTCGCGCCCTCACGCCCGGCCCCCCTGAGGACCGGATGCGGAGCGGCTTCGTTTCGGCTCTCCACGGTTTGTAGTCCCGCGCCCCGAGCCCTGTCAATGTTTTGTCCAGACATTCGGACCAGACCTTGACACCTTTGCGGTCACCGAGGGATGCGCGGCACCTCTCGCGTCAGGAGTCAACGCGCCGCGCCTCCGCGCCCGCGTGCGCCTTTGCGTCACCTCTGTCACAAAAGCCCCCCTCGTGTCACACATGTCGCGCGTACGCGGGTCTTGCGTCACACCCGGCACACAGGCACTTCCCCTTCCTCACTCTGTGTCGTTGACCGAGCACAGGCTTTGTGATCGCCAGCGCAGCGCACGGCTCCCCCGACGGCCGCCCCCGGCCGCCGCCGCGGCGCGCGCAGGGAGGTGCACTCATGACCGACCGACGGCTCTGGTCGTACAAGGAAATCGCGGCCCACATCCGCGTCCAGCCCGACACCGTCCGCTCCTACCGCAAGCACGGCCTGTTGCCCCCGCCCGACCACGTGGAGAGCGGCAAGCCGTTCTGGTACGCCGACACGGTCCGGGCCTGGGTCGCCTCCCGGCCCGGCAACCGGGGCCGCAGGGACGACTGACCCGAGCCGGTGGGCCGGCGCGGTACCGGGCGCCCGGTACCGCGCCGGTCGCGTGCGGGTGGCGTGCGGGGTGGGCCAATTCGATTGCCGGTACGGCCGACCGCCGCCGAGAATCCCCGGATGAACCTCTCCGTCAAACCCGTCCTCACCGGCGAGAAGACCGTCCTGCGCCCCTTCACCGGGGCGGACGCCGAGCCGATGTGGAAGCTGATCCAGGACCCGGAGGTCGTCCGCTTCACCTTCAAGCCGTCGACCGAATTCACCTTGGAACAGCTGCGTTCCGTCTACGGTGCCCGGGCCACCCAGCCCGACCGCCTCGACCTCGCCGTCACCGACCCCGCGACCGGTGAACTCCTCGGCGAGGTCGTCCTGTACGAGTGGTGCCCCGACGCCCGCAGCTGCACCTTCCGCACCCTCATCGGCCCCCGTGGCCGCGGCCGGGGCATCGGCACGGAGGCGACCCGCCTGATCGTCGGGTACGGCTTCGAGCAACTTGGCCTGCACCGCGTCCAGTTGGAGCTCTACGGCAACAATCACCGGGCCCGGCGGGTGTACGAGAAGGTCGGGTTCGTGGTCGAGGGTGCGCGGCGCGAGGCCGAGTTGCGGGACGGGGAGTGGGTCGACGAGGTGCTCATGGGGTTGCTCGACCGCGAGTGGAGCGCGCACCGCGGGTACCCCGAAGCCGACGTCAGCTCCACGGCTCGATGACCGTCACCCCCGCTCCCGGCGCCGTGCCCATCGCGGCGAGCGCCTTCGGGGTCTCGTCCAGGGTGATCGTGGAGGTGGCCAGGAGGTCGGGGCGCAGCACTCCCGCCCGGACCAGTTCCAGCATCGGCGGGTAGGTGTGGGCTGCCATGCCGTGGCTGCCGAGGAGTTCGAGCTCCAGGGACAGCGCGCGGGCCATGGGGACCGGGGTCGTGCCGGAGGGGGAGGGGAGGAGGCCCACCTGGATGTGGCGGCCCCGGCGGCGCAGGCCGTTCACGGAGGCGGCGCAGGTCGCCGGTGAGCCCAGCGCGTCCAGGGAGAGGTGGGCGCCGCCGCCCGTCAGCTCGCGTACCGCCTGCGCGGTGTCCGGGACGCTCGCGCCGTCCACGCACTCCGCCGCCCCGAACTTCCTTGCCAGGTCCAGCGCTTGGGGCGAGACGTCGACGGCGACGACCCGGGCGCCCGAGGCCGCCGCGATCATCACCGCCGACAGGCCGACTCCCCCGCAGCCGTGCACCGCGACCCACTCCCCCGCGGCGACCCGGCCCCGCTGCACCACCGCGCGGAACGCCGTGGCGAACCGGCAGCCGAGCGAGGCCGCCGTCGCGAAGGACATCTCGTCCGGCACCGCGACCAGGTTCACGTCGGCGTGGTGCAGCGCCACGTACTGGGCGAAGGAACCCCAGTGCGTGAAGCCCGGCTGGGTCTGCCGCTCGCACACCTGCTGGTCGCCGGCCGCGCATGCTCCGCAGGTTCCGCAGGCGCACACGAAAGGTACGGTGACGCGGTCGCCGGGGTGCCAGTTGGTCACCCGGGCGCCCACCGTCTCGACCACACCGGCGAGTTCATGGCCCGGTACGTGAGGGAGCGTGATGTCGGGGTCGTGGCCCTGCCAGCCGTGCCAGTCGCTGCGGCAGAGGCCGGTGGCTTCGACCCGGACGGTCACTCCGTGGTCTGCGGGGTGGGGGTCGGGTACGTCGCGTACTTCGGCGGGTTCACCGTATTGCTCGAACACCACCGCTTTCATTCAGGCTCCCATCGCCGTTGTTATCTGCAGGTTCGTCGTGGCTGGTCGCGCAGTTCCCCGCGCCCCTAGGTGGGTTCTCTCCTGCCTCGCTTAGACCGAACCGTTCATGCAGTTTCCGCAACCAACCCGGCGCCCACCAAGTCGCCCTCCCCGTCAGCTTCATCACTGCCGGGACCAGCAGGCTGCGGACGATCATCGCGTCCATCAGGACCGCCAGCGCGATGCCCAGGCCGAGCATCTTGGTGTTGGCGATCCGGGACGTGCCGATCGCGACCATCACCACCGCCAGGATCACCGCCGCCGCCGTGATCAGGCCGCCCGTGCGCTGGAGGCCGTGGCGGACCGCCTGGTTGTGGTCGCCCGTGCGGTCGTACTCCTCCTTGATGCGGGAGAGCAGGAACACGCCGTAGTCCATGGAGAGTCCGAAGGCCACGCAGAACATGAGGACGGGCAGGGTCGTCTCTATCGAGCCGGTGCTGGTGAAGCCGAGCAGGCCGGAGAGGTGGCCGTCCTGGAAGACCCAGACGACCGCGCCGAACATCGCCGTGAGGCTGAGCGCGTTGAGCAGTACCGCCTGGAGGGGGATCACCACGCTGCCGGTCAGGAGGAAGACCAGGAGCAGGGTGACCACGGTGATGAGGGCGACCGCCCAGGGCAGGCGGCTCGCTATCGCGTGCTTGGAGTCGACCAGGACGGCCGCCGTGCCGGTCACCTCGGTGGTGAAGGGGGCGTCCGTGGCGCGCAGGTCGCCGACCAGGCGCTGGGCCGTGTCACCGACCGCCTCGCCCTTGGGCAGCACCGTGAAGTACGCCGAGTCGCCCTGCACCACCGGTCCGTCCACCCGCACCACCTCGGGGAGTCGGGAGATTCCGGCCTTGTACGCGGTGTACTGCGCCGGTGTCGCCCGTCCCTCGGCGAGCACTTCGAGGGTGCCGCCGGGGTTGCCCGGGAAGCCGTCGCGGATGTCCTGCTGCACGACGTGCGACTCGGCGCCCGAGGGCAGTTGCCGGTCGTCCGCGGTGCCGAACTTGACGCCCAGGAAGGGCAGTCCGAGGAGGACGAGGACGGCTGTGGTGGCGAGGGCGAAGAAGGGGGCCCGGCGCATCACCAGGCTCGCCGTGCGCGCCCAGGCCGTGCCCTCCTCGCCGGAGGCCCTCGCCGGCCGGCCGCGGCGGAACAGGCGCCGTAGATCGAGGGAGTTGACCCGGTGGCCGAGCAGCAGGAGTGCCGCCGGGAGGAGGATCAGGGCAGCTGCCGCTGCCAGGAGCACCACGGCGATGCCCGCGTAGGCGAAGGAGCGCAGGAAGTACATCGGGAAGACGAGCATCGCGGCCAGGGACACCGCGACCGTGAGGGCGGAGAAGAGCACCGTGCGGCCGGCTGTGCGCAGGGTGGTGGCGATGGCGGTCAACGGCTCGGCGCCGGTGGACAGTTCCTCGCGGAAGCGGCGGACGATGAACAGGGCGTAGTCGATGGCCAGGCCGAGGCCCAGGGCCGTGGTGAGGTTCATCGCGAAGACCGAGACGTCGGTGAACTCCGTGAGGCCGCGCAGCACCGCGTTCGTCCCGAGGATCGCGACGATGCCGATGCCCAGGGGCAGCAGGGCCGCGATCGCGGAGCCGAAGACCATCACCAGCAGGAGGAGGGTCACCGGCAGGGCGATCATCTCGGCACGGGCCAGGTCCTCCTGGATGGTCGTCTGTATCTCGTGGCGGACGGCGACGATGCCGCCGATCTTGACCCGCACCGGGCCGTGGGTGCCGCGGAGGGCGGGCGCGATGCGGTCCAGGGTGTTGCTCATCGCCTTCTCGTCGCCCGTGATGTGGGCGGCGATCAGCGCCTCGTGTCCGTCCTTCGCGCGCAGGGACGGGGATTTGGTCTGCCAGTACGAGCCGACACCGATGACGCCCCGCTCAGCGGTCAGGCGGGCGGTGAGGCGGGCGGCCTCCGCGGTGACCGCCGGGTCGTCCACGGAGGCGCTGCCGGAGTCGACGAGCAGCAGGAGGTTGGGCTGGGAGGCCGGGAACTCCCGCTCCAGTGCCTTGGTCGCGTACGTCGACTGGGCGGTCGGGTCCTCCCAGCCGCCGCTGCCCAGCCGGTCGGCGACCCCGCTGCCGGCCACCACGGCGAGCGCGGTGAGCACCAGGGCCACGAGCAGCGACAACCGCGGGCGGGCGGTCACGAAACGTGCCCATCCCCCGAGGCGCGGTGGGCTGTTGACTTCGGTCATCGTGCGGTGCTCCCCTTCACCTTGACCCGGCCTCCGCGCAGAGCGGTGGCTCGGGTCGGCCTTGCAATAAAATGGGAAACACGAGCAACCGCTCGCGTTTCGCCGGAGCACCAGAATGCGAGCGACCGCTCGCGTTTGTCAATCACGTTCGGAGAGCTGGGGATAACTCGTGCCCGTGGACCAGGAGAAGGCCGGCCCCCGCCGCCAGGCCCGCGGCGAGCGCCGCATCGCCCAGCTGCTGGAGGCCGCCGCGTCCGTCTTCTGCACGACGGGCTACACCGCGTCCAGCACCAACGCCATCGCCCGCGAAGCCGGTGTCTCACCGGGCACGCTGTACCAGTTCTTCCCGAACAAGGAAGCGATCGCGATCGAGCTGGGCGACCGGCTGGTGCACGAGATGCGGGACACCTACGGCGAGGCGCTGGCCCCGGTCGACCCGTCGACCCCGCTGGAGGAAGCCGTCGGCACCGCGGTCGACCGTTTCATCGCCTTCAACTGCCAGCACCCGGTGTTCTTCGCCCTGATGCACGGCCCGGACATCCCCGGCCGGCTCACCGAGGAGCACGACGCGCTGCACGCGAACCTGCTCGCCCGGGTCGAGGCGCTGATCGCGTTCTACCTCCCCGACGCCCCCACCACCGACGTCGCCCGCACCGCACGCATGTGCTTCGGCCTCTACAAGGCCGGCCTCGAACTGGTCCTCTCCCACGAGGGCACCGAACGCGAGGCGTACATCCAGGAGTTGAAGAACGTCCTGATCCGCTACCTGGCCCCGATGGTCAGCGCGGCGCAGGGCGCGGCCTGACGCGCGCCCCCTCGCCGCCTCACCACGACTCCGCCCCCGTGACCGCGTCCTCCCCCGCGACCCGCTCTCCCCGCAGCTTCAACGCGACCAGCGGAAACACCAGCACCGAAACCATCGCCGCCCCGACCAGTGCCGCCGCGTCCGCCGACTTCAGGACCTTGTCGTCGACCCCGATGGTGGTGATGGCGACGACCAGGGGCAGTGCCGTGGAGGCGAAGAGGGTGAGGGCGCGCCGGTCCCGTCGTACGAGATCGCGCGGGGCGAGGACGTGGACCGGAAGGCCGCGGACGAGGAGGAACAGCACCAGGAAGACCGGCAGGAGCAGCAGGGCGTGGCCCCCGGACAGCAGTGCGTCGAGGTCGAACTCGATGCCGGTGACGACGAAGAACACCGGTACCAGGAAGCCGAAGCCCATCGCCTCGACCTTCTCCAGGACCGACCCCGCGCTCTCCGGAGCCGCCCCGTGCAGCACCAGGCGGGTGATCAGGCCGGCGGCGAAGGCGCCGAGGAGGGTGTCCAGGCCGAGGGCCCCGGCGATGCCCAGCATCACCGCGAGGAGCAGCACCACCAGCCGTACGGCGAACTGGCCGCTGCTGTGCAGGGTCTTGGCGATGACCCGGGAGAACCACGGCGGGCGCGGGCGCAGCGCCCACCACACGGCCGCGGCCGTGAGCAGGGCGAACACGGCGAGCACGGCCGTCGAGCGGCCCGGCGCTCGGCCGCTCAGCAGCAGGGCCATCGCGATGATCGGGCCGAACTCCCCCACCGCGCCGAACGCCAGCATCACGGAGCCAAAACGCGAGTGCAGGTCCCCGGCGTCGCGCAGCACGGGCAGGACCGTGCCGAGGGCGGTGCTGGTGAGGGCCGTGCCGACGTAGACGCCCTTGGACCAGCCGGAGAGCGCGGTGGCGAGGATCAGGCCTGCCGCCAAAGAGATCAGCCACGCGCGTACCGACCGTTTGAGCGTGTCCCCTCGGATCTTGTCGAACTCGATCTCGTACCCGGCGAGGAAGATCAGCATCGTCAGACCGAGGTCGGAGAGGGTGTCGATCACCTGTCCGTCGCCCGCCCAGCCGAGTGCGTCCGGTCCTACGAGGATGCCCAGCAGGATCTCGAAGATGACCAGCGGGACCGGTAGACGGCGGCCGATCGCGTAGGCCAGCAGGGGGGCCAGTACCGCGATGGCCATGATCAGGATGAGCGTCCCGGACTGCGACATGAGGCGTATCTACCATAAAGTGCCGGTAAATCCGCCCTGCAGGAGTACGAGGGGATCTGCCGTGACCTACTCTCCGCCGCCCGGCGCACCCCGGGCCCGTATCCCCGGGCCGCAGCAGCCGCCGCCGACGTACCCCCAGATCCGTACCGGCCGGTGGAAGCACTGCCTGGGCGGCGGGCTGGCGCTGTGGGTGCTGACCGCGCTGGTCACGTACGCGACGAAGAACACGACCCTGCTGCCGACGCTGATCCTGCTCGGCAGCTTCCTGGTCCCGGTCACCTTCGTGCTGTGGGCGTACGAGCGGCACGGGCGCGACCTGGGCGTCAGCGTGATCCTGGGCTGCTTCCTGACCGGCGGCACGCTCGGGGTGCTGGGCGCCTCGGTGATGGAGTACTACCTGCTGCACCCCTCGCTGTGGATGTTCGTCGGCGTCGGCCTCATCGAGGAGGCCGTGAAGCTGGGGGCACTGATGTTCGTGCTGCGCCGGCAGCCCCGGCTGCACGGGATCCGTGCCGGGCTGGTGCTCGGCGCGACGGTCGGCTTCGGTTTCGCGGCCCTGGAGAGCGCCGGGTACGCCTTCAACGCGGCCGTCTCCACCAAGGGCATCGATCTGCGGGCGCTGCTGGAGACCGAGATCCTGCGCGGGGTCCTCGCACCCTTCGGGCACGGCCTGTGGACGGCGGTCGCGGGTGCCGTACTGCTCTCCTACCGGCAGCTGAACGGGCGTTTCCGCTTCACCGGGCCGGTCGTCGGCACGTATCTCGGCGTCTCACTGCTGCACGCCCTGTGGGACTCGACGCACGGCATCGCGATCTGGCTGGTGGCCCGGCTGTCGGGCACGGGGCTGGACAAGCACCTGTTCGCCCAGGGGTACATCCTCCGGCCGACCGACCAGCAGGAGCACCTCTTCACGATGTTCTCGGTGGGCGGGACGGTGCTCGTGGCACTGCTCGGCGTCGGCTGGGTGCGGTCGCTGGCCCGACGCGACCCCTCTTGGAGAAATACCCCCTAGGGGTATAGTGTGGAGTACAGAGTGAGCCACCGTGGACCACTCCGACCCCATCTGCCTCCACACGCCTCCACGAGGAGAACGACATGACCGCCCAGACCGACACCCAGGGTTCCGTCACCACCGTCTACAAGGTGAGCGGGATGAGCTGCGGACACTGCGAGGGCTCCGTCTCCGGCGAGATCTCCGGGCTGCCCGGTGTCAGCTCGGTGACGGCCGTCGCGTCGACCGGCGAGGTCACCGTCGTATCCGCCGCCCCGCTCGACGACGAGGCCGTGCGCGCGGCCGTCGACGAGGCGGGCTTCGAGCTCGTCGGCCAGGTCTGACAGCAGCACCGGCACCACACTTCTGTTCTCTCCGACCGGGCCGTGCCGACCAGCTGATACTGGCTCCGTGCGGTCCGGTCCGATGTCTGGAGTCCGGACATGACCAGCAGCACCACCACGATCGGCACCACCGCAGAGACACCCATAGCCGCGGCCCCCGAATCCGCCGCCGCAGAGGTCGAGTTGCTCATCGGCGGGATGACCTGCGCCTCCTGCGCGGCCCGCGTCGAGAAGAAGCTCAACCGCATGGACGGCGTCAGCGCCACCGTCAACTACGCGACCGAGAAGGCGAAGGTCAGCTACCCGGCGGGAATCCAGGTCGCCGACCTCATCGCTACGGTCGTGAAGACCGGGTACACCGCCGAGGAACCCGCACCGCCGCAACCCGAGACACCGGTTCGCGACGACGATCCCGAACTCGCCTCCCTGCGCGAGCGGTTGACCGTCTCCGTCCTCCTCGCCCTGCCCGTCGTGCTGCTCTCGATGATCCCGGCCCTGCAGTTCGACAACTGGCAGTGGCTCGCACTCACCCTCGCCGCGCCCGTCGTCGTCTGGGGCGGACTGCCGTTCCACAAGGCCGCGTTCACCAACGCCCGGCACGGCGCGGCCACTATGGACACCCTCGTCTCCGTCGGCACGCTGGCCGCGTTCGGCTGGTCGCTGTGGGCGCTGTTCTGGGGCGACGCGGGCATGGCCGGCATGCACGACGAGTTCCGTCTCACCGTCTCGCGTACGGACGGCGCCTCGACGATCTACCTCGAAGTGGCCGCCGGAGTCGTCGCGTTGATCCTGCTGGGCCGCTATCTGGAGGCCCGCTCCAAGCGCCGCGCGGGGGCCGCCCTGCGCGCGCTCATGCAACTGGGCGCCAAGGACGTCGCCGTACTGCGGGACGGGCGTGAAGTACGGGTCCCGGTCGCCGAGTTGGCGGTCGGCGACCGCTTCGTCGTACGGCCCGGGGAGAAGATCGCGACCGACGGCACCGTCGTCGAAGGTGTCTCGGCGGTCGACGCGTCGATGCTGACCGGCGAGTCGGTGCCGGTCGACGTGGCACCGGGTGACACCGTCACGGGCGCGACCGTGAACGCCGGCGGGCGGCTCGTCGTAGAAGCGAGTCGTGTCGGATCCGACACCCAACTCGCCCGCATGGCACGGCTGGTGGAGGACGCGCAGAACGGCAAGGCGGAGGTGCAGCGGCTCGCGGACCGGATCTCCGGGATCTTCGTGCCGGTGGTGCTGCTGATCGCGGTCGGCACGTTCGGGGTGTGGCTCGGAGTCACCGGTGACACGGCCGCCGCGTTCACCGCGGCCGTCGCCGTGCTGATCATCGCCTGCCCGTGCGCGCTCGGCCTGGCCACCCCGACCGCCCTCATGGTCGGCACGGGCCGCGGCGCCCAACTGGGCATCCTCATCAAGGGCCCCGAGGTCCTGGAGTCCACCCGCCGCGTCGACACCGTCGTACTCGACAAGACCGGCACCATCACCACCGGCCGCATGACCCTCCAGGAGGTCTACGTCGCCGAGGGCACCGACGAGCGGGAGTTGCTGCGGCTCGCGGGCGCCCTGGAGCACGCCTCCGAGCACCCCGTCGCGCGGGCCGTGGCGGCGGGCGCGGAGGAGCGGGTGGGACCGCTGCCGTCGGCCGAGCACTTCGAGAACGTGCCCGGGCGCGGCGTGCGCGGACGCGTGGAGGGCCGTGAGGTGGCCGTGGGGCGCCTCTTCGACGTTCTTCCGGAGGAGTTGGCCCGCGCCCGGTCCGAGGCCGAGAGCGGCGGACGTACGGCCGTGGTGGTCGGCTGGGACGGAGCGGCGCGCGGGATCGTCGCGGTCGCCGACGCGGTGAAGGAGACGAGCGCCGAGGCCGTACGCGAACTGCGGGCCCTCGGACTCACCCCGGTGCTGCTGACCGGCGACAACCGCACGGTGGCGGAAGCCGTGGCCACCGCCGTCGGGATCGACCCCGGGGACGTCATCGCCGAGGTGCTGCCCGAGGACAAGGTCGACGTCGTACGACGGCTTCAGCGCGAGGGGCGGACCGTCGCGATGGTCGGCGACGGCGTGAACGACGCCGCCGCGCTCGCCACCGCCGACCTGGGGCTGGCGATGGGCACCGGGACGGACGCGGCGATCGAGGCGAGCGATCTGACGCTGGTGCGCGGGGACCTACGGGTGGCCGCGGACGCGATCCGGCTGTCGCGGCGGACGCTCGGCACCATCAAGGGCAATCTCGTGTGGGCTTTCGGATACAACGTGGCGGCGCTCCCGCTGGCCGCCGCGGGCATGCTGAACCCCATGATCGCGGGGGCCGCGATGGCCTTCTCCTCGGTGTTCGTGGTCTCCAACAGCCTGCGACTCAGGACATTTCGCTGAAGTTCCGCAAAGTTACCGGGAGTTACGGGAACCTGAAGTAAGAGTCCCTCTAGAGACCGACGACGGGCTCACATAAGCTCTTCACAAGGCTCGCGCATCATCCTTACGCTGGGGTCCCGACCGCGACATCGGGGCTCTTGCGCATCTAACGGACATATGCAAGAGACGCAGATCACAGTGATGTGAACGTAACCATCGAAGGGGTTCGAAGGTCTAAGTTGACGATGTCAGTAAGCGTCTTGGGGGGCGCGAACTGGCATCTGAGGATGTCTTGGGGGACTTCCTCAGAGGTGCGTTGCCGGGACACGTGCAACGGGGAGCTTTGAGCGGCCCTCCCGACGTGCGATGTCCCGGCAGACCGCACACATCACTGGCACCACCCAGTAGTACGAGGAGTTTTGCTCGTTCTGCTCAACGAAGCCCAGATTCATCGGGCTTCGGTACGACAGCGATTCAGGCGCTGGTTCTCACAGGCGCCCGGCCGGATCCCGTGGGGGGAATCCGCACCGGGACATGGGAAGGCGCCCTGTACGCCGGCCCGTGGGGGGACCGTCGGCAGGGCGCCTTCTTCTTTGACGCTCAGGCCTGCTGCGCCTGGATCAGCGACCTTCCACCGGCACGAAGTCGCGCTCGACGACGCCCGTGTAGATCTGGCGCGGGCGGCCGATGCGGGAGCCGGGCTCCTTGATCATCTCGTGCCACTGGGCGATCCAGCCCGGGAGGCGGCCGAGGGCGAACAGGACCGTGAACATCTCGGCCGGGAAGCCCATGGCCCGGTAGATCAGGCCGGTGTAGAAGTCGACGTTCGGGTAGAGGTTGCGCGAGACGAAGTAGTCGTCCGACAGCGCGTGCTCTTCGAGCTTGAGCGCGATGTCCAGCAGCTCGTCGGACTTGCCGAGGGCCGAGAGGACGTCGTGCGCGGCGGACTTGATGATCTTGGCGCGCGGGTCGAAGGACTTGTACACCCGGTGGCCGAAGCCCATCAGGCGGACGCCCTCCTCCTTGTTCTTCACCTTGCGGATGAAGGAGTCGACATCGCCGCCGTTGGCCTGGATGCCTTCCAGCATCTCCAGGACGGACTGGTTGGCGCCGCCGTGCAGCGGGCCCCACAGCGCGTTGATGCCGGCCGAGATCGAGGCGAACATGTTGGCCTGCGAGGAGCCGACGAGGCGGACCGTCGAGGTCGAACAGTTCTGCTCGTGGTCCGCGTGCAGGATCAGCAGCTTGTCGAGCGCGGAGACGACGACCGGGTCGAGGTCGTACTCCTGCGCCGGGACCGAGAAGGTCATGCGCAGGAAGTTCTCGACGTAGCCGAGGTCGTTGCGCGGGTAGACGAACGGGTGGCCGATCGACTTCTTGTACGCGTACGCCGCGATCGTCGGAAGCTTCGCGAGCAGCCGGATCGTGGAGAGGTTGCGCTGCTTCTCGTCGAACGGGTTGTGGCTGTCCTGGTAGAAGGTGGACAGCGCCGAGACGACCGACGACAGCATCGCCATCGGGTGGGCGTCGCGCGGGAAGCCCTTGTAGAAGTTCTTGACGTCCTCGTGCAGCAGGGTGTGCTGCGTGATGTCGTTCTTGAACACGGTGAGCTCGTCGACGGTCGGCAGCTCGCCGTTGATGAGCAGGTAGGCGACCTCCACGAAGGTGGAGCGCTCGGCCAGCTGCTCGATCGGGTAGCCGCGGTACCGGAGGATGCCCTGCTCACCGTCGAGGTAGGTGATGGCGGATTTATAGGCGGCTGTGTTTCCGTAACCGCTGTCCAGCGTCACCAGACCGGTCTGGGCACGGAGCTTCCCGATGTCGAAGCCCTTGTCGCCGACGGTGCTGTCGATCACCGGGTAGGTGTACTCGCCGTCGCCGTACCGCAGTACTACAGAGTTGTCGCTCACGTCATCCCTCACCGACGTTGTGCCTCTTCTTCGAGGTTGCCCTGACTGTCTCTACCATCCCCCATTTGGCGCAGGAGAGTGCACTCGGGGTCGACCATTGGGCCTATTGGCGGCACTCAGTGCCGCCAACCTGCTCATCCTGCCCCCTCCACCCCGCTGTCAGGAAGTGCTGTGTGACCTTCCTGACTCATTTGATCGATCATTTTTCGTGATGAGTCCGGGCTACGTCCAGGGCTGGGTCCGGTCACGGGCCCGAGAGTCTGAAGTCCAGGGCTGTACAGCGCCTGCCCGCCGACACCGTGCGCACGGCCTGGCCGATCGCCTTGCGCGATCCGACCAGCACGACCAGCTGTTTGGCGCGGGTGACGGCCGTATACAAAAGGTTCCGCTGAAGCATCATCCACGCGCCCGTGGTGACCGGGATCACCACGGCCGGATACTCGCTGCCCTGGGACCGGTGGATGGTCACCGCGTAGGCGTGCACCAGTTCGTCCAGTTCGTCGAACTCGTACGGCACCTCCTCGTCCTCGTCCGTCAGCACGGTGAGGCGCTGGTCCACCGGGTCGAGTGAGGTGACGACGCCGACCGTGCCGTTGAAGACGCCGTTCTCGCCCTTCTCGTAGTTGTTGCGGATCTGGGTGACCTTGTCGCCGACGCGGAAGACCCGGCCGCCGAACCGCTTCTCGGGGACGTCGGGACGCCCCGGGGTGATCGCCTGCTGCAGCAGCCCGTTCAGGTTGCCCGCGCCCGCCGGTCCCCGGTGCATGGGCGCGAGGACCTGGACGTCCCGGCGCGGGTCCAGCCCGAACTTGGCCGGAATCCGCCGCGCCGCCACGTCCACGGTGAGCCGGCCGGCCTCCTCGGTGTCGTCCTCGACGAAGAGGAAGAAGTCCTTCATGCCGTCGGTGATGGGGTGTTGGCCGGAGTTGATCCGGTGCGCGTTGGTGATGACCCCGGACTGCTGGGCCTGGCGGAACACGCGCGTGAGGCGTACGGCGGGGATCGGGCCGCCGTCGGCCAGCAGGTCGCGCAGCACCTCGCCGGCGCCGACGCTGGGGAGTTGGTCCACGTCTCCGACGAAGAGGAGGTGAGCTCCTGGGGGTACGGCCTTGACCAGCTTGTTGGCGAGGAGGAGGTCGAGCATGGAGGCTTCGTCGACCACGACCAGGTCGGCGTCCAGGGGGCGGTCCTTGTCGTAGGCCGCGTCGCCGCCGGGCTTGAGTTCCAGGAGGCGGTGGACGGTCGACGCCTCGGCGCCGGTGAGTTCGGCGAGGCGTTTGGCGGCGCGGCCGGTGGGGGCGGCGAGGACGACCTTGGCCTTCTTGGCGCGGGCGAGTTCGACGATCGAGCGCACGGTGAAGGACTTGCCGCAGCCGGGGCCGCCGGTGAGGACCGCGACTTTCTTCGTCAGGGCGAGCTTGACGGCGGCCTCTTGCTCGGGGGCGAGATCGGTGCCGGTTCGGGACTTCAGCCATGCCAGCGCCTTGTCCCAGGCCACGTCGTGGAAGCCGGGCATGCGGTCCGCCTCCGTGTGCAGCAGGCGGCGGAGCTGGGCGGCGAGGGAGAGTTCGGCGCGGTGGAAGGGAACGAGGTAGACGGCGGTGACGGGGTCGGGGCTGCCGTCGGGGCCGGGGACTTTTTCGCGTACGACACCGGGGTCGCCCGACTCCTCGTCCGGGAGGGCGAGTTCGGCGAGGCACTCGATGACGAGCCCGGTGTCGACTTGCAACAGCTTCACCGCGTCGGCGATGAGCCGTTCCTCGGGGAGATAGCAGTTGCCTTGGTCGGTGGCCTGCGAAAGGGCGTACTGGAGGCCCGCCTTGACGCGCTCCGGGCTGTCGTGCGGGATGCCGACGGACTGGGCGATCTTGTCGGCGGTGAGGAAGCCGATGCCCCAGACGTCGGAGGCGAGGCGGTACGGCTGGTTCTTGACGACGGAGATCGACGCGTCGCCGTACTTCTTGTAGATGCGGACCGCGATCGACGTGGACACCCCGACGGTCTGGAGGAAGAGCATGACCTCCTTGATCGCCTTCTGTTCCTCCCAGGCGTCGGCGATCTTCTTCGTCCGCTTGGGCCCGAGCCCCGGGACCTCGATGAGGCGCTTGGGCTCGTCCTCGATGATCTGCAGGGTGTCCAGGCCGAAGTGCTGGGTGATGCGGTCGGCGAAGACGGGGCCGATGCCCTTGACGAGGCCGGAGCCGAGGTAGCGGCGGATGCCCTGGATGGTGGCGGGGAGGAGGGTCGTGTAGTTCTCCACGGTGAACTGCTTGCCGTACTGGGGGTGCGAGCCCCAACGGCCCTCCATACGGAGCGATTCGCCGGCCTGGGCGCCGAGCAGTGCGCCTACGACGGTGAGGAGATCGCCGCCGCCTCGGCCGGTGTCGACGCGGGCGACCGTGTAGCCGTTCTCTTCGTTGGCGTAGGTGATGCGTTCCAGGACGCCTTCTAGGACGGCGAGGTGGCGCTCGCCTGTGGGGGTCCCTGGGGGCCCGGGGGTCCCTGGACTCCTCGCCTGGTTGGACATGGGTCGACGGTACCGGGCGGGTGTGACAGGGGGGTGGGGTCAGGGGTGGGGGTGCTGCTTCAGGGCTTCTATAAAGGTGGTGAAGGTGGGGGTGGGGAAGGTGAGGGTGGCGCGGGTCGGGACCTTGGAGTCCCTGATGGCTATGTGCGGGTGGCGGTGGGCGACCTCCACGCAGGCGTCGCCCTGGCCGCCCCCGGAGAACGATGACTTCTGCCAGTTGTCGAGGGGGTCCATGGAGTGCCTCACAACTCTTTGGTCAGCCTGTCGATGAAGGCGGTGAAGGCGGAGGCAGGGAAGGTGAGGGTGGCCCTGGAGGGGGTTTTCGTGTCGCGGACCACTACGTGGGTGGGGGTGTTCGCGATCTCCACGCAACTGTTGCCGTCTCCCGCGCCGGAGTAGGACGACTTCCGCCAGGGGGCGCGAGTGTCCATGGGGTGCCTCACCTCTCTTTGACCAGCCCGTCGACGAAGGAGGTGAAAGCCTCGGCGGGGAAGGAGAGAGCGGCTCGGTTCGGGGCCTTTGAGTCACGGACGGCTATGTGAGTGCGGGAGCTTGCGATCTCCACGCAGTTGTTCCCGTCGTCCGGGCCCGAGTAGGACGACTTCCGCCAGTTACCCATGGCATGCCTCACAACTCTTTCGCCAGCCTGTTGATGAAGTCACGCGACCGTTCGGGGGCGAGTGACACGGCTTCCACCTTACGGAAGCGCGTTCGAAAGGCGCCGAGTTGTGCTTCGGAGTCGATGAAAGCCGAGCCGTGGGGTACGTCACGCACCACCGTATCCAGTTTGGGAACCCGGCCGCCCGCGTACGTCATGGCGCTCGCGGCTCTGGCGAAGCCGTCCAGGTCGAACGGGATGACACGCACGGTGATGGTGTCCGCCAGGGAGAGTTCGAGGAGCTTGGCGAGTTGGGCTCGGGAGGCTGCGCGGTCACTGACCCTGATCCGCAGGGCCGACTCGTGGATCACCAACTCGTACGGGATGTTGGCCTGCTGACGCCTCATCCGGTGACGGACGCGCAACTCAAGCTCGTCGTGCGCGAGTTCGGGCACCCTGGCGGAGAAGACCGCGCGGGCGTAGTCCTCCGTCTGCAACAGGCCCGGCACGTACAGGATCGCCACCTCCTGCAGAAACGTGGCGTGATGGTCCAGTTCGGCAAGGTCCAGGAACGACGTGGGCAGCAGGCCTCGGTACTCCTCCCACCAGCCTCGCGTCCGGTCGGTGGCCATCGCGACCAGAGCGTCGACGAACTCCGCGTCCGTGCAGGCGTAGTGGGATGCCAGGCGCCGAAGCCGCTGCTCGCTCACTCCCGCGAGAGCGGACTCGATGTGCGTGATCTGAGCCGGGCTCACTCCGAGCAGAGCAGCCGCCTCACGGGAGCTGAGTCCTGCCGCTTCGCGGAGCCTGCGTAGTTCAGTTGCCAGACGCAGCTGGCGGGCCGTTGGTTCGCGCCTCAAAGCTCTCGACCACTCCTCGGTTCAACACGCCTGCGCGTGCTCCTCGTTCGGGGGCCAGACTACGCGAACGGCTTGCCGTATCTCTATATTTAGATCTACCGTCGGTGACGCGACGCACACTGTGTGGAAACGCCGGACCCCGGAAGCGCACCGCCCCGTCCTGCCATGACGGTCGCGGCAGAGCCACCGCCGGCAATCTCCAACCCCTCACCACCGAACCGGAGTTGACGCATGCCCGAAAACCCGCCCGTGCCCTGGGAGTACTGCCTCTACATCCCGAACGACCTGCGTGCCGTCACCGTCAGTCGTCGCACTCTCCGCCTGATCCTCACCGTGCACGGTCTGATCCGGCTGGCCGACACCGCCGAACTCCTCTCGACGGAGCTGGTCGCCAACGCCGTACTGCACGCGAAGGGGCCCGCCGCGCTGCGCGTGGGCTGGTCGGCGGGGGTACTGCGGCTCGGGGCCTGGGATGCCGATCCCGAACCGCCGGAGCCGCCACGGCCGTTGGAGGAACTCGGCGACGCGGAGGACGGGCGCGGTCTCGCGCTGGTCCGGGCCTGTGCCGATCAGTGGGGGTGGCAGCCGCTGTCCCGGAACGGCAAGCAGGGGAAGCTCGTGTGGTGCGAGCTTGGTGCGGCTTGAGGTGATGTTCTGCCCGGACTACCGCACAGGGCAGGGCAGTTCGGGCTTCGAACGGTTCGGGGAGCACGTCAGCAGGGCCAGGGACAGATACGAGGGGCGTTCGAGATAGAAGCCGAGCGAGATGTCAGCCCCCGACTCCAGCCGTTCGGCAGCGGAGTTCACCAGCCGGGCCAGGTGCGTGGTGTCGCGCTCGGCTTCGGACGCGAACCGGAGTGCGTACTCCGCGAGTTGCTCCCCGAGCCATGACGCTGCTTCCTTCGCCTCGTCCCACGTGCCGCGGACGAGGGAACGGGGCTTGATGAGCCAGTACGCCGTTTCAAGCGGCGGAAGATCCACCGTCGGGAACTCCGCCGCCACTTCGCGATAGCGCTGGTTCAGTTCCGGCTTGCTTCCGGCAGGGGGAGGCTCCGGATGCGGGGGCCGCCGTAGCGCCTCGTTGTCGAAGCTCGCTTTCGGGCCGGTCCACAGATAGCCGTGGTGGTGCACCAGTTGTTCCCGTTTCGAGAAGTGCCGGCCGGGCCGGGCTCAAGGGCAGGTTATGGACCCGGCCCGGTCGGCAGAGGGGGCGGATCAGGCGTTCAGACCGAAGCGCGCCGGGTCGATACCGGCCGCGGCCAACTCCTCCGTGGTGAACCGCAACGGCTCCGCGTCGAGCCGCTTGCTGTCGCCCAACGCCCAGGCGTCCGCATCGATCCGGGCCAGGGTCACGCACCCTTCGGTGCAGGGGCCGCCGCATGCCTTCACGAACGATGCGCCGCTGAGGTCGAGTGCGTACAGGTCAGTTCCGTTCTGCATGGCTGCACCTTCCTGTTGAGCTGATCGCGGCCATGACTGACCGCCGCCGCCCGTATCGGGCGGGAGTTCATGGGAGAGGGAGATCGACGCCTCAGCGATCGGAGCGCATCCCGCGCGCAGCGCAACGCCGGCACTGGCACGGGGGCCATTCCGAAGTGGCCAGGGGGGCCAGGTCGACGTCGCCGCCGAAAACGGCCCGCTCGGGCTCCCAGGACCGTCCGGAGTCACGAGAGACTCGCATGGTCATCAAGGGGCGGTCGGCGAAGAGGTCCGAGCCGGATTTCATGCCGCATGCGCCTTCGCCTGGTGTCGGCGAATCCTCACGTTGGCGTCGATCACGGCGCTGGAGTCTCCTGTGGAACGGGCGTTCTCGCGGGCGGTCGACAAGGACAGGCAGTCAGTGCAGCCAGGCACAGCCGACGGCTCACGCGGAAGTTCGGTCAGGTGCGTTCCTGCCGTGGCCTCGGTCTGAGGATCGGACGTTCTTTCTTCGCTCTCCATGTCGCCATCTTCGGCGCGCTGCAGAGGCTTCTCTAGCCTGTTTCCTGTTCCCGCAAGAATTCGTCGCGGGTACTCTCGATGAAGCTTCGCATGCCGTCACCGGACAACGCCATTCGCTCGAATCCCTCGAACTTTTCGACGTAGAGTTCTACATCTCTGGGGTCCGTGACGACCACCTCGGCGTGGACCGTTTCTATCGTGACCATTCGGTCGTCGCGAATGACGAATGCGTGATTCGCGATATCGTGCTGCTGAACCCGCAGGGGGACGACTCGGACATCTACGTGAGAGAGCCGAGAAACAGAAACAATGCGGTCGAGCTGCGCGACCATCATCTGCGGCGGGACGATTCGCCACCGCAGGACAGATTCCGTGATGATGAACCGCAGTGACTTCTTGTCGTCGTACAGGACTGCTTGACGTTCAAGTCGACCGTTGATCGTACGGGTGAGTGCGTCCTCGCTGAGGTTGTGGCGTCGCAGGACGGCCCGGATGTATTCCGGTGTCTGGAGCAGACCGGGGACCAGGGCCGGCTGGAACAGTCGCAGCGTCGACATCTGAGTCTCCAGAGCCTTGGCGGCCTGCTGCCCCTTGTGGACACCGCTGCGCTTCAGGAGACGCCACGCTGTCGCCTCGGTCGCCGACAGTCGCGCGGCCTCGGTGTACTCCGCCTTGACCTCATCGGATACTCCGATGGCGGTCAGGATGCGCTCGACGTCCTCCGCGCCGGCCGCGAGCCTCGCATTCTCGATCTTGGACAGCTTGGACGGGGACATGAGGGCGCTGCGGGCCACCGCTTTGGCTTCCTTCCCGGATGCCATTCGCAGCGCCCGCAGCGCGGCTCCAAGCTGTGCTCTGTTCACGCCCGGTACTTGGCCCACCATTCGGTGAACGGCTCCGCCTGTGCGAGTGCCAGGTCACGGAGCCGCGCGAATTCCGCCGTTCGTTCCGGCAACAGGACTTCCGCGCCCAGGAATTTTCCGGTTCCGTCGTAGTTCATGGTGGCCACGGACTCGGAGTCGAAGAACCAGAAGTCCGGCACGTTCTCCAGGGGGTTGGCTCTGTCGGTGATGTCGAGGATGAAGAACTCTTCGCCCCCTGACATGTTCTTCTGATATCCCCACCCGAGTTCGAACCTGAGATAGTCCGAGAGCGGGCGGCGCAGAATGTGCACCCGATAGATCCTCTTACCCTTCCCTGTGTGCGATCGGAGTTCTTTGACCCAGCCCGCGTTGTAGTCGTCCGGCTGCGCCTCCCCGGCCAGGAAAGCGTGATAGGCATCGACGCTTCCGGACTTGCTGTAGTCGTCGAGAGTTTCGAGGCGGAACGCCTCACGTTCGAACGCGTCGAAGAGATCCCCGAGATTCCTAGACGAGGTTGTCACGGATGGCCTTCTGGATCAGTTCCACCGGGATCTCCACCAGGGTTTCATGAGCGGGAATCTCAAGCCCGTGATCGGTCGGCGTCTCGCCCTGCACCAGGAAGGTGCCGCGATCCGTCGCATAGATCGTCGGGCAGTCCTTGATGTCGCACGTGCTGACCAGCTTCGTGACCTTCATGGTCCGGGTTCCCCTCCGCCATGGCGCTGCCAGTACCCCGCTTCCGGGTTGATGCTCCCGAGCGAGGGGCGGACGGGTCAAGCGATCACGGTTGACGGAACGGGAAACCGCGTAACCCGCACCCAACCAGCCGCCCCGGGATCGCCCCGCAACCCCGCCGTACGCACCACCCCCACCCGAACACCCTTCATCACAATCCGGTCTCAAGGTCTTGTTAACTCGCATGTAATCGATTCCAATCCTCCATGTAATCGATTCCACGAGGAGGTGGAACGGCGATGGCGAGCATCAAGGACGTCGCCGCCGAGGCCGGGGTCTCCGTGGCCACGGTGTCGCGGGTGCTGAACGACCATCCGTCGGTCAGTGACGACGCACGCACGCGTGTGCTGGCCGCCGTAGAGGCGCTGGGTTATCGCCCCAACGCCGTCGCCCGGTCGCTGCGCACCGATCAGACCCGCACCCTCGGCCTGGTCATCAGCGACGTGCTGAACCCTTACTTCACCGAGCTCGCCCGTTCCGTCGAGGAAGAGGCCCGCGCCCTCGGGTACAGCGTCATCATCGGGAACGCCGACGAGCGGCCGGAGCTGCAGGACCACCACGTGCGGACGCTGCTGGACCGTCGTATCGACGGGCTGCTCCTCTCCCCCACCGACGGCGGCTCCGCCGGGATGCTGGACGCCGCGCGCGCCGGGACGCCGATGGTGTTCGTGGACCGGTGGATCCCGGGCGTGGACGTGCCCGTCGTGCGGGCCGACGGGCGGGCCGCCATCCGGGATCTCGTCGCGCATCTGCACGGGCTCGGGCATCGCCGGCTCGCCATCATCGCGGGGCCTGCTGCCACTACCACCGGTAGTGAGCGCGTCGCTGCTTTCAGGGACGCGCTCGGCGAGTACGGGATTCCGCTCCCCGACGACTACATCGGGCAGGGCGACTTTCAGGCCGAGAGCGGGCGGCGGGTGACTGAAGGGTTTCTCGATCTGGCCGAGCCGCCCGAGGTCGTGTTCGCCGCGGACAACCTGATGGCCCTGGGTGCCCTGGACGCCGTACGCGCGCGTGGGCTTCGTATTCCCGAGGACCTCGCGCTGGCCGCGTTCGACGACATCCGCTGGTTCGTGCACACCGATCCGCCGATCACCGCCATCGCCCAGCCCACGGGCGAGTTGGGGCGGGCCGCCGTGCGCGCCCTTGTCGACCAGATCGAGGGGCGGGCCCCGCAGTCCGTCACCCTTCCCGCCCGGCTCGTCGTGCGCCGCTCGTGCGGTGAGCCGGGCCCCGCGCAACCCCCTGTTCAAACTGTTCAAACTGTTCGAAGGAGCCAGTCGTGAGCAACCAGGACGAGTTGCTGCGCATCGAGGGCATCCGCAAGACCTTCCCCGGTGTCGTCGCGCTGGACGGCGTCGACTTCGATCTGCGCCGGGGCGAGGTCCATGTGCTGCTCGGTGAGAACGGCGCCGGCAAGAGCACCCTCATCAAGATGCTCTCCGGTGCCTACCGTCCCGACAGCGGTCGCATCCTGGCCGGTGGTGAGGAGGTGCGCATCCACAGTGCGCAGGACTCCGCGCACCTCGGGATCGCCACCATCTACCAGGAGTTCAACCTCGTTCCCGATCTGACGGTCGCCGAGAATATTTTTCTGGGGCGGCAGCCGCGTCGGCTGGGGGTGATCGACCGGAAGCGGATGGAGGCCGACGCCGCCGTTCTGCTGGAACGGGTGGGTGTGAACGTCTCGCCGCACGCTCGGGTGCGTGAACTCGGTATCGCGCGGCTCCAGATGGTCGAGATCGCCAAGGCGCTGAGTCTCGACGCGCGTGTGCTGATCATGGACGAACCTACCGCCGTGCTCACCTCGGAAGAGGTCGAGAAGCTGTTCGCGATTGTGCGTCAACTGCGCGCGGACGGCGTCGGGATCGTGTTCATCACCCATCATCTGGAGGAGATCGCCGCCATCGGTGACCGCGTCACCGTCATTCGGGACGGCAGGTCCGTCGGGCAGGTGCCTGCCTCGACTCCCGAGGACGAGCTCGTGCGGCTCATGGTGGGGCGGTCGATCGAGCAGCAGTATCCGCGTGAACGGCCGGACACCGGCGCCGCGTTGCTCTCCGTGGAGGGGCTCAGCCGGGACGGGGTCTTCCACGACATCAGCTTCGAGGTGCGGGCCGGTGAGGTCGTCGGCATCGCCGGGCTCGTCGGGGCCGGTCGTACCGAAGTCGTACGGGCTGTCTTCGGGGCCGACCCGTACGACCAGGGGGCCGTCACCGTCTCCGGTGGACTCGTCCCCAAGCATGACGTCAACGCGGCCATGGCGGCCGGGATCGGGCTCGTGCCCGAGGACCGCAAGGGGCAGGGGCTCGTCCTCGACCAGTCCGTGGAGGAGAACCTCGGGCTCGTCACCATGCGAGCCGCCACCAAGGGTGGTCTTGTCGACCTCAAGGGGCAGCGCGAGGCCGCCAGGCGGATCGCGAAGCAACTGGGCGTACGGATGGCCGGACTCGGACAGCAGGTACGGACGTTGTCCGGCGGCAACCAGCAGAAGGTCGTCATCGGCAAGTGGCTCCTCGCCGACACCAAGGTGCTGATCCTCGACGAGCCGACGCGCGGGATCGACGTCGGCGCCAAGGTCGAGATCTATCAACTCATCAATGAACTCACCGCCGCCGGTGCCGCCGTGCTCATGATCTCCAGCGATCTGCCCGAGGTTCTCGGTATGAGCGACCGGGTGCTGGTCATGGCCCAGGGGCGTATCGCGGGCGAACTCTCCGCCGAACAGGCCACGCAGGACTCCGTGATGGCACTCGCCGTCAGCACACCGACCCAAATGACTACCGCTGTGGAGGGCCACCGTGGCCACTGACACGCATCTGAGCACGCCGGGCGCGAGTGGCGCCTCGGGAATCCGCCGACTGCTCCTGGACAACGGGGCGTTGACCGCGCTCATCGTCCTGGTCATCGCCATGTCGGCGCTGTCCGGTGACTTCCTGACCACCGACAACCTCCTCAACGTCGGTGTCCAGGCGGCCGTGACCGCCATCCTCGCCTTCGGTGTCACCTTCGTGATCGTCTCGGCGGGCATCGACCTGTCGGTCGGTTCGGTGGCGGCCCTGTCGGCCACCGTGCTGGCCTGGAGCGCCACGCAGCACGGCGTCCCGGTCTTCCTCGCCGTGATCCTCGCGATCGCCACGGGTATCGCGGCGGGTCTCATCAACGGTTTCCTCATCGCCTACGGCAAACTGCCGCCGTTCATCGCGACGTTGGCGATGTTGTCGGTGGCGCGCGGTCTGTCGCTGGTGATCTCGCAGGGTTCCCCGATCGCCTTCCCGGACTCGGTCTCGCACCTCGGTGACACCCTCGGCGGGTGGCTGCCGGTGCCGGTCCTCGTGATGATCGCGATGGGGCTCATCGCCGCCTTCATCCTCGGGCGGACGTACATCGGCCGCTCGATGTACGCGATCGGCGGCAACGAAGAGGCCGCGCGGCTCTCGGGGTTGCGCGTCTCGAAGCAGAAGCTCGCGATCTACGCCCTGTCCGGCGTGTTCGCCGCCGCCGCGGGCATCGTCCTCGCCTCCCGGCTCTCCTCGGCGCAGCCGCAGGCCGCCGACGGTTACGAGCTGGACGCCATCGCCGCGGTCGTCATCGGCGGCGCCTCCCTCGCGGGCGGCACCGGCAAGGCGTCCGGCACGCTCATCGGCGCGCTGATCCTCGCGGTGCTGCGCAACGGCCTCAACCTCCTTTCCGTGTCCGCCTTTTGGCAGCAGGTCGTCATCGGTGTCGTGATCGCGCTGGCGGTCCTGCTGGACACCGTGCGCCGCAAGGCGGGCGCAACTCCCGTCTCCGGTGCGGGTGTTGATGGCGGCGGCAAAGGCAAGCAGGCGACGACGTACGCCCTCGCGGCCGTCGTCACCATCGCGATCGTCGGTGCCACCTCCTTCCTGCACAACGACTCCTCCACGACGTCGAAGCCCAAGCTCGGTCTGTCGCTCTCCACGCTCAACAACCCGTTCTTCGTGCAGATCCGGGCCGGTGCGCAGGCCGAGGCCAAGAAGCTGGGCCTGGACCTGACCGTCACCGAGGCGCAGAACGACGCCTCCCAGCAGGCCAACCAGCTGCAGAACTTCACCAGTTCGAACTACGGCGCGATCATCGTCAACCCGGTGGACTCGGACGCGGCGAGCAACTCCGTGAAGGCCGCCGACAAGGCGAAGATCCCGGTCATCGCCGTCGACCGGGGCGTCAACAAGGCGGCCGTGGACACGCTCGTCGCCTCCGACAACATCGCCGGTGGTGAACTCGCCGCCAAGACCGTCGCCGAGAAGCTGGGCGGCACCGGCAAGATCGTCATCCTCCAGGGCCAGGCGGGCACTTCGGCGGCGCGTGAGCGGGCCGAGGGCTTCGCCAAGGGGCTGAAGGCCTACCCCGGCATCCAGGTCCTCGCCCAACAGCCCGCCGACTTCGACCGCACCAAGGGCCTCGACGTGATGTCGAACCTGCTCCAGGCGCACCCCGACGTCCAGGGCGTCATCGCGGCCAACGACGAGATGGCCCTCGGCGCGATCAAGGCGCTCGGTTCCAAGGCGGGCAAGTCGGTCTCGGTCGTAGGCTTCGACGGCACGCCCGACGGGCTGACCGCCGTAAAGCAGGGCACGCTGTACGCGTCCGTGGCGCAGCAGCCGAGCCAGTTGGGCAGAATCGCCGTGGACAACGCGCTGCGCGCGGCTCAGGGCAAGAAGGTGGAGACGACGGTGAAGGTGCCCGTGAAGGTGGTCACCAAGGAGAACGTGGCCGGCTTCACCGGCTGACAGCGGACAGGTCACCACGCCAAGTCACCACTGTGGGGAGTCACTTCATGTACGACTACGACCTGCTGGTCGTCGGATCGGCCAACGCCGACCTCGTGATCGACGTCGAGCGGCGGCCGGGTGCCGGCGAGACGGTCCTCGGTTCCGACCTGGCCGTCCACCCCGGCGGCAAGGGCGCCAACCAGGCGGTCGCCGCCGCCCGGCTCGGTGCCCGTACAGTCCTGCTGGCCCGGGTCGGCGACGACACGTACGGCCGGCTGCTGCTCGACTCCCAGCGGGCCGCCGGTGTCGACACGGTGGGCGTGCTGGTCGGCGGTGCGCCGACCGGGGTCGCGCTGATCACGGTGGATCCGTCCGGCGACAACAGCATCGTGGTGTCGCCCGGGGCCAACGGGAAGCTGTTCCCCGTCGACATCCAGGCCGCCGCGTGTCTCTTCCAGGCCGCACGGGTGGTCTCCGTACAGCTGGAGATCCCGCTGGAGACGGTCGTGGAGGTCGTACGGAATCTGGCGGACGGCAGTCGCTTCGTGCTGAACCCGTCGCCGCCCCGGCCGCTGCCGTCCGAGGTGTTGGCGGCCTGTGACCCGCTGATCGTCAACGAGCACGAGGCGAAGGTGATCCTCGGGGACGCGTGCGTGAGTGAGCGGCCCGAGGACTGGGCGCGGATCCTGCTGGCGAAGGGGCCGCGTTCGGTGGTCGTGACGCTGGGCTCCGAGGGCGCGTTGGTGGCCTCCAAGGACGGGGTCACGCGGGTGCCGTCCGTGAAGGTGGACGCCGTGGACACGACGGGTGCGGGCGACGCGTTCACCGCGGCGCTGGCCTGGAAGCTGGGCACGGGTTCCGACCTCGCGGAGGCCGCGGCGTACGCGGCCCGAGTGGGGGCGGCGGCCGTCACCCGGAAGGGCGCCCAGGAGTCCTTCCCTACAGCGGACGAGGTCGCCTGGCTGTGAAGAAAACAGGGATTCTGAACCGTCATCTCTCCGGCGCGCTGGCCGAGTTGGGCCACGGCGACGGGGTGCTGGTGTGCGACGTCGGGATGCCGATCCCCAAGGGGCCCCGGGTGGTGGACCTGGCGTTCCGGGCCGGGGTGCCGTCGTTCGCGGAGGTGCTGGACGGGCTGCTGGCCGAGCTGGTGGTGGAGGGCGCGACGGCGGCGACCGAGGTGCGCGGCGCCAATCGAGCGGCCACGGCCCTGCTCGACGCGCGCTTCCCCGACCTGGACCTCGTCCCCCACGAGCGGCTCAAGGAGCTGTCGGCGGATGCGCGGCTGATCGTACGGACGGGCGAGGCGCGGCCGTACGCGAACGTGCTGCTGCGGTGCGGGGTGTTCTTCTAGAAGTGTGACAGTTCGGGCGAATGTGTAACACTTTCAAATTCGAGGAGGCCCGGTCCGTCGACCGGGCCTCCTCGGGTTTTCCCCTCCAGCATCAGAACCCCCGCGATCCCCCCAGATCCCCCTCCAAGAGTCCTGATGCCAAGTACGACCCGCATGGTGGGGCGAGGGTTGTACGGCATCTTGAAAATTCTTCAGAACGGCTCCGGGGCGGTCGGGTACGGCATACTCCAGACCTCCTGCCCCACCCCGGATCGAACGGGGTGGGGCAGGGCTCAAGGGTGTGTCAGGGGTTCGGCCGGTGTCAGCGGACGGTGACCGAGACCGCCTTGGACACGGCGGCGCCGTCCTTGACGCGCAGGACCTCGACGCCCTTCTTCTGGAACTTGTCGGTCAGCTTGTAGGCGCTGTGGTTGACCTTGGCGGTCACGGGCAGGGACTTCCACGTCCTGCCGCTCTTCACCTGGAGCGTCACCTTGCTGCCCTCCTTCAGACCGGTGGACTTGCCGGTGAAGGTGACCACGTCGCCGAGCTTCACCGTGGTGTGGTTGGCCTTGAGGGTGATGCTCGCCGGGGCGGGCGCGGCGACGGCGGAGGTGGCGCCGACGGCGACGAGCGCGGCGGAGACGACGGATACGGCGGCGATACGCACGTTCACAGATAACTCCTTGTTTTGTTTCTCGAATTACTTCTCTTATGCACCTCTCAGGCTTCTCTCATACAAGAGAAAGCCCGGAAGACCGCGCTTCCGGGCTTTCTCCCGGCCCCGCGGCGAGCACGATCCTACAGACATGACCTGGGGAGATACGGTTCCGGAAAGCTCCGGAAAACTTAAATCGACAGGCTAGTCACAGGAATTGTGCGCACCGCACGGACCCTGATCTGCATTTATAAAAACGAGCTGTGTGAAGGTGACTCTCACATTCCGGCTACCGAATCACGTGCTCCACGAAGCGCGCCGCCGTCTCCGCCAGCACCTCGCGCCCGTCCCGCGCCCACAGCCCGTCGTTGAACAACTCGACCTCGATGGGCCCGGTGTATCCGGCGGCCTCGACGTACGACAGCCACTCCCGCATGTCGATCGCACCGTCCCCGATCTGCCCGCGGCCGTTGAGCACGCCCTCGGGCAGCGGGGTCGTCCAGTCGGCGAGCTGGAAGGTGTGGATACGGCCGCCCGCGCCCGCCCGGGCGATCTGCGCCGGCGCCCGGTCGTCCCACCAGAGGTGGTAGGTGTCGACGGTGACGCCGACCTGCTGCGCGGGGAAACGCTCGGCGAGGTCGAGGGCCTGGGTGAGTGTCGAGACCACGCAGCGGTCGGAGGCGAACATGGGGTGCAGCGGCTCGATGGCCAGCCGTACGCCCCGCTCCTCGGCGTAGGGCCCCAACTCGCCCAGCGCGTCGGCGATCCGCTCCCGCGCGCCGTGCAGGTCCTTGGAACCGGCCGGCAGGCCGCCCGACACGAGCACCAGGGTGTCCGTGCCGAGGGTGGCGGCCTCGTCGACGGCCCGGCGGTTGTCGTCAAGGGCGCGGGCGCGCTCGGCCGGGTCGATCGCCGTGAAGAAGCCGCCCCTGCACAACGTTGTCACCACGAGCCCCGCACCGCGGACCAGCTTCGCGGTCTCCTCCAGGCCGTACGACTGGACGGGCTCGCGCCACAGGCCGACGCCGGGGACGCCCAACTCCAGGCAGGCGTCCACCAGTTCGGGCATCGACAGCTGCTTGACCGTCATCTGGTTGATGGAGAAGCGGGAGAGGTCGGCGGCGCTCACTGGTTCACTCCGTACAGGGACAGCAGGTTCTTCATCCGTTCCTCCGCGAGCTTCGGGTCGGGGAACAGGCCCAGGCCGTCGGCGAGTTCGTAGGCGCGGGCGAAGTGCGGGAGGGAGCGGGACGACTGGAGGCCGCCGACCATCGTGAAGTGCGACTGGTGGCCCGCGAGCCAGGCCAGGAACACCACGCCCGTCTTGTAGAAGCGGGTGGGGGTCTGGAAGAGGTGACGGGACAACTCGACGGTGGGGTCGAGGAGTTCACGGAATCCGGCCGTGTTCCCGGTGTCCAGGACGCGGACCGCCTCCGCCGCCAGCGGGCCCAGCGGGTCGAAGATGCCGAGCAGCGCGTGACTGAAGCCCTGCTCGTCGCCCGCGATCAGCTCGGGGTAGTTGAAGTCGTCGCCGGTGTAGCAGCGGACGCCCTGCGGCAGTCGGCGCCGGATGTCGATCTCCCGCTGAGCCTCCAGGAGCGACACCTTGATTCCGTCCACCTTGTCGGGGTGCGCGGCGATGACTTCGAGGAACGTGTCGGTGGCCGCGTCCAGGCCGGACGAGCCCCAGTAGCCCTCAAGGGCCGGGTCGAACATCGGGCCCAGCCAGTGCAGGACGACCGGTTCGGAGGACTGGCGGAGCAGGTGGCCGTAGACCTCCAGGTAGTCCTCGGGGCCCTTCGCCACGGCCGCGAGCGCGCGGGACGCCATCAGGATGGCCTGCGCGCCCGACTCCTCGACGAGGGCCAACTGCTCCTCGTACGCGGCCTGTACGTCGGCCAGGGACGCCGGGCCGGTGAGCTGGTCGGTGCCGACGCCGCACGCGATCCGGCCGCCAACCGCCTTGGCCTCAGCGGCGCTACGACGGATCAGCTCGGCCGCGCCCGCCCAGTCCAGGCCCATCCCGCGCTGGGCGGTGTCCATCGCCTCGGCGACACCGAGCCCGTGGGACCAGAGGTGGCGGCGGAAGGCGAGGGTGGCGTCCCAGTCGACGGCGGCGGGCGAGTCGGGGCTCGTGTCGGCGAAGGGGTCGGCGACGACGTGCGCCGCCGAGAACACCGTACGAGAGCTGAAGGGGGTGCCGGAGGTGACGGCGAGGGGTTCGGGGCGCGGCTCGTAGGACCGCAACCCGCCTTTGAAGTCCGGGAGTTGGATGGTCACAGGGTGATCTCCGGTACGTCGAAACGGCGGCCCTCGGCGGACGACTTCAGGCCCAGCTCGGCGAGCTGGACACCGCGGGCGCCGGCCAACAGGTCCCAGTGGTAGGGGGCGTCGGCGTAGACGTGGCGGAGGAACAGTTCCCACTGGGCCTTGAAGCCGTTGTCGAAGTCGGTGTTGTCGGGGACTTCCTGCCACTGGTCGCGGAAGACCTCGGTGGCGGGGAGGTCCGGGTTCCAGACCGGCTTCGGGGTGGAACTGCGGTGCTGGGCACGGCAGTTGCGGAGACCTGCGACCGCCGAGCCCTCCGTGCCGTCGACCTGGAACTCGACGAGTTCGTCGCGGTTGACGCGGACCGCCCACGAGGAGTTGATCTGGGCGATGGCGCCGCTTTCGAGTTCGAAGATGCCGTAGGCGGCGTCGTCGGCGGTGGCGTCGTAGGGCTTGCCGTTCTCGTCCCAGCGCTGCGGGATGTGGGTGGTCGCGATGGCCTGGACGGACTTGACGCGGCCGAACAGCTCGTGGAGGACGTACTCCCAGTGCGGGAACATGTCGACGACGATGCCGCCGCCGTCCTCGGCGCGGTAGTTCCACGACGGGCGCTGGGCACTCTGCCAGTCGCCCTCGAAGACCCAGTAGCCGAACTCGCCCCGGATGGACAGGATCCGGCCGAAGAAGCCGCCGTCGATGAGCCGCTTGAGCTTGAGCAGGCCCGGCAGGAACAGCTTGTCCTGGACGACGCCGTGCTTGATGCCGGCGGCGTCGGCGAGGCGGGCCAGCTCCAGGGCGCCGTCGAAGTCGGTGGCCGTCGGCTTCTCGGTGTAGATGTGCTTGCCGGCCGCGATCGCCTTCTTGAGCGCCTCCTCGCGGGCCGAGGTGACCTGGGCGTCGAAGTAGATCTCGACGGTCGGGTCGGCGAGGACCGCGTCGACGTCCGTGGAGACGTTCTCGGGGTCCAGTCCGTGCTGCTCGGCAAGCGCCTTCAGCGCGTGCTCGCGGCGGCCGACCAGGATCGGTTCCGGCCACAGCACGGTTCCGTCGCCAAGGTCTAGACCACCCTGCTCGCGCAGTGCGAGGATCGAGCGGACGAGGTGCTGTCGGTAGCCCATGCGCCCGGTCACGCCGTTCATGGCGATACGCACCGTCTTGCGTGTCACGTGATTCCCTTCGTCCGCTACGTGTCAGTAACGCAGCAAGCGCTTTCTATATATGCAGAAGCTAGCCTTTGCACACTGGTCTGTACAAGACCGTGATGGGGTCGAGTTGTTCGAGGGGGCGAACAACAGGGGCCGGTGGCCTTATGGTCTGCTCGGACGGGGGCTTCCTTTGAGCAGCCTATGTACAACGTTGTACGACAAGATGCGCGACCGGAGGACGAACGACATGACGGTGACCCTGGCGGACGTGGCGGCCCGCGCCCAGGTCTCCCCCGCGACGGTGTCGCGCGTGCTGAACGGCAACTACCCGGTCGCGGCCACCACCCGCGAGCGGGTACTGCGGGCGGTGGACGAGCTCGACTACGTGCTGAACGGTCCCGCGAGCGCACTGGCGGCGGCGACCTCCGACCTGGTCGGCATCCTGGTCAACGACATCGCCGACCCCTTCTTCGGGATCATGGCGAGTGCGATCCAGTCCGAGATCGGCGGGCCGGGCGGGCGTGCGGGCGGGGAGCGGCTGGCGGTGGTCTGCAACACGGGCGGCTCGCCGGAGCGTGAGCTGACCTACCTGACCCTGCTGCAGCGGCAGCGGGCGGCGGCCGTCGTGCTGACCGGCGGGGCCATGGAGAACGCGCCGCACGCGGCGGCGGTCGCGGCGAAGCTGCGGAAGCTGGGCGAGGCCGGGACGCGGGTGGTGCTGTGCGGACGGCCTCCGGCGCCGGACACGGGGGCGTTCGCGTTGACCTTCGACAACCGCGGCGGCGGGCGGGAACTGACCGAGCACCTCATCGGGCTCGGGCATCGGCGGCTGGGCTACATCGCGGGCCCGGAGGAACGGACGACGACCCGGCACCGGCTGGAGGGCCACCGGGAGGCGCTGGCCGCGCACGGGATCGTAGAGGACCCGCGGTGGACTGTGCACGGGCGGTACGACCGGCGGTCCGGGTACGAGGCGACGTTGGAACTCCTGCGCCGGGACCCGTCGTTGACCGCTGTGGTCGCGGCGAACGACTCCGTCGCGGTGGGGGCGAGTGCCGCGCTGCGGGAGTCGGGGCTGCGGATTCCGGACGATGTCTCGGTCGCCGGGTTCGACGATCTGCCGTTCAGTGTGGACGCGGTGCCTTCGCTGACGACGGTGCGGTTGCCGTTGTCGGAGGCGGGGGCTCGGGCGGGACGGATCGCGATGGGGCGGGAGGAGCCGCCGCCGGGTGGGATCGCCACGGTTCGGGGGGAGTTGATGGTGCGGGGGTCTTCGGGGGTGCCGCGGAAGTAGTGGGCCGGGGGTTTCGTAGGGGCGGTTGGCTGCCAGGGTGCCCTTCGTTGCGGTGGGCGTTGCTGGGGGCTGCCTTCTTTGGGACGGTGCTTCGGCCCTGAAGGGGCCTCGTCCTCAAACGCCGGACGGGCTGGATGTTGCTGACCGGCGTTGAGAAGTGCGGTCGACCGCGCTGCGGTTGCTGGGGGCCGGTTGACAGGTGGATGTCACCGGTCGTGCCCCGGACCGGATGCCGGCCGAACTGACCGCCGGTGGAGGGAAGTTCATCGGCGCGGGCGCGGTCCGGACAGTCCGGACAGTGACGAGGACGTCAGGCCGTCGCTCGCAGCGTGAGGATCGCGGTGATCGCCGCCGTCACCCGGGCCTCGACCTCCTCCGCGTTCCCCGCGGGCAACTTGCCGTCCAGGTGCAGGAACGCGAGGCCGTGGACGAGTGACCAACTGGCCGTGGCCAGGGCCTCGGCGTCGGCCTGCGGGAACGCCTGCCGTACGTGGGCCAGTACGAACACGCCGAGTTCTGCCGCGGCGACGGCCCGCGCGTCCTCGGGGGTGGTGCAGGGGGTGCCGAACATCAGCCGGAACAGCGCCGGCCGGTCCAGGGCGAACCGGACGTAGCTGACGGCGAGTTGGGCGAAGTCCTCAGGGGCGGCCGGCTGCGGGGCGGCGGCGCCCAGGCGTCGGCCGAGGTCGGCGAAGCCCTGGGCCGCGAGTTCGGACTCCAGCGCTTCCTTGTCGGCGAAGTGCCGGTAGGGCGCGGTCGGCGAGACGCCGGCCCGGCGGGCGACCGCGCGCAGCGACAGGCCGCCGTCGTCCTCCTCCAGCAGCTCCATGGCAGCGCCCAGCAGAGCCGCGCGCAGATCACCGTGGTGATAGCGGGGCTTCTCCGAAGTTGACACTGCTTACATCCTCCTCGTAGCGTGGCCCGCAGGCCGATGTAAGCATCGTACACATTCGGGAGAACGGGCTACCGACATGCAGGCATACGTACTGACCCGATACGGGGACGCGAGCGCGATGGAACTGCGGGATGTCCCCGAGCCGACGGCGAGCGAGGGGGAGGTGCTCATCCGGGTACGGGCTGCCGGACTGAACCCCGTCGACTACGGGATTCGCCAGGGCAAGCTGCGGATGGTGACCCCTTTCAAACTGCCCCAGGTTGCGGGCAGTGAACTTGCCGGGGTGGTCGAGGCGGTCGGCCCCGGCGTCACTCGCTTCACGCCCGGGGACCGGGTTTTCGCGAGGGTGGACAAGAAGAAGCTGGGCGCCTATGCCGCCTGTGCCGTCGTCCACGAGAGCCTGGTGGCGAAGATGCCCGAGTCGCTGGACTTCGCCGATGCGGCCGGGCTGCCGCTGGCCGGGCTGACCGCGCTGCAGGCGTTGCGCGACGAGCTGGGCCTCACCGCGGGCGAGAAGGTGTTCATCTCCGGCGGAGCCGGGGGCGTCGGGACCCTCGCCATCCAGCTGGCCGTCTGGATGGGGGCGCGGGTGGCCACCACCGCGTCCCCCAGGGGCGAGGAACTGGTCCGCTCCCTCGGGGCCACGACGGTCATCGACTACCAGAAGCAGAAGTTCAAGGACGTCCTGAGTGACTACGACGCCGCATTCGACCTGACCGGCGGCCAGGATCTGCCGGACGCCTTCGCCATCCTCAAGCCGGGAGGCAGAACGGTCTCCGTCGCGGGAGTCCCCGAGCCGGCCACCGCCGCGGACATGGACAAGGGCGCACTGATGGCTGCCGCCCTGTGGGCAATGAGCGTGAAGATCCGCCGCCAGGCGCGGCGGAAGGGCGTCGGCTACCGGTTCCTGTTCATGCACCCGAGCGGAGCGGACCTCGACCTGCTGGCCGGCCTGGTCGACAAGGGTGAGCTGAAGCCGGTGACCGACCGTGTCTTCCCGTTCGGTCAGATCGCCGACGCCTTCGCGTACCTCGAACAGGGCCGCGCCAAGGGCAAGGTCGTCGTCCGGATGTGAGGCCACCCGTCCCATGGACGGACGGCGCCCCGCGTACTACCGTCAGAACCGCAATACCTCTGACTGAGTCAACTACCCTGAGCGAGCACCGGGGATCGATCATGACCGTCCAGGACATCCGCGCCTTCAACCGCTTCTACACGAACGTCATCGGCGCCCTCGACTACAGCCGCCACCTCTACGCCCCGTTCACCCTCACCGAGTCCCGCGTCCTGTACGAACTCGCGCACTCCCCGCACACGGACGCGGCCGATCTCCGTTCCGAACTGTCGCTGGACGCCGGGTACTTGAGCCGGATCCTGAACCGGTTCGAGCAGGACGGGCTGATCGAGCGGGCGCCCTCGCAGCGGGATCCGCGGCGGCGGCAGGTCACGCTCACGGTGCGGGGGCGGGAGACCGCCGCGCTGCTGGCCGAGCGGGCGGACGAGTCCGTGGGGGCGCTGCTCGCGACCGTGCCGGACGCCGACCGGCCGCGGCTGTCCGAGGCGCTGCACACCGTACGGACCATCCTGTCGGAGGACTCGGAGGACGTTCGGCGGTCCCGGCCCGAGGATGTCGTGCTGCGGGAGCCGGGGCCCGGGGATCTGGGGTGGATCGTGCAGCGGAACGCGGCGCTGTACGCCGCCGAGTACGACTTCAACGCCGACTACGAAGGGCTCGTGGCGCGGATCGTCGCCGATTTCGCCGAGGACCACGATCCGCATCTGGAGCGGGTGTGGATCGCCGAGCTCGACGGGCGGGCGGTGGGGTGTGTGATGTGTGTACGGGACGACGCCCCGGGGGCTGCCCGGCTGCGGTTGTTGCTCGTGGAGCCCGATGCGCGAGGGTTGCGGATCGGGGATCAACTCGTCGCGGCGGTCGTCGAGTTCGCGCGCGGGGTCGGTTATCGCGACCTCGTGCTGTGGACCAACGACATCCTCGGCGCCGCCCGGCGTATCTACCAGCGGCACGGTTTCGTCCTCACCGCCGAGAAGCCGCACCGCTCCTTCGGCCAGGATCTCGTCGGCCAGGACTGGCGGCTCGACCTGCACGGGACCGGTGAGTGACGAGTAGTGTCCCGAGTATGAAGCTCGCCTTCTCCACCCTCGGTGTCCCCGGGCTCCCCGTGGCCGACGTGCTGGACCTCGCCGTCACGCACGGCTATCACGGCGTCGAGTTGCGCGCGCACCCGGAGGAGCCCGTGCACCCCGGTATCGACGCCGCCCAACGGGCCGACGTGGTCGCCGAGTTCAAGGCGGCCGGCGTCGAAGTCCTGGGCCTCGCCGGGTATCCGCGGGTGGCGGCGCCCGGTGACGACGACGCCGTACTCGCGGAGATCCGCGAACTCCTGGAGCTGGCACGGGACTTGGGCGCGCCCTTCATCCGCGTCTTTCCCGGCGGCGGTAGCGAGCAGCCCGTCGGGGAGGCCGACGCCACGGCCGCGCGGCGGCTCGGCACAGCGGCGGAGTGGGGTGCCGACCTCGGCGTACGGATCCTGCTGGAGACCCACGACTCGCACCGGACGGGTGCGGACGCGCTGCGCGTGCTCGGGCCGGTCGGGCACCGGCAGGTGGGGGCCCTGTGGGACGTCATGCACACCTGGCTGGGCGGGGAGCAGCCGTCGGAGACGTTCGCCGCGCTCGGGCCGTATCTGGGATACGTCCAGGTCAAGGACATCGCGTCGGCCGACGACACGACTCCGCTGCCGCTCGGCTCCGGCGTCCTCCCGCTCGCCGAGTGCGTCGAGGTGCTGTCCCGGCACGGGTGGGACGGCTGGCTGTGCTGGGAGTACGAGAAGCGGTGGTACGAGGCCGCCGCGCCGCTGCCCGGGCTGCTGGCCGCCGGTCACGATCACCTGGCGCGGCTGCTCAACGACTCCGCGTGAATCGCTGACCGCATAATTCGCTGGCCGCGGTGGCCGCAGGCGCATAGGGTCCCCCGGTGCCCCAGCAACCCGCCCCGCGCCCCGTCATGCCCTCATGAGCCCCGCGCTCACCCGTACGTTGATCGACGTCCGGCCGTTGCGGACGTCCCCGGTGTTCCGGCGGCTGCTGATCGGGCGGACGGTGTCCGTGCTCGGCGGGTTCATGACCATGGTGACCGTCATGTACCAGGTCTGGGACATGACCCACAGCACGGTCTGGACCGGCGCGGTCGGGCTGGCGAACGCGGTGCCCACGGTGGTCGTCGGCCTGTTCGCCGGTTCGTGGGTGGATCGCGGCGACCGGCGCCGCATCTACCTCTTCAACACCGTCGGACAAGCCGTCTGCTCGCTTCTCCTCGCCGTCCAGGGCTTCACCGGTCACGTCCCGGTGCTCGGCGTGCTCGCGCTGATCGCCGCACAGTCGTGCTTCGGCGCGGTGGGCGGCCCGGCCTCGGGCGTGTTCGTACCGCGACTGCTGCCGAAGGACCAGGTGGCGGCGGGCCTGGCGCTCAACACGATGTCCTTCACGACCATGATGCTTCTCGGCCCGGCGCTGGGCGGCCTGCTGATCGGCTGGGCGGGCATCGGCGCCTGCTACCTGGTCGACGCACTCACCTTCCTCCTCGCCTTCTACGGCGCCTTCGGCCTGCCCGCGCTGCCGCCCGAGGGCGAGCCGTCGCGGGCCGGACTGCACGGCGTCCTGGACGGCCTGCGCTTCCTGGCCGGCCACCGGGTGGTGCGCGGCGCGCTGCTGACCGACCTGGCCGCGACGGTCCTGGCGATGCCGGTCAGCCTGTTCCCGCTGATCAACGCCGAGCGTTTCGGCGGCAACCCGCGCACGCTGGGCCTGTTCCTCTCGGCGATCTCGGTCGGCGGGATCACGGCGTCCGCCTTCTCCGGCGCGGTCACCCGGCTGGGCCGCCCCGGCCTGGTGATGCTGCTCGGCGCGAGCACGTGGGGTGCCGCGCTGGCGTCGTTCGGCCTGATGACGAACCCGTGGGCGGGCCTCGGGTTCCTCGCCCTGGCCGGCGGGGCCGACGCCTGCTCGGTGGTCTCCCGCAGCACGATCATCCAGACCCACACCCCGGACGCCCTGCTGGGCCGCGTCTCCGCCGTCGAACAGATGGTCGGCCAGGCGGGCCCCAACCTCGGCAACCTCCGCGGCGGCCTGGTCGCCGGCTGGACCTCCGGCACGACGGCCCTGTTCACCGGCGGTCTGCTGTGCGTGCTGGCGGTGGCGGGCGTGGGCGCGAGCACCCCTGAACTGCCGCCGGAGCGGGGGTCACACCTGACGAGCCGTGAGCCTCACCGTCCCGTCCAGACACCACTCCAGTACGGCGGGCCACGAGCCGTACCCGGCGACCAGGCCCAAGTGGCCCGCGCCCGGGATGAGTTCGGTGGGGAGGGCGAACGGGTCGCCGTAGGCGATGCGGGCGTTCTCCGGGCAGTACGGGTCGTCGTCGCCGGCGACGAGGCGGACGTCTCCGGGGAGGGTGAACTCGGGGGCGGGCGGGGCGAATCCGGCGACCTCGGGATGCTGGGCGACCAGGGCACGTGAGGGCGGTCCGACCAGCAGCACCCGGTCCGCCTCACCGCCCCGGACCAGCCCGCGGGCGACGGCGTGCAGCCAGAGCAGCCCCGAGGCACTGTGTGCGAGGACGACTCGCTCGGCGCCGCCGCTGTTCTTCAACTCGTCGATACAGTAGGCGAGTTCACCCAGCCACACGTCCAGGTCGGGGGTGTCGGGGTCGGGCAGCTGGGGGTAGACGACGTAGTGGCCGAGCTCACCGAGCCGGTCGGCCAGCCAGTGCTGCCAGTGCTCCTTCGGGCGGCGGTTCTGCCAGCCGTGGAGGATGAGGTAGGACTTCATGCCCCCGATACTCGCCACCCCTGTCCAACCTTCACTCTCGGGATCAACTCAAGCTGTCCGCCCGCGAGTTGTACGGTACCGCCGCACCCGCGCTTCCAGCCCGACCCGGCACTCCGCCCACTCCGCCGCCGTGATCGAGTAGATCGCGGAGTCCCGCAACTGTCCGTCCTCGCCCGGCGCCCAGGACCGGGACCAGTTGCGCAGGACGCCCTCGAAGCGGGCGCCGACGCTCTGGATCGCGGCGCGGGAGCGGTCGTTGCGGGCGTCCGTCTTCAGGTCGACCCGGGACACGCCCCACTCCTCGAACGCGTGCCGGAACAGCAGGAGTTTGGCCTCGGCGTTCACACCCGTGCCCTGCGCCGAACCTGCCAGCCAGGTGAACCCGACCTCGACGGCGTCGAGCCGGTCGTCCGTCAGCCAGGAGCGGGGTTCCCAGTGGGCCGTGACGCCGACGGCCTTCCCCGTGGTCGTCAACACCTGGGCGTACGGCGCGAGTTGGCCTGTTGCCGCCCTGCTCAGCTGGGCGTCGATGTAGGCCGGCACCTGGTCCGCCCTCGGCACCCAGGTGTACGCGTACGAACCCCGGTTCTCCTCCGCCGCCACCGCCAGCTCGGCCGCGTGGCAGTGGTCGAGGGGCTCCAGGCGCACCGACTCGCCTGTCAGGACCGGAGCCTTCAGTTCGAAACCCACCCGTTGACTCCTTGTCTCGGCCTATCCGGGCAACTGCCCCCGCAGCGCCGCGAACGCCTCGTGGAAACCCGGGAAAGTCTTGCGTACACACCCCGGGTCGTCGAACGAAATACCCGGCACCCGCAGCCCGGCGACCGCGAAGGACATGACGATGCGGTGGTCGCCGTAGGACTTGATCTCCGTACCCGTGACGGGAGTTGCCCCCGGCGTGATCTCGATCCAGTCCGGGCCCGTCGCCACCTCCACGCCCAGCCGCCGGAGGTTCTCCGCGCAGGCCTCCAGGCGGTCGCACTCCTTCACCCTGGTGTTGCCGACGTCCTCGATGCGGACCGGGCCGGAGGCGAAGGGGGCGATCGCGGCCAGGGTCGGCATGGTGTCCGAGATGTCCCGCATGTTGACCGTGAGGCCGCGGAGTTCGCCCGTGCCGCGCACCCGGGTGCCGTGCGCGCCGCTCTCCACCTCGGCGCCCATGCGGCGCAGTACGTCGACGAAGCCCAGGTCGCCCTGGAGCGCGCCGGTGCCGAGCCCGGGGACGGTGACCTCGCCGCCCGTGACGGCCGCCGCCGCGAAGAAGTAGCTCGCGGTCGACGCGTCCGGTTCGATCTCGTAGGTGGTCGCCCGGTAGCCGCCCGGCGGGACCACGTAGACGGTGTCCTCCCTGAGTACCTCCACCCCGAACGCCCGCATCATCGCGATCGTGATCTCGACGTACGGCGCGGAGACCAGGTCGGTGACCCTGATCCGCAGGCCCTTCCTGGTCAGCGGGCCGAGCAGGAGCAGGGCGGTCAGGTACTGGGAGGACTGGCCGGCGTCGAGCACCACCTCGCCGCCCTCGACGCCGGACGCCTCGATGCGCAGCGGGTGGTGGCCCTCGGCGTCCTCGTGGCGCAGGTCCACGCCCAGGTCGCGCAGGGCCCGGGTGAGCGGGAGGAGGGGGCGGCGGCGCATCTGCGGGGACGCGTCGAAGCGGAAGCTGCCGTGGCCGGCCGCGGCGAGGGTGGGGAGGAAGCGGGCGGTGGTCGCGCCGTCCCGGCAGTACACGTCGGCCTCCGTGACCGCCGGGCCCTGCGGGCGGCCGTCGATCTGCCAGGCGTCCGGACTCCGGCCCACCCGGTAGCCGAGCCTGGTCAGCCCTTCGGCGAAGCCCTCGGTGTCGTCCGAGCGGAGGGGGTGCCTGAGGGCGGTGACGCCGTCTGCCGCCGCCGCCAGGAAGAGCGCGCGGGCGGTGATGGACTTGGAACCGGGGATGTCGACTACGGTCATGCCCTCATGATCGGGCGGCGGCCGTCCGCCTCGCCGGGACGTCCACGAGATGGACCACCGCCGTTCGCCGGTACGTCCCTGTGAGTGACCGCATCCGTCCCGTTGTGCACGGGTTCACCAACTTCCGGGAATCGGGCCGAAGCGGGGAACCCGGACCCCTTCCGCTCCGTCCAAGGCGCATGCCGTCGGACGAGTCTCCGTGGTACGGCGTCGGCCTAGCTGCTGGCTGCGAAAGCTGACAAACCCTCTCCTCCGTACCGCGGCCGGCGGCAAGCCGTCATCGGCGCGCCCCCCTCCAACTGCGCCGATGGCGGCCCCTCCTCGCGTTTACTGTGCGCCCCCCTTGACTGACGGAAACTTCCCGGATATTCGTGAAATCTTGGAAGTTTCCTTCAGCGGATCCGAAGAGGAACATCTCCGGAAGGAGCGCACGTGCCCTCCAGACGTACCGTTCTCGCCGCGACCATGGGCGTCACCGCATCCCTCGCGGTCGGCGGCACCGCCCACGCCGACGACAAGACACTCCGCTCGCTGATCTCCCGCATGACACTGCCGGAGAAGGTCGGCCAGCTGTTCGTGATGCGGGTCTACGGCCACTCCGCCACCGCCCCCGACCAGGCCGACATCGATGCCAACCTGAGCGAGATCGGCGTCCGCACGGCCGCCGAACTCATCGCGAAGTACCGGGTCGGCGGGATCATCTACTTCACCTGGGCGCACAACACCCGCGACCCGCACCAGATCGCCGACCTGTCCAACGGCATCCAGAAGGCGTCCCTCGGCCAACCCCGCGGGCTGCCCGTGCTCATCACCACCGACCAGGAACACGGCATCGTCTGCCGCATCGGCAAGCCCGCGACACTCTTCCCGGGCGCGATGGCGATCGGCGCCGGCGGCTCCCGCACCGACGCCCGCACCCTCGGCCGGATCTCCGGCGCCGAGCTGCGCGCGATGGGCGTCAACCAGGACTACTCCCCCGACGCCGACGTGAACGTGAACCCGGCCAACCCGATCATCGGCGTACGGTCCTTCGGCGCCGACCCGGACGCGGTGGCGGCCATGGTCGCCGCCGAGGTGAAGGGGTATCAGGGCAGCCGGGTGGCCGCGACCGCCAAGCACTTCCCGGGGCACGGCGACACCGCCGTGGACAGCCACTTCGGGTTCCCCGTCATCACGCACAGCCGCGAGGTGTGGGAGGCACTGGACGCCGTACCCTTCCGGGCCGCGGTCAGGGCGGGCATCGACTCGATCATGACCGCGCACATCATGGTCCCGGCCCTCGACGACTCCGGCGACCCGGCCACCCTCTCCCACCCGATCGTCACCGGCATCCTGCGCGGCGAACTCGGCTACGACGGCGTCGTGGTCACCGACTCGCTGGGCATGGCGGGCGTACGCCAGAAGTACGGCGACGACCGGGTGCCCGTACTCGCACTGAAGGCGGGGGTGGATCAGCTCCTCAACCCGCCCTCCCTGGACATCGCCTGGAACGCCGTCCTCAAGGCCGTGCGGGGCGGGGAGTTGACAGAGGCGCGGCTCGACGAGTCGATCCTGCGGGTGCTGCGACTGAAGGCACGGCTGGGGTTGTTCGAGAAGGCCCACGTCAGCCGGGCGGGCGTCAGCCGCACGGTCGGTACCGCGGCGCATCTCGCCGCCGCGGACCGTATCGCCGAGCGGACCACCACCCTGTTGGCCAACTCGGCGGGGCTGCTGCCGCTGTCCCGTCGTACGCACGGGAGGGTGCTGGTGGTCGGCGCCGATCCGGCCTCCCCGTCCGGTACGACGGGACCGCCCACCGGTGTACTCGCCGCGGCCTTCGGCGAGTTGGGCTTCACGGCGACCGCCCTGTCCACCGGTACGGCTCCTTCCGCCGCGACCGTCACGAAGGCCGTGGCGGCGGCACAGGAGGCGGATGTGGTGGTCGTGGCGACCTACAACGTCACGGCGGCCGACGCGCAGAGGACTCTGGTCGAGCACCTGGTCGCCACCACGAAGCCGGTCGTGGCCGTCGCCGTCCGCAACCCGTACGATGTCGCCCAACTGCCCACCGTCTCGGCCTGCTTGGCGTCCTACTCCTGGACCGACGTCGAACTGCGGGCGGCGGCACGGGTGATCGCGGGCCGGGTGTCACCCCGCGGGAAGCTGCCGGTGGCGGTGCAGCGTGCGGACGATCCGACGCAGGTGCTGTATCCGGTCGGGCACGGACTGTCGTACTAGGGGTACGTTCCGCCCCCGCCCCACCCCCGCCAACTGGCCCAAAGCCCCCCGCACGTCTGGCGTGCGCCCGCCACCGCGGGTCACGCTGGGCGGGGGCAGTCGGGGGGATCGATGCGTGGGAAATGGTGCGTGGGGGTGGTGTGCGCGGTGCTGCTCGCCGCCCTGACGACGGGCTGCCAGGCCGCGCACGGTTCCGGTGAGGGCGACGGGCGACTCGGCGGGAAGGCGTCCCCGTCCGCCACGATCACCCAACCCTCCGGCTACGGCGCGGTGTTCCTCGCCGTCGACGAGTGCAGTTCCTTCGGCACGGCGAGTTTCACCGAGGTGCCGTGCACCAGCGAACGGGCCGCGGCCCGCGTCATCGCCCGGTACGACGGCGCGGTGAGCGACGGCCCGGTGTGCCCGGCGACGACGGACTTCGTGCTGCACATCAGCGCCCAGGGATCGACGGGCGCGGGCGGCGACGGTGTCATACCCAAGGGCTACGCCTGTATGCGCAACCTGGAGCCGCCGCACCCCGGCGACCCGGGCGGCGGGGGCGGCCCCCGCACGATCGTCGGCGACTGCGTCTACGGCTCGGGCAGCGGCCAGGTCCGGGAGACGGCGTGCGACGGCTCGGGGCCGCGGAAGCCGCAGTACAAGGTGGTCAAGGCCGTGCTCCGGCGCGCGAGTTGCCCCGCGTCGACCGACCTCTACGTCCAGCTCGGCGGCGAGCAGCCGGTGGGCTGCGCCCGGCCGGTGTAGCCGGGCGCAGCCCCTGCGTGCCGTTACGTGCCGTTACGGCCGCAGTGCCGGTTCGCGCTCCAGGACGGGCCGGTCCAGCGTCGCGTCGTACGACGCCAGTGGCTTCGCCTGTGCCGTGGTGGGAGCCGGGACTCCGGCCCACGCCAGGATACGGGCGGTGGCGAGCTCCTTCTGGTCGGCGGTCAGGGCCGCGACGTTCGCGCCGTGGTTCAGGCCGGGCGCGGTGAAGACGTACGAGTCCTTCGAGCCCTTGCCGACGGCGAAGCGCTCCGCGCCCCACGGGTCGTTCTGGCCGTAGACGAAGAGCATGTGGTCGGCGTGGTGGCGGACCCAGCTGTCCACGTCGCGCATCGCGCCCGGCTGGAACTTCATCGGGATGGAGCGCGGGACGAAGTCGCGGGGCGGCTGGTAGCCGTAGCGGACGTACTTCTTCTCGATGTACGGGAACTGGATGGTGGGGGCGCCGAGTTGGGTGCCCGCCTGGTAGTAGTACGGGGTGTACGGGGACAGGCCCTGGTCGGTGTAGAAGGAGAAGCCGGAGATCGTGTCGACCGAGGTCCAGATCTCGTCGTCGGTGGCGGCCTGTGCGTTCGCCGGGATGGTGTCGCAGTCGGACAGCAGGCTGTACTGCCAGAAGCCCCAGACGTAGTCGAGGACGACGGCTTCGTAGGCCTTGTCCAGGCTGCCGACGGTGGTGAAGGTGAAGCCGTTCTCGGCCGCGTACGCCGCGTACTTCTTCTCCAGCGAGTCCCTGCGCACCAGCGCCTCGCGCTGTACGGCGTCCAGGCGGTCGCGGCACTCCTTGGTGCCGACCTTCGTGAAGAAGCGGTCGTAGGCCGAATCCTCGTTGTTCACCACGTCGTTGGGGGCGACGTAGGCGACGACGCCGTCCATGTCGCGCGGGTAGAACCGCTCGAAGTAGGTGGCCGTCATGCCGCCCTTGGAGCCGCCGGTGGCGATCCAGTTCTTGGTGTAGATCGGCTTGAGGGCCTTGAAGACGCGGTGCTGGTCGCTGGCCGCCTGCCAGATGTCGAGCTCGGACCAGTCGGCCGGCTCGGGGCGGGACGGCGTGAAGTAGCGGTATTCCAGGGAGACTTGGTTGGCGTCCGCGATGCGGGTCGGTTCGCTGCGGCTGGGGTTCGTGGAGACGTTGTAGCCGCTGGTGTAGAAGACCGTCGGGCGCGAGACGTCCTTGTGCAGCACGGTGATCCGCTGCTGGAACGTGCCCTTGGACGGGTGCCGGTGGTCGATCGGCTGGGTGTAGTTCAGGACGAAGTAGCGGTAGCCGGTGTACGGCTTCTCCTGGACCAGGCTCATGCCGGGTATCGCCAGCAACTGGTCCTTGATGTCCGCGACTTGACCGGCTCGGCCGGCCTGGGCGGCGGTGGCCACCCCGGCCGTGCTCAGCGTGCCTATGAGCACGGCGAGCGCCAGCAGCCATCTGAGCGCCTTGCGCATGCAATCTCCCCTGTGAGGCAGTTGTGAACGGGAAGCTATCGGAGCAACTCCCGTCACACCAGGGGTGGTTGTTCACACCGGGCACCGGCCGGCCGGTCAGCGGCTCAACAGAGGATCCAGCCCGAGCTGACCGAACCGCTGCCGACCGAGCCCTTCACCCGTACGCACCGGTGCCCCGCATGCACGGTGACCGGACCGGCCCGGCGCGTGTACCGGCCCTTGTCGACGACCGGGCGGTTGCCGCGCGCCTGGACGCTGACCGACATCGTGCGCTTGGCGCCGGGGGTGTTGGGGACCGTGTACGCGCAGACGTACCCGCTCTGCCGGAAGACGTGGACGGTACCGGTGGAGAAGGGGAGCGTCGCGGCCTTGCGCCCCGGGCAGACCGGGGCCGCCTGGGCGGTGCCGGGGGCCGCGAGCGCGAGCAGTCCGGACGCGGTGAGCACGGCCATGCCGAGCGCGACCCGCCGTCGTAGCGCACCCATGTCCACAGTCATCCCTCCCGCACAGCAGCCGAACAGCGTACTGATGTACGGACGCAAGACGTATGTCGTACGGTTGCGCGGCCCTCAGCGGGGCGCCGCGACCTGCTCTTCCGCCCCTGGTGCACCGACGAAGTTCCGCCACAACTCGGCGTAGGTCCCGCCGAGCGCGAGCAGCTCGTCGTGTGTGCCGTCCTCCACGACCCGGCCGTGAGCTGAACCTCCCGATGCCGCTCTCGCACCGCTCGGCCCTGGCGGGCCAATCAGGCTTCGAGACGGCGGCCGGACTCCGTCCGACGCTCGGTGTCGCCGCAGACGCGCGCGGGTCAGGCAGCGGCTGCGGGCACGTCCTCCCCCACGAAGTTCCGCCACAGCTCCGCATAGGTCCCGCCGAGCCGCAGCAACTCGTCGTGCGTGCCGTCCTCCACGACCCGGCCGTGATCCATCACCACGACCCGGTCCGCGCGGGCCGCCGTCGTCAGGCGGTGGGCGACGACGAGGGTGGTGCGGCGGCCTGCGAGGCGGTCGGTGGCCTGGTTGACCTGGGCTTCTGTGGCCAGGTCCAGGGCTGCCGTCGCCTCGTCGAGGAGGAGGATGTCCGGGTCTACCAGTTCGGCGCGGGCCAGGGCGATCAGCTGGCGTTGGCCCGCGGAGAGGTTGCGGCCCCGCTCGGCGACCTCGTGGAGGTAGCCGCCGTCCAGCGTGGCGATCATCTCGTGCGCGCCGACCGCGCGGGCCGCCGCCTCCACCTCGGCGTCGGTGGCATCGGGGCGGCCGTAGGCGATGGCGTCGCGGACGGTGCCCTGGAAGAGGTACGCCTCCTGGGGGACGACGCCCAGGTGGTGGCGGTACGACGTGATGTCCAGGGCGCGGAGGTCCGTGCCGTCGACCGTCACCCGGCCGCCCGTCGGGTCGTAGAAACGGGCCACGAGCTTGACGAGCGTCGACTTGCCCGCGCCCGTCTCACCGACGAAGGCGACCGTCTGGCCCGCCGGGATCGTCAACTCGACTCCCCCGATGGCCTCTTCGTCGTCGCCGTACGCGAAGTGCACGTCCTCGAAGGCTATGTCGCCGCGGAGGGACAGGACTTCGAGTGGTTCGTCTGCCGCTCGCGTGGACGTCGGTTCCTGGAGCAGCTCCTGGATGCGGCCCAGGGAGACGGTGGCCTGCTGGTAGCCGTCGAAGACCTGGGAGAGCTGCTGGACCGGGGCGAAGAACAGGTCGATGTACAACAAGTACGCGACCAACGCGCCTGTCGTGAGCGTCGCGTTGTCCACCCTTCCCGCGCCCGCGATCAGTACCGACGCCGCCGCCACCGACGACAGCAACTGCACGAAGGGGAAGTAGATCGATATCAGCCACTGGCCCCGGGTACGGGCCGCGCGGTAGCTGCTGCTGCGCTCGGCGAAGCGTCGGCCGCCGTCCTTCTCGCGCCGGAACGCCTGCACGATCCGCAGCCCCGACACCGACTCCTGAAGGTCGGCGTTGACCAACGACACACGCTCACGGGCGAGTTCGTACGCCTTCACGCTGGCCCGGCGGAAGAAGAAGGTGGCGATGACCAGCGGGGGGAGAGTGGCGAAGACGACGAGCGCCAGCTGTATGTCGATCACCAGCAGGGCGACCATGATGCCGAAGAAGGTGACGACCGAGACGAAGGCCGTGACCAGGCCCGTCTGCAGGAACGAGGACAGCGCGTCCACGTCCGTCGTCATCCTCGTCATGATCCGGCCGGTCAACTCCCGCTCGTAGTAGTCGAGTCCGAGGCGCTGGAGCTGGGCGAAGATCTTGAGGCGGAGGGTGTAGAGGACCCTCTCCCCCGTGCGTCCCGTCATCCTCGTCTCGCCGCGCTGTGCCGCCCACTGCACGACCACGGCGATGAGGGCCAGGGCCGAGGCCGACCAGATCGCGCCGATCGCCATCTTGGTCACGCCCTGGTCGATGCCGTGCCGGATCATGATCGGCAGCAGCAGGCTCATGCTCGCGTCCACGGCGACCAGGCCGAGGCTGATCAGCAGCGGGGTGCCGAACCCGCGCAGCAGCCGGCGCAGTCCGTACGAGTCCTCGGCACGCACCGCCCGCGCCTCGTCGATGTCGGGGACGTCGGTCGCCGGGGGCAACGCGTCGACCTGCGCGAGGAGTTCGGGTGTCGCGGGCATCCCGGACAGCGCGGTGTCCTTGGGCTCGCGGTCGCCGGTCCACAGGCGGGGCGTGACCCCGCGCTCGGCGTCGAACTCCGCGTCCAACTCGGCGCGTACGGAGGTGTCTTCGGCCGGTTCGGCGGCGGGCAGGGCGTGGCCCGGTGAGACGCCGCCGAGTTCGTCGGGGTCGGTGAGGAGGCGGCGGTAGAGCGGTGAGCGCTCCTGGAGTTCGTCGTGCGTGCCGATGTCGGCGAGGCGGCCGGCGTCGAGGACGGCGATGCGGTCGGCGAGGTTGAGGGTGGAGCGGCGGTGCGCGATGAGCAGCGTCGTCCGGCCCTGCATGACCTCTTTCAGGGCCTCGTGGATCTCGTGCTCGACGCGTGCGTCCACCGCCGAGGTCGCGTCGTCCAGGACCAGCAGGCGCGGGTCGGTGAGGATCGCGCGGGCGAGGGCGACGCGCTGGCGCTGGCCGCCGGAGAGGGTGAGGCCGTGCTCGCCGACCGTCGTGTCGTAGCCGTCGGGGAGCTCCTTGATGAACCGGTCGGCCTGTGCGGCACGGGCGGCGGTGAGGATCTCCTCGTCGGTCGCGGCGGGGCGGCCGTAGGCGATGTTGTTGCGGACCGTGTCCGAGAAGAGGAAGGAGTCCTCGGGGACCAGGCCGATCGCGGCGCGCAGGGAGTCGAGGGTGAGTTCGCGGACGTCGTGGCCGCCGATGAGGACGGCGCCGTGGGTGACGTCGTAGAAGCGGGGCAGCAACAGCGAGACCGTGGATTTTCCGGAGCCGGAGGAGCCGACGACCGCGAGGGTCTCGCCGGGGCGGATCTCGAAGCTGAGGCCGTTGAGGACGGGGCGCTCGTGGTCGTAGCCGAAGGACACGTCGTCGAACTCGACCGTGGCCGGGGCGTCGGCGGGGAGTTCCTTGGTGCCGTCCGTCATGGAGGGCTCGGTGTCGATCAGTTCCAGGACGCGTTCCGTGCCGGCGCGGGCCTGCTGGCCGACCGTGAGGACCATGGCCAACATGCGGACCGGGCCGACGAGTTGGGCGAGGTAGGTGGAGAACGCGACGAACGTGCCGAGCGTGATGTGACCGCGCACCGCGAGCCAGCCGCCGAGGGCCAGCATGGCGACCTGGCCGAGGGCGGGGACGGCCTGGAGGGCGGGGGTGTACTTGGCGTTCTGCCGGATCGTGCGCAGCCGGCCCGCGTACAGGCGGCGGCCGACCTCCCGCAGCTTTCCGGTCTCCTGGTCCTCCTGGCCGAAGCCCTTCACCACGCGTACGCCGCTGACGGCGCCGTCGACGACACCGGCCACGGCGGCGGCCTGGGCCTGCGCGTACCAGGTGGAGGGGTGCAGCTTGCTGCGGCTGCGCTTGGCGATGATGCCGAGGGCGGGGGCGACCGCCAGGGCTATCAGGGTCAGCGGCAGGGACAGCCAGGCCATGATCGCGAGGGAGATCACGAAGAGCAGGACGTTGCCGATGGTCATCGGCAGCATGAAGAGCAGGCCCTGGATCAGCTGGAGGTCGCTGGTCGCGCGGCCGACGACCTGGCCGGTGGACAGTTCGTCCTGACGGCGGCCGTCGAGGCGGGTGATCGTGCCGTACATCTCGGTGCGGAGGTCGTGCTGGACGTCCAGGGCGAGACGGCCGCCGTAGTAGCGGCGGATGTACGTCGAGACGTAGACGAGGAGCGCGGCGACGATGAGGGCGCCCGCCCAGGGGGCCATGGAGCGGGTGTGGCCGGTGATCACGTCGTCGATGATCACCTTGGTGACCAGCGGGACGACGGCCATCACCGCCATACCGGCGAGGGAGGCGCCGAGGGCGAGGACGACGTCCTTGGGGTATCGCCAGGCGTATCCGGCGAGCCTTCGGGCCCAGCCCTGTGCCTGCCCCGGTGTCTCCCCCTGTTTCGCTGCCACGCGGTGCCTTCCGTTCGCCCCTGATCAGCTGGTCCTACGGAAGGCACCAACGCGCATCGAACCGGATTTCATCCCTCTGCAACAAACCGGCGGGCGAGACCGTCAGGCGCGTACCCGCAGGTAGTAGAACCGCGTCGTCTGTACGGCGTTCTGGTTGTCGTCGCTGACCAGCAGCACCTTGTAGCGGCCCTTCTCCCTTCCCGTGATCACCATGCCCTCGATGTTGTCCAGGAGGGGGTTCGGCTGGGGCTGCTTCGCCGTGGCGCCCAGGGTCGGGCAGTCGGCGATGTCCGCGAGCAGGGTCTTCTTGATCAGGCGGACGCCGGGCTGGCCGGTGAGGGTGTCGATGCCGCTGGTGTCCGTCGCGTGGCGCGGGTCGGCCAGGTAGAGGCGGACCGTGTTGCCGACGCCGCTGGTGAAGCCGCGCTCCAGGACGAGGAGGCGGCCGTCGGGCAGGGCCTGCACCTCGGGGACGCCGAGGAAGGTGGCGTCGGTCTTGTAGGCGTACTGCGCGGCGAGCTCGAAGTGGTCGCCCTTGGTCCGGGTCCAGGTCTGGAAGCGGACGGCGCCCGAGGTGTCGCCGGCGATCGGGTCCTCCATCGACGCGAGCAGGGTGTGACCGCCGGGCAGCAGGGTCAGGCCCTCGAAGGTCTGGTTGGAGACAGCCCGGCCCGCCGGGGCGACCAGCAGCGAGGACGGGACCGGGAGGCGGTCGAGGATCTTGCCGTCGCGGGAGTAGCGGCGGATGGACGGCTCGGTCTCGGAGGTGATGAGGCGCGTGCCGTCACGGTCGATGACCAGGCCCTCGGAGTCGAGGGCGGCGCCGTTCTCGTCGGCGAGCGGGACGACGCTCTTCGGCTGGAGGGTCTTCGCGTCCAGGCCGAACAGCGAGGAGCGGTCCTCCAGGGCCGCGAGCGAGCCGTCCCTGTCCAGCGCGAGCGCGGAGAAGTTGCCGACGAAGGTGCCGTCGTACGTCGTCTTGTCGAGCGCGTCGGAGAAGCGGTCGATCGATACGGAGGACGAACAGGCGTTGCTGGTACGGGAGTTGGTGGTACCGGTGGTGCTGACGGCGGTCGCGGGCCCGGCGGCGGTGAGGCAGGTGGCCGCCGCCAGGCCGGCGGTCGCGGTCGCGAGTACGGTTCTCAGGCGCATGGGCGCCACCGTAGGACGGGTGGGTGACGTGCGGGAGACCGGCCAGTTAAGCGAGATCCTTGTGAATGGCCTTTGCGACACCCTGGATCGTCGTGATGCCGTAGCTCATCGTGCTGTTGTCCTGGGTGAGCACGCTCATCATGTAGTCGTGGCCGCCGCCGTTGAAGGTACCCAGGCTGTGCACGCGCCAGCCGTGCGTGGAGCGCTGCAGCCAGCCGTTCTTGACGTGCACGGTGACGGTCGACGGGGCGCCGTACGGCGTGCCCCAGCGCTGACTGGAGATGACCTGGTTCATCAACTTCAGGATGTACGCACGGGAGTTGTCGCTCAGCACCGTGTTCTTGGCGGTGACCAGCTTGAGCAGTTTCTGCTCGTCGGTCACGGTCTCCTGGGTCAGGCCCCAGTAGTTGTTCGCGCCCGGCTTGGTCTGGGTCATGCCGGCGGCAGTGAGGAAGCCCTTGATCTTCGTCAGGCCCAACTGCCTCCACAGGGTGGAGGTCGCGTCGTTGTCCGACTTGGTGATCATGGCCGTGGCGAGCGTGGTCTCCCGCGTCGTCAGATAGCGGTTGTGCTTCTTCGCGTCCCACAGCAGCGTGGCGAGGACGGTGACCTTGACGCTGCTGGCCGAGTCGAAGGCGCTCGTCGCCCGCAGCGTGCAGGTGGTGTTGGTCGTGCGGTCGTAGAGGCCGACGGCGACGGTTCCCTTGCGGGTCGCGAGGGCCGCGGTGATGTCCTTCTTCAGCTTGTCGGCGAGGCCGGCCTTCGCGGACGTACAGCTGACCGTCGGGGTGGCTGCGGCAGCCGGCGTCGCGGCGGCCACGCAGGGTATGAGGATCCCGGCGGCCAGGCCGACTCCGAGCACACGGCCACGCCGGGATATGTGGTGAGTCATAGAGGTTTTTCCGTCCCCTTACGTGTCGGTGAGCGCACCCTGGTGCACTCAGCTCTCATGACTCATCGGTATGACCGAAAGTTGTACACACGTTCTGGGAACGAACATCTATCCGCGCTGTCTCAGCGGATCTCCCCCATCCACATACGACGCCCCAACTCGTCGAGTTCCGCGCGGCGTTCCTCGTACTCCGGCAACGCCAGCCGCACCAGCCGCCAGAAGTCCGCACCGTGCCCCGCCACCTTCACATGGGCCAGTTCATGTGCGACGACGTAGTCGACAAGGTGCATGGGCAGTTGGAAGAGCGGCCACCCCAGGCTCATCCGACCCCGCCCACTCGTCCCGTCCCCGGGCTGATACGCGCCCCACTTCTGCCCCAGGTCCCGCACGTCCAGGTCGGGCTCGCCCACCGCCATACGTGCCGCCCAGGGCTGGAGCCGGTCGGCCACCCAGGTACGGCCTGCCCGGCAGTACCAGTCGACCAGTGCCGTACGCCCCTCAGTCACGTCCTCGGCCTGTTTCCGGGCGATGACCAGCCGCCCGGCGACCAGCCGGACCCTGCCGTCGCCCGGCGTGCTGTCAGACACAGCGAGACGGTACGTCCGCCCCAGGTAGCGGAAGACCTCGCCCTCGGCCAGCCGCTTTGCGGGATTGAGCGGGCGGGTCCGCTCCCGCTGGCCGAGTTTCGCGGACACCCACTCCCGGTGCGCCCGTACGAAGTCCTCCGCCTCCACCGAGGAGCGCCCTTCGGGAACGTGCAGGGTCAGGGTCGCGTCGGGTTCCACGGTGAGCGCGAACCGTTTTCTGCGGGCACTCGTACGCACGCGGAGGGAGAGGCCGTCGACAGTGACCGAGCCACCGTCGAGGGGTGTCTCGGCCTGGCGGTTCTCTGCGAGCGCGGTCACACGCCCTAGTCTCCCCTGGCGCGACTCAGAAACTGCTGCCGGTTGTTCTCCGCGTACGCCGCGAGTCGCTGGGAGACACTGGAGAGCGGGCCCCAGTCGACGCTCGCCGGCCTGAGCCCACCACGGGTCAGCTGTTTCTGGATGCCGTTCGCGAGCCGGTTGATGTCCTGATGCTGTCCCTGGTAGGAAACCTTGGACATGATGCTCGCCGCGGTGTCGCACACGGCGACGACCAACGGTCGCGTGTCCTGTCCACCGCCCTCGATACCCGGGTTGTCCTCCAGGAGCTGGTCCAGGAGCCGGTGGACGCGCTGCTCCAGGGGGCTGAGCCCTGCGAGCGCGGGATCCTCCTCGTCCTCATGCCTGGCCTGCTCGATGAGCGTCTCGAACTCCTCGACCTGCTCCTCGAAGCGACCGGGCATCTGCTTCAGGATCTCCTCCAGCCGCTTGGAGAGCCTGTCGTACTTCTCCGGGTCCTCCCGCTTGACCCGCTCCTCCAGATGGAACCGGAGGGCATGGCCCATCTCGGCCGCGGCCTCGCGCGGGGGCAGCTCGCGCACCATGTCGTCGAAGGCGGGCGAGGTGAGCGAGACAGGCGGGATGACCTGCTCGATCTCCGGTCCTTCCAAATGGTCGGCGATCATGGCCCGTACCTTGCGTCCGTACCGGCGCAGAGTGAACGTCCCACCTGTGTCGTCCCGGTACAGACGCCGGACGCGCTTCTGCAGCATCCCCCAACGGCGCGCGTCGGGAAGGTAATCCAGCGCGTCCTCGTGCGGCAGCACCCGTTCCAGTACGGCGAGGAACTCGTGGAGCACCTCGTCGAAACCGAGACGCACCGTCTCGTCCTCGAAGGCCAGCACGGCGCCGCGCAGCCGCGCAAGGTCGGTGAGGTCCGCGTCCGTGACGCCGTGGCCGCTCAGGAAGGTCCGCACCCGCTCGGCGGCCGGTGCCAGGTCCCGAATCTCTTCGGACAGGCTGCGCATGGTGTCATCGACGTCGGCCTTCCGGTAGTCGGCGAGTGCGTTGGAGAGGTGCTCGAACACGCCGTAGTAGTCCACGACATAGCCGACCTGCTTGCCCGGCGCGGGCCGGTTCACCCGGGCGACGGCCTGAAGCAGCTCGGCGTCACGGATCGGCCGGTCGAGATAGAGCACCTGTTCGCGCGGGGCGTCGAATCCGGTGAGCAGCATCGACTTCACGATCAGGAAAGCGATGGGGCTTTCCGGGTGCACGGGGTCGGGAACGACGGCCTTCGACGGGTCTACGGCCAGTTCCGGCTCCCCCGTCGGTATGTCGGACCAAGGAGTGTCGGCCCCGAGGCCGTTCGCGGGAATGTCCGGCTCCGGAACGTTGAAGGGTGTCGCAGCGACCCAGTCGGGCTCGGGCGGCAGCTGCGGGAAGGCCTCGTGGAAGCGTTCGATGTACGCCCTCTGCCGGTTCGGGTCGGTCCAGTGCAGCCACTTGCGGCGCTTGCGCTCCGCGCCCGGGGAGATGACCGGGACGAAGTCGACGCGACGGAGCAGTGCCCGGTACTCGTAAGCCTGGTACAGATAGCGAAGGTGTCGCGGAAGCTCCTTGACCGGGATCCCGTGAACCGATGCCGGCTTGAACTCGACCAGTTCCGCGAGGAGTTGGTCACGGGCCCGGCGCAGCGCGTGGTGGTACTCGACCGCGGCCTTCCGGCTGACGGCGGCGACCTGAGCCTTGAAACCGCCACCGGGCAGCACCCAGCACACCCAGTGCTCCAGCATGTCCTCGGCCTTTTTGCAGATCATCGGCCAGGACTCGGCGACATCGCGTTCGGTGGGCCAGCGTTTGAGCAGGGTGGCCCGCTCGTCGTCACTGCGGTCGCGGATCAGGTCCTCGAAGTCGCGGTCCAGGCCGTCCTTGTCCTGGATCTTGCCTTCACCGGTGCGCCCCTCGTAGCGGATGCGCACGACGACGCCGTCACGCTCCGCGTCCTCCATCCGGTAGGTGTCGAGGAAACCCCGGTCCGGGCCGCCGCTGAAGATCCGGCGGGTTTCGACCTCCTCGCCCGTCATGATCGGCGTGCCGGTGAACCCGATCTTCGCGGCGTTCGGGATGGCCTTGCGCAGAGCGGCGTGCATGACGCCGGTGTGCGAGCGGTGCGCCTCGTCGACGAGAACAAGGATGTCGGACGAGGTGTTGCACTCCGGGAAGTTCGGAACCGGAGGCGGGCTCTTGCGGCGCCTGTCCTTCCTGGCCCGCTCGGCGGCCTGGTACTCGCCCGCGAGATCCCGGTCGTCTCCGTCGCCCTCGGCTTCCGAGGCTTCCGCGGCGAAGGTGAACCCACCCCCGTACTTCTGGATCATCGCGAAGACGACCCGGCGTCCGCCGTCCCGCAGCAGCCCTTCCATCTGCGTACGGGTCTCGGCCGTCTCGACGTCGGACTCGCTCAGCTTCAGAGTCTCGGAGAGCTGGTCCTGCAACTGTGTACGGTCGGTGACGATGACGACCGTGAACTCGCTGAGTCTCGGATGCAGATGCACCCGGCGCACCAGGAAGGTCATGGTCAGGCTCTTGCCGGAACCCTGCGTGTGCCAGATGACGCCGCCGCGCTCGTCGTCGAGGACCGGGCCGCCGCGCGGGCGGCCGGTGAGCAGTTTCCGTACGGCCTTCTCCGCGGCCCGGTGCTGCTGGTGCCGGGCCACCACCTTCACGGTCCGCACCGCACCGGAGTCGGTCTCGACGGGCAGCGGGATGACGTAGTGGCGTACGAAGTTGAGGAGGGCCGCAGGCCGCAGGACGACGCCGACGAGTTTGTGCTGCTCGGTCAACTTGCCGATGTCGCGGGGCAGTTCCGCCTTGAGAGTACTTTCACTCTCCGGGGCCACGCTGCGCCACGGAGCATAGTGATCCGGCGTGGAGGTGACGGTGCCGAGGTGAGCGGTCTCGCCGGTCGCCGCGACCAGTAGTTGCACGGTCCGGAACAGTTCCGGTACGCCACCGGGAAGTGGCAGGTCGGTTCCGGCGCGTTCGTCGTCGTCGATCGGGTCGCCGGCGTAGTGCCGCAGGTCGAGTACGGCGCTGCGGACGGGCTCGGCGAGGTCAGGGCTCTTGCACTCGACGGCGACGAGGGGGATGCCGTTCACGAAGAGGACGATGTCGAGTATCGACACGTCCCCGGACCGGTTCTTGACGCGGAGCTGGTCGACGACGGTGAAGGTGTTGAGCGCGACGCGGTCCGGGTGCCACTCGACGTACTGGACGGTGGCGGAGGCGCCACCGTGGATGGCGGAGGGTCCGGTGAGGACGTATCCGCTGAGCAGCAGGTCGGTGGCGTCGAAGTTGGCCTGGGCGATGCCCTTGCCGAGCGGGACGGAGGCCAACTCCGCGACGGAGCGGGCGACATCGGTGTCGTCCATCCAGGGTTCACGGTCCGTCGCGCGGAGGTTGATACGCCGCAGGGCGGCTTTCACCTCATCGACGAGCAGCGGCGCGCCGACGTCGAGCGTCCCGGCCTCCGTACCGGGGACGTGCGTCCAGCCCATGGCGGTGAGCTGCTCGACGAACGGCCGCTCCACCTCGTCGTGCTCGACCTGTACTGCCATGCGCCCGCGCCTTCCGCCCACCGTCGCCTGCCTACCGCTCAGGTGATCCATTCTGCGCCTTGGGCGGGGCCGGTGGGAGGGATCCGGCCGGATGAGGCGGGACGGGGGCGTCCGAAGGATTCAGGCGAGTGCGCCACCCTCGCGTATACGCAGACGTATACTCCGTTCCATGTCTGATGCCATGATCCGTGTGCCTGCCGAGGTGCGGGACCGCCTTGCGGTCATCGCCGAGTCCCGTGGTACGTCGATTCGCTCCCTGGTCCAGGAGTTCGCCGACAGCACACTCACCGACGAGGAGCGGCGTGAGCGGGCGGAGAGGACACGCGCATACCTGACCGAGCATTTCGGAGTCGAGGTCACGGACGAGGAGAGCGTGGCGATGGGCCACCGGCTCCGTGCCGCCTTCTCAAGTCAGCAGGACGCTGCCGCGTGATCCAGCACCATCTCGTCCTGGACGCTCCCACACTGCTCGCGCTGTCGGGAAACCGTCAGGTCTCCGCGCTGATCCACCGGGCGCATTTCGAGCCCGAGACCCGGCTGTGGGCACCGGCCCTGTCGATCCTTGAGGCCGATGCGGAACATCTGGGGATCGCCGAGCACATCGGTCAGCTCGACGTCATCCACACCGTCGACCTCGACTATCCGGCGATGCTCACCGTCGCCCAGTTGCGCAGAGACGGAGTTCCGCCCGGGATCGCGGCCACAGTCCACGCCGTACGGCATCTCCCTGAGTGGGGCGCGGACGCACTGGTCGCCACGGTCACGCCCAAGGCCTACGAGGGGCGCGGGGTGCCCGTTCTCGACCTCACCCGCTGACAGTCGAGGCGAACAGCGGGCGCCGCCCGGGTTCCCGGAGGTGTCAGCCGTCCGTCTCTCCTCACGGAACGCGACTGGCCGGGGGCGTATGGGGACACGCGAGGTACGCCCCCGGTCGGCGCGGGCAGGACGGGGCGGAGCACGCACGGTCTTCGACGTCGAACCGTGTGCGGCTCTCCGGCAGGACCCGTCCGGCGGGTATCTGTCTGCAAAAAGTGTGACACTTTCGCGCAGAGTGTCCCACTTTCGCGGGGTGGGTGCCGGGTCGGGGGCGGGACGGGTCAGTCTCCCGGTACGGGGCTGTCGTCACCGTCGGGAACGTCGATCTCGTCAGGGTCGTCACACGCGGGTACGCCAAGACGGACACCCCGGCTCACCGCGATGCGGTGGACGTCGCGCAGCGCCTCTGCCATCCGGGCGGCCAGGAAGTGGAGTTGGGCGGACGTCGCCTTACGGTCGGCCAGCATGTCGGCGGCATGGTCGAGGAGTTCGCCCGCCATGCCGAGCTGCACGGTCTCGATGTTGTCGGCGACGCGGGACAGGTACCCGGTCCCGTCACCGATGAGATAACAGGGCTTGCCTTCCGCACCGGCCCACGGAAGCAAGCGCGCCACCTGCGCCTGGCCGCCGATCACGCGGTCACCTCCACACCACGGATGACCCGCGGCCCGATGTCGACACCGTGCACGGCCAGCCAGAGGGCGCGTCGCCGGGCCCGCTGCCGCCGCGCCTCCTCACGCTGCTCGTGAGCGACGAGATAGGGGCGGACCATCGCGTTGTCCTCACCGCGCAGGGGACGGGAGCCGGCGCGGCGGGCGGTGTGCCCATCTACGTACGCAGGGGTGGGACGTTGGCGCGCCGACGCAGTGCCGACGCAGCGGCGGCTCCCCGGACCGGGAAGCAGGAACCGCAGCAGCGGCTCAAAAAGGCGGGCGATACGGTGACTCACGTCGTCAACTCCGTTGTGTCCGTTGATGGCCACGCCCCCGGACCGGTCGCTCGGTCGCGGGGGTATCGCGTTCTGTAGCGATCAACTCACAGAGTGAGACCGGTCGGGCTAGGCTCGCCAGAGGGTCGAGCGTGACCAGGCTTTTGTCGCAAGGGAGTTGGCCATGACCAACACATACGGTGACTGGCTCAGGCAGCAACGCGAGGCGGCAGGCCTGACACAACAGCAGCTGGCCGACCTGGCGTTCATGACCCGCTCCCACATCGCCCACATCGAGGCGGGCCGCCGCATGCCGTCGAAGGAGGACGCCCGGCGACTGGACAAGGCCCTGAACACGGGGAATGTGCTGAGCAGTTTCCTGCCGCAGGACGACGCAGCGGTCGCCGACTACTTCGAGGCGGCTCTCCTACTCGAACAACAGGCCGTGATGATCCGGGAGTTCGCCCTGTCGTTCGTCCCCGGCATCCTCCAGACGGAAAGGTACGCACGTGCGGTCCTGAGCACGCCGTTCCCTCCCGTGAGTGAAGCGGAGCGTGACAAGCTCCTCGTCACACGCCTCGGCCGCGCGAAGATCCTGGACGATCCGATGACACCCGTAGTCTGGGCGCTGCTCGACGAGGCGGTACTGCGGCGGGCCGTGGGCAACCGGGAGATCATGGCGGAACAGATCATGCACCTGGTTCGTCTTGCCGAGCGGGGTCGGGTACGGGTCTATGTACTGCCCTTCGAACTCGGCGTCCACCCGCTCATGCAGAGCATGCTGACGTTGATGAAGTTCGACGACCAGCCGCCGGTGGCGTACGGCGAGGGGCTACACATGGGCAAGATCCACGACACACCCGCGATGGTCGATCGACTCGAAGGCATCTACGATTTCGCGCTAGGCGACGCGATGCCGCTGAAGGAGTCACTTGCCCTCATGAGGGCGACAGCAAAGGACTACGGACACCGTGACTGAACACACCATCCCCAACACCGCCGCGCTGACTGGCTGGCGCAAGTCCTCTTACAGCGGCAACGAGGGTGGCAGCTGCGTCGAAGTCCTTGATGGGTATCCGTCGGGCGTCCCGGTCCGCGACTCCAAGGTTCCGCAGGGCCCTGCACTGGTCTTCGCGGCAGCCGGTTGGTCGTCGTTCGTCATTGGTGTCAAGGATGACGAGTTCTGCGCTGAGTAACTCAGTTACACCCAGCAGTCGGCCTCGGCTCGGTCAGATAGCGTCAGCGAGCAGTCCGCTAAGCAACCCCCGCTTGAGATTTCGCATCTTCGTCAGCTCTTCCTCATCAGCTGCGATCTCACGCAACGAAGCAGTTGCGAGATCCACGATTCGCTCCTGCTCTTCGCGCGGCGGAAATGGAATGCCGAATGCAAGGACGTCCGACTTGGTAATGTTCGGATCTTTCCGAGTGCTCGCCGCAAATTGACGCCACCTGTATCGTCCGTGTTGCAACGCCAACAGCAGATAATACGGGTCCATGTCTGCGTGCATTTCGAGCACGGAAATCGCTTGATTCACCGCAGCCGGAACTTCAAGAATTGCCGTACGGCCGATTTGCTCCCACCCACCGTACATAGCCACCAACACCGACCTCGCCGGAAACAAACGCATTCGCAGCTCCGACATGGCAACATCGGTCAGCGCTTCATCCGTGACCGAGAGGGATCCCTCATTGAGATCCAGGGACTTCACCCATGGAGTGCCTGCATCAGCAAAATACCTTGAGCCTGCAGCCCTGCTCGGGGTTGCTCCAGAGCCAACATGACACAAGTCGCCGATTGCAACGAGAGACCACCTGTCCATCGTCTCGCAAAACGCTTGGTCCAAGAGACCGCTTCGCAGCTGTCGCATTTTGTCGACCGCAGCCTGGATTGAACTTTCCTGCACCGACACAGCATCAATCACCTCAACGATCCGCCGCTGCTCGGAAATTGGCACCGCAGGAACCCTCAGACGTCTGATCACCGAACCAGAGATCTTGACCATACTCTCGGAGGTCCCTTGCGCCAAGGCAACGATGCGCCGCCTGGTCTCGGGGGAACGTAGTACAAGTTCCAGAAATTCCGGAAGGTACAGATCGGAGGTCCGCAGCCGCATCATCAAATCGGGATAGATACAGGGAACGCCCACGTCGCGAAAGATTCCAGCCAATCCCACAAGGTCCCGGGTGTTAGCGCGACTCACAAGAAGATCCCCGTCACACAATACCGCTTCATGCCGAGCAAAAGAAGCAGAAGGGGCATTCTTAAGCTGACGCGGCTGAAAACCATCCACCGTGAGACAGCCAAGGCCCAACATCCTCACACCGGTCCAGGCCTGGCTCTCCACTGGAGAAACTCCATTGCGAACCGGTTCAGCAAGCACATCCCCCAGAGGAACTTGCCCCCAGCGTTCAGCCCTCATAGCCAAGCTCCTTCAGGAACCCGTCCAACGTCGCCGCCGCCCGCTCCCGCTCAGCCCGGATCTCCCCCATCGACACCGCGTATTTGTCCACCCACACCCCACGCGCGTCGGCCAACTCCCGCCGCCGACGCACCACATGCCCATCCAGCTTCCCCACAAGGTCACCCCGCAGCAGATCCAGCACGACCCGCCGCTCGCCCTCCGGATCCAGCGCAGCCCGCGCCCGGAACAACCGCGGCTCCTCCTCGCCCAGTTGGGACTGCCCCGCAGTAACAGCGGCCCGCTCGAACCAGAAGTCCCCCTCAAGCCGCTTGATCAGCGCCCCCACCTTCGCCCGATCCCTCTTCACTTGGGCAAGTTCCGCCAACTGCTCAACGCTCAGCGCCACGGCCTCACGTGTGACAACGTCCTCGTCACCTTCGTCACCCTCACCATCCTCCGAAGACTCCGGCTCCGCGTTCAGCTCCTTCCACCGCGCATCCAGCTCCGCCTTCCGCGCATCCGCCGCCGCCAGCTCCTCCAAGAAGTCAGGCGCGATCGCGGCAACGACCTTGTGGTCGTACGCCTGCCGCCGCTCCGCAGCCGACCGCTTCCTCAACTTCCGTGTCTTCGGATCCTGTTCAGGCGCCAGCATCGTCTCGACGTTCTCGACCCACCCGTCGACGACACCCTCGAACCCGTTCTCCGACAGCGCCAGCAGGTCGTACTTGGCCTCGTACCACCAGCCGGCCACCGCACCCGCCAGTGCATACCGATCCAGCAGCCCAACCCCGCGCAACTGCTCCACGAACGACTCCATCAACGAACCACGCACCGCCATCAGCGCGGCCTTGCGCTCCGAGGGCTCCAGGTCCGCGAGACGTTCCGGCGTCGCCGCGATCGCCTCCAACTGCCGTGCCTCCGCGGCCCACCACGTGTCGAAGGCCGCCCGGAGAGCGGCCTCACGCGGACGGGCCAGCTCGGCCAGCCGTGCCGCGTCCGGCCGCCGCCCCTCCGGCAGGAAGTCCACGTACTTCGCGTCGACCGGATTCCGCTCCGCGAACAGGTCCGTCAGGACGATCCCGTACGAGTCGAGCAGTTCCTTCTTCGCCTCGATCTCCGCGCGCGGCACCCCACCCACCAGGTGCGCCCGCACATCCTGCGGTTCCGGCGGCGGCGTGTTGTCCACGTAACGGCGGATGTTGAGGTTGTCGTCGTTGTCCCGCAGCTCCTCGCGGCTGACGACACGCGAGAAGCCGGGTACCTCCGCGTACTCGTGGAACGCAGACGTGATCTTCTCAGCATGCTCGGGCAGCAGCACGTTCTGCGCCCGCTCCGAATGGAACTCCCGGTCCGCGTTGACGAACAGCACCTTGCCCGCCCGCGCCGGGTCCTTCTTCCCCGGCGGGCGCAGCACAAGGATGCAGGCCGGGATGCCGGTGCCGTAGAAGATGTTCGGAGCGAGGCCGATGACCGCCTCGACGGCGTCCTCGTCGAGCAGCTTCGTACGGATCGCCTGCTCTCCGCCCCCGCGGAACAGCACCCCGTGCGGCATGACGGTGATGACCATGCCGCCGCGGCCCTCCCGCTTGGTCTCCCACAGCATGTGCTGGAGGAACATCAGGTCGGCCTTGCCGCGCTCACTCGTCGCCCCGTACGTCGTGCGCTGCGCCCCGTACGCCAGGTCGCTCAGCACGTAGTCCATGGAGAACGGCGGGTTGCTGAGCACCCCGTCGAAGCGGTCCGCGTCCGACTTCGGCACATGCGCCGGCTCGGCGAGCGTGTCGCCGGTGTGCAGGTCGAAGCGGCGCACCCCGTGCAGGACCATGTTCATTGTCGACATGATCCACGAGCCGCTGTTGGCGTCCTGTCCCGCGAAGAACATGTCCGACGTGTCGCCGCCGTGCTCCTCGACGTACTCCTTGGCGTGGATGAGCATGCCGCCCGAGCCGACGCACGGGTCGTAGATCCGCATCCCCTGCCTGGGACCGAGGAGTTCGACCATCATGCGGACCACCGCACGCGGGGTGTAGAACTCGCCGCCCTTCCGGCCGGCCGAGTCCGCGAACTCCTTGATCAGGTACTCGTACGCGGCACCGATCAGGTCGGGGAACTCGAAATCGTCCGTACGGAGCCGGATGCGGCCGAAGTGCGCGATGAGCAACTTCAGCCGCTGGTCGGCGAGTTTGGCCGCGCCCGCAGCCGCGCCGGAGCCGCCGATGCGGTTGAAGTCGAGGTGGTCGAACAGGCCCTTGAGTTTGGTGTTCTGGCCCTCCAGCGCCTGGAGCGCCGGACGCAGCCGGTCCTCGGTGATGTTGTGCGTGGCCGACGAGATCCACTTCCAGCGGGCGTTCTTCGGGACGAACAGCACGTCCCGCTCGCTGTACTCGGACTCCTGCTCAAGGAACCCGGGCAGCATCTCGTCGGTCAGACCCAGTTCCCTGGCCGCGTAGTCCCTGATCTCCTCACGCGCTGCCTCGAACTCGTCGTTGGCCCGCTTCAGGAAGAGCAGACCGAAGATGTAGTCCTTGTACTCGGAGGCGTCCATCGTCCCGCGGAGGATGTCCGCGGCGGCGAAGAGATGCCGCTCCAACTGCGCGAGCGTGAGCTTGGCCACGTACGACTCCCTACGACCTGAAGAGTGACGTAGGAACCCTATGGCCGCCGCGGCCCGGACCGAAATCCGCATGCCGTTGTCGGTCGGGATTCGCGACCGCGCGAAACAGAATCGCCCAAAACGGCAACGCCCGAACGCGGTCAGTACGAAGCGATTCCGAGCCCTTGCTCCACGAATTCGTGAACGTCGGTGTACGGGTCCCGGTTGACGAGAGCCACATGGTCGCCGTGCTGCGCGTTCATCTGGAGGGCGCGCTTCCTCGCGTCCAGATAGCCACCGGTGACCTGGTGGGGCAGTACGAGCTTGATGTTCGCCGAGTCCTTCGGTGTCCTCGCGAACGGCAGTCTCGTCGTCACCTGGCCGCAGACCCCGCCGAACGTGCCGGTCACCGACTTGTAGTGCAGCAGCCGCCAGACCTCGAAGCAGGGATGGGAGAAGGCGACCCGGACGTCCCCTTCACGCGCCTGCTTCAACGCGGTCTCGATGCCCTCGTGTTCGTCCCGGTCGAACAGGCACCAGACCTGGGGCAGGTACTTCTTCTCCAGACCGCTGCGCTTCGCCTGCCGCTGCTCGTCCCGCATCAGCCTGACCGCCGCTTCGACCAGTTTGAGCGGCTTGCGCTGGGACCCGGGGGCGGAGGCGTTCGCGATGCGTACCTCCACGGTCAACGCCGGGTCGGCCGGGACGCCGTGCTGCTTGATGATCTCGATGTACGAGGGTTCGGTGACCAGCCCCTCGGTGAAGACGTGGACGACTCTCTTACGCCGTCCCCGGCGTTGCGCAGGCCCCAGCGAGTCCTTCCCCCGCGTCCTCGCCATCAGCCCTGCTCCACCTCGTGCTCGGCATACTCACTGTCGGCCAGCAGACGCCGGGCGATCTGTCCCTCGATGAGAGACGGGACCGCGCCGAAGGCCCCGGCCAGATAAGACTTCATCAGGTCCTCGTCCTCCCCGGGAGATGCCGCGGTCAGCGGATAGAGCTCCGTCGCCCCGTCCTTGTCCTTCTCCGCCAGCCACACCTGGTCGGGTTCCAGCAGCCGCCCGCCACTCGGCGTGGTGAGCACCGACGGGTCGTGCGAGGTGAAGACCAGCTGCGCGCCGTTCGGATTGGCGTACGGGTCGTGGAAGAGCCGGACGACCTCGGCGGCGAAGCGCGGATGGAGGCTGGCGTCCAACTCGTCGACGAGCAGCACCGCGCCCTCGTCGAGGGCCAGTAGCAGCGGCCCGAGCAGGGCGAACCAGGACCGGGTGCCCAACGACTCGGTCTGCCAGTCGAAGGCGACATCACCCGTGGCCGAACGGTGGACCAGCTTCACCGTCGCCCGGCCCTTGCCGTCGTCGACGACTTCGGTTCCGGTGATGCCGAGGTCGGCCACGCGCAACAGTTCTTCGATACGACGGGATCGGGCTCCGGAAAGTTCCTGTCGGGTGAACGCCTCGCGCTGTGCCCGTTCGTCCTCCGGATTGATCAGCCACAGGTTGCGGCGGAACCAGTGGAAGAGCGGAGACAGCTGCGGGTGGTTGTCCGTGCCCGCCGTGGAGAGCAACAGTGCGTTCGGGCGGGTGCGCCGGGCGAGCTGAGCACGATCCTTGACCCGGTTTCCCGGCCACTCGTACACCTCTGCCCTGGAGGCGTCCCGGTCAAGCCACACCTGGCGATGGCCACGCGGGTAGCTGTGCAGCCATTCGGCTTCGATACGGGTCCTGCCGAGCTCGAACCCGTATGTCCAGCGCACCCCGTCCATGACGAGGTCCACTTCGAAGAAGCTCGGCTCGCTCTGTCCCTTGGGATCGAGCGCGAAGACAGCACGCGGGATGCCCTCGTAGGAAGCCCAGCGCGCATAGGAGTTGAGGACCGCGCTACGCATGTCGACGAGTGCGGTGAGCACATTCGACTTGCCCGACGCGTTGGCACCGAAGATGCCGATCAGCGGGAGGACACCCAGTGACCGGCCGCCGGCCACCTCGACCCGCCGGGCAGCTGAGCTCGATTCGTCCTCGGGCCCGGGCTCAGGCCCGAGGAAGGACAGCTCCTGCTCATCGCGCAGGGACCGTACGTTCGCGACACGGAATCTCAGTAGCAAGCTGCCCTCCTCTCCGTGCTCAGGGTAGTCGCCGGGTCCGACAGTGGCCCGCCCGGGGACGGCTGTGGCCTACGGGAACATATCGTTCACCAGCGGCCTGAGGCAGCCGAACGAGTGATCGCCGTACCGTGTTCGTCGGCGACGGGCACGGATGCCGATGCGATCGAAAAGGGTGCCAGGGGCAGGGGTTCGGACCACCGGCCCGTCACACTCTTACCTGTATTTCATCCATCCACAGCTTGCCCCCAGACAGAGCACAGCCTGCGCCCATCGGCCGTATGCATGGTGCAGTGGTGACATCTGCCACCGACCCCCTGCCCCCGGCCCCCGGTCACTCCGACGTGACCTCCGGCGCACCGACCGCCGAGCCGCCTCAGGGGCCGCCCCCCACATCCACCACACCCCGCTGGTCGCTACCCGCGCTCGTCGCGATCCTGGTCCTGGCGGCCGTGCTGTACTCCTGGAACCTCTCCGGCTCCAGCCTCAACAGCTTCTACAGCAGCGCCATCTACAGCGGTACGCAGAACTGGAAGGCCTGGTTCTTCGGCTCGCTGGACGCGGGCAACTTCCTCACGGTCGACAAGCCGCCCTTCTCCCTGATGGTGATGGGCCTGTCGTGCCGGATCTTCGGCTTCGGCACCTGGCAGATGATGCTGCCGGAGGTCGCCGCCGCGCTCGGCACGATCTGGATCCTGCACTCCTCCGTGAAGCGGTACTTCGGCCACGTGGCCGCGATCATCGCGGCCCTGGTCCTCGCGCTCACCCCGATCACGGTCGCCATCAACCGTGACAACAACCCCGACACCCTCCTCGTCCTCCTGATGGTGGCGGGCGCGGCCCTCGGCCTGCGCGCCGTGCGCACCGAGCGACTGCTGCCGCTGATCGGCTCCGCGGTCTGCTTCGGCTTCGCCTTCAACACCAAGCTCCTCCAGGGCTACATCGCCCTGCCCGCCGTCTTCGCCGTGTACCTGTTCGCGTCGAAGCTCGGCTGGAAGAAGAAGCTCGTCCAACTGTCCCTGGCCACGGTTGCGTTGGCCGTCTCCAGCTTCTGGTGGGCCACGGCCGTCTCCCTCGTCCCCGCCGCGGACCGCCCCTATATCGGCGGCTCGACCGACGGCACCGCCTGGGACCTGATCATGGGCTACGACGGCTTCGGCCGCGTGTTCGGCGGCGAGGGCAACGGCGGCGGAGGCGGGGGTGGCGGCGGAGGCACCTTCGCCGGCACCGCGGGCCTCGGCCGCATGTTCAACGACATCCTCGGCGGCCAGATCTCCTGGCTGCTCCCCTTCTCGGCCATCGCCCTGATCGCCGGCCTGGCCCTGGTCGGCCGCGCCCCGCGCACCGACCCGACGCGCGCCGCGCTGGTCATGTGGGGCGGCTGGACGCTGCTCCACTACGTCACCTTCAGCATGGCCCAGGGCACGATGCACCCGTACTACACGACCGCGCTCGCCCCGGGCATCGCGGCCCTGTGCGGTGGCGGCGGCGTCATGCTGTGGCGCGCCTTCCGCGGCGGCGACGCACGCTGGTCCTGGGTCCTGCCGGCCGGCCTCGCGGTCACCGGTATCTGGGCGATCGTCGTACTACGCCGGGCCTCCGGCTGGAACACCTGGCTGTGGCCGACGATCGGCGTCCTCATGATCCTCGCGATCGTGGGCCTGTTCGTGTTCCGCTCGGGCTCCGGCAACCGGGCCCGGCTGCTGACCGCGTCCATCGTCGCGGCGATCATCGCCGCGCTCGCCGGCCCGACGGCGTACGCCGTGACCCCGGCCGCGTCCAGCGGCTCCGGCGGCGGCATGGGCGGCACCAACCCGACGGCCGGTCCGTCCACGGGCGGCGGCATGGGCGGCGGTCCCGGCGGGGGCGGCAACCGCGGCGGCTTCGGCGGCACTCGGGGCGGCGAGATGCCCGGCGGCACCCAGGCGGGCGGCGGTACGGCTCCCGGCGGGATGACCCCGGGTGGCGGTGGCACCGGTGAGGTGCCGCAGGGCGGCGGAGCACCGAGCGGTGCGCCGACCGGCGGCACGACGGGTGGCCAACAGGGCGGTACCACCGGGGAGTTCCCCGGCGGCGGTACGGCTCCTGGCGGCACCGGCAGTGGCACCGGTACGGCTCCGGGCGCCGCCACCGGCGGTACGCGCGGCGGCTTCGGCGGCGGTGGCGGCATGGGCGGCACCACGTCCAGCGCGCTGATCTCGTACCTGGAGAAGCACCAGGACGGCGCCAAGTGGCTGCTCGCGGTGTCCAATTCGCAGAGCGCGGGCCAGCTGATCCTCAGCACCCACAAGCCCGTCATCTCCATGTGGGGCTTCACCGGCTCCGACAAGGCGATGACCCTCGCCAAGCTCAAGGAGCTGGTGAAGAAGGGCGAGTTGCACTACATCCAGCTCGGTGGCGGCGGTATGGGCGGCAACAGCAGCCTGAACACCGAGATCACCGCGTGGGTGCAGAAGAACGCGACGGCGGTGAAGGAGAGCGCGTACGACAAGAGCGCGTCGACGGAGAAGAGTTCGAGTTCTTCGTCCTCCTCCTCTTCTTCTTCCTCCACGACCAGCACGTCGACGATCTACCGGCTGGACCCGTCGGACGTGAAGTGACGCCGACGTAGGTGCCACAGACGTAGCTGAACGGCCAACGGCCCCCGACCACACGGTCGGGGGCCGTTCTGGTACGTCATTCCACTGTCAACTCGCGTAGACACGGGGCAAATTGTCGCTTCCGGTCACCTGATCGACACGTCTCGTTTATTTACAGGACCGCATGTGCATGTCACGCTCCCGTTTGCCGCCCCATTCAACCCGCGTAGATGGGACACTCTTTATGTTCGCGACTCGCATGCACCGCTGGAAATCGGTGGCGTTGACCACCGCAGCCGTCCTGGTCGGCCTCACCGTGCCGACGCTGACCGCGACCCCGGCTTCGGCCACGACCACGGCGTACGACGCGACGTACTACAAGAACGCGGTCGGCAAGACGGGTACCAGCCTCAAGTCCTCGCTGCACACGATCATCAGCAGCCAGACGAAGATCTCGTACTCCGCGGTCTGGGACGCGCTGAAGGTCACCGACCAGGACCCGAACAACAGCAGCAACGTGATCCTGCTGTACAGCGGTGTCTCCCGCGCCAAGTCCCTCAACGGCGGCGACGTCGGCGACTGGAACCGCGAGCACACCTGGGCCAAGTCCCACGGCGACTTCGGCGAGGTGACCGGTCCCGGCACCGACCTGCACCACCTGCGTCCGGCGGACGTGCAGGTCAACAGCATCCGCGGCAACCTGGACTTCGACAACGGCGGCAGCGCGGTCACCAACGGCGGCGGCAGCACCGTCGACTCCGACTCCTTCGCGCCGCGCGCGGCGGACCGGGGCGACGTGGCCCGCATGATCCTCTACATGGCCGTGCGCTACGAGGGCGACGACGGCTTCGCCGACCTGGAGCCCAACGAGAAGGTGGGCAACGGCAGCAACCCCTACATGGGCAAGCTCTCCGTCCTCAAGGCGTGGAACGAGGCGGACCCGCCGAGCGCCTTCGAGGAGAACCGCAACCAGGTCATCTACGACACCTACCAGCACAACCGCAACCCGTTCATCGACCACCCGGAGTGGGTCGAGGCGATCTGGTAGGTCCGCGTGGCGAGTCGGGCTCCTCGTGATGTGCGAGGGGCCCGATCGTCGTCCGGAGCGCCGGTCAACTGGACGGCTGCCGACTGGGCCCCGCACCCCCACCCCCACCCCCCACCCTCAATCCAGCATCTTGTATCACCGACTTGACACAAGATGCGATGCCCCGTCATCTTGTACTCGACATTTGATACAAGTGCCACGACGGGGGACCACCATGCTCGACACCGCCCTGCCCGGCCCGCACCGACGCGCTCGCGCCGCATTCTTCGCCCGGTGGGGCGGCCTCGCGCTCGGCGCCGCGCTCGCCTGGGGGATCGCCCGGAGCGACCGCCTGGGGCTCGGAATCCTCCACGCCGTCCCGGTCTTCGGCATCTGCGCCGTGGCGGGCATCCTGGCCGCGGACGCCCTGATCCCCAAGCAGCAGGGGCCGGTACGTCGGGCGGGGCTCACCCCGCGCCGTATCCGCGACTTCCTCCCGATCCGCTTCGCCACACTTCTGGCCACCCAGGCCGTCGCGCTCGTCATCCTGCTCACGGCCGCCGCGTTCACCGCGTCCGCGGACGACATGGGCCGGGCGAGCCGCTCACTCAGCGCCGCCTGCGGTGGACTGACCGAGTCGCACGGTCCCTGGCCCGGCCTCTTCTACGGCATCCCGATCCTTGCCGCCCTCGGGATCGGCAGCGCCGCCTGCGGCTACGCCCTGTACCGCATCACGCGGCGCCCGGCCCCCGACGGTGACTCGGCGCTGCTCGCCGACGACGAGGAACAGCGCCGGGACCGGGCGCGCGCGGTGACGGCCGCGTGGGGACTTCTGGTTTCCGCTCCGCTCGCCGGCTCGGCGTTCTTCGCATCAGGTGCACTGCGCTCGCTCTCCTGCCTCGGACCCGCGCCCCACGCCGTCGGCTGGATCCTGCTGCCGGTCGCGGTGACGGCCGGCTGCACGGCCGTATGGTCCCTGTTCGTCCTTGCCGCCCCGCTCTCCGTCCCCCGGAGGCAGCCATGACCCGCCCGACCGTACGGGTGGACACGACCAGCCCGGTCCCTCCGTACGAGCAGATCCGGACTCAACTCGCCGCGCTCATCGGCGGCGGCCACCTCCCGGAGGGCGAGCGGCTCCCCACCGTCCGCCAGCTCGCCGCCGACCTCGGTCTGGCCGCCGGTACCGTGGCCCGCGCCTACAAGGAGCTGGAGGCCGCGGCCCTCATCCACACCAAACGCGGAGCAGGCACCCGGGTCGCCGCCGTACCCAGGTCCACTCACCCCGACACCGCGCGGCTCACCCAGCTCGCTCACGAATACGTCGCTGCCGCCCGCGCGACCGGTGCCGACGAGACAGCCGTCCTCGCCGCGGTACGAACCGCACTGGACTGAACCGGCGCGGCAGCCCAGCCTCTCCCCTAAAGCGGCTGCCCGCTGTGGAGTTGGGCATCAACGGCCCGCCGCACCTCAGCGAACCGCTCATCGTGACGAGTCCCGCCTGCCAGATCACTCAGGGCGTACGCCGAGTACATGAACCCGTCCGTCGTGTGGAACTGCGCACCCCAATTGCCGAGGCCCACCGCGCTGACCCGCGACCACGGCAGACGCTGTGTGCCCCAGGGATTCACCATGACGATCATGTCCGTCGTGAGTTCCAGGCGGGTGCGCAACAGCCCCCACCAGGCGAAGAAGCCGAGCGCCACCGCGAAGGCAGTAGCGATCCCCGCGGAGTCCGCCGACTGCGCGTCCGGCTGGGAGAGCACGCCCAGCCAGGCGGACAACGCTCCGCAGGCCGGGACGCCAGCCAGCACGTAGCCCATGAGGCGGCCGGACCACCCGACCCGCCACACACCGATGACGCCGTCTCTCACATCGTCCACGGTGCGAATGATCCTCGCCGGTGCTGCACAGAGCAACGACGTCGAGACCACGGCCGACCGCGGAACACCCTCGGTCTGGGTTCATCGACCCCGCGGAACCGGCCGGCCCCTCCGCAGGCACAGGTGCTCCGCCGTTCGGTGGAAACCGGAGTTCCGTCGGTGCTCGTGCGGGGACGGCGGCGGGCAGGACGGCATCGTGGCTCCCGTCCCGATTCACACGTCCCGTAGTCCAGCAGGAGGACTTCATGCTCGGCACCGACTTCACCACCGGATCGCCCAACTGGCTCGACCTCGGCAGCCCCGACACCGATGCGGCTGCCGCGTTCTACGGCGCCGTCCTCGACTGGCAGTTCGTCTCCGCCGGGCCCGAAGCGGGCGGATACGGGTTCTTCCAGGTGGACGGGAAGACCGTCGCCGCCCTCGGACCGCTCACCGACGAAGGGGCGAACTCCGCCTGGATGATCCACTTCAAGGCCGACGACATCACGGCCACCGTCCAGGCCGTCACGGCCGGCGGCGGAACAGTCCGCCTGGAGCCCATGGACGTCATGGGCGAGGGTTGGCTGGCCCAGGCCACCGATCCGCAGGGCGCCGAGTTCGCGCTCTGGCAGCCCGGCAGGACCGCGGGCCTGGAACTCACCTCCGCCCCGAACACCCTGCTCTGGGCCGAACTGCACGCCCCCGACCCGGAGGCCGACATCGCCTTCTACCAGGGCCTGTTCGGCTGGCGCAGCCAGGAGATGCCGGCGCCCGGAATGACGTACCGGGTGCTGAGCACCGACGCCGGGGACCAGCAGGACGCCTCCTTCGGCGGGGTCGCGCCGCTGGGCGACGGCGAGGGCGAACAGCCGCGCTGGGTACCGTACTTCCACTCGACCGACGTCGACGCCATGATCGCTGCGACGCAGTCCAACGGCGGTTCCGTCCTCATGCCGGCGACGGACGTACCGGAGGTCGGCCGGATGGCCTGGCTCGCGGACCCGTTCGGCGCGGTGTTCGCGTTGCTGAAGCCGGATCCGCGGATGTGACGCCGAACGCGGCCGACCTCGTCCGGGGCGGTGATCCTCACGGAGGCCGAGAGCGGTTCGTGGTCGACGCGCTCGTCGTCGAAGATCGTGAAGCGATGGTCGCCCTCACGGATGATGCGGGAGCAGTCCGTTCGGGCTCTGACGGCCTCGGCGACGTCGTCCGGAAGGTCGAGGAAGTGGCGCTGGACCGCATCACGCGTGGCTTCCCGTGGTCGTTCTCCTCTGAGCAGGCGGACCGGGTCGTCCGTCTCGACTCCGGCGGCCGGCACGCAGCGCGCCCAACGGGCGTCGGCCGCGCGGAAGGCCGGGTCCTTGTTCAGATTCTTGCGGGCCTGCTGCTCGCCCTCGCCGAGTTGGATGGTCACCTGGAGCCCTCGCCGGCGCTGGGAGCCCAGCAGCCGCTTCCCGGCCTCGGCCTGGCAGCCCGTGGCCGACACGGACACCTTGATGAGCTTGCCCCGGGTGGAGGCGGACCGGTCGGTCCGCGGGCGGGCGCTGCTGGCCGGCGGAGCCGACGGACTGCTCGGCGGGCTGGGACCGCAGATGCGCTGGGAGGCACCGGTCCTCCATGTGCGCTATCCGGCGGAGGAGCGCGACCTCAGGCTCGACGGGCGCGGGCTGACCCTCGTGCCGTCGTACTTCTGCTGGGGTCCCCCGATCGCGCTGGCCGACTCGGCGCTGCCGCCCGTGCTGGTCTGTCCCGTGCTGCGCGAGGTACGGCCGGCCGCCGTCGACCGGCCCCTCGGCGTACTGCTCGGCCGGACCCGGGCACAGGTGCTGCGGGGCATCGCCCCGGGCGGGACCACCGGCGAACTGGCCCGGCTGGCAGGGGTGTCGGCGCCCACGGTGAGCCGGCACATCACGGCCCTGCGGGACGCGGGGCTCATCAGCAGCCTCCGGTTCGGCACCAGTGTCCTGCACACGCTCACCCCGCTCGGGGCGGCGCTGCTGCGCGGGACGGACAAGCCGGTCTCCGCCGTCCCCTGACCTGACACCGCGGCGGACGGCGAACAGCCCTACTGCTCGCCCGAGTCGAGATGTGTCGCCGCGAACATCCGCAGCAGAGCCGGGAGTACGACCACCGAGGGGCCGGGTACGGCCAGGGCCTTCGCGAGATCCGCTTCCAGGGTCTCCGGGGTCGTACGGACACCCGGGACCCCGAACGACTCGGCGAGCGCCACATAGTCCGGCCGGGTCAGCTCCGTGGCCGTGGCCTCGCCGAACGCACCCGTCATGTACTCGCGCAGGATCCCGTAGCCGCCGTCGTCGACGATGAGCCAGGTGACGTTCAGGTCGTACTGCCTGGCCGTCGCCAACTCCGCGATGGAGTACAGGGCTCCGCCGTCGCCCGACACCGCCAGCACCGGACGCGTCGGGTCCGCGGCGGCAGCGCCCAGCGCCGCCGGGAAGCCGTAGCCGAGGCCGCCCGCGCCCTGGGCGGAGTGGAGATGGTTGGGGCCCTTCGCGTCGAAGGCCGACCAGGCCCAGTAGGCGAGGATCGTCATGTCCCAGAAGGACGGGGAGTCGGCGGGCAGGGCCTTGCGTACGGACGCCAACACGTCCTGTTCCAGGGTGAGTTCCTGGGACGCGATGCGTTCCCGCACCTTCGCCAGCAGCTCCCTCACCCGCTCGGCCGCCGTCTCGTCCGTGCGCTCCGTCACCGTCTCCAGCAGAGCCTGAAGCCCGTGCCAGGCATCCGCGTGGATCCCCAACGCCGGGTGGTTCGCCTCCAGTTTGCCGAGGTCCGCCTCGATCTGGATGAGGCGCCCCCTCGGCTTGAACGTGTGGTAGTTCGACGACAGTTCACCCAGACCCGAGCCCACCACCAGCAATACGTCCGCGTCCTCCAGGAAGTCCGTCGTGTGCCGGTCCTCCAGCCACGACTGCAACGACAGCGGATGGGTCCACGGGAACGCGCCCTTCCCACCCGGCGTCGTCACCGCCGGAGCCTGGAGCTTCTCCGCCAACTGCCGCAGCTTCTTCGACGCGTCCGCCCGTACCACTCCCCCGCCCGCGATGATCGCCGGACGGGCCGCGCGCGACAGCAAGTCGGCTGCTACGGCGGTCAGTTCGGGGCGCGGGACGAGGTCCTCCGGTGTCGCGTCCACCGCCGTCACCACCGGGAGCAGGGTCTCGGCCAGCAGCACGTCCTGCGGGATCTCCACCCACACCGGGCCGTGCGGAGCCGTCAGCGCCGACTTCCAGGCCTCCGCGATGGCGGACGGGATCTGTGACTGGGCGCGGACGGTGTGGACGGACTTCACCACGCCCCTGAACGAGGCGGACTGGTCGGGCAGTTCATGCAAATACCCATGCCTGCCGCCACCCAGGCCCGCCGTCGGGACCTGGCTGCTGATCGCCAGGACGGGGGCCGAGGCGGCGCGCGCCTCCTGGAGCGCGGCCAGTGAGGTCAGCGCGCCCGGGCCGGTCGACAGCAGCAGCGGCGCCGCCTCACCCGTGATGCGGCCGTACGCGTCCGCCGCGAACCCCGCGTTGTTCTCCACCCGCAGGCCGATGTAGCGGAGGTCGGAGCGGCGCAGGGCGTCGAACATGCCGAGCGCGTGCTGGCCCGGCAGGCCGAACACCGTCGTCGCGCCGAGGCCCGCCAGGGTCTCCACGACCAGGTCACCGCCGTTGCGCCCGGGGGGCGGGTTCAGGGCGGCGGTGATCTGCGCGGCCGTCGGGCGGAGTTCCAGGTCGTGGTCGTGGGTCACTTCGAACGAGCCTCGGCAATCTGACGGGACATGATCGTGATCAGGTCGTACGCGGTGTGGGACGCGGCCACCGACGTGATCTCGGCGTGGTCGTACGCCGGTGCCACCTCGACGACGTCCGCCGACACCAGGTTGCAGGATGCCAGGCCGCGCAGGATCTCCAGAAGTTCGCGCGAGGTCAGGCCGCCGGCCTCGGGCGTGCCGGTGCCGGGGGCGTGGGCCGGGTCGAGGCAATCGATGTCGATGGAGATGTAGAGGGGACGGTCGCCGATGCGCTGGCGCAGCTGGTCGGCGACCTCGTCGGCGCCCCGGCGGTAGACGTCCGCCGACGTGACGATGCCGAAGCCCATCTTCTCGTCGTCCTTGAGGTCCTGCTTGCCGTACAGGGGTCCGCGGATACCGACGTGCGAGAGCGCCTCGGTGTCGAGGATGCCCTCCTCAACTGCCCTGCGGAACGGCGTCCCGTGCGTGTACTCGGCGCCGAAGTACGTGTCCCAGGTGTCGAGATGGGCGTCGAAGTGCAGCAGGGCCACCGGGCCGTGCTTCTTCGCGACGGACCGGAGCAGGGGCAGCGCGATGGTGTGGTCGCCGCCCAGGGTCATCAACCTCGCGCCGGTGCCCAGGAGTTGGTCCGCGGCCTCCTCGATCGTCTCGACGGCCTCGTTGATGTCGAACGGGTTCGCCGCGATGTCACCGGCGTCCGCGACCTGCGCGAGGGCGAACGGGGACGCGTCCTGCGCCGGGTTGTAGGGACGCAGCAGCCGGGACGCCTCGCGGATCGCGTTGCCGCCGAAGCGGGCGCCCGGCCGGTACGAGACACCGGAGTCGAACGGCACCCCGACCACGGCGACATCGGCAGTGCCGACCTCGTCCAGGCGCGGCAGCCTGGCGTAGGTCGCGGGTCCGGCGTACCGCGGGGTGCGGGAGGCGTCGACGGGGCCTCGCGGCGTCTCGTTGCTGGTCATGGGCACTGCCTTCTTTCCTACGCTTCGTCGCGTATTGAGATCTTTGTAGGCTTTGTAGCCTTTGTGGGCTTTGTACTTCTGGCTACGACTTTACTGGTGGGCGGCGACCGGTTCGGACGCGAGTTCGGGGGCGCCGCGCCCGGCGAGCCGCTCCCGCCAGGCGGCCAGCACCGCCGCGTCGGTCGCCGGCGTCGCGAGCGACACGGCCACGTAGGCGACGAGGGACGACAACAGGCCGTAGTAGACGGGCTCGTTGGCGAGGATGCCGTAGGTCGCCATCAGGCCGACGACCGCGAGGCCGCCGACGATCACGGAGGCGAGCGCGCCCTGTGCGGTGCCGCGCTTCCACAGCAGGCCGCCGAGGATCGGGACGAGGAGGCCGCCGACCAGGAGGTTGTACGCCACCGTGAGCGCCTCCACGACGTTGTTCAGCGCGATCGCCGTGACGATCACCGCGACGCCCATGACGAGGATGAAGGCGCGGTTGCCCCGGACCTCGTCGTGCGCGTCCTCCGTACGGGACGAGCCGCCGCGCAGCTTCGACCAGATGTCGTTGTTGGCGACCGTGGCGCAGGCGATCAGCGCGCCGGAGGACGTCGACATCACGGCGGCCAGGGCGGCGGCGAGCACCAACCCCCGTACGCCGATGGGGAGTTCGTCCTTGACGATGGTCGCGAAAGCGTCGTCCGGGCTGCCCAGGTTCGGGTACAGCACCTTGGCCGCCGTACCGATGACGGCGCCGGCGAGGGCGTAGACGAGACAGTAGGTACCGGCGACCGTGCCGCCCCAGCGGGCCGTGGTGTCGCCGCGCGCGGTGAACACGCGCTGCCAGATGTCCTGGCCGATGAGCATGCCGAACGTGTAGATCAGGACGTACGTGAAGATCGTCTCGCCGCCGATGCCCAGCGGGTCGAAGTACCCGGTGGGCAGCTTCGCCTTCATCTCGCTGAAGCCGCCGGCCTTGACGACCGCGATGGGCAGCAGGAGCAGGAGCACGCCGATCGTCTTCACCACGAACTGCACCATGTCGGTCAGCGTGATGGACCACATGCCGCCGAGCGTCGAGTACGCGACGACGATCGAGCCGCCGAGGACGATCGCGACCGTGCGGTTCATGTCGAAGAGGACGTCGAAGATCGTGGCGTAGGCGATCGTCGAGGTGACGGCGAGCATGAGGGTGTACGCCCACATGACGACGCCGGAGATGACCCCCGCCCGGCCGCCGTACCTGAGATCGAGCATCTCCGACACCGTGTACACCTTGAGGCGGGCGATGCGGGCGGAGAAGAAGACGGAGAGGGCGAGCAGGCCGAGGCCGATGGTGAAGACCATCCAGGCGCCGGACAGGCCGTACTGGTACCCGAGGCCTACGCCGCCGATGGTGGACGCGCCGCCGAGGACGATCGCGGCCATGGTGCCGGAGTACATGACGGGGCCCAGCCGGCGGCCCGCGACCAGGAAGTCGCTCTTGGACCTGGCGCGGCGCATGCCCCACCAGCCCATGGCCAGCATGCCGGCCAGGTAGACGACGATGACGGTGTAGTCGACGGCCATACGGGGGCCTCCTTCGCGCACTCTCGGGGGGCTTGCGTCGCGACTGACCCTAGGTGGCCGGAAAGCGGCTGCGAAGTGTACGTTTCATCCATCCGAGCCCGAGGTGATGGAGGAAACGTCCACCATGCCGGACCTCACGCTTCCGCCCACCCCACCCGTGCCCCTCGCCGCGCTCCTGGCCCGCAAGGACCTCGGGCTGCGCCAGATCGCCGGGCCGTCCGACCCCGACATCGCGATCCACTGGGCGCACACGTCGGAGATGCCGGACCCGTATCCGTACCTGCTGGGCGGCGAGCTGCTGCTGACAGCGGGGGTCCACATCCCGGAGGCGGCCGGCTCGGGCACGTACTTCGACGACTACGTCTCCCGGATCGTCGAGGCGGGCGGCGTGGCCCTCGGCTTCGGCGTCGCACCGGTCCACGACACCGTGCCGAGGGCCCTGGTCGCGGCCTGCGACCACTACGACCTCCCGCTCCTGGAGGTCCCGCCGCCCACCCCCTTCTCCCGGGTGGCCCGCGCGGTCTGGCAGCTGATGGCACAGGCCCGCCTCGCCGAACTCCGCCGCGTCACCGAGGCCCAGCAGAGCCTGGCGGCAGCGGCCTCCCGCCCCGATCCGGTCCCTTCGGTGCTACGGCAACTCGCCCAACGGGTGAGCGGCCGAGCCGTGCTGTACGGCCCGGACGGCACGGAGATCGCGGCGGCGGGACGGGCGGCGACGGGGACGGAGACGCGGGAGGCGCTGGCGGGCCTGGCACAGGTGGTGCGCCCCACCGTCACCCCGTCCGCCTCCCCCACGTCGGCCACCGACACCGTCCCCGGAGTCCACCTCGCGGCCTACGCCCTCGGTACCGGTCAGGGCTTCGTCCTCGGTGTCGCCGCCCCGCGCCGCGACCCCGGCGACCACACCATCGCCTCCGTGGCCGCCGTACTGCTCTCCCTCCTCACCGGCGAACACCAGAGCCGCACGGGAGCGGACCGGTCCTCGGCGCTCGTACGACTGCTGCTCGGTGCCTCGCCGGAGGACGTCGCGTCGCTGCTCGGCGCGGACCGGTGGGTCGTCGTGCACGCCCGCCCGGACGCGCCCGCGCCCGACCCCGTCGCCGCGTCCGCGCTGGGGGCCGCGCTCGGTTCCGCGCTGATCGACCTGGCGGCGGACGTCGTACGACTCCTCGTCCCCGCCGACCGCGAGCCCGCCCCGCAGTCCGGCTGGACCCTCGGTGTCAGCGCGGCCGTCGCCCCGCGGGACTGGTCCGCCGCCGACATCCAGGCGGCCCGCGCCCTGGCCCGCGCCCGCGCGACCCGCGCCCCGCTGGTCCGGCACGGTTCCTCCGGCCGCCCCGGCCTCGCCGAACTGGTCCCCCACGAGGAGGCCGAGGCACACGCCCGCACCCTCCTCGCCCCGCTCACCGCCCAGCCCGCGCTCACCGAGACCCTGCGCACCTGGCTCTCCCTGCACGGGAGTTGGGACCGCACGGCGGTCGCCCTGGCGGTGCACCGCAACACCGTGCGGCAGCGGATCGCCCGATGCGCGGCACTGCTGGACGCGGACCTGGACGATCCCGACGTACGGATGGAGCTGTGGTTCGGCCTGCGTCACCTGTGAGCGGGCGGGGGTGAGTGATCCACATCCCAGCGTTCGGGACGTCGGGCGGGCGCACATCCCTCTGCTCCACAATGGGGACCATGCCGATACCCGGGACACCCAGCCGCGCCGAGCTCGTCGACCACCTTGTGAAGACCCGTATCGCGGGCGATGTGGCCACGCCCCGCGAGAACAACCTCTCCCACTACCGCAAGCTCGCGAACGGTGACCGCCACTACTGGTTCGGCCTGGAGCTCGGCAGCCGTTGGACCGACGAGCAGGACGTGCTCGCGGTGATGGCGGAGCGGGTGGGTGTCAACGACGATCCCGAGTACCGCTACGGCCAGGACACCATCGACCCGGAGCTGACGATCGCGGGGCTCGACCGCCTGGCGGCGCGGCTGCGCAAGGCGGCCGACGGACAGCAGCGGGTGCTCTTCGCGACCGGTCACCCGGGGGGCCTGCTCGATGTGCACCGTGCCACGGCCGCCGCGCTGCGCACGGCCGGCTGCGAGATCGTCGTGATCCCGGACGGGCTGCAGACGGAGGAGGGGTACGTCATGCAGTTCGCGGACGTGTCCGTCCTGGAGCACGGCGCCACGCTCTGGCACACCCACTCCGGTGAGCCGATGAAGGCGATCCTCACCGCCCTGGAGCGCGAGGGCCGCCCGCTGCCCGACCTGGTCGTCGCCGACCACGGCTGGGCGGGTTACGCGGGGCGGCACGGCGTCGACTCCGTCGGATACGCCGACTCGAACGACCCCGCGCTCTTCCTCGCCGAGTCGGAGGGCACCGTCCAGGTGGCGGTCCCGCTCGACGACCATGTGGTCAGCCCCAGGTACTACGACCCGATGACGGCGTATCTGCTGGCGGAAGCCGGGCTGTCGTCCTGAGTGCCTAGATCCCGGCGATCGACGCGGGGGCGCGCTCGGCGCGGGCGAGTCCCCGGATGACGTCCAGCGGACCGTGGCGCCGGACCGCGAGGCGGGCCAGCAGGGCGACGACCGGGGCCGTCACCTGTTCCGGGAACTCCGGGGTCGGCAGACCCACGCTGCACGCCAAGTCGTCGGCGTGGACGACGAGTTCCATCAGCCGGGTGAGCAGGAAGTCGTCGAGTTCGAGGGACCAGTCGCCCCAGGAGGGGACGCGGACGGGGCGCGAGGCGGGCGCCTTCGGCAGCTCGGTCCGCAGCAGTACGAGTGCCTCGTGCACGCGCGCGTGCAGTGCCGCGTGTCCGTCGGCGGCCGTCGTCTCGCCGCCCTGCCTGATCCGTCCGCTGACCGGTGCGTCGGCGTCGGCGTCCAGCCAGGTCACCCGCTCCAGGTAGTACTCCCGCAGAGGGATGACCGGTTCGGCCGGTACGGGTGCGGCGAGCAGTCCGGGCAGGGCGAGTTCGGGCCAGAACAGGTGGCCGGACAGGCCTCGGACGCTGTAGTGCCGCAGCGCGCTCGGCCGGTCCCAGGCGGCGGCGACGGCGGGGTCGGCGAGCAGTTCGCCGGCGATGTCGGCGGCCTGCGCGAAGGCCTCCCGGATCCGCTCGCCCCGCCAGTTCCACAACTCCTCGGTGTCCGTCATGCCGCCATCCCACCGTGCCGGCCGCGGCGGCTCAACTCCCTTTTCACGGCCACGGGTTCAGCCCCTCCGCCCGTCGCTGCGCGTACCCCGGTGTCGGGTCCAGGTACACCCGGTTCACCGCCGGGAACGCCTCCCGCAGCCGCTGTTCGGCCTGTTCGCAGGCCCACTCGATCTGCGCGGCCGTCGACCTGTCCCGGAAGTCGATCTTCGCGGCGACCAGCGCCTCGCGCGGGCCCTGCACGAGGGTCGTCAACTCCAGTACGGCCTCGATGTGTTCGACGGAGAGGAGTTCCTCGCGGATGCGGTCCCGCATGGGCTTGGGCAGCGGGCGTCCGATGAGGAGTTCGGCGTTGGAACGGCCCAGGACCCAGGCGACGTAGAGCAGCAGGAAGCCGATGCAGAGCGAGGCGATGCCGTCCCACACCCCCGATCCCGTGAGCTGGCCGCCGAGCAGGCCGCCGGCCGCGAGGACCAGGCCGACCAGGGCGGCGGAGTCCTCCAGGACTACGGCCTTGACGGCGGTGTCGGGGGTGTAGCGGAGGTAGCGCTTGAAGGAGGCGTCGAAGCGGGCCGCCTCGCCGCGCGCCTGGCGTACGCCCGTCCGCAGGGAGTAGCCCTCCAGGAGGAAGGCGACGCCGAGCACGATGTAGGAGATCAGCGGGTCGCCGAGGTCCTCGCCGGCGACGAGGGTGTGGATGCCGTCGTAGATCGAGAAGACCGCGCCGCCGACGAAGGTGGCGACGGCGGCGAGCATCGCCCAGATGTAGCGCTCGGGGCCGTAGCCGAGGGGGTGTTCCTCGTCGGCGGGTTTCGCGCTGCGTTTGAGGGCGGTGAGGAGGAGGAGTTCGGTGACCGTGTCGGCGACCGAGTGCGCGGCCTCCGAGAGCATCGCGCTGGAGCCGCTGATGACGCCGGCGACCGCCTTCGCGAGCGCGATGCCCAGGTTGGCGACGGCGGCGACGATCACCGTGACGGTGGACTCGCCGCCGCCCTCACCTTCCTCTGTGTCTGCCATGCCCTCAGTGTTCCCGAGGAACCCGGACCACGCCCTCCTGAATGACGGAGATGGCCAGTTGGCCGTCCTGCGTGTAGATCCGCGCCTGCCCGAGCCCGCGCCCGCCGGACGCCGACGGCGACTCCTGGTCGTAGAGCAGCCATTCGTCCGCGCGGAACGGCCGGTGGAACCACATCGCGTGGTCGAGGGAGGCGCCCACGACATCTCCTACGGCCCAGCCGCCGCGGCCGTGCGCGAGGAGGATCGAGTCGAGGAGCGTCATGTCGGAGACGTAGGTCGCGAGTACTACGTGGAGGAGCGGGTCGTCGGCGAGTTTGCCGTTGGTGCGGAACCAGACCTGGGAGTGCGGTTCGCGGGGCGTGCCGAACTGGCCGTACGGCGGCTCGTCGACGTAGCGCAGGTCGATCGCCTCGCGGGCCTCCAGGAACTTCTCGACGACCTCGGGGGCGAGGTGGTCGTAGCCGCTGAGCCGCTCCGCGGAGGTGGGCAGCGTGGCCGGGTCGGGCGCGGCCGGCATCGGGGCCTGGTGCTCGAAACCCTCTTCGTGTTTCTGGAACGACGCGGAGAGGGCGAAGATCGGCTGTCCGTGCTGTACGGCGACGGTGCGGCGGGCGCTGAAGGAGCGGCCGTCGTTCATGCGCTCGACGGTGTAGACGATGGGCGCGCCGGGGTCGCCGGGGCGCAGGAAGTACGCGTGCAGGGAGTGGGCGAGGCGGTCCTCGGGGACCGTGCGCCCGGCGGCGACGAGTGCCTGGGCCGCCACCTGTCCGCCGAAGACGCGGGGGACGACGGCGGCCTGGGACTGGCCGCGGAAGATGTTCTCCTCGATCTGCTCAAGGTCGAGCAGATCGAGGAGAGACTGAAGTGCCTGACTCATGGAGTCTTTTCTACTGGCCAGTAATTTCCGGGATCTTACGGGTCCGTGTCCTGGGCCTGCTTACAGGCCCATGTCCTTCGCGATGATCGTCTTCATGATCTCGCTGGTGCCGCCGTAGATGCGGTTGACACGGTTGTCCGCGTACAGGCGGGCGATCGGGTACTCGTTCATGAAACCGTAGCCGCCGTGCAGCTGGAGGCAGCGGTCGATCACGCGGTGGGCGACCTCGGTGGTGAACAGCTTGGCGCTGGCCGCCTCGGCGGGGGTCAGCTCACCGGCGTCCAGGGCCTCGGTGGCGCGGTCGACGACGGCCTCGGCGGCGTCCACCTCGGCCTGGCAGGCGGCCAGTTCGAACTTGGTGTTCTGGAACGCGGCGACGGGCTGGCCGAAGACCACGCGCTCCTGCACGTACTGCTTGGCGAACCGGACGGCGGCCTTGGCCTGCGCGTACGCGCCGAAGGCGATGCCCCAGCGCTCGGAGGCGAGGTTGTGGCCGAGGTAGTAGAAGCCCTTGTTCTCCTCGCCGAGGAGGTCCTCGACGGGCACCTTGACGTCGACGAACGCCAGCTCGGCGGTGTCGGAGGTCTTCAGGCCGAGCTTGTCGAGCTTGCGGCCGACCGAGTAGCCCTCGGCCTTGGTGTCCACCACGAAGAGGGAGATGCCGTGGCGGCGGTCCTCCTTGGTGGACGCGGCGGTGCGGGCGCAGACGATCATGCGGTCCGCGTGCACACCGCCCGTGATGAAGGTCTTGGCGCCGTTGAGGACGTAGTGCGTGCCGTCCTCGGAGAGCTTGGCGGTGGTCTTCATGCCCGCGAGGTCGGAGCCGGTGCCCGGCTCGGTCATCGCGATGGCCCACATCTCCTCGCCGGAGACGAACTTCGGCAGGTACTTCTTCTTCTGCTCGTCGTTGGCGAGCAGCTTGATGTAGGGCAGGCCGAGCAGCACGTGCACACCGGAGCCGCCGAAGGAGACACCCGCGCGCGCGGTCTCCTCGTACAGGACGGCCTCGAACTTGTACGAGTCGATGCCCGCGCCGCCGTACTCCTCGTCCACGCGGATGCCGAAGACGCCGAGCTCGGCGAGCTTGTAGTAGAACTCGCGCGGCGCCTGGCCGGCCGCGAACCACTCGTCGTAGACGGGGACGACCTCGGCCTCGATGAAGGCCCGGAGGGTCTCCCGGAACGCCTCGTGGTCCTCGTCAAACACCGTACGGCGCACCGCCGCCACCTCCAGCTAGCTCAAGGGTCCATTTCTAAGCGCTTGCTCAGAACATCACGGTACCGGCGAGTAGGGGGAGCGTCCAGCGGAACGGGCACGTAACGCTCGTCACTCCGTGCCTCACTCACCCACCCGCCTTTTGCCCACCCACCCGCCCGACTCGGTAGGCCGAGAGGTCCCGACACGGGGCTCTGCCCCGGACCCCGGGGATGGCGCCGGGCGCGCCCCCCAGCCCCAGCCGCGTCCACGCCTGTGCTCGTACCCGACGCGGTGCCTGGTCTCCGGCTCCCGACTTCCGCGTCCCCGCCTCCAGCTTCCGGCCTTCGGCCTCCAGCTTCCGGCTCCCGGCTGTCGGCTTTCGGCTTCCGGCTTCCGGCTTCCGGCTTCCGGCTTCCGGCTTCCGGCTGTCGGCTGTCGGCTGTCGAATTCCGATCGCCTCCGGCCTCCGGTTTCCGCCTTCCGACCTTCGGCCCTCAGCTCCTGGCCTTCGGCCCCTGGACTAGCGGCCTCCCAGCCACCTCTTCCAGCCTCAGCCCGGATCCGCCAGGAACCGCCCCCTCACCCACCCAGCGCCGCAGCCCCGAACGCCCCCCTCGCCATCCGATGCAGCAGCTCCGCCGTCGCCCCCCGCCCCGGCAACGACCCCGGCCGCCCCAAATGTGGAGTCGAGTTCAGGAGCCCGAACACCGAGTGCACCGCCGACCGTGCGCTGGGTTCGGCCAGGTCCGGATACACCTCACGTACGACCTCCACCCACAGCTCGACGTACTGCCGCTGGAGCTGGCGGACCAGCTTGCGGTCGCTGTCCCGTAGTCGGTCCAGTTCGCGGTCGTGGAGGGTGATGAGCGGCCGGTCGTCGAGCGCGAAGTCGATGTGGCCCTCGATGAGCGAGTCGAGCAGCAGCTCCGAGGAGGTCACCCCCTCCGCCTCCGCCAGGCGGCGCTTCGCGCCCGTGAGCAGTTGGCCGCTGATACCGACCAGCAGCTCCGCGAGCATCGCGTCCTTGCCCGGGAAGTGGCGGTACAGGCCGGGGCCGCTGATGCCTACCGCTGCACCTATCTCGTCGACCCCGACGCCATGGAAGCCCCGCTCGGCGAAGAGCCGCGCGGCCTCCTTGAGGATCTGCTCGCGGCGGGTGGGGGCGTCGGTTCTCGTGGTCATGGAAGCAATTCTAGACAGGGAGGTTAGCGGTCGTTAACCTGGAGGACATAGTTAACGCTCATTAACCGTCGATGACAGTCGATCGCTGTGCGAGGGGACCGCGGAATGCAAGAGGCACCGGAGCTGACGAGCGCGGCCGATCCCGCGTCGGAGGCGTGGCGGGCCAACGAGGCGGCGCACCGCGCACTGGGCGAGGAGCTGCGGCAGAAGCTCGCCGCGGCCCGGCTCGGTGGCGGTGAGCGGGCCCGGGACCGGCACACCGCGCGCGGCAAGCTGCTCCCCCGCGACCGCGTCGACACGCTGCTCGACCCCGGCTCGCCCTTCCTGGAGCTGGCTCCCCTCGCCGCCGACGGGATGTACGACGGGGCCGCCCCCGCCGCCGGTGTCATCGCCGGGATCGGCCGGGTCAGCGGGCGCGAGTGCGTGATCGTCGCCAACGACGCCACGGTCAAGGGTGGGACCTACTACCCGATGACCGTGAAGAAGCATCTGCGCGCCCAGGAGATCGCCCTCGAGAACCGGCTCCCCTGTATTTATCTCGTCGACTCCGGGGGCGCGTTTTTGCCCATGCAGGATGAGGTGTTCCCGGACCGGGAGCACTTCGGGCGGATCTTCTACAACCAGGCCCGGATGTCGGGGGCGGGGATTCCGCAGATCGCCGCCGTGCTCGGGTCCTGTACCGCCGGGGGCGCCTACGTCCCTGCCATGAGCGACGAGGCCGTGATCGTCCGGAATCAGGGGACGATCTTCCTGGGCGGGCCGCCCCTCGTGAAGGCCGCCACCGGTGAGGTCGTGACCGCCGAGGAGCTGGGCGGCGGCGACGTCCACGCGCGCGTGTCTGGTGTCACCGACCACCTCGCGGAGGACGACGCGCATGCGCTGCGCATCGTCCGGAACATTGCTGCCACACTCCCCGCGCGCGGGCCGCTCCCCTGGGAAGTTACCGAAGCGGTCGAGCCCAAGGTCGACCCGTACGGGATCTACGGCGCCGTCCCCGTCGACTCCCGTACCCCCTACGACGTACGGGAGATCATCGCGCGCGTGGTCGACGGCTCCCGTTTCGCCGAGTTCAAGGCCGAGTTCGGACAGACCCTCGTCACCGGCTTCGCCCGCGTCCACGGCCACCCGGTCGGCATCATCGCCAACAACGGCATCCTGTTCTCCGAATCCGCCCAGAAGGGCGCCCACTTCATTGAACTGTGCGACCAGCGCGGCATCCCGCTCGTGTTCCTCCAGAACATCTCCGGCTTCATGGTCGGTCGGGACTACGAGGCGGGCGGCATCGCCAAGCACGGCGCCAAAATGGTCACCGCCGTCGCCTGCGCACGCGTGCCGAAGCTGACGGTCGTGGTCGGCGGCTCGTACGGCGCGGGCAACTACTCGATGTGCGGCCGGGCCTACTCCCCCCGCTTCCTGTGGATGTGGCCCGGCGCCAAGATCTCCGTCATGGGCGGCGAGCAGGCCGCGTCGGTCCTCGCGACCGTGAAGCGGGACCAGTTGGAGGCACGCGGGGAGTCCTGGCCCGCGGCGGACGAAGAGACCTTCAAGGACCCGATCCGGCAGCAGTACGAGCGCCAGGGCAACGCCTACTACGCCACAGCCCGCCTCTGGGACGACGGGGTCATCGACCCGATGGAGACCCGCCAGGTGCTGGGTCTGGCCCTGACCGCCTGTGCCAACGCGCCCCTGGGAGACCCCCAGTTCGGCGTCTTCCGGATGTGATGAGGGTGCCCGAGATGACTTATATGCGCGATACGCCGGACAGGATCGAGATGTTCGAGACGGTCCTCGTCGCCAACCGGGGCGAGATCGCGGTCCGTGTCATCCGCACCCTGCGCTCCCTCGGCGTGCGTTCGGTGGCCGTCTTCTCCGATGCCGACGCGGACGCCCGGCACGTCCGGGAGGCCGACACGGCGGTACGGATCGGACCGGCACCGGCGGCCGAGAGCTATCTGTCGGTGGAGCGGCTCCTGGAGGCGGCGGCCCGCACAGGCGCTCAGGCCGTGCACCCGGGCTACGGCTTCCTCGCCGAGAACGCGGCCTTCGCGCGCGCGTGCGCCGACGCCGGGCTCGTCTTCATCGGTCCTCCTGCCGACGCGATCGCCCTCATGGGCGACAAGATCCGCGCCAAGGAGACCGTGGAGGCGGCCGGTGTCCCGGTCGTCCCCGGCGGCCGTGACCCCGAACTGGCCGAGGCGGCACACAAGTTGGGCGCACCCGTACTCCTCAAGCCGTCGGCCGGAGGCGGCGGCAAGGGCATGCGCCTGGTTCGTGACCTCACCCTCCTGGACGACGAGATCGCCGCCGCCCGCCGCGAGGCCCGCGCCTCCTTCGGCGACGACACGCTCCTGGTCGAACGGTGGGTCGACCGCCCCCGGCACATCGAGATCCAGGTCCTGGCCGACGGCCACGGCAACGTCGTCCACCTCGGCGAGCGCGAGTGCTCCTTGCAGCGCCGGCACCAGAAGGTCGTCGAGGAGGCGCCGAGCGTGCTCCTGGACGAGGCCACCCGCGCGGCGATGGGCGAGGCCGCGGTGCAGGCGGCCCGCTCGTGCGGGTACGCGGGCGCGGGCACGGTGGAGTTCATCGTGCCGGGCAGCGACCCGTCGTCGTACTACTTCATGGAGATGAACACCCGCCTCCAAGTCGAGCACCCGGTAACGGAGTTGGTGACCGGGCTCGACCTGGTGGAGTGGCAGCTGCGAGTGGCGGCGGGCGAGCAACTGCCCTTCGCGCAGGACGACATCACGCTCACCGGGCACGCGGTGGAGGCGCGCATCTGCGCCGAAACTGTGTCTATTAAAGAGGGCGCGCGCGGGTTCCTGCCGTCCGGCGGCACCGTCCTGAAGCTGAACGAACCCTCCGGCGATGGCATCCGCACCGACTCCGGCCTCTCCGAAGGGACCGAGGTCGGCAGTCTCTACGACCCGATGCTCTCCAAGGTCATCGCGTACGGCCCCGACCGCGCGACCGCGCTCAGGAAGCTCCGGGCGGCCCTCGCGGACACGGTGACGTTGGGCGTGCCGACGAACGCGGGGTTTCTGCGCCGGCTTCTCGCCCATCCGGCGGTCGTGGCGGGCGAGTTGGACACCGGGCTCGTCGAGCGGGAGGCGGACTCCCTGGTGCCGGACGAGGTCCCCCCGGAGGTGTACGAGGCGGCAGCCGCCGTACGACTGGATGCTCTCCGCCCGAAGAACGACGGCTGGACCGACCCCTTCTCCGTGCCGGACGGGTGGCGGCTGGGCGGTACTCCGAAGCCGGTCGGCTTCCCTCTCAAGGTGACCGAGCCCGTGGAGTACGTCCCGCGCGGCACCCACACCGTTACCGAGGACCAGGTCGCGGTCACTCTCGACGGTGTCCGGCACACCTTCCACCGGGCCGGTGACTGGCTGGGCCGGGACGGGGACGCCTGGCAGGTGCGGGACCACGACCCGGTGGCCGCCTCGCTCAGCGGGGCCGACCGCTCCGGTGCCGGTTCGCTGACCGCGCCGATGCCGGGGACGGTGACCGTGGTGAAGGTCGCCGTGGGGGATCAAGTGACCGCGGGACAGAGCCTGTTGGTGGTCGAGGCGATGAAGATGGAGCACGTCGTCTCCGCGCCGCACGCCGGCACCGTCGCCGAACTCGATGTGACGCCCGGCGCGACGGTCGCCATGGACCAGGTGCTGGCGGTCGTCACACCTGCGGAGGAGGACCAGTGACACTCGGACCAGCGACACTCCCGATGGTCGTACCGGCCCCCGATCTGCCCGCCCGGGTGCGCATCCACGAGGTGGGGGCGCGGGACGGGCTGCAGAACGAGAAGTCGACCGTGCCGACGGAGGTGAAGGCCGAGTTCGTGCGGCGGCTGGCGGACGCGGGCCTGACCACGATCGAGGCGACCAGCTTCGTCCACCCCAAGTGGGTGCCCCAACTGGCCGACGCGGAGCAGCTGTTCCCGCTCGTGCGCGACCTGCCGGGGGTGCACCTCCCCGTCCTCGTGCCGAACGCCCGCGGACTCGACCGGGCCCTGTCCCTGAAGGCGACCCGCGTCGCCGTGTTCGCCAGCGCCACCGAGTCCTTCGCCAAGGCCAACCTCAACCGCACGGTGGACGAGTCGCTGGCCGTGTTCGCACCGGTCGTGGCCCGCGCCAAGGACGAGGGCGCCCATGTGCGCGGCTATGTCTCCATGTGCTTCGGCGACCCCTGGGAGGGCGCGGTCTCCCTCGCTCAAGTGGTGCGTGTCTGCCGGGCGTTGGTCGACATGGGCTGCGACGAGCTGAGCCTCGGCGACACGATCGGGGTGGCAACTCCCGGGCACGTCCTGGAACTTCTCGCCGCGCTCAACGAACAGCACGTCCCCACCGACGTGTTGGGCGTGCACTTCCACGACACCTACGGCCAGGCCCTCTCCAACACCCTGGCCGCCCTCCAGCACGGCGTCACCACCGTGGACGCCTCCGCGGGCGGCCTCGGCGGCTGCCCGTTCGCCAAGTCCGCCACCGGCAACCTCGCCACCGAGGACCTCGTGTGGATGCTCCAGGGTCTCGGCATCGACTCCGGCGTCGACCTCGCCCGTCTCACCGCCACCAGCGTGTGGATGGCCGAACAACTGGGCCGACCCAGCCCGTCCCGTACCGTCCGCGCACTCGGTAAAACAGCACAGCCCCACAAGGAGCAGTGACCGCCATGGACCACCGTCTCTCCCCCGAACTGGAAGAACTCCGCCGTACGGTCGAGGAGTTCGCGCACGACGTCGTCGCGCCGAAGATCGGCGACTTCTACGAGCGGCACGAGTTCCCGTACGAGATCGTCCGCGAGATGGGCCGCATGGGCCTGTTCGGGCTGCCGTTCCCCGAGGAGTACGGCGGGATGGGCGGCGACTATCTGGCGCTCGGCCTTGTCCTGGAGGAACTGGCCCGCGTCGACTCGTCGGTTGCGATCACGTTGGAAGCCGGGGTCTCGCTGGGCGCGATGCCGATCCATCTCTTCGGCACCGACGCCCAGAAGGCCGAGTGGCTGCCCCGGCTGTGCTCCGGTGAGATCCTCGGCGCCTTCGGGCTGACCGAGCCGGACGGCGGCTCGGATGCGGGGGCGACTCGTACGACGGCACGCCTGGACCCGGACACCGACGAGTGGGTGATCAACGGTTCCAAGTGCTTCATCACCAACTCCGGTACGGACATCACCGGCCTGGTGACGGTCACCGCGGTCACCGGCCGCAAGCCCGACGGCAAGCCCCTGATCTCGTCCATCATCGTGCCGTCCGGGACCCCCGGCTTCACGGTCGCGGCGCCGTACTCGAAGGTCGGCTGGAACGCCTCCGACACCCGTGAGCTGTCCTTCGCGGACGTGCGGGTCCCGGCGGCGAACCTGCTGGGCGAACTGGGCCGCGGCTACGCCCAGTTCCTGCGCATCCTCGACGAGGGCCGCATCGCCATCGCGGCCCTCGCCACCGGTCTGGCGCAGGGCTGTGTCGACGAGTCGGTGAAGTACGCCAAGGAACGGCACGCGTTCGGGCGGCCGATCGGCGCCAACCAGGCCATCCAGTTCAAGATCGCCGACATGGAGATGAAGGCCCACACCGCCCGCCTCGCCTGGCGCGACGCGGCCTCCCGCCTGCTGGCCGGCGAGCCCTTCAAGAAGGAGGCGGCGCTCGCCAAGCTGTACTCCTCCACCATCGCCGTCGACAACGCCCGCGACGCCACCCAGGTGCACGGCGGCTACGGCTTCATGAACGAGTACCCGGTGGCCCGCATGTGGCGCGACTCCAAGATCCTGGAGATCGGCGAGGGCACCAGCGAGGTCCAACGGATGCTGATCGCCCGCGAGTTGGGCCTCGCGGGCTGAGCCTCGCGGGCTGACAGCTGGCCGTCTACACCGGTTCGGGAGCCGGGCTGCCCAGGCCCACCGACAACTCCCCCGAGATCAGGGCGACATGGCAGTAGGCCCGTTCGGCGGCGGCCAGGACGCGGTCCTGTACGTCGGGTTCGCCGAGCGCTCGGTCGAGGCGCTCGGCGAAGGCCGTCCAGCGGGCGCGGTCGCCGCTGCCGTAGTACGACACACCGTTCCCGTCCGTGAGCCGGTACGCCTCGGTGACGTACCGGAGGAGGAACAGGGCGCCGAGGGTGGAGCCCTCCAACACGTAGAGGAAGCCGAGGAGTTCACGGGGGTCGGTCGCGGCGGTGCGTCGTATCTCTCCGACGAACTCCTCGGCGGCCGGGCCGGGTTCGGGGACCGCGCCCCGGGCGGCGAAGTGGCGCAGGTCGCGTTCGACGAGGGGCAGCTTGACCAGGTCGGAGGACCACACCGAGCCCACCGACGGGCAGGTGGTGCGCGCGAGTTCGGCTTCCAGTGCCTCCAACACCGGGCGGTAGGCGGAGAGTTGGCCTACGTAGCGGTCGAGCGGGAGGGTCCCGGCGAGCATCGCGGTGGCGAACCCGGTGCTCTCCAGGGCCTCGTGCCAGGTGCGGGTGTCCCTCCTCAGCCGCTGGGTCACCGTGCACGTACCCGTACCCGTGTCCGCGTCCGTCATACGCCGCTCCGCTGCCGGACCGTCGCGAGCAGACGGTCGATGAGGTGGCCCTTGCGTTCGATCGTCACGTCGAAGTAGGCGGCGCTGCGCTCGGAGCGGCACACTCCGTGCACGGCGTCCTTCGCGGCGCGCTTCAGTGCCACGGCCTCCTCGGCGAGCGCGAGGAGCGTGCGCCGCAGCGCGGGGTGACCGAGAACGTACGGTTTGAAGTCCGCGCCGGGCGGTACGTCACCTTCCTCGTCGAGCAGTTCCAGGAAGACCCGGTTGCCGAGGCCGTCGAAGTCCTCGTGGGTGTTGGCGCCGCCGAGTTCGGGCACGAAGTCGCTCAGGTCGTTGAACAGCTGGCTGGCGAGCCCGAGTTGACGCATCGCGCCGTCCAGGGCCAGCCGGTCGTCCTCGACCACCCGCAGCCCCGCGACGGCCGCGTCGAGCGGCATCCAGAACAGGGTTCCGGTCTTGAGGGCGGCCGTCGCCTCCCAGAAGCCGACCCTGGTGGCGCGCGGCGCGGCCAGCAGCTCGGCGCGGGTGAGCGCCGTACGCGAGGACATGTCGACGGCCTGCCCGGTGAAGCCGTTGCCGACCGAGCGCACCAGGCTGTCCACGACGGCGGGGTCGGCGGCGTGCCGCAGCGCGGACATGATCAGCCAGGCGCCGGCGTTGAGGGCGAGCGGTGCGCCGTGTGTGGTGTGGAGGGCGGGTTCGCCGTAGCGGACGTCGCTGCCGTCCTGGATGTCGTCGAGGGCGACCGCGGCCTTCAGCAGAATCCTTACGGCAACTGCCGTACGGCGGACGACGGCCAGCTCGGGAGATGCCTCGCCCCGCTCGGGCGTCTCGCCCGTCTCCTCGGGGAAACCCCGGTAGTTGCGGTAGGCCCAGTACACCATCGAGGGCCGCAGGGGCGCCCGGCCGCCGGGTGCTCCGGCGGTGGCCGGCAGCGCCTGCTGGCCCACCTTGGATCCGACGGCGTCGGCGACCGGTTCGTACAGGGAACGGCGCAGTGCCGCGTCGTACACGGAGGCCGCCGCCCGAGCCGGGGCGGTCAACGAGCCGAGGAACTCGGCCAGATCGTCCTCCAGCAGTGCCGCGTCACTCCGCACCACCGCTTCCACACCCGTCATGTCCACCGTGGTAGCCACTCCACCTCCGAATGTCACCGAACATCAGTGCGCAGTGCCCGCTACCACGAGCGTGATCACAACGGCCGGACGGGACAAGCACGTTGAAAGCCAAAGTGGACGGCGTCGCCGGGCCGCGCCCACCAGGGCGTGCCGGGCGGGCGCAGGCCGGAAAGGTGTTTGACGCCCTTCGGCGCCCGGTGTTCGGATGACGACCATGAGCGCAGGGCAGATGCATCCCGATATGCACCCCATCGACGACGGTCTCGTACGGCGGTTGATCGCCGGTCGGTTCCCTCGGTGGGCGGGGCTGGCGGTGCGGCGGTGGCCGTCCGGTGGCACGGTCAACGCCATGTACCGGCTGGGCGACGACATGGTCGTCAGGCTGCCGCTGGTGCGGGGCGGAGCCGAGGGCGTGCGGATGGAGCAGGAGTGGCTGCCCCGCCTCGCTCCCCAACTGCCCACGCCCATCCCCGAGTTGCTCGGCGCCGGGGAGCCGGCCCAGGGGTATCCGTGGTCGTGGTCGGTGTACCGGTGGCTGGCGGGCGAGCTTCCCGAAGCGGGGGCGTTGAGTGAGCCCGTGCGGCTGGCCGAGGATCTGGCCGCGTTCGTGGCGGCGATGCGCAGCGTCACGTTGCCGGCCGCGCCGACGGCACATCGGGGCGGGCCCCTCGCCTCGCTCGACGCGGAAACCCGGGCGGCGATCGGGGAGTTGCGTGCGATCCCGCAGGAGGACGTCGACTGCGACGCCGCGACCGCGGTGTGGGAGGAGGCGCTGCGGGCTCCGGTCCCGGACGGGCCGCCGGTGTGGCTGCACGCCGACCTGATGCCGGGCAACCTGCTGCTCCAGGGCGGCAGGCTCGCCTCGGTGATCGACTTCGGGTGTACGGGGGTGGGTGACCCGGCCTGCGACCTGTTTCCGGCGTGGAATCTGCTGCCGGCCGACGCACGAGAGGTCTTCCGCGAGGCGCTGGCCGTGGATGACGCGACCTGGACCCGTGGCCGGGGCCGGACCCTCTCGGAGGCGCTGATCTCGCTGCCGTACTACCGGAGGACGAACCCGGCGATGGCACGCAACGCCCGGCACGTGATCCGGACGGTACTGGGCGGCGGCCCGGCCGCCTCATGACCGCCGTACCGCTTCGGGAGTCCGGACCCCCACCCCCCGAACGACTACTTAGGTTAGGCTAACCTGCATTCGAACTTGTCCGGCGGGCACTCCGCCCCGTTCGAAAGCAGCCACACCATGCCCAACACCAGAGCGACTCACCTCACCCGACGCGGCGTCCTCGCCGCAGGCGGCGCCCTCGGCCTCGGCGCCGTGCTCGCGGCCTGCGGGGACGACAACGCGAAAAGCGAGGGCTCGGGCAGCGGCGAGACGGCTGCCGCCACGTCCGGCCCCTGGTCCTTCAAGGACGACCGCGGCCAGACCGCGAAGACCGACAGGACCCCGGCGAACATCGTCTCCTTCATCGGCGTCGCCGCCGCGCTGCACGACTACGGCATCGAGTCCAAGGGCGTCTTCGGACCGACGAAGCTGAAGGACGGCAAGGCCGATGTGCAGGCCGGCGACCTGGACATCAGCAAGGTCACGATCATCGGCAACGAGTGGGGCCAGTTCAACATCGAGAAGTACGCGGCCCTCTCCCCCGACGTCCTCCTCACCACGATGTTCGACGCGGCCGGCACCCTCTGGTACGTCCCGGAGGAGTCGAAGAAGAAGATCCTCGCCGTGGGCGCGCCGACCGTCGGCATCTCGGCATACGACGTCCAGCTGCCGACGCCGCTCGCACGCATGCTGGAGCTCGCCAAGTCCCTTGGTGCGGACACCACTTCGGCGACCATCACCGCGGCGAAGAAGCGCTTCGAGGACGCCGCCGCCCGGCTGCGCGCCGCCGCCAAGGCCAAGCCGGACATCAAGGTCCTCGCGGGGTCCGCGAGCCAGGACATCTTCTACGTCTCCGGGTCCAACCTCTCCATCGACCTGGAGTACTACAAGGCCCTCGGCGTGAACTTCGTCGAGCCGTCCGCGGCTGCCCTCAAGGCGAGCGGTGGCTGGTTCGAGAACCTCAGCTGGGAGAACGTCGACAAGTACGGAGCGGACATCATCATGATGGACAACCGGACTTCGGCGATTCAGCCGGCGGACATCACTGAGGGCACGTGGAAGAAGCTTCCGGCTGTGAAGGCGGGGCAGGTCATCGCGCGGAACCCTGAGCCGATTCTGTCGTATGCCAAGTGTGCGCCGCTGCTTGAGGATCTGGCCAAGGCCATCGAGAACGCGAAGAAGGTCAGTTGATTTAGGGGTGGTTTCGCTTTCGTGGGGAGCTGCGGGCCGGTGGGGGCTGGTCGCGCAGTTCCCCGCGCCCCTTTGGGGCGCGACCATCTCCCGTATCTCTGAAGGAACCCCATGACAACGGCCGTTGCCGCGCCCTTCCGTTTCTTTTCTCTCCAGGTCGTGCGGACGGATCGGCTTGGGCCGTCTCTGGTCCGGGTCTCCTTTGCAGGGGACGATCTGGCGTACTTCCTTTCCGACGGGTGTGATCAGTCCCTGTCGCTCTTTCTCCCCCAGCCGGGCCAGTTGGAGCCCGCCGTGCCGTATGAACTCGGTGACGGGTGGTGGCAGGGGTGGCGTGAACTCCCGGACGACGTACGGGCCGTGATGCGGTCGTACACCCTGCGTGGCCTACGGCGTGATCCTGACGAGATCGACATCGACTTCGTGTTGCACGAACCCGCCGGGCCCGCCTCCCGTTGGGCCTCTCTCGCCGCCCCCGGTGATCGGGTCGTGTTGCTCGGGCCGGCGATCGCCGACAACCGGGCGATCCGGTTCCGGCCGCCGGAGGACGCCGATCTCGTGGTCGTGTGGGGCGATGAGACCGCCGTGCCGGCCGTCTCCGCCATTCTCGAAACGCTGCCTGCCGGTACCCGTGCGCGGGTGTGGCTGGAGGTTCAACACCTCGGTGACATCCAGGACTTGGCCACCGAAGCCGATGCCGAAGTCACCTGGCTGGTGCGAGGGGACGGGGGCGCCAAGGGGTCCCCCATGGCCCTCGGCGCCCTTCGTGACACCCAACTCCCGCCCGCCGAAAGGCCGTACGTGTGGATCGCGGGCGAGTCCGGTCAAGTGAAGGCGTTGCGGCGGCACTTCGTGGGTGAGCGCGGGTTCGACCGGCGCCGGGTGACCTTTGTCGGGTACTGGCGGCAGGGGCTCAGCGAGGAGCAGTTGCGCGAAGCCGGGTGACGGGCCGCTGGTGCGTGAGTGACAGCCGTCACGGGTGAGGTGGGTTTCATGGAAGTTAAGTTAGGTTAGGCTTACCTAAGTTGATGTTGCGGAACCCTGCCGCTCACCTGTCCCGCACGGACTTCCCCACCGGAGGACCCCCACATGCGCTCGCACCTGCTCAATGACACGACTGCGGAGCACTACCGCCGCTCCGTGACGGAAGGCGTGGAGCGGGTGGCGGCCAAACTCGCCACCACCGAACGGCCGTTCACCGGCGTCACGGTCGACGCCCTCTCCCCCCTCATCGACCGGATCGACCTCGACCGCCCGCTCCACGACACCGCCGCGGTGCTCGACGAGCTGGACGAGGTCTACCTGCGTGACGCGATCTACTTCCACCACCCCCGCTACCTCGCCCACCTCAACTGCCCGGTCGTCATCCCGGCCGTGCTCGGCGAGGCGGTGCTCTCCGCCGTCAACTCCTCCCTGGACACCTGGGACCAGTCGGCCGGCGGCACGCTCATCGAGCGGAAACTGATCGACTGGACGAACGAGCGGATCGGCCTCGGGCCGCACGCCGACGGGGTGTTCACCTCCGGCGGCAGCCAGTCCAACCTCCAGGCGCTGCTGCTGGCCCGCGAGGAGGCCAAGCCAGGGCCGGGCGGGTGGGAAGGACCAGCCAGCCTGGCCAAACTGCGTATCTTCGCCTCCGAAGTGAGCCACTTCAGCGTGAAGAAGTCGGCGAAACTGCTCGGCCTCGGGCAGGACTCCGTCGTGTCGATACCCGTCGGCGCCGACAAGCGCATGCAAACGGTCGCGCTGGCCCGCGAGTTGGAGCGCTGCAAGAACGCCGGGCTCGTCCCGATGGCCGTCGTCGCCACCGCCGGCACCACCGACTTCGGCTCCATCGACCCGCTGCCCGAAGTCGCCGCCCTGTGCGAGCAGTTCGGGGTGTGGATGCACGTGGACGCGGCCTACGGCTGCGGTCTGCTCGCCTCGCTGAAGTACCGGGGCCGGCTCGACGGCATCGAGCGCGCCGACTCGGTCACCGTGGACTACCACAAGTCCTTCTTCCAGCCGGTGAGTTCGTCCGCACTGCTGGTCCGCGACGCCGACACCCTGCGCCACGCGACCTACCACGCGGAGTACCTCAACCCGCGCCGCATGGTGCAGGAGCGCATCCCCAACCAGGTCGACAAGTCCCTCCAGACCACCCGCCGTTTCGACGCGCTCAAGCTGTGGATGACGCTGCGCGTGATGGGCGCCGACGGCATCGGCGAACTCTTCGACGAGGTCTGCGACTTGGCCGTCGAGGGCTGGAAGCTGCTCGCCGCCGACCCGCGTTTCGACGTCGTGGTCGCGCCCTCGCTCTCCACCCTCGTCTACCGCTACATCCCGGCCGCCGTCACCGACCCGGCCGAGATCGACCGCGCCAACCTGTACGCCCGCAAGGCCCTGTTCGCCTCCGGTGCCGCGGTGGTCGCGGGCACCAAGGTCGCGGGCCGCCACTACCTGAAGTTCACCCTGCTCAACCCCGAGACGACGACCGACGACATCGCCGCCGTCCTCGAACTGATCGCCGGCCATGCCGAGCAGTACCTGGGAGAGTCCCTTGACCGCGCTTCCTGAACCCGCCACCAGGACCCACGACTTCGTGGGCATCGGGCTCGGACCCTTCAACCTCGGCCTCGCCTGCCTCACCGAGCCCATCGCCGAACTCGACGGCGTCTTCCTGGACTCGAAGCCCGACTTCGAGTGGCACGCCGGCATGTTCCTCGACGGCGCCCACCTCCAGACCCCGTTCATGTCGGACCTGGTCACGCTGGCCGATCCGACGTCCCCCTACTCCTTCCTCAACTACCTGAAGGAGAAGGGGCGTCTGTACCCCTTCTACATCCGCGAGAACTTCTACCCGCTGCGCGTCGAGTACGACGACTACTGCCGCTGGGCGGCCGGGAAGCTCTCCAACGTGCGCTTCAGCACGACGGTGAGCGAGGTGACGTACGAGGAGCAGGGCGAGGTCTACGTCGTCCACACCGAGGCCGGCGATGTGTTCCGCGCCCGTCACCTGGTCCTGGGCACCGGCACCCCGCCGTATCTCCCGGAAGCGGTCGCAGGCCTGGGCGGGGACTTCATCCACAACTCCCGTTACGTGCAGCACAAAGCGGAGTTGCAGGCCAAGGAGTCGATCACGCTGGTCGGCAGCGGGCAGTCCGCCGCCGAGATCTACTACGACCTGCTCGCCGAAATCGACGTCCACGGCTACGAGTTGAACTGGGTGACGCGCTCGCCGCGCTTCTTCCCGCTGGAGTACACGAAACTCACGCTGGAGATGACCTCCCCGGAGTACATCGACTACTTCCACGCCCTGCCGGAGCAGACCCGCTACCGCCTCACGGCCGAGCAGAAGGGCCTGTTCAAGGGCATCGACGGGGACCTCGTCAACGAGATCTTCGACCTGCTGTACCAGAAGAAGGTCGGCGGTCCCGTGCCCACCCGGCTGCTCACCAACTCCTCGCTGGACAGCGCCACTTACCGCGACGGCGTCTACGAACTCGGCCTGCGGCAGGAGGAGCAGGAGAAGGACTACACCCTGCGCTCCCAGGGCCTGATCCTCGCCACCGGCTACAAGTACGCCGAGCCCGAGTTCCTCAAGCCCGTCCACGAGCGGCTGCGCTACGACTCCCGGGGCAACTTCGACATCGCGCGCAACTACTCGATCGACACCACGGGCCGAGGCGTCTTCCTGCAGAACGCCGGCGTCCACGCGCACAGCATCACGTCCCCGGACCTGGGCATGGGCGCGTACCGCAACTCGTACATCATCCGTGAGCTGCTCGGCACCGAGTACTACCCGGTCGAACAGACCATCGCGTTCCAGGAGTTCGCCGTATGACCTTCAGCTTCCGCCCCCTCGACCCGCTCCACGACGCCGAGTTGCTGCACCGGTGGCTCACGCACCCCAAGGCCGCGTTCTGGATGATGCAGGACGCGAAACTGGAGGACGTCGAGCGCGCGTACATGGAGATCGCGGCCGACGAGCACCAGCACGCGCTGCTCGGGCTCCAGGACGGTGTCCCCGTCTTCCTGATGGAGTACTACGACCCCCGTCATCGCGAACTGGTCGGGCTGTACGAGCCGTTGCCCGGTGACGTCGGCATGCACTTCCTGACGCCGGCCACCGAGGCGCCCGTCCACGGCTTCACCCGTGCGGTGATCACCGCCGTGATGGCCCGCCTCTTCGAGGACCCGGCCGTCGCACGTGTCGTCGTGGAACCGGACGTGTCCAACACCGCCGTGCACGCCCTCAACGAAGCGGTCGGGTTCGTGCCCGAGCGTGAGATCCAGAAGCCGGAGAAGAAAGCCTTGTTGAGCTTCTGCACACGGGAACGCTTCTTCAACAGGCACAGCTTGCTCGCTACGGCGGTGTCCGCATGAGCCTCGCCGACGCCGTGGCCCATCTCTCCCCCGAGCGCTGGGAGAAGGCCAACCGCCTCCTCATCCGCAAGGCCCTCGCCGAGTTCGCGCACGAGCGGCTGATCACCCCCGAACCGGCCGCGCAGGACGGCGACTTGTACGTCGTCCGCAGTGACGACGGGCTGACCCGCTACCGGTTCACCGCCACCCGGCACGCCCTCGACCACTGGCAGGTCGACGCCGACTCGATCACCCGTCACCGCGACGGCGTCGAACTACCCCTCGCCGCCCTGGACTTCTTCATCGAGCTGAAGCAGGCGCTCGGGCTGAGCGAGGAGGTCCTGCCGGTCTACCTGGAGGAGATCTCCTCCACCCTCTCCGGCACCTGCTACAAGCTCACCAAGCCGCAGATCCCGGTCGCCGAGCTGGTGAAGAGCGACTTCCAGGCGATCGAGACGGGGATGACCGAGGGCCACCCCTGCTTCGTCGCCAACAACGGGCGGCTCGGCTTCGGCATCCACGAATACCTCTCGTACGCCCCCGAGACCGCGAGCCCGGTCCGCCTGGTGTGGCTGGCCGCGCACCGCTCCCGGGCGGCGTTCACGGCGGGCGTGGGCATCGAGTACGAGTCCTTCATGAGGGGCGAGCTGGGAAGTGTGACGCTGAACCGTTTCCGCGTCACACTTTCCGAGAAGGGTCTCGACCCCGACGACTACCTCCTCATCCCCGTCCACCCCTGGCAGTGGTGGAACAAGCTCAGCGTCACCTTCGCCGCCGAGATCGCCCGCGGCCACCTCGTCTGCCTCGGCGAGGGCGACGACGAGTACCTCGCCCAGCAGTCCATCCGGACCTTCTTCAACAAGTCGAACCCCGAGAAGCACTACGTGAAGACGGCCCTGTCCGTCATCAACATGGGCTTCATGCGCGGACTGTCGGCCGCCTACATGGAGGCGACCCCGGCGATCAACGACTGGCTGGCCCAACTCATCGAGAACGACCCGGTGTTGAAGTCCACCGGCCTGTCGATCATCCGTGAGCAGGCCGCCGTCGGCTACCGGCACCTGGAGTACGAGGCGGCGACCGACCGCTACTCGCCGTACCGCAAAATGCTTGCCGCCCTGTGGCGCGAAAGCCCGGTGCCGTCACTCCAGGAGGGCGAGTCCCTGGCGACGATGGCCTCGCTGGTGCACCTGGACCACGAGGGCGCGTCCTTCGCCGGCGCGCTGATCGAGCGGTCGGGGCTCGCGCCGGTGGAGTGGCTGCGGCGGTATCTGCGGGCGTACTTCACCCCGTTGCTGCACAGCTTCTACGCCTACGACCTGGTGTTCATGCCGCACGGCGAGAACGTCATCCTCGTCCTGAAGGACGGTGTCGTCGAGCGCGCGATCTACAAGGACATCGCCGAGGAGATCGCCGTCATGAACCCGGACGCGGTGCTGCCGCCGACGGTGGAACGACTCCGGGTCGAGGTCCCCGAGGACAAAAAGCTCCTGTCGATCTTCACCGACGTCTTCGACTGCTTCTTCCGCTTCCTCGCCTCCCACCTGGCCGCCGAAGGCGTCCTGGAGGAGGACGACTTCTGGCGTACGGTCGCGGACGTCACCCGTGAGTACCAGGACGCGGCACCCGAACTCGCCGACAAGTTCCGGCAGTACGACATGTTCGCGCCCGAGTTCTCGCTGTCCTGCCTCAACCGTCTCCAACTGCGCAACAACAAGCAGATGGTGGACCTGGCGGACCCGGCCGGCGCACTCCAGCTCGTCGGCACCCTGAAGAACCCCATCGCCGGGTTCTGACAACACAAGCAGGCGGGCACCCCGGGGTACGGTCCCCCGGGGTGCCCGCCCTCTTACCGAAACCGAAACCGATCAACTACTGTGCGGGCCAAGGGACTTGGGGCGACCGGTAGTAGTCGATCCCCAGCGCGTCCCAGCGCGGCGCCTGTGCCGCGAGCCGCACCTTGTACGTGTCCCAGTCGTGCGTCGAGGCCGGCGACCAGCCCAGCTCGGCCACGCCCGGCAGCCTCGGGAAGGCCATGTAGTCGATGTTCGCGCCGGTCACGATCGTCTCCGACCACAGCGGCGCCTCGACGCCCCGGATCGCCGAACTCGGCACCCCGGCAAGGTAGTTGCCCGGGTCCCAGTCGTAGGACCGCTTGACCTCGACCAGGCCCGCCCAGTCCTGGCCGAGCGGGGTGTCCTCGGTGTACTTCATGTCGAGGTAGACCCGGTCGGCGGGCGAGAGGATCAGCCCGGTGCCGTTCTTCGCGGCCTCGGCGACCTGCGCCTTCTCCTCTGCGCTGGTGTCGTCGAGACCCCAGTACTGGGCGAGGGCGCCCTTCACGGGGTGGGCGCCGGTGATCTGGTGCCAGGCGATCACCGTCTTGCCGTACTTGGTGACGATCGGCTGCACCCGGTCCATGAACTTGACGTAGTCCTCGTGGCTGGTGGACTGCGCCTCGTCGCCGCCGATGTGGATGTAGCGGCCCGGGGTGATCGCGGCCAGCTCACGGACGACATCGTCCACGAAGCTGTACGTGAGGTCCTTGCCGACGCACAGCGAGCTGAAGCCGACGTCCGTGCCCGTGTACAGCGGAGGTGCCACGCCGTTGCAGTTCAGGTCGGCGTAGGAGGCGAGGGCCGCGTTGGTGTGGCCCGGCATGTCGATCTCGGGGACTACTTCCAGGTAGCGCGAGGAGGCGTAGCGGACGATCTCCTTGTAGTCGTCCTTCGTGTAGGAGCCGCCGGCGCCTCCGCCGACCTCGGTCGAGCCGCCGTAGGTCGCCAGGCGTGGCCAGGAGTTGATCGCGATGCGCCAGCCCTGGTCGTCACTGAGGTGCAGATGCAGGGTGTTGATCTTGTAGAGCGCCAACTCGTCGATGTAACGCTTGACTTGGGCGACCGTGAAGAAGTGCCGGGAGACGTCGAGCATCGCACCGCGGTAGGCGTAGCGCGGTGAGTCCTCGACGGTGCCGCCCGCGATCTGCCAGGGGCCGCGCTGCACCGAGTTCTTCTCGACGGCCGCGGGCAGGAGTTGGCGCAGGGTCTGCACGCCATGGAAGAGTCCGGCGGGCCTGCTCGCGGTGATGGTGACACCGGAGGCCCCACTGACGAGCCGGTAGCCCTCGGCACCGAACGTGCCCTTGGCCAGGCGGAGTTGGATGCCGCCCTTGCCCCGCGAGGTGACCGGCAGCCGGTAACCGGTGGAGGGGCGCAGGATGCCCGCGAGGTACTCGCCGATCCGCCGCGACTCACGTGAGTCGCCCACGCGGATGCGGGTGCTGCTCGTGATCCGGTACGGATGTCCCGCGGGGGTGACCTTGGCGGGCGCCGGGACCACCCGGCCCAGCGGGGTGACGGCAGCGGTCTTGGCGGGAGGCGCCGCACCGGCGACTGACACGCTCGCCGCAGCGACGAGCAGCAGCGAACCGAGGAGGCGGGTCGTTCTGTGGCGCTGTCTCACAAACGGTCCCTTCCTTTGGACTTCCCTTGAACCCGGCAGGCACACGAACCCGGACAGGTAGATGGACCCGGACAGGTACAGACCATTCTGTCGCCAGAGCGATGGAACAATCCCTCCTATGGCGGAAATCATCCAGAAGGACGGCACCTGGGTCTTCGACGGCGACGCCCTGCGGCTGACTCCCGGACGGGACAAGAACGTCGGCCTGTTCCGCAAGACACTCGGTGAACTCGTCGTCCCCCTGGGCGCGTTGGCGGGCGTCTCCTTCGAGCAGGGCCGGAAGTCGGGCCGGCTGAGACTGCGGCTGCGCGACGGCGCCGACCCGCTGCTGCACGCCACCGGCGGCCGGCTCACCGAGACCGACGACCCCTATCAACTCGCCGTCGAGTCGGATCGGTACGGCGTCGCCGAGTACTTCGTGGACGAGGTCCGCAACGCCCTGCTGCTCGACGAGGTCCCGGTGGACCCGGTGGACGCGTACCTGCTGCCGGGCCCGGCCGTGCCGCTGTCCGTCTCCGCCGGGGACGGCACGGCGAGCTTCGACGGCGAGCGCGTACGGCTGGAGTGGAACTGGAAGACCGAGGACGCGAAGTCCGCCGCCGGCGCCCGCACCCTCGCCGTCACGGACCTCGTCGGCGTGGAGTGGCGTCCGTCGGCCGGTCTGGAGAACGGCTACATCCGCTTCTCGGTGCGCGACGCGCCGACCAAGGCACCGCCCAAGTACGACCCCAACTCCGTTGAGCTGTGGGGCTTCAAGAAGGACCCGCTGATGGCCCTGGTCGCCGCGGCCGTACAGGCCCGCCTCCCGCACCCGGCCGCCGAGACGGACGTACGACCCGAACAGCCCGAGCCCGCCCGGCAGTTGACGGCCGCGGCGGAGGACGGCCACGACGCGCTGCTGCGGCGGCTGCGCGAACTGGGTGAGCTGCACCGGGACGGGGTGCTCACGGACGAGGAGTTCACGATGGCCAAACAGGCGGTCCTCAAACGCATATGAGGACCGCCTGCCGCTGAGTCCCGCCCTGCCTTCCGGGCGTAACTCGGAATGATCCAGCGCTACTTGGCCTTGCGGGCCACCGTGAAGCGGTCGACCTCGGCGCCGGTCTCGGCTATGCCGCGGACCGTCAGGGTCGCCGTACGGCCCTTCGAGGCGGGCTGGACGTCGACGCGCAGGAACGAGTAGTTGAGGTAGCGGACGCGCGACCAGGCGACCGTCTCGTTGACCTTGCCGTCCTTCGTGTTGATGAAGGCGGCGACGGAGTCGACCTCGTTCTCGTGGCCCTCGTAGGAGTCGGGGGCGGTGAACGCGTACAGGCTGCGGCCGGCCGCGCCCGCCGTCACGTAGACGACACCCTCGGTCTCCGGGTACGCCGTGCCGCCGATCGGCAGCTTCTTGACGACCGCGTTCTTCTTGATGACGTCGGTGCGCTCGTACTGGTGGTTGTGGCCGTTGATGACCAGGTCCACCGTGTACTTCTCGAACAGCGGCACCCACTCGTTGCGCACTCCCCCCTCCGAGGAGTGCGCGGTGGAGGTGCAGTACGCGCAGTGGTGGAAGAAGACCACGATGAAGTCGACGTCGTGCGCGGCACGGAACTTCTTGAGCTGCGCCTCCAGCCACGTGGTCTGGGTGCCGCCGGAGATGCCGAGGTTGGCCGGGATCTCGAACGAGATGTCGTTGGCGTCCAGCGAGATGACCGCCGTGTTGCCGTAGACGAAGGAGTAGACGCCCGGCAGGTTCGCCTTGTCGGGGCCGTTGTCCGGCAGGTTCCAGCGGGCGTCCTCGCCGCCGTAGCCGTTGGGCGAGTACCAGGCCTCCATGTCGTGGTTGCCGTAGGCGGGCATCCACGGCACGGACTTGGCGACCGCCTCGGTCTGCGCCAGGAACTGGTCCCAGACGCGCGAGTCGAAGCCGGTGTCGGCGGTCTTGCCCGCGCCGGCCGGGTCGGCGTACGCGATGTCGCCGGCGTGCAGGTGGAAGGCCGGGTTCTGGGCGAGCAGCAGGCTGTCGTTGGCGAGGCCGTGGTAGCCGACGCCCTCGTCACCGAAGGCCGTGAAGGTGAACGGCTTCTTGTGGCCGGGGGCGGTGGTGAAGGTGCCCAGCGTGCCGAGCAGGTGGGGCTCGGCCGGGTCGAAGCCGGCGTGGCCGACGCCGTAGTAGTACGTGCGGCCCGGGCGCAGGTGGGTCAGCTTGGCGTGCAGGTAGTACTGGGTGTGGTCGCCGCTCGCGCCGACGCCCGCCGGGGTGTAGAGGGTGCGCACCTCGGCCTCGATCTTGCGGGAGAGGTCCCAGGGCTGCGCGCCGATCCGGACGAACGGCTTCTTGACGTTGGTCGGGACCTGCCAGGAGACCGTGACCTCGGTGCTCGGGTCGTTGCCGAAGGCGAGGTGCCGGCCGAACGGGGAGACGAGGGCCCCGTCGACGGACTCGCTTGAGGTGGCGGCGTAGGTGGCGGAGGCCTGGGTGGGGACGGCCGCCTGGGCGACGGCGCCCGGTACGAACACGCCGCCCGCGACGGCGCCGAGCGTCACGGCACCGCCTCTGATCATCGTGCGCCGCGAGAATCTCGAACGCAGGTATTCGTGCTGCTCCGCCATGCTCATGCGCTCGGCGAGCTCTGCGGGTACTCCCATACGAGGAATGTCCATGGCGTCTGAAACTCGTCCATATGAGCGACGTAGCACAAGACACAGGATGGACAGCTTGCGAACAGAGTCCCATAAGACATTCAACAGCCCATTGCCCGATATCGGGCAGGATTCTTGCAAACCGCCCTTCGGTACTTCAGGATCAGCCGGGTGCACGACGAACTCGTTGATCATCTGACGCGCTCCACCACCCTCAACCGGGGCGAGGCACTGCGGGTGATCCAGGACGTGCTCGCCTACTTCGACGAGACGACCGAGGACTACGTCCGTCGCCGCCACCGCGAGCTCCAGGCCCAGGGCCTGGTGAACGCGACGATCTTCGACCGGATCGAGGCGGACCTGAAATACCGGGCCGTGGCCCCGCCGGAGCTCACGCTCAGGCAGCTGCGCCGGATCGTCTACGGCTAGGAATACCTATACATGTGCGGAATTGTCGGATACATCGGCAAGCGTGACGTTGCTCCGCTTCTGCTGGAGGGCCTGCAGCGGCTGGAGTACCGCGGCTACGACTCGGCGGGCATCGTCGTGACGACCCCCAAGACGGCCGGCCTGAAGATGGTCAAGGCCAAAGGCCGGGTCCGTGACCTGGAGGCCAAGGTCCCGGCACGCTTCAAGGGCACCACCGGCATCGCCCACACCCGCTGGGCCACCCACGGCGCCCCCTCCGATGTGAACGCCCACCCGCACCTGTCGGCCGACAACAAGGTCGCCGTAGTCCACAACGGCATCATCGACAACGCGTCCGACCTCCGGAAGAAGCTGGAAGCGGACGGCGTCGAGTTCCTCTCCGAGACCGACACCGAGGTCCTCACCCACCTCATCGCCCGCTCCCAGCAGGAGAAGCTGGAGGACAAGGTCCGCGACGCCCTCCGGGTGATCGAGGGGACGTACGGCATCGCCGTCCTGCACGCCGACTTCCCCGACCGCATCGTGGTGGCTCGAAACGGTTCCCCGGTGGTCCTCGGGATCGGCGAGAAGGAGATGTTCGTAGCCTCGGACATCGCCGCACTGGTGACGCACACGCGCCAGATAGTGACGCTGGACGACGGCGAGATGGCCACCCTCAAGGCCGACGACTTCCGGACATACACCACCGAGGGCACCCGCACCACGTCCGAGCCGACCACCGTCGAGTGGGAGGCCGCCTCCTACGACATGGGCGGCCACGACACCTACATGCACAAGGAGATCTTCGAGCAGGCCGACGCCGTGGACCGCGTGCTGCGCGGCCGCATCGACGACCGCTTCTCCACCGTGCACCTCGGCGGCCTGAACCTGGACGCCCGCGAGGCCCGGCAGATCCGCCGCGTGAAGATCCTCGGCTGCGGCACCTCGTACCACGCGGGCATGATCGGCGCCCAGATGATCGAAGAGCTGGCCCGCATCCCCGCGGACGCCGAGCCGGCCTCCGAATTCCGCTACCGCAACGCGGTAGTTGACCCCGACACCCTCTACATCGCGGTCTCGCAGTCGGGCGAGACGTACGACGTCCTGGCCGCAGTCCAGGAGTTGAAGCGCAAGGGCGCCCGCGTCCTCGGCGTGGTGAACGTCGTAGGCTCGGCGATCGCCCGCGAGGCGGACGGCGGCATGTACGTGCACGCGGGCCCCGAGGTCTGTGTCGTCTCGACCAAGTGCTTCACCAACACCACAGTCGCGTTCGCCCTGTTGGCCCTGCACCTCGGCCGCACCCGCGACCTCTCGGTCCGCGACGGCAAGCGCATCATCGAGGGCCTGCGCAGGCTGCCGGCCCAGATCTCCGAGATCCTCGACCAGGAGGAGGAGATCAAGAAGCTGGCGGCCGAGTACGCCGAGGCCCACTCGATGCTGTTCATCGGCCGAGTCCGCGGCTACCCGGTGGCTCGCGAGGCTTCGTTGAAGCTCAAGGAGGTCTCGTACATCCACGCCGAGGCCTACCCCGCCTCGGAGTTGAAGCACGGCCCCCTGGCCCTGATCGAGCCGGCCCTCCCCACGGTCGCGATCGTCCCCAACGACGACTTGTTGGAGAAGAACCGCGCGGCCCTGGAGGAGATCAAGGCCCGCAGCGGCCGCATCCTCGCGGTAGCCCACCAGCACCAGGAAAAGGCCGACCAGACGATCGTGGTCCCGAAGAACGAGGACGAGTTGGATCCCATCCTGATGGGCATCCCTCTTCAACTCCTGGCGTACCACACGGCATTGGCGCTCGGACGCGACATCGACAAGCCGAGGAACCTCGCCAAGTCAGTAACGGTCGAATAGGTCTTTGCCTTTAGGGGCGCGAGGAACTGCGCGACCAGCCCCCACCGGGCCCGCAGAGGCCAACGAAACAGAACGAACCCCCACGTGCAGCCTCAATGCACGGGGGGTTCGTTCATGTCGCCGGGAGTTGAAACCCCCAGCCAGCGCCGCTAACCGGTGGCCGTCACGCCCCGACCAGCCGCGCGCCGCGGAAGCACCGTCGGCCAGTGAGCCAACGCGGCAGTCGCCGAATACCAGGCGACAGCCCCCGCAGCGACACCGAACCAACCGCCGACCTTGCTCAGCCCGTCGTTACCGGCGAACTGCCCGATGGCGAGAAGCACGAGGGACACGAAGAACAACCCGTATGTCCCCTGGGTGAGTTGATCCCCACCCGCGAGGGTCACGGAGAGAGCGACGAGGGCGAACAGGACCAGGAACAACCCCGCCGCGTTGGCCGAGGCGGAGCCCCCCGCCGAGGCGGCCCAGGTGAACCAGAGCGCGCCGAAGGCCGAGAAGGCCGTACCGGAAGCCGTGTCGCCCTCGCGGAACGCGAGCAGTCCGACGACGAAGAGGGCAACTCCGCCCACATAGTGGGCCAGTGACACGGCGTCAGCCGTGGAGACCCCGTTGATGACATTCGTGTACCCGAGCCCGAAGGCCAACAGGGTGATTCCCAGGGCGAGTCGGCCGACGATCGAGGTGGTGCTTCCCGCAGAGACGTCATTGTCCACGGCGGGCTCCCTTCATGCATGTGCGGTTGTGCGGTGTGACCGATATATGCCCTTCACAAGGACACAAACACCTCTGCACAGCAGCGAATTCGGGAGCCGACCTGCGAGACCTGCGAGTTGACCTGAGGACTACGGGATGACGACGACGGGCCGCTGGGCCCGCTTCGCGAGCCGCCCCGCGACGGAGCCGAAGATGCGTCCGACGATGCCGTGGGTCGAGCCCACGACGATCGCGTCCGCCTCGTACTCCCGCCCCACCTCTTCGAGTTCGTGGCAGATGTCGCCGCCACGCTCGACAAGGATCCAGGGCACCTCCGCCAGATACTCGGCGCACGCCAGCTCAAGGCCCAGCACCTCGGTGCGGTGATCCGGCACGTCGACGAAGACCGGTGGCTCGCAGCCCGCCCACACCGTGGTGGGCAGCCGGTTCGCGACATGCACGATGACCAGGCCCGAGCCGGAGCGGTGGGCCATGCCGATGGCGTACGCGAGGGCACGCTCACTGGACGTGGAACCGTCGAAGCCGACGACCACGCCGTGCTTGAAGGCTGGATCGCAGGAATGACGTGGCTGTTCCGCCGCCTGGGGCTCGGCCGCCGTGGGATCGGCGACGGGCCGCTTGCGGTCCGCGGGTTCGAAAGATTCGTGACCGGCCATGGATGTCTCGGCTTTTTGATCCTCTTGGGAGGGGACAACAGTGTGCGGCGGAGCTGTGTCCGGGAATCATCTTCCCAACCCCATACCCCCAAGGGTACGGCGGCACTCCTCCTTAGCCCATATCCCGCACATGCTCCGGCGGAGTTCCCCGGAGCATGCACGAGGGGGCGCCCGTAACGCAATGGTTGCTGCCCCGTACAGGCGGTTTGCACAGGATTCACTTATCCACGGCCGTCCGTGTCCACATCCATGGGCTGCCCTACAGTGACCGACGCATCGAACAAGCGTTGAACCCGGCGAGCCACCGCCCCAGGGAGCACGCCATGTCCGGACACCGCACGACCTCCGAGGCACACCCCAGCCCCGACACCGCGACCGACGTGGTCCGCTGGGCGGTCTTCAGCTGCGTCCTGGTCCCCCTGGTCCTCCTCTGGTACGGCACCTCGCTCGCCGGCGCCACCGGTACGGCCCTGGGTCTCGCGGCCGTCACCGCCGCCTGCCGCGTGCTGCTGCGCCGGTCCGAGCGGGGCGCGGCCCAACTGCTGGCCGAGGAGCAGACCGCGCACCGCAGCCACCGTCATCGGGCCGGGGCGGGGGCGCACAGGGGCGGGCGTCACGCCGGGGGAAGTACACCGGTCGACTGACCGGTTTCCGCGCACGCGCCCGACGCTTTTCAGCCAACTTCCGGCCACCGTGCATCTCTTGTCCGAACCACCCCCCAACCCCCGTTCCACCTGCACCGAAAGGGTCCGGGGGGCCTTGCGCACCCTACGGGGATTGGCCACTACGACGAGGCGCACTTCCCTGCACGGCCCACGAGTGCAACGCTTCGTGATCGAATGCTTCACGCCAAGTTGCCATGTCGACAATGTGCCGGTTGCCGAACTGGTCACCCCGGCACCACTGGACACAGTAGATTCGATCTTGACGTCTTACGGCGGGGGACTCGTGCAGGACCGAGGGGAAACGTGCAGGAGCGACACAACCGAGGAGCCGCGACCACCGAGGGGGGCTTAGCAGTATGAGCCACGACTCCACTGCCGCGCCGGAAGCCGCGGCCCGGAAGCTTTCCGGGCGACGCCGCAAGGAGATCGTCGCGGTGCTGCTGTTCAGCGGCGGCCCCATCTTCGAGAGTTCCATACCGCTGTCGGTGTTCGGAATCGACCGGCAGGACGCCGGAGTTCCGCGCTACCGCCTCCTGGTGTGCGGCGGCGAAGAAGGTCCGCTGCGCACCACGGGAGGGCTGGAACTCACCACACCGCATGGCTTGGAAGCGATCTCGCGGGCGGGCACCGTCGTCGTGCCTGCCTGGCGGTCGATCACCTCGCCACCGCCGGAGGAGGCGCTCGACGCGATTCGCCGTGCGCACGAAGAAGGGGCCCGCATAGTCGGCCTGTGCACCGGCGCCTTCGTGCTGGCGGCGGCGGGCCTGCTGGACGGCCGCCCCGCGACCACCCACTGGATGTACGCGCCGACGCTGGCCAAGCGCTATCCGTCGGTGCACGTGGATCCGAGGGAACTCTTCGTTGACGACGGAGACGTACTGACGTCCGCCGGTACGGCGGCCGGAATCGATCTCTGTCTCCACATCGTGCGGACGGACCACGGCAACGAGGCGGCCGGTGCGCTCGCCCGACGCCTGGTGGTCCCCCCGCGCCGAAGCGGCGGTCAGGAGCGCTACCTCGATCGGTCTTTACCAGAGGAGATCGGCGCCGACCCGCTCGCGGAGGTCGTCGCCTGGGCGCTGGAGCACCTCCACGAACAGTTCGACGTGGAGACGCTGGCGGCACGCGCGTACATGAGCAGGCGTACGTTCGACCGCCGCTTCCGCTCGCTCACCGGGAGCGCTCCCCTGCAGTGGCTGATCACGCAGCGGGTGCTCCAGGCGCAGCGCCTGCTGGAGACGTCGGACTACTCGGTGGACGAGGTCGCGGGCCGTTGCGGCTTCCGCTCACCGGTGGCCCTGCGCGGCCATTTCCGCCGCCAGTTGGGCTCGTCGCCCGCCGCCTACCGGGCCGCGTACCGCGCCCGCAGGCCCCAGGCCGACAAGCAGGTGGACAGCGACGGCGCCCCGGGCCAGCCCGGCGGTCCGTCGTCCCTGGGCCCGGCGGGGCTGTCACCCGTGCTGCACCCGGAGGGCCCGGTTCCGATGCAGTCGCGTCGGGCGGCGGCAAGTGCGCTGTCGGCGGCGGCGTCCGCGTCGGCTTCCTCCGCCTCGTCGGCGGAGAACGGCCGTGAGGCGTACGCCACAAGTCGGGCGGCGAGTCTGCCCGGCCAGCGGAGCGCGACGTAGCAACCGCATGCTCCCGGAGGTCTCCGTCAGGGGATCTCCGGGGGTTTTCGCGCGCCCCCGCACCACAAGGTCACCGCACGGTCGGCTCAGCCGGGCGGCGCGCACCTTAAGGTTAGACACATGAACGATCGCATGGTGTGGATCGACTGCGAGATGACCGGCCTCTCGCTGTCCGACGACGCTCTCATCGAGGTGGCCGCCCTCGTCACCGACTCCGAGCTGAACGTGCTCGGCGAAGGGGTGGACATCGTCATCCGCCCGCCGGACCAGGCGCTGGAGACGATGCCGGACGTAGTACGCCAGATGCACACCGCATCCGGCCTGCTCGACGAGTTGGCCGGCGGCACGACGCTGGCCGACGCCGAGGAGCTGGTCCTGGCGTACATCCGGGAGCATGTCAAGGAGCCGGGCAAGGCCCCGCTGTGCGGCAACTCGGTAGGCACCGACCGCGGTTTCCTCCTCCGCGACATGCCGACCCTGGAGGAGTACCTCCACTACCGCATCGTGGACGTGTCCTCGGTGAAGGAGCTGGCGCGCCGCTGGTACCCGCGGGCGTACTTCAACAGCCCCGAGAAGAAGGGCAACCACCGCGCCCTCGCCGACATCCGCGAATCCATCGCCGAACTGCGCTACTACCGCGAGGCGATCTTCGTCCCGCAGCCCGGCCCCGACTCCGAAACGGCCCGCACGATCGCCGCGAAGCACGTCCAGCCCACCTCGTAAAAGGCGTGCGCGAGCACCCCTTCGGACCCTGTACACTTTTTCTCGGCCGGTCGGAAACTTACAGAGTGAACGACCGGGCATGGTGGGTGTAGCTCAGCTGGTAGAGCACCTGGTTGTGGTCCAGGAAGTCGCGGGTTCAAGTCCCGTCACTCACCCTGAGTAATCAGCCGGTGACTTCGGAAACGGAGTCACCGGCTGATTCGTTTCCCGGGAGCGTGCCCACGATGGACATCGAACTCATCAGCACCGCCCGGCTGGATCTCGTCCCGCTGAGCGCGGCACACGCAGAGGAAATGGCCACGGTCCTGTCCTCCCCCTCCCTCCACACCTTCATCGGCGGCGAACCGCTGAGCCCCGGCGCCCTGCGAACCCGGTACGAGCGCCTCGTCGCCGGCTCCCCCGACCCGTCCGTCACCTGGTGCAACTGGGTCATACGCCTGCGCTCGGAGTCCTGCCTCGTGGGCACGGTCCAGGCGACGGTCACGGAAGCGGGGTCGGTCGCGGAGACCGCCTGGGTAGTGGGGACGCCCTGGCAGGGGCGCGGCCTGGCGAGCGAGGCGGTGCGGGGTCTGGTGTCGTGGCTCGCCGCCCGGCCCTCCATCCGTACGGTCGTGGCGCACATCCACCCGGCCCATCAGGCATCGGCAGTTGTCGCTACGGCGGCGGGCCTGGCGCCGACGGACGAGTGGCAGGACGGCGAGATCAGATGGCAGCGCGCCACGCGTCCGTGAACTCCCGTACGCCCGCGAACCGTTCGGCGGGATCGGCGCGGGTCGCCCTTTCCAGCACGGCGAGTTGACCCGCCGTACCCCGCCAGGCGCGCTCGCCGTCACCGGCGTCGAGAAGGAGGCGGGCGGTCCGGCCGAGGGCGTAGACCGTCGTCCGGATGTCGATGAGGGCGCCGTGGCGCCACTCCTCGGGGGCCATGAAGCGGGCCGAACCCGGGAGGCGGTCGTCTTGGAGGATGAAGGGGCCGGGACGGTACTCGTCGAGGTCGATGAGATGGAGCGCGTCGCCGTAGAAGTCGTACAGGAACGCGCCGTCGTAGAGATCGACAGCGACCATCCCCGCGGCCTCCACCACGAGGTGCGCGTCCAGGACGCGGTCGATCGCGCGGAGGACGGAGGCGAGGGGTAAGGCGCGGAAGCGGGCGCGGGCGGGGCCGTAGAGAGACTCGCCGGGGCTCCAGGGCATGACGACCGCCGTACGGCCGCCGTCCGTCACGGCGATCCGGTGCAGTTGCGGGACGATCGCCGGGTGCCGTACCGCCCGGTGGAAGGCCCAGGCGCGGTCAAGTGAGGCCTGTGCAGGGGCTGTTGTCGCCTCCTTGACGAACCAGCGCTCACCGTCCGGGAGTTGGACGCCGTACGAGACACATCCGGAGTCCTGTTCGCGGAAGGACCGGAACACCTCGCCCACCGTGCGGAGGTAGGGCTCGGTCGCGGGGAGCTCTTCGACGGCCAGGAGGGGGTGGGGACGGGATGTCATGGGCGTCAGCTTGTCCGAGCAACCGCTCCCTCATGAAGACGCCCGCGTCACCAACTCCGTTGCCAGTACCGCCTGTCGCCGCTCCAACCCCCGGGACGTGGCCGGCCGCCGGTCCGCGATCTCGGCCAGCAGCAGGTCGATCATCGCGCGGCCCATTTCCTCGATCGGCTGGCGGACGCTGGTGAGGGGCGGGTCCATGTGGCGGGCGATGGCCGAGTCGTCGTAGCCGACGAGGGCGACGTCGTCGGGGATGACGCGGCCCTCCTCGCGGAGCACCTGGCGGGCGCCTGCCGCCATGACGTCCGAGCCGGCGAAGACCGCGTCGACGTCGGGGCGGCGGGCCAGCAGTTCCTTCATCGCGCGTCGGCCGCCCTCCTCCGTGAAGTCGCCCGGCTGGATGAGGTGTTCGTCCAGCTCGTGGCCGGCGTCGAGCAGCGCCTCGCGGTAGCCGTCGACGCGGCGTTGGGCGCCGTACACGTCGAGGCGGCCGGTGATGTGCGCGATGCGCGTCCGGCCTCGGGACAGCAAGTGTTCTACGGCGGAGCGCGCGCCGCCGTAGTTGTCCGAGTCGACGGAGGTGAGCGTCTCCGCGGCCGACCTCGGGCCGCTGATCACCGCGGGAATCTCCAACTGCGCCAGAAGATCGGGAAGCGGGTCATCCGCATGGACGGACACGAGCAACACACCGTCCACCCGGTGTGCCGCCAAGTACTGTGCCAGGCGCTGCCGTTCACGGTCGCTGCCCGCGAAGATCAGCAGCAACTGCATCTCGGTTTCGGAGAGTTCGGCGCCCACGCCCTTGAGCATGTCCGAGAAGTACGGCTCCGCGAAGAAGCGGGTCTCCGGCTCGGGGACGACGAGGGCGATGGCGTCGGTGCGGTTCGCGGCGAGGGCGCGGGCGGCCGTGTTGGGGACGTAGCCCAACTCCGCTACCGCCGCCTCCACCGCCGCGCGGGTCGTGTCGCTGACCCTCGGGGAACCGTTGATCACCCGGGAGACCGTGCCGCGGCCCACCCCGGCGCGCGCCGCGACCTCCTCCAGGGTCGGCCGGCCGCCACTCCGGCTCCGCGCTCCGTGGCCTGCCATTGGCTCCGCCTCCTGTCGACCCACCCGTTGGCCTGGAATGTAACAGTCCTGATCAGGGAAGAGGGGCGTGAGGAGCCCCGCCTCCGGCCGAATCCCCGCCTCCCCCACAGTTAGCTAACAGACGAATAACTGAACGCATCTCTCCGCGTCCGCTCCCTTGACACCCCCGCGCGAACCGACGACTCTTCAACACATCACCGGTGGGAGCGCTCCCACGGTACCTGACACATACACATCCCGCACGTTCCCCGCCCGAGCCGCAGCGTGAACTAACGGGCCCAACAATGCAGTTGGCCGGGGGGTCGGCACGTCAGGCAACAGGAGGACGCAATGCGCACGAGTACCCGACGGTCCCATCGGCTGATGGCCCTCGCGGCCGTCGCCGCGCTGACCACGGGAGTGCTGGCCGGCTGCTCCAGCGACTCGAACGACACCTCGTCGAATTCGAGCGGCGGCACTTCCAAGGGCAAGACCACGCTGACCGTCGGCACCTTCGGCGTCTTCGGCTACAAGCAGGCCGGCCTGTACGACGAGTACATGAAGCTCCACCCGAACATCACCATCAAGGAGGACGTCACCACCCGTACCGACGTGTACTGGCCGAAGGTCCTCACCCGGCTCCAGGCCGGTGCGGGCACCGACGACATCCAGGCCATCGAGGTCGGCAACATCACCGAGGCCGTCCAGACGCAGGCCGACAAGTTCGTCGACCTCGGCAAGGACGTCGACAAGACCCAGTGGCTGTCCTGGAAGAACGCCCAGGCCACCACGAAGGACGGCAAGCAGATAGGCCTCGGCACCGACACCGGCCCGATGGCGATCTGCTACCGCAAGGACCTCTTCCAGAAGGCCGGTCTGCCCACGGACCGCACGCAGCTCGCCAACCTGTGGAAGGGCGACTGGGCGAAGTACGTCAACGTCGGCAAGGACTACATGAAGAAGGCGCCCAAGGGCACCAAGTTCGTGGACTCCGCGTCCTCCGTCTACAACGCGGCCATCGGCGGCGAGAGCCAGCGGTACTACGACAAGGACGGCAACGTCATCTGGGACAAGTCGACCGGTGTGAAGGCGGCTTGGAACGCGGCGATGGACGTGGCGACCAGCAACATGTCGGCGAAGCTGAAGCAGTTCGACCCGACCTGGGACCAGGGCTTCGCCAACGCGAGCTTCGCGACGGTGGCCTGCCCCGCCTGGATGATCGGCTACATCGAGCAGAAGTCGGGCGCCTCCGGCAAGGGCAACTGGGACGTGGCCGCCGCGCCGACCGCGTCCAACTGGGGCGGTTCCTTCCTGGGAGTTCCCACGGCGACCAAGCACCAGGCCGACGCCGTAGCGCTGGCGAAGTGGCTGACCGCGCCCGCGCAGCAGGAGAAGGTCTTCGCCAAGCAGGCCAGCTTCCCGTCCACCCCGGCGGCGTACGCGAACCTGAAGCCGGCCGCCGACACGACGACCTACTTCTCGAACGCGCCGATCACCCAGATCTTCTCCGACTCGGCGAAGACCATCCCGGTGCAGACCTTCGGCATCAAGGATCAGCCGATCGGTACCGCGATCACTGATGTCGGCATCCTCCAGGTGGAGCAGAAGGGCAAGACCCCGGCCCAGGGATGGAGCGCCGCCACCAAGGAGATCAAGGACGTGCTCGGGCAGTGAGCAGCTCCAAGCAGGCCCTCGCACACCCCGCGCCGGGCTCCGGCGCCGCGCCCGGCGACCAGCCGGGCGCGGCCCGCGGCGCCCGCGGTCGCGGTACGCCGGCTCCCGGCCCGAGTTCGTGGCGGAGCCGGCTGTACCGCTGGGACATGAAGGCGTCGCCGTACGCGTTCATCTCCCCGTTCTTCATCATCTTCGGGGCCTTCGGCCTCATCCCGCTGCTGTACACGGCCTGGTACTCGCTGCACAACGTGCAGTTGTCGTCGCTGGACCACAAGACGTGGGCGGGGCTGGACAACTACCGGAACCTGTTGTCCTCGGACTTCTTCTGGAACGCCCTGAAGAACACGTTCACCATCGGGCTGATCTCCACCGTGCCGCAGCTGTTGATGGCGATCGGGATCGCGCATCTGCTCAACTACCGGCTGCGCGGCTCGACCGTGTGGCGGGTCGTGATGCTCACCCCGTACGCCACCTCGGTCGCCGCGGCGACCCTCGTCTTCACGCTGCTGTACTCGTGGGACGGCGGGATGGTCAACTGGCTGCTGCACTTCGTCGGCGTGAATCCCATCAACTGGCGTGAATCCACGTGGGGTTCGCAGTTCGCTGTGTCGTCGATCGTGATCTGGCGGTGGACGGGTTACAACGCGCTGATCTATCTGGCGGCGATGCAGGCAATACCCGCCGACCTGTACGAGTCGGCGGCGATCGACGGCGCCAACCGCTGGCAGCAGTTCCGCCATGTGACGGTCCCGCAGCTGCGCCCGACCATCCTCTTCACGGTGGTCGTCTCCACCATCGGCGCGACCCAACTCTTCGGCGAGCCCCTGCTGTTCGGCGGGGTCAGCGGCTCGAAGGGCGGCTCCGAGCACCAGTACCAGACGCTCGGTCTGTACATGTACGACCAGGGCTGGATCATCGGCAACCTCGGCAAGGCGTCCGCGATCGCCTGGTCGATGTTCCTGATCCTGCTGATCGTCGCCGCGATCAACCTGCTGTTCACCCGACGGCTGAGGAAGTCCCAATGACGACAAGCGAACTGACACTCCCTCAGGCGAAGAAGACGGTCGATACGGGCCCGCGGCGCCGCCGCCGGGTGATGGGCGCGGGCAAGCAGATGCACGGCGGCCCGCTCACCTACGCCGTCCTCGTCCTCCTCGCGCTGGTCTCGCTGGCCCCGCTGGTGTGGACGGCGATAGCTGCCTCGCGCACCAACCAGCGGCTCGCGGAGACCCCGCCGCCCCTGTGGTTCGGGGCGAATCTGTTCAAGAACATGCAGGCGGCCTGGGAGCAGGCCGGCATGGGCACCGCGATGTTCAACTCCACGGTCGTCGCGGGCACCATCACCATCGGCACGGTCCTGTTCTCCACCCTCGCGGGCTTCGCCTTCGCCAAGCTGAAGTTCAGGTTCTCCAGCACACTGCTCCTCCTCACCATCGGCACGATGATGATCCCGCCCCAACTGGCCGTCGTACCCCTGTACTTGTGGATGGCGGACCTGCACTGGTCGAACCACCTCCAGACGGTGATCCTGCCGACTCTGGTCAGCGCGTTCGGTACGTTCTTCATGCGCCAGTACCTCGTGCAGGCCCTCCCCACCGAACTCATCGAGGCGGCGAGAGTGGACGGCGCGAGCAGCCTGCGGGTGGTGTGGCACGTGGTCTTCCCGGCCGCGCGCCCCGCGATGGCGGTGCTGGGCCTCCTGACCTTCGTGATGGCCTGGAACGACTTCCTGTGGCCGATCATCGCCCTCACCCAGCAGAACCCCACCGTCCAGGTCGCCCTGAACTCCCTGGGCACCGGTTACATCCCCGACCAGTCGGTGATCATGGCGGGCGCGCTGCTGGGCACGCTGCCGCTGCTGATCGCCTTCCTCCTGTTCGGCAAGCAGATCGTGGGCGGGATCATGCAGGGCGCGGTCAAGGGCTGACGCTCCGCTCCGGGGCCGGGCACGCCGACTCGGCCCCTCCCCCCCTTCCCCCTCCTCCCCCAACTCCGCCACTCCCCCTACTCGTTGGTCTCCACGACCCCTTATGGGAGCGCTTCCATGCCTGAGCCCGTGACCCCCGTGACCTTTCCTCCCGCCTTCCTGTGGGGCGCCGCGACCTCCGCCTACCAGATCGAGGGGGCGGTGCGGGAGGACGGCCGTACGCCCTCGATCTGGGACACCTTCAGCCATACGCCGGGCCGTACGGCCGGTGGTGAGCACGGTGACATCGCTGTCGACCACTACCACCGCTACCGCGACGACGTGGCGATGATGGCGGACCTGGGCCTGACGGCGTACCGCTTCTCGGTCTCCTGGCCGCGGGTGCAGCCGACCGGCCGGGGCCCGGCGGTCCAGGTGGGCCTGGACTTCTACCGCCGTCTGGTCGACGAGCTGCTGGCGGTCGGCATCAAGCCGGCCCTCACCCTCTACCACTGGGACCTGCCGCAGGAGTTGGAGGACGCGGGCGGCTGGCCGGAGCGCGACACGGCGTACCGCTTCGCCGAGTACGCGCACATCGTGGGCGAGGCGCTGGGCGACCGCGTGGAGCAGTGGATCACGCTCAACGAGCCGTGGTGCAGCGCGTTCCTGGGCTACGGCTCGGGGGTGCACGCACCGGGCCGGACGGACGCGGCGGCCTCGCTCAAGGCCGCGCATCACCTCAACCTGGCGCACGGGCTGGCCACTTCGGCGCTGCGTGCGTCGATGCCGGCCCGCAACTCGGTCGCGGTGAGCCTCAACTCGTCGGTCGTCAGGCCCGCTTCACAGTCCCCGGCGGACCTGGCGGCGGCCCAGAAGATCGACGACCTGGCCAACGGGGTGTTCCACGGACCGATGCTGCACGGCGCGTATCCGCAATCCCTCTTCGAGGCGACGAGGTCGATCACGGACTGGTCGTACGTCCTGGACGGCGACCTGACGCTCATTCACCAGCCGCTGGACGCACTGGGGTTGAACTACTACACACCGGCGCTGGTCGCGGCCGCGGAACCGAGTGGGCCGGCCCCGCGGGCCGACGGCCACGGCCTGAGCGCGTACTCCCCCTGGCCGGGCGCGGACGACGTGGCGTTCCTCCAGACCCCGGGCGAGCGCACGGAGATGGGCTGGACGATCGACCCGACGGGCCTGTACGACCTGATCATGCGGTACACGAGGGAGGCACCGGGCCTGCCGCTGTACGTCACGGAGAACGGCGCGGCCTACGACGACAAGCCCGACCCGGAGGGCAACGTCCACGACCCCGAGCGGATCGCCTACCTGCACGGCCACCTGTCGGCGGTGCGGCGGGCCATCGCGGACGGCGCGGACATGCGCGGCTACTACCTGTGGTCCCTGATGGACAACTTCGAGTGGGCGTACGGGTACGGGAAGCGGTTCGGGGCGGTGTACGTGGACTACGCGACGCTGGCACGGACGCCGAAGTCGAGTGCGCGGTGGTACGGGGAGGCGGCGCGGACGGGGGTCCTGCCCTCGGTGGAGGGGGTCTGACCGACGGGGGAGCCGGGGGACGGGGAACGGGGCGCGGCATGCCGAGGGGGCGTGCCGCGCCCCGGCGCTGTGCGGCGGGTCACGTACCGCCCGCCCTCCTTCATCAGCCACGCCCTTGCCAAGTTTTAAATGGAGTGATTCATTCACCTTGCAAGTGAATGGATGCATGCCAAGCGCGAGGAGATGTCCGTGGGTGCCCCCGAGATCACCGCTGTCACCTTGGGCGAGGAGCCGATCACCGTCGAACAGTTCGTCGCGATCGCCCGCCACGGCGCCCGGGTCGAGTTCGACGCCACGTACGTCGACCGGGTACGCAAGTCACGCGCGCTGGTCGAACGCTTCCTCGCCGAGAACCGCCTGGTCTACGGCGTCACCACCGGCTTCGGCGACAACGTCACCGAGGTCATCGACCCGGCGGACGCCGAGCAGCTCCAGCGCAACATAGTCCGCTCGCACGCCGTGTCCGTAGGCGAACCCTTGCCCACCGAGATAGTCCGAGCCATCGCACTCATGGAACTGATCGGCCTCGGCGAGGGCTACTCCGGCATCCGCTTCGAGACCCTGGAGCTGATCCGGCGCATGCTCAACGCCGGGGTCACCCCGCACGTCCCCGGCGAGGGCTCCGTCGGCTATCTGGCCCCCGAGGCCCACATGGCGCTCGTACTCCTGGGTGAGGGCCAGGCGTCGTACGGCGGCGAACTCCTGCCCGGCGCCGAGGCGTTGGCCCGAATCGGCGAACAGCCGACCCGGCTCGCCTGCAAGGAAGGGCTGTCGCTCACCAACGGCACTCACTCGGTCACCGCGATAGCCGTCCTCGCCGCCCATGACGCCGGCCTCGCGGCGACCACCGCCGACATCGCCGCGAGCCTGTCGATACAGGCGCTCAAGGGCACCGTCCGCGCGTACGACGCCCGGCTGCAGGGGCACAAGCGGCACCCCGAGCAGGCCGCGGTCGCCGAGAACCTGCGGCGGCTCACCGCGTCCAGCGCGATCAGCGCCGAGTTCCTCGACCACCGGCTCCAGGACAGCCTGTCCCTGCGCGCCGTTCCGCAGATCCACGGCGGTGCGAAGCGGGCGCTCGCGCAGGCCCGGGAGGTCATCGTCGAGGAGTTGCACTCGGTGGGTGACAACCCGGTCATCCACCCCGAGGGCGAGGACGGGGTGGCACTGAGCGGGGCGAACTGCGACAGCACGTACGTCGGCATCCAGGCCGACACCATGGTGAACGCGATGACGGTGCTGGCCAAGGTGTCCGAGCGGCGCACCGACCGCATGGTCAACAGCAACTTCAGCGAGCTGCCCGCCTTCCTGGTCCGGCGGCCCGGACTCAACAGCGGCTACATGATCGCGCAGTACACCGCCGCGGCACTGACGATGGAGCTGCGGAGCATGGCAGTCCCGGCGTCCGCCGACAACGTCACCACCTCGGCCAATCAGGAAGACGCGGTCAGCAACGGCTACTTGGCAGCCCTGAAGGCATACCGCGCGGCCCACAAGCTTGCCTACGTCGTCGCGATCGAGCTGATGTGCGCCGTCCAGGCCCTCGACCTGCTCGCGCCGCTCTCGCCCTCACCGGCGGCGGAGGCCCTGCGGGCGAGGATCCGGGAGGCCGTACCGACGGTCGACGAGGACCGGGTCTTCCACGCCGACATCGAGCACGTCGCCGAACTCGTGCGGAACGGGGATGTGTTGAGGGTCGTGGAGGGCGTCGTGGGGGCACTGCGCCGCTGAGGTCGGGCCCAGAACCCGCCGCCGTTCACAGCCACCCCTCAGATCCCCCGCAGCGGCCTCTCAGGCCCAAGGCGTCTGATCTCCCTGTACGGGGTGATTCGATCCCGGCGCAGACGGGAGGACGTCATGTTTTTCATCGTGTTGGTGCTGCTGGCCCTGATCGTCGGCGGGGCGGTCGCCTTCAGCAAGAGGCAGGCGGGGGGCGGGAGTTCGGGCTTCGGATACGGTGCCGGGCCCGGGGCGGCGCAGCAGACCTACGACGCCGATGCCGGCGCGGAGGCGACCCGCTGGGTGGAGCGGCTGGGCGGGAGTCTGTCGACGCTGGACGCCGGTGGGAACAGCGCCGCCCGGCAGGCGCTCGCCGATGCCGCCGAGCGGCTCCGTGCCGCCGAGGGGCAACTCGCCACCGCCTACTCCCCCATGCAGTACGGGCTGGTGACGCAGACCGCCGTAGAGGGGCTGCATCACATCCGGACCGCCCGTGGCGCGCTGGGGCTCGATCCTGGGCCCGAGTTGCCCGCGCAGGGTGCCGGTGGCCAGGTCACGGTGGGCGGGCAGACGTACACCGCGTCCGCGCAGGCCGGCGCGAACACGCCCTACTACTACCCCGGCGGGGTCGTCAACGGCCGTTCCATGGGCGGGGGTTGGTACAGCACGCCCTGGTGGAAGACCGCCCTCGTCGCGGGTGCCGCCGGTGTCGGTGGCGTGTTGCTCGCGGACGCACTGTTCGACGGGTTCCACCATCACGGGCCGCACGGTGGGATGTTCGGGGGCGGACCCGGCGGCTTCGGCGGGCCCGGGCCGTTCTGAATCGGTGGGCCGCCTGGTCGGGCGCCGTGTTCCGGGCACCCGACCAGGTCCGTGTCCGGTTACAGATACGGGCGGGTGATCAGCTCGATCGCGTGACCGGCGGGATCCTTGAAGTACACGCCTCGGCCGCCGTGTTCGTCGTTGATCTCGCCCGGGCGGCGCATCTGCGGATCGGCCCAGTGCTCGATGTCGCGATCGCACAGCCGCCGATAGGCGCGATCGAACAACTCGTCGTCGAGCAGGAACGCGTAGTGCTGCATCTGGATCTCCACCGGCGGCTCGGCGAACTGCAGGAGCACTCCGTCGGCGAGCTGGATGTTGGTGAAGAGGCCCCAGGACGGCGCTTCGGGGAGTTCCAGCAGCTCTCGGAAGAAGAGAGCCGACTCGTTGCGGTCCTTGGCGGCGATGATGGTGTGGTTGAACGTGGCTGTCATACGGATGACCTCGTTGGGGTTCGACACGGGAACGGGAAAGGGACTCGCGATGCGCGAGTGCCGGGGGTCCGCGTGCCGAACCGAGGGGGTGCGTGCTCCGCACCCACCGTGCGATCAGCCGTCCACCGGGTGGCCGATCCGTGTGTGGCGTAGCGCCGGTCCGGTGTTCACGTCGGGTGACGTTACTTGATCGGACCGGCCGTCACAACGGGAAAACGACCCCGCTCCTAGATCCCGCTCCTAGATCCTGCGCGGCTCCCGGACCACCACAACCTCACCCGGCGGGACCGTCACCGATCCGCCCAACACCGGCTTGCCCGTGAGGAGTTCGACCGCGTCGGCCGCGACCGGGACTTCCGCGCCCTCCCCGGTGTGGTCGATGAGGAAGAGGTAGTCCCCGTCCGGTCCGCGCCGCAGCACCGCCTCCACGCCCGCCGGCGCCGCCCTGACCGGCTCCACGCCCGCATCCCTGCGGATGAGGTCAAGGAGCCCGGCGAGGGTCGTCGGATCGGGGCGCGTGGCCAGGTACCAGGCCGTGCCCGTGCCGTACGCGTTCCGGGTCACCGCCGGCACACCGGTCAACGGGCCTTCCGTGTACGACGTGATGGCCTCGGCGCCCGCCAGCGCCACCCGCTCCGACCACAGGGACGCCGTACCGCCACCGCTCAGCGCGAGCGACTCGCCCGGCAGCAACGGGAACAGTTCGTCCGACCGCACGCCCAGCGCCTCGCGGAACGCGCCGGGGTAACCCCCCAGCCGTACATGGCAGTTCTCGTCCACGGCCCCGCTGTGGAAGCCCACCGCCAGCGTGCCGCCGCCTGCCGCGAAGCCGGTCAGGTTCGCCGCTCCCGCCTCGTCCACCAGGTACAGGCTGGGCGCCAGCACCAGGCGGTACGGCGACAGGTCCGCGTCCGGGCGGACGAAGTCCACCGCCACCCCGGCCCGCCACAACGGCTCGTACCAGGAGCGGACCTGGTCCAGGTAGCGGACCTCCTCGCTCGGCTGGGAGGGAAGTTCCAGGGCCCAGCGGGCGTTCCAGTCCCACACCACGGCCACCGACGCCGTGCCCGTGCTGCCCTGCACCTCTGCCAACGCCCGTAGATCCGCGCCCAGTTGGACGACGTCCTGCCAGATGACGCTGTCCGTCCCGGCGTGCGGCAACATCGCCGAGTGCCACTGTTCGGCGCCCGCCTTCGCCGCCCGCCACTGGAAGTAGGCGATGCCGTCCGCGCCGTGCGCGACATGGGCGAGCGCGTTGCGCCTCAACTCCCCCGCGGACTTCGCCCTGTTGACCGGCTGCCAGTTCACCGCGCCCGTCGAGTGCTCCATCAGCAGCCACGGACGGCCGCCCGCCAGCGAGCGGACCAGGTCGCCGCTCATCGCGATGTCGATCTCCGACTCGGGGTCCGTGGAACGCAGGTAGTGGTCGTTCGACACGACGTCCAACTCCGGTGCCCAGCGCCAGTAGTCCAGCGCGTCGAAGTTGAACATCACCATGAAATTCGTGGTGGCGGGGATCCCCGGCGCCGCCTCCCGCAGCACGTCCCGTTCCGCCTTGTACAGCGACAGCAACTCGTCGCTGCAGAAGCGGTGCCAGTCCAGCTGGTGGGTCGGGTTGGGGACCGCGCCCGTCGCGCGCGGCGGCAGGACCTCCGCCCAGTCGTAGTACCACTGGCTCCAGAAGGTCGTGCCCCAGGCGTTGTTGAGCGCCGGCAGGCTGTCCCCGTACTTCGCGCGCAGCCAGCGCCGGAACGCCTCCGCGCTCTCGTCGCAGTAGCAGGCCGGATTGTGGCAGCCGTACTCATTGTGGATGTGCCACATCGCGACCGCCGGATGGCCGGCGTAGCGGCGCGCCAACTCCCCCGCGATACGCAGCGCGGCCTCGCGGTAGGCGGGGCTCGACGGGCAGAACGTCTGACGGCTGCCGTACGACAGTCTCCGGCCGTCCCGGTCCACTGGCAGGGCCTCCGGGTGGGCGCGGAAGAACCAGGCCGGAGGTGCCGCCGTCGGGGTCGCCAAGTCGGCCGCGATGCCGTTCTGTTGGAGCAGGGCCAGGACCTTGTCCAGGAGGGAGAAGTCGTACCCGCCCTCGGCCGGTTCCAGCAGCGCCCAGGAGAAGATGCCGACGCTGACCATGGTCACCCCGGCCTCGCGCATCAGGCGCATGTCCTCGGCCCAGACCTCCTCGGGCCACTGCTCGGGGTTGTAGTCGCCGCCGTAGGCGATACCGGGAAGACCAAGAGAGCGCGTCATACGTCAACTCCTTCGAGCAGGCGGCGAGTTGTCGCCACACCCCACTGGTCGAGGGACAGCAGGCGGTCGCTCGACGCCATCAGGCCGCCGGTGGCCTCCACATGGGCCGCCCATCGCTCCCGGGTCTCCACCGCGGGGCGGGCCATCAGGCAGTCCGGGTCGTTGACCCAGAGGCGGCCGTGCTGCCACTGGCGGCCGACACCGGTGAACTCGGCGGGGTCCTGGCCGGGTTGGGAGTAGTCGTCGGCCTCGGGGCGGCGGTGCGGTGCCGTGTCGGGGCTCACCCGCATCGCGTCGAACAGGCCGACGGAGGGGAGCATCGGCGCACCGCAGCCCAGCAGATAGGAGTCCGGGCCGATCGCCTCGCGGATCAGCGCGATCCCGGCCCGGTAGGCCTCGATCGCGTCAACTCCCTTGTGCCGTACGCCGTCCAGGGCGCCCGCGTACAGGAAGTCGGCCTTGAAGTAGTCGTAGCCCTCGGCGCGGAGGGTGGCGTAGACCTCGGTCAGGTAGGCCGCCGCCCCGGGGTGGGTGGTGTCCAGGACGCAGAGGTCGTGGCCCCAGTTGCGGCCGGCGTGCGCGAAGCCGCCGGCCGCGTCCCGCACCAGCCACTCCGGGTGCTCGGCGGCCAGGTCGCCGGCCGGGTCCACCAGGAAGGGGGCCGTCCAGATGCCCGCTCTACGGCCGCGGGCGCGGATCGTGTCGGCGATGCCGGCCCGCGAGCGGAAGCGGCCGGACAGCGTCAACCAGTCGCCGAGCGCCTTCTGGTAGCCGTCGTCGATCTGGACGACGTCGATCGGGAGGTCGAGGGTGTCCATCGCGCGGAGGTTCTCGTGGATGTCGTCCTCGGTGACGGCGGTGAAGTACTCGTACCAGGAGCACCAGACCGTGGGCGCCGGGCGGGGCGACGGTACGGCCAGGCTGTCGGCCCAGTCCCCCAGCACCGCCTGGACGGCGGTGCCCGTCCACTCCTTCACCAGGCCGTCGGCGCCGATCTCCGCCACCCCGTCCCGCACCGACAGCCGGATCGACGGGACCGAACCGGTGGGGTCGACGGCCGCCCACAGGCGGGTCGGTGAGCCGTCGCCGGGGTCGAGGGCGAGGAGGCCCTCGCCCTGGAAGACACCGGCGGGGACGGTGACGCCGGGGCGATAACACACCGTCGCCCAGTGGGCGTTGGTCGGCCGGTACGGCCTCGCCCCCAGGGTGTAGGCGCCGCTCGGGCTCCAGGACTGCCAGCCCTCCTCGTGGACCCGGGCGGTGCGCGGATTCACGGGGACGGAGGTGAGCGGGGTGAAGGGGTGGTCGTACACGGTGGTTCTCTTTCAACGGGCAGCGCGCAACAGGAAAGACGCAACAGGCAGGGCGTCAGCCCTTGTTGGCGCCCAGTGTGAGGCCGCTGACGAACTGGCGCTGGAGCGCGAAGTACACGATCAGGGTGGGGATCGCGGTGAGCAGGGCGCCTGCGGCGACCAGGTTGGGGTCGGTGAAGTACTGGCCGGAGAGGTTGTTCAGGGCGGAGGTGATCGGCATGTTCTCGCCGGTCGAGATCAGCACGATCGCCCAGAAGAAGTCGTTGTAGATCCAGATGGAGAGCAGGGTGGCCAGGGCCGCCATCGCGGGCTTGCACAGCGGCAGCACGATCTGCCAGTACATCCGCCACACCGACGCGCCGTCGACCAGCGCCGCCTCGGTCAGTTCGTTCGGCAGCATCCGCATGTAGTTGCTCAACACGAAGGCACAGAAGCCTGATTGGAACGCCACGTGGATGAGGACCAGGCCGAGCGCGGAGTCGTAGAGCTTGCCGCTCGTCGTGATGCCGGGCAGGTTGATCAGCAGGTACATGCGGTACAGCGGGGTGATGATGACCTGCTGCGGCAGCAGGTTGCCGGCCGTGAACACCAGCAGCAGGAAGATGTTGAGCCGGAAGTCGAAGCGGCTGACGTAGAACGCGACCATCGACGCCAGCAGCAGCGTGAGCAGCACGGCCGGAACCGCGATGATCAGTGTGTTGACGAAGTAGTGCGTCATGTCGGACTGCTCGAACGCGTTCTTGAAGTTGTCGAGGTTCAGCGTGCTCGGCCAGGAGACGTAGCCCTTGTCGCTGGTCTCCGAGTACGGGCGCAGGGCCGCGTAGACCGCCCACAGCAGCGGGGCGAGCCAGGCCAGCGAGGTGACGACGAGGAACGTGTGGAGCAGGACCCGGGCCGGGCGGAGCGGGGTGCGCTGCTTCACGCCGAGTGCGGCGGTGGGGGTGGTCATGCGCTCCGCTCCTTCCGGAAGGTCGAGATCAGGTACGGGATGATGACCACGAGGGAGATGACCAGCAGGACGACGGCGATCGCCGACCCGTAACCGATCCGGCTGGACTCGCCGATGATGTTGTTGGTGATCAGGATCGACAGCAACTCGGTGCCCTGGGCGCCCTTGTTGAAGACGAAGACCAGGTCGAAGGCGCGCAGCGACTCGATGATGGTGACGACCAGGACGACCGTGTTGGTGGGCCGCAGCGTCGGGAAGATGACGTTCTTGAACGTCTGCCACTCGTTCGCGCCGTCCAGGGCGGAGGCCTCGCGCAGGGACGGGTCGACGCCCTTCAGACCGGCCAGGTACAGGATCATCATGTAGCCGGCGTGCCGCCAGGACGCGGCGATCAGGACGGCCCAGAGGTTGAGCTTGGGGTCGCCGATCCAGTCGATGTAGTGGCCGGGCTTGTTGGCCCCGATGAGGCTGTTGATCAGGCCGGTGTCGGGGTTGTAGATCAGCTGCCAGACGAAGCCGGTGACCGCCAGCGACATGACGACCGGCAGGAAGAACGCGGTCTGGTAGACGCGGCTGAAGCGGATCTTCTTGTCCAGCTGGACGGCCAGGAACAGGCCGAAGGGGGTCGGCAGCAGAATGAGCACGACGAACCAGATGACGTTGTGCTCAAGTGCGGGCCAGAACTGCGGGTTGTCGTTGAACAGCTCCTTGAAGTTGGCCAGGCCGACCCACTTGATCGAGCTGAAGCCGATGCCGTCCCAGCTGGTGAAGGCCAGGGCGATCGAGGCGAGGGCGGTGACCCAGACAAGGGCCACGTGCAGGACCGTCGGCACGCCCGCCATGAAGGCGAGCGTGATGCGGTCACGGCGGGTCAGCAGGCGCTTGGCGCCCTGCGGGACCCGCTTCTGGGCAGGCGCGGGGCCCGGAGGCGGAACGGCGTCCGCCTCCGGGCTCGTCGTAGTCGTCTCGGAGATCATGAGGAGGCGAAGATCGTCTTCTTCTGGCGCTCGATCGAGGTCAGCAGACTGTCGACGCCCTTGGGGTTCTGGAGGAACTTCTGCAGACCGGGCTGCATCACCGTCGAGGTGAAGTCCGGCCGGGAGTCGCGGTCCATGAACTGGGTCAGGCTCTTGGCGGCGCCGATCATGTCGAACGCCTTCTTCTGCAGCGGCGAGTACGCGGAGGTGTCGGCCTTGCTGGAGGCGGCCACCACGCTCGGGTCGGTCTTGAGGTACAGCTGCTCGGCCGCCGGGCTGCCCAGGTACTCCATGAGCTTGACGACACCGTCGTGGTTCTTCGGGGCCTTGCTGACCATGAAGCCGTCGGTGGGCGCCTCCACGGTCTCCTGGCCGTACGCGGAGTTGATCTCCGGGAAGGCGAAGAAGTCGAGGTCGTCGAGGTCGGCCTTGTTGGTGAACTGCTGCGCCACGAAGGAGCCGAGGAGGTACATGCCGGACTTCTTCGACACCAGGCCCTGAGCGGCGTCCTCCCAGGTGCGGCCCATGAAGCCGTCCTGGTGGTACGGGAGGAGCTCGGCCCAGTGGTCGAAGACCGCCTTGACCTTGGGGTCGGTCCACGCCTCCTTGCCCGCCATCAGGGACTTGTGGAAGTCGTAGCCGTTGAGGCGGAAGTTGATCTGGTCGAAGGTGCCCATCGCCGGCCAGGCGTCCTTGTCGCCGAAGGCGATCGGGACCAGACCGTCGCTCTTCATCTTCTTGCACAGGGCGACCAGTTCGTCCCACGTGGTCGGGACGGTGTAGCCCTTCGCCGTGAAGACGCTCTTGCGGTAGAAGATCGCCCACGGGTACGTGGTCAGCGGCACGAAGTAGTACTTGCCGTCCGCGCCCTTGCTGAGCTGCTTCATCGCGTCGGGGAAGTTGTCACCGATCTTCGCCCAGACGTCGTCGATGGACGTGGCGAGCTTCTTGGCCGCGAAGAACTGCATGCGGTACCCGGCGAACCAGTTGAACACGTCGTCCGGAGTGCCCTGGAGGTAGGAGTTGATCTGCTCCTGGAAGGTGTTGTGGTCCTTCGTGTTGACCTTGACGGTGATGCCGGAGGTCTTCTTGAAGTCCGCGTAGACGCTCGCGAACGCCTTCTTCGGCACCGCGTCGGACGCGTTGGAGCCGAGTGTCACGGTCTTCGGGTCGGACGAGCTGCCGCTGCCGCCACAGGCGCTCAGCAGGGGTATGCCGGCGCCGAGCACGGCAGCGCCGCCTATGCCGCGCAGGACGGAGCGGCGACTGGCGGCGGGGAGGGACAAGTCGGGCATGAACGGCTCCTGACGGACAGGGTTCGGCCGGAATGCGCCACGGCCCAAGGTCGTCGTAACCGACCAGAAACCAACGCGACCAAACACGGTGGCGTAATAACAGTCCTATGTCTGGTCATGCGTCAACACCCGATGCCTTCATTTGTCGAAACGTAATCGACACCGACGAGCAAAAGAAGCGGACGCACAGCCGAGTGGCCGTGCGTCCGCCATGGGGCGACTGGGGTCACGGGGCTCACGAGTGGCTCGTGGGGCCCGTGGAGCGCCTACTGGAAGGCGGAGAAGGCCTTGGTGAAGGCGGACGCGCCCTGGACGATCGAACTGCAGGTCGCGTCCGCGGAGGGCTTGGCCCCGCCCGAGCACTGCTTGTCGCGGGTCGCGGACCACATCGAGAGGCCGCCCAGCCCCTTTGCCTTGGCGAAGGAGACCAACTGGTTCGCGTCCTCGACCGTGAAGACCTCCGATGAAACGTCGTTGACACCGATCATCGGGGTGACAGCAACCGCTTTCCAAGAAGCGCTTTCAGAGAGCCCCAAAACACTCTTGACTTGGGCCTGGGTAGCCGTAGCCGCTTGCTCTGAGTACGTTCCCATATCTCCGCTGTACGCCGGTCCGTAATCCATCGCCATGATGTTGACCGTGCTGATCTTCACGCCGTTGGACTTGGCATTGGACAACAGGTTCACGCCGTCCTGGGTCAGCCCCTCGGGCATCACGGGGAGCGTGTAGGAGACGTCCAGGGTCGGGTGCTGCTGCTGGAGCTTGGCTATCGCCTGGGCGCGGATCGTGTTCGCCGCCGTGTTGGGCAGTGCGCCGCCCTCGATGTCGAAGTCGACCTTGGTGAGGCCGTACGCGTCCACGACCTTGCCGTAGGCCGTCGCCAGCGCGCTCGCCGAACCACAGGTCGTCGCCAGCTCCGAGCCGGACGCGCCGCCGAAGGAGACCCGCACGTCGCCGCCCTTGGCGCGCAGCGCGCCGATCTGCGCGGCCACGCCGTCGCTCCCGAGATCGGACACGCCGCCCCACTTCGGGGTGCAGCCGCCGCCGTCGGTGACGAAGGCGAGGTTGTAGTTCTTCACGCCGGTCGCGGAGACGTTCGCGAGCAGGTCGAAGGCCGGGTAGAGGGACGTGTCGACGTAGGGGGCGAAGCCCGCGCCGGCCGCCGTACCGGTACCGCTGCTCTGGGACGGGGAGGCGGTGGGGGTGGGGGTAGGTGTGGGCGTGGGCTTGGCGGTGGCGGTCGGCGTGGGCGTCGGTGACGAGGTCGTCGGGCGGCCGGTCGGCTCGGGGGTCGCGGTGCCGTCCGCCGAACACTTGGCGTTGTCGATGAGACAACTGGTCGGCTGGCCCGTGCCGTTGACCACGAAGCCGACCGTGACCGACTCACCGGCCGCGAGCCCGTCCGTGTCCCACTTCGGCGGCTTCACGGTGACGCGCTGCCCGCTCACACTCGACTCGGCGTTCCACAGCGAGCTCAGCTTCGAGCCGGACGGCAGGTCGAACTCCAGCGTCCAGTCCTTCTCCCTGGCACCGGTCGTGTTGGTGACGACGTACTGCGCGGTGTACCCCGTCGACCACTCGCTGGTCCTGGTGTACGCCGCGCCGACGCTCGCCGCCTGGGCGATGCCGGTCAGCATGATCGCGCCGCCACCGACCACCGCGGCGGCGACCGCTCCACCGATCACCTTGTTTCTCTTGCTGATCCTGCGCCGGTGCGTACTCATCGCGTGCCTGCCTTCGCCGTTCACGGGGGTGGGGTGCGGCAGCACGCTAGCGATCCGGAATCGGGCAAAGCGCCTGATCCGGGCGGGGGTCGGCGATCTTAGGGTGCGCTTAAGGAAGGGATCGGGAACGGTTAAAGGTAGAGACCAATTTCCCTCGCCGGCGTCGTCGTACGGCTCCTCGATGGCCGTTGCGCTCCGGCTCCCGCCCGTCCAGCTGGATCCAGATCCGCACCTCGGTGCCGCCGAGCATCGAGGACCCGATCCGGACGTCCCCGCCCGTGGACTCCGCGAGCCTGCGCACGATGTCCAGGCCGAGCCCGGTCGACCCGGCGCTGCCGGAGCCGCGCCCGCGGGCCATGGCCGCCTCGGGGTCCCGGATGCCGGAGCCCGCGTCCGAGACGAGCACGATCACCGCGTCCTCGCTGTTGTGCACGTCGACCGCGAAGGCCGTGCCCTCGGGCGTGTGCCGGAACACATTGCCGAGCAGGGCGTCCAGGGCGGCGACCAGGTCGGGCCGAGCGACGGGTATCCGCACCGGTCGCTCCACCCCGGCCACCCGCACCTTGCGGCCCTCGTCCTCGGCCAGCGCGGACCAGAACCGCATCCGCTCACGCACCACCTCGGCCGCGTCACACCCGGCGCCGGGCCCGGCCGCCACGGTCTGCGGCTTGGCCTCGCGCGCGGTCCGGATGATCGTGTCGACCTCCCGCTCCAACTGCGCGACGGCGGTCCGCGTCTGCTCGGCGGCGGGCCCGTCCCCGAGCGAGGCCGCGTTGAGCCGCAGCACGGTGAGGGGTGTGCGGAGACGGTGCGACAAGTCGGCCGCCAACTCCCGCTCGTTCGCCAGCAGTTGTACGACCTGGTCGGCCATGGAGTTGAACGCGACCGCCGCGAGCCGCAGTTCGGTCGGCCCTTCCTCGGGCACCCGCGCCCCCAGCTTCCCCTCCCCCAGTTCGTGCGCGCCCTCGACGAGGCGCTGCGCGGGCTGCACCATCCGTACGCCCAGCCGGTCGGCGACCGCGACGGAACCGACGATCAGCGCGATGCCGACCCCGGCGAGCACCGCCCAGGCCGTACCGACGCCGTTGCTGACCTCCGACTCCGGGACGTACACCTCGACGACGGATATCTCGCCGGAGCTGAGCGCGACCGGCTGGAGCAGGACGGAGCCGCCGGGTACCTCGGTGGTGGAGGCGCGGCCCAGCTTCCGTACGGTCGCGATGTCCTTGCCGGCGGCGCGCTGCCGCCCGATGTCGACGGCGGCCTTCCCCTCCCCGGCCGGTATGTGGACGGCCATCCCGGAGTCCGCGCCTGCGGAGGCGACGACCTTCTCCAGCTGGTCCCGGTCGGTGGTGATGGACAGCGCGGGGGCGACGGCGGCGGCCTCCCGCTCGGCGTTCGAGAAAGCGCGGTCGCGGGCCATCTCCTTGATGACCAGGCCCAGCGGCACGGCGAAGGCGACGACGACCATCGCCGCGATCGCCAGACAGACCCTGACCAGTGCCCACCTCATCGCGGCGACTCCGCTCCCGGTGGCTCCAGCTTCACGCCGACACCCCGCAGGGTGTGCAGATAGCGCGGCTGTGCCGCCGTCTCCCCCAACTTCCGGCGCAGCCACGACAGATGGACGTCGATGGTCTGGTCGTCGCCGTACGACTGCTGCCACACCTCGGCGAGGAGTTCCTTGCGCGGTACGACGACACCGGGCCGCCCCGCCAGGAAGGCGAGGAGGTCGAACTCGCGGCGGGTGAGGTCGAGTCGGACGCCGTCCAGCTCTGCCTGGCGGCGCAGCGGGTCGACGGTCAGGCCACCGACCCGGATGACCGTGGACGGGGGTGCCTCGCCGGTGGTGGCACGGGAGCGTCGTAGGACAGCGGACATGCGGGCGGACAGATGGTCGACCGAGAAGGGCTTGGTGAGGTAGTCGTCCGCGCCCGCGTTCAACAGGCGGACGATCTCCGTCTCGTCGTCCCGAGCGGTGGCGATGATCACAGGGACATCCGTGATCCCGCGCAGCATCTTCAGGGCCTCGGACCCGTCCAGGTCGGGCAGTCCGAGGTCCAGGATGACCACGTCGAAACGGAAATGGGCGACCTCGCGCAGGGCCTCAAGTGCCGTACCGACACTGCGCACCGTGTGCGCGGCATCGGTCAGATGCCGGATGAGGGCCGAGCGTACGAACTGGTCGTCCTCGACCACGAGCACACTTGCCATGCGCCGCACCGTAGCCCATGCGGGCGACCCGCATCCGGGCCTGTGGACAACTCCCGCCTGTGGACAACCGGTGGGAGATCGACGGGACACCTGTGGGGCGCGTGAGGCAGTATGGCGGCGATGCCCACGCTGCCCAGAGGACTCGTCAACGGATTCGTACACGTGCTGGCCTGGTCGCTCGCCACCGGTGCGGCCGTCACGCTGTCCTGGTGGGGCGTCCACTCGGTGATGACGGGCACGGCCTACGACCCGCCGCGCGCCCTGCCCATCACGGCGGCCGGCGCGAGCGCGCAGGCGGCTCAGCCACCGTCCTCGGCACCGGTTCACGCCGAGTCGTCGCCGAGCCCGTCGAGCACCCCGACACCGACCCGCAGCCCCAGCCCGAGCCCCACGAAGACGGCGACCACGAGCCCGTCCCCCGCTGCCTCCACCTCCGGCCAGGTCAAGAGCTACGCCACCGACGGCGGGCGGGTGGTGCTCGAACTCGACGTCTCGCCGGCCTATGTGTCGCTCGTGTCGGCGACGCCGGGTACGGGCTGGTCGATGCAGGTGTGGAAGACGGACTCGTGGCTCCGGGTGGAGTTCACCAAGGGCACGGACAAGGTGTCGGTGATCTGCACGTGGCACGACGGAGCGCCGCGGGTGGACGTGGGCAACTACTAGACCCGGGTGACTACTTAGCGGAACACGGACGGCGGCGGTGCCGGTGAGGCGACCGCCGCGGCGTCCGTCACCGGTACGGCACCGCCGGTGAAGTCGGTGAGTTCCTTGCCGTGTTCGAGCCGGCCGGGGTGCGGGTCGGAGGCGGCGCGCCGGGTCAACTCTGCGAGCGGCAGCGGGTGGTCGGAGGCGACGAGCACCGCGTTGCCGAACCGCTTGCCGCGCAGCACCGTCGGATCGGCGATCAGCGCGCACTCCGCGAACCGGGCGGCCACGGTGGCGATTTGACCGCGCAGGTGCGCGAGCGGCGGCCCGTCGGCGAGGTTGGCGGCGTAGAGCCCACCGGGTCTGAGCGCCCGGCGCACCTCGTCGAGAAATTCGGTGGAGGTCAGATGGGCGGGCGTACGGGCCCCACTGAACACATCCGCTACGACGAGATCGGCCCACCCCTCGGGTACCTTCGCGAGCCCCGCGCGGGCGTCGGTCGACCGCACCCGGATCCGCGCGTTCGGGTCCAACGGCAGCTCACGCCGGACCAGTTGGACGAGCGCCGCGTCGAACTCGACGACCTGCTGGGTGGAACGGGGGCGGGTGGCGGCGACATACCGGGCGAGCGTGAGCGCACCACCGCCGAGATGAACGACCTGGACCGGCTTCCCGGCCGGTGCGGCGAGGTCGATGACGTGCCCGAGGCGGCGCTGGTACTCGAAGGAGAGATACGCCGGGTCGTCGAGATCGACGTACGACTGCGGCGCCCCGTCGATCAGCAGCGTCCAGGCACGCGCGCGGTCCCGGTCGGGTATCAACTCGGCGAGCCCACCGTCGACAGCCTCGACGACGGCCTCGGCGGCGCCGGCACCACCTCGCCGGATGTTCCTGGACTTTCCCATTGGCCCATTATCGACGGACGGGGGCAGTCCGGCGCGGCATCGCGCCCCTAGGGGCGCGAGGAACTGCGCGACCAGCCCCCACCGGCCCGCAGGTTTCATCACGGCTCTCCCAGCGGAGCTACCGGCAGCCGTCCGCCGCCTCGATCAACCTGGCCGCCTCACCCAGCGCCGCGCGTAGCACCTCCGGGTCAGTCGCCAGGTCGGCGTCGCCGGGGGGCAACAGCCAGTCCGAGCCCTCGACGGGCGGCTCGGGGTCGGGGGCGAGGCGCAGACCCCGGCCGTTCGTCTCCGTACACGTGCTGCCCGGCATGTCCCAGGCCGCCGCCGTGCCCGGCGGGACCAGGAAGCCGAGGGTGTCGCCGCCGTCGTCGTGCAGGACGGGACCGACCCCGTCGCACGCGCCGCGCCGCAGGATGTCGACCGCCTCCAGACCCTGCCGCGTCGGCACCGTCACCAGGTCACAGGCCGAGTCCACGAACGGTGGCGCACTGCACTCCGCGCTCGGCATTCGAGGATCGACGCTCTGCCTGGTCTCCATCCCGGTCTCCACCACGGAACCCCTCCTTGGACGAGCGGGTCGGGAGTCGGGTGGCTCCCGGTCCATGGAGTTCAACGCGTTGAAGCGTCAACGGCTACGGCACAAGTCAGCCGCAAAGGATGGCAGTTCATGGCAGATCCCGGATGAGATATCCGGTTTGTAGCCAAACCCTGCGTGGCGGGTCATGCACAGCAGGTACGTTCTTGCCCGCTGGAAACAGGGCGTCACTCAACAAGTCACCCTGAATCCGGCATGGTTCGACGGTTCGCACGAGAGGACCCGACCATGGCGTCGTCAATGGTGACCCCGCCCGAGTTCCCCCAACCACCGAGACCGAATCTCGCCTTCCGGCGGCTGCGCGGACAGCGCTCACCGGCGGAGTTCGCCGCGGCCGTACGCCGGTCCGCGCGGGAGATCGGCGAGCGGGTGAGCTGCGACGCGCGCTACGTCGGCCGGGTCGAGGCCGGTGAGATCCGTTGCCCCAACTACGCGTACGAACGGGTGTTCCTGCACATGTTCCCCGGCCGCACGCTCGCCGACCTCGGCTTCGCGCCCCGCTCGTCCGTACGCGGACGCGGGGCGCGCACCGCCGAGGACACGCCCCCCGCACACCTCACAAGCCCGGCCCACACCACGGATGAGGCGGCCGGGACGGGTGAGACGCAAGGGGTGTACGAGCCGTATGACACGCAGGACCCGTACGACACGCACGAGAACCACGAGAACCACGAGGAGAGCGACGTGCTGCGTCGCGCATTCATGAGGGGCGGCACCGTCACGGTGGCCGCCGGCACGCTGGGCCCCTTGGGGCTCACTTTGGACGCCGTGGCAGCGGAGCGTTCCGTCCGCCGCCCCGGTACGAGCGAGGCGGGCGCCCTCGAAGAGGCCGTCCGCAGAATCCGGCTGCTCGACGACCGGCACGGCGCCGACGGCCTCTACCGGCGCGCGGCGGCCCCGCTGCGCGCCGCCTACGCCCTGCTCGACGCGGGCACCACCCGGCAGTCCGTCGCCGAGAGACTGCACTCCGGGGCCGGTGAACTCGCCATCTCGGTGGGCTGGCTGGCCCACGACTCCGGCCGCTTCGACGACGCCCGCTCGCACTACGCGGAGGCCCTCGCGACGGCCCGGATGACCGGCGACCCGGGCCTTGAGGCACACGCCTTCTGCAATACGGCGTTCCTCGCGCGGGACGCGGGACGGCCACGCGAGGCGGTACGCGCCGCACAGGCCGCGCAACGCGTCGGACGCCCCCTGGGCTCCGCCCGCCTGATGTCGCTGCTCGCGCTGCGCGAGGCGGGCGGCTGGGCGGGCCTCGCCGACCGCACCGGCTGCGAACAGGCACTGGCGCGTGCGCAGGCCCTCTTCGAGCGGGGCCACTCGGACGCCGACCCCGAGTGGATGAGCTTCTACGGAGAGGCCGAGTTGGAGGGGCTGGAGGCACAGTGCTGGTCGACCCTGGGCGACTGGCAGCGGGCCGCACGTCACGCGCGGCGGGCGGCGCATCTTCAGAATCCGCACTTCACGCGGAACATCGCGCTGTACATGGCCGAACTCGCGGACGACCTGGCCCGCGGCGGCCGTCCGGATGAGGCTGCGACAGCGGGTATGCGGGTGCTTGATCTCCTGGACCTGGTGCAGTCGTCGCGGATTCAGACGATGCTGGCCGGGACTGCTCGGGTGCTGTTGCCTCACCGGCGGGCTTCGGGGGTCTCTACGTTTCTGGAGAGGCACTCCAGTCTGCCCCGTACTGCGGCGTAGTTCTTTTGCTGCCGGCCGGTGGGGGCTGGTCGCGCAGTTCCCCGCGCCCCTAAAAACAGGGCGCTTAATGCCTAGGTCGCTAGATGGCCCAGGTCGTTCCAGCTCTCGATTGCCGGGTCTCCGTAGGCCCAGCCCAAGATCGACAGGGATGTCGGGTTGAGCCGTATCCGCGCCGCGAAGTCGATCGGTAGGCCGAGCCAACGCGCGCCGATCGAGCGCAGGATGTGGCCGTGGGCGAAGACCAGGACGTCTCGGTCCTCGGCCCGCGCCCAGGCGACGACCTCGTCCGCGCGGGCGGTCACCTCGGTGAGGGTCTCCCCTTCGGGGACGCCGTCGCGCCAGATCAGCCAGCCAGGGCGTACGTCCTGGATCTCCTCCGGGGTCATGCCCTCGTAGGAGCCGTAGTCCCACTCCATGAGGGTGTCCCAGTCGGTCGCGCGGTCGCCGAAGCCGGCGAGTTCGCAGGTCTCACGCGCGCGTGCCAGCGGGCTGGTGCGCACCTCCACCCCGGGGAGGCCGTCGAAGGGGGCCCGGTGCAGCCGCTCGCCGAGCACCTTGGCGCCGCGCCGGCCCTCTTCGAGGAGCGGGACGTCGGTCCTGCCGGTGTGCTTCCCGGACAGCGACCATTCCGTCTGTCCGTGCCGGGCCAACAGGATGCGCGGTGCCATGAGGGACCTTTCCGGGAGATAACCAGAGGCGGGTCACTCCATCATCGCGCACCCTTGAGAAGGGCAACCCGGGGGGCGATCTCTGCGTCTTTGAGGTCCGGGGGCGCCCGAAACAGGGCGCGCACATACGCCGTAAAGTGTCCCGACCGGGCTACCGGGAAGCCGGACCACCGGGCACCGCACCAGAACAGAAGGGGGAGGGCGATCGGATGCCGCAGACCGAGACACCAGGCATCGAGGCGGACCGGCGAAGCCGGCTGCGCTGGTGGACCGAGCTGCCGCTGATCCTCCTGGTGTACGCCTCGTACTCGGCGGGCCGGCTGCTGGCCAGGGGCGACACGTCGAGTGCCGTGGACCACGGTCTGGCGATCCTGCGCATCGAGAAGTTCCTGCACATCAACGCCGAGCACCCGCTGAACCGCCTGTTCACGCGCGAGTCCTGGCTCGGCGTACCGGCCGACTTCTGGTACGCGTCGCTGCACTACCTGATCACGCCCGCGATCCTGATCTGGCTCTTCAGGTCACGTTCCCAGGTCTACCGCGCGGCCCGCACCTGGCTGATGACGTCCACGTTCATCGGCCTGATCGGCTTCACCCTCCTCCCGACCTGCCCGCCCCGCCTGCTCTCCCCCGGCTACGGCTTCGTGGACACGATGGCCGAATACAGCTCGTACGGATGGTGGGGCGGCGACGCGAGCGCACCGCGCGGCCTGGGCGGCATGACGAACCAGTACGCGGCGATGCCGAGTCTGCACTGCGGCTGGGCGCTGTGGTGCGGGGTGATGCTGTGGCGCTACGGCGGGACGCGGCTGACGAAGGTCGTCGGGGTCGCCTACCCGCTGCTGACGGCGATCGTCGTGATGGGCACCGCGAACCACTATCTCCTCGACGCGGTCGCGGGTGTGGTCGTGATGGGGCTCGGGTTCCTGCTGGCGCCCCAGGTGATGAAGGCCGCGGACCGGATCAGGGCACGGTTCGAGGGGCGCGGATCGCTCGTCGCGGCCCGCTCTCTCGATGCCGCTCGCGACGCCTCCCGTGATGCCTCTCGTGGCTCAGGAACCTCAATTGTCAGTGGCGGATGCCAGACTTCGCCGGGTGAGCGAATTCCACGGCAGCGCGAGTCACAGCTCGGTACCGGAGCCGAGCCGGGTGCCTCCCCCACGGACGCAGGGGACGGCGCTCCGGCACCGGCTCGCTGAGCTGCGCGGCCCTGACGTCCCGGCCAAGGCGCTGGACGCCCGCGCCCTCGCGGCCCTGGCCGCGAACCCGGGCTGCAAGCGACGGGCGATCCTGGACGGCGCGGGGGTGAACAAGGCGGTGCTGGCCGACGCGCTCGGCTCACCGTCGGCCTTCGGGCAGTCCCAGTTCGCCTTCATGCGGGGCAACGCGTTCGAGGCCCGGGTCAAGGCGGACGGCGGCGCGGAGCTGCTGCGCCTGGTGCACGAGAAGCTGGACCCGGGCGCCGAGCCACCGACCCGCGCGCGAGTGCCCGAGCTGGCCGCGATCGGCCCCGAGGGGCGCGCGGCACGTACGGCGCTGGCACTGCGCGAGGCCGGCGAGGCCGCAGCCTGGACCCTGCTCGACCACCCGATGCTCGCCCTGGACGTGGCGGGCTCCCCGGCCTTCCTGGAGCCGGACGCGGTCGTCGTGCACCCGGACGGCAGTTGGACGGTCGTCGAGATCAAGTCCTTCCCGATGCTGGACGGTTCGGCGGACCCGGCGAAGGTCGGCGCGGCGGCCCGCCAGTCGGCGGTGTACGTACTGGCCCTGGAAGAGGTCGCGGCCAAGCTGGATCCCGCTCCCCGGGTCCGCCACCGCATCCTCCTGGTCTGCCCGAAGGACTTCTCCAACCTCCCCACCGCGTCCGCCGTCGACGTCCGCAAGCAACGCGCGGTCACCGGCCGCCAGTTGGCCCGCCTCACCCGCATCGAGGACATCGCCGACACCCTCCCCGAGGGCACCTGCTTCGCCCCCGACCGCCCGGCCGCCGAACTGACCGCCGCGGTCGAGTCGGTCCCCGCGGCCTACGCCCCCGAGTGCCTGGCCGCCTGCGAGTTGGCCTTCCACTGCCGCGACCGCTCCCGCACGTCCGGCGCGGTCACCACCCTCGGCCGCTCCCTGCGCGCCGAACTGGGCGACCTCACCACGGTCGACGAGGTCCTGGCGGCGGCCCACGGCGAGGCCGGAGACCCGGACGACCCGGCGGTGGCGGCGCTGCGGAGGGCGGCGGCCCTGCGCACCGAGGCACTGAGGGACGCGGCCGAGCTACGGGGGCAGGCACTGGAGAGCGCGGCTGAGCTGCGGTTGGAGACGCTGGAGAGCGCGACGGGCGGTGGGACACGATGACCACGATCCTGCGCGCCGCCGTCACCCCGCCCCCGGTCACCCACCCCAAGGGGACCCCGTGTCGCTGATCTCAACTCTCGCCCGTCTGGAAGCCGTTCACACCGGACGCGCCCAGCCCACCGCCACCGTCCGGCACCGGCACCTGTCCGAGCACCCCCTCGTCCTCGTGCCGCTCACCACCGCCGGTGAGGCCGGGGCACCCCTCGGCGCGCTCGTCGGCACGGACCGGGACGCGCCGCGGCTGCTCGTCGTACCGCAGCCGCGCGACCGGGACCTCAGGTTCGCGTTCCTTGCCGAGTTGGCGGACGTGGTCCTGCCGTACATCGACACGTTCGCGGACGACGTCGAGGCCGCCGAGCGCAACGAGACAGATCCGGAGACCGGCAAGCGCGTCAAGGTCGAGGTCGAACTGTGTGCGGACGCCCCGCAGTTGATCGTGCCGAGCCGCGCGGGCATCGAGTTGGTACGGCTGCTGGGCCGTTCGATGCGCTTTCGGCGTACGGCCGAGCAGGACCCGGAGACCCCGCACCCGGCGCCCCCGCGCGTGCCGTTGCTCGGCCGTTGGCTGACCCACTTCGGGGAGCGGGCCCGCGTGCCCGGTTCCTCACTGCTCCTCGCGCTCACCGAGGTGCTCGGCCGGCACTGGGCGACTGGTCAATCCAGCCTGGAGGACCAGCACTTGGCCGCGCTGCTCGCCTGGATCGACCCGCCGGACGGCGTCTCGGGCACCGAGGCCGCGCTCGACGCGGAGCTACGGCGGGACGCGCAGGGCCAGTTGGTGTGCCCGCCGGCCGGCCCGGCCACCGACCCGGCCTTCGACAACAAGCTGCTCGCCCCGGCCATCGAGCGCTACGACCGGGCCCGTACCGCCCTCGCCGCCGCGGAGGACGGCCTGGAGGCCGACGACCGGCTCGGTGAACTCACCGCCGCGGAGCGGGAGATCAGGGTCCTCGTCGAGAGCCGGACCCGCCCCACCTGGGACGCGGTCTGGCACGGTCTCGACCTGTTGCGCGCACTGCCGGAGGGCACGCATGCCACCGACCGGTGGACCCGGGACCGCTGGTCGTTCACCGGCCACCGGGACCGGATCGTCGCCGGTGAGCCCCCGCAGCCGCGCCGTGACGACGCGGTCACCGCGGCCAACAAGCTCGCCACGCGTGAGCGTGAACAGGCCCGGCTGGATGCCCAGGAGGCCCTGGACGACCCGCTGGTGATGGCCGGGCGGCGGCTCGCCGGGGAGGCGTTCGCGGGCGAGGTGACGGATGTCGTCATGGCGTACAGCGAGGGCAAGAGCCCTCGCCCGCGCCCGCTGGTGACTGTGCGCACGGACGACCGGCCGCATCTCGGGGAGCGGGTGAAGGTGTTCCGGTCGCTTGCCGGGAAGCCGCAGTCGGCGGAGTTCGTGGGCCACGAGGAGGACGGTGCCGTCATCGTCCTCCGGGTGGTCGACAAGATGGGCCGCGGCAAGGAGCCGGAGACCGGTTCGCTGCCGGAGAAGGGCGACCGGATCTGCTTCACGCTGTTCGAGCACGAGCAGCGGGGCGGCGCGAAACTGCCCGACCAGGACGAGACACCGTGGACGCACGGCGGCCCGCCGGGCGAGGAGAGCGCCGTACAGGAGTCGGCCGACGCGGTGACCGAGGAGGACGTCCTGTGAGCACCGACACCGTCTTCGACCCCGGCGCCGAGGCCGGCCGCGCCACCGACGCGATCCTCCGCGACACCCTGCACGGCACGGCACGCGGAGTCGTCGTCGACTCCCCGCCGGGTGCCGGCAAGTCCACCCTCGTCGTCCGCGCGGCACTCGAACTGGCCGACGCGGGGCGCCCGTTGATGGTGGTCGCGCAGACCAACGCGCAGGTCGACGACCTCGTCGTACGGCTCGCCGAGAAGAACGGCGAGCTGCCGGTCGGCCGCCTCCACAGCAGTGACGCGGACCCGTACGACAAGGCGCTGGACGACCTGCCGAACGTACGGAAGTCAGCGAAGGCGGGCGAGCTCGCGGGCCTCCCGGTCGTCATCTCGACGGCGGCCAAGTGGGCGCACGTCAAGGTGGACGAGCCGTGGCGGCACGCGATCGTCGACGAGGCGTACCAGATGCGCTCGGACTCGCTGCTGGCCGTGGCCGGGCTGTTCGAGCGGGCGCTGTTCGTGGGCGACCCGGGGCAGTTGGACCCGTTCGCGATCGTCGGCGCGGAACAGTGGGCGGGGCTTTCCTACGACCCCTCGGCCTCGGCGGTGACGACCCTGCTGGCCCACAACCCCGAACTGCCGCAGCACCGCCTGCCGGTGTCGTGGCGGCTCCCGGCGTCGGCGGCCCCCCTGGTCTCGAACGCGTTCTACCCGTACACCCGCTTCCGCAGCGGCACGGGCCACGGCGACCGGCGGCTGGGCTTCGGTGTCCCGTCGGACGGTTCGGCCCCGGACCGGGTGCTCGACGAGGCCGCCGAGTCGGGCTGGGGCCTGCTGGAACTACCGGCCCGCCACACGCCCCGTACGGACCCGGAGGCGGTGCGGGCGGTGGCGACGGTCGTACGACGCCTGCTGGACCGGGGCGGCGCGGCCACGTCGGAGCGCTCGCCCGACCCGACCCCGCTGACCGCCGACCGCATCGCGGTCGGCACCGCACACCGGGACCAGGCGGCGGCGATCCGCGCGGCGCTGGGTGAGTTGGGCGTCCGGGACGTCACCGTGGACACGGCGAACCGGCTCCAGGGCCGGGAGTTCGACGTCACGGTGGTCCTCCACCCCCTCTCCGGCCGCCCCGACGCCACCGCCTTCCACCTGGAGACGGGCCGCCTCTGCGTCCTCGCCTCCCGCCACCGGCACGCCTGCATCGTGGTCTGCCGAGCGGGCGTGACCGAACTCCTGGACGACCACCCGTCGACGGAACCGGTACAGCTGGGGGTGACGGTGAAGTTCCCGGACGGCTGGGAGGCCAACCACGCGGTGCTGGCGCATCTCGCGGAACACCGGGTGACATGGAGACCGTGACCGGCACACCGGTCCGCGCAACCGGGTGCCCCTGCAGTCGCGACACCTGTCCGGCAGGCGATCAGCGCGGCACCGCCCAGCCCGCCGGACGGAGTCCGGCACGCCGCCGGAGGCGGCCGATGGAAACAGCCCGGACGGCTGGGAGGCGAACCACGCGGTGCTGGCACACCTGGCGGAACACCGGGTGACGTGGAGACCGTGACCGGCGGCTTCCCGAGGTCCGATCCGCGGGGGATGAATACAGCGCCGGGCGACTGGGCAGCCAATCACGCGGTGTTGATGTGTCTCGGGGTCCGTGCCTCGGGGGTATGCCGGGGGCCCCTTGCGCGGTCGGGGGACAATGGACGGTGGTCCGCTCGCGAGGCGGGTCGTCCGTGACGTACGAGGAGGAGAAGACATGGCGGAGCACACGCCGCGTCGCAACGAATCGCGGCTACGCCCCGCGCCCCTGCTCTTCGAGCCCGCGCAGGCGGCCGAGGACCCGGAGCACTTCTTCGACCTGGAGTCGTTGGACGACCCCCGCGCGCTGCTGGCCCGCGCGACGGAGCTGACGCACGCGTTCCGCGCCGCGACGGACCGTGCGGTGGAGTTCCAGGCGATTGCGGCGGCGCAGCTCGCCGACCCGCGCCGGTTCGACCGGCTGACACCGGCGGACATCGCCGAGCGGGCCGAGTGGACCGAGGACTACGCGAAGAAGATGGTCGAGTTCGGGCGCGATCTGCTGCGCGGCACCGAAGGCCGGGACAGCGGCGCCGTCGACCCCGTGTGACCCGGGGGACGAAAGAACTTCTGGCATATGCCGATCGGGCAAGATACTCCCTCCCGCCCCCTCCTGTCCCGATTTCCGGCAACCCTCAGAGAGCGAATGCTCACAGCCGGTAGATCTGTGTGCCATGAGCAGCACACAGGATGAGCCCTTCGCCGACCGCTTCGACATCTCGGGCGTCACCTCGGACGGTGCCGCCTGGCTCGCCTCGGCAGGAACGTATCCGCGTAGCACCCTCGCCCTCTGGAAGGAGCGGCCGGACGCCCCGGTCGTCCTGCCCTGCGGCTCCGCCTTCGACGTCGTGAACGCCCCGGCGATCTTCGGCCGCCGTATGGTCGACCGCTTGTGGGAGGAGGGTCCCGGCTCGGGGCCGGTGGCGTCGTATCGAGGGCGGATGCTCCTGTTCGCCACCCCCGGCACGGCTCAGCGGCTGCCCTCGTTGCTGGGCTGGGAGGAGTGGGGCGCGCACCCGGGAGAGCACAGCCGTACGGGGGCCGTCCCGCCGCTGCTGTGCCACGGCAAGGGTGACGCGGTGACCGTCCCGGCCCTGGTCGGCGCGGCAGAACCGGCGCCGTTCGACTCCCGCTGGCTGGTCGCCCCGGACACCCGCCGGCCCTGGCTTCCGGGCGCCGAGATCCTGCTCTGGGCGGCCGTGCGGGCGGCCCGCGCGACCGTGCGGATATCGATTTTTCCTCCCGCCGATCAGGATGCTAAGGTCTACGACGTCAGCAGGCGCCGCTAGCTCAGTTGGTTAGAGCAGCTGACTCTTAATCAGCGGGTCCGGGGTTCGAGTCCCTGGCGGCGCACGCTAGCGATGGCGAGGCATGTTCGCGGAAAGCGCGAACCAGCCTCGCCATCGTTGTTTTTGCGCGGCTTCGCCGCGCGTTGTGGGGGCTTCGCCACCCACACCCCCCACCTCCAGTGGCCCGGGGTTTTCAGCCCGGTTCGCCCGGCGTGATGGTCACCGTCCAGGCCCCCGAAGCCGTCCGCCCCTCCACCTCCACCCGTACGTTGTCGCCGGGCACGGTGAAGCTCTCGCCGAGGGAGACCGGGGCGTCGGCGAGCGGGGGGTAGACCGAGGTCTCCCAGCAGGCCTCGGTGCGCGGGTGGGCGTCGACGACCTCGATCGGGCCGCCCCCGGACGCCGCGCCGCTGCGCACCCGGTACACGAGGACGCCCTGCTTGCAGGCCGTGCTGTCGTTGCCGACCGGGCTGCGCGCCTCGAAGGCCAGCGCGCTGTCGGTCCCAGTGCGCACCACGGCCAGCTTCGTCCCGAGGCCAAGTCCGAACGCCGGCGATCCCGCCGTACTGCTGGCCGCGGAAGTGCCGGGCCCGGCGGCCACGGGTTCCAGGGTCAGCCGGGTCGGCGCGGTCCCCCGTACGCACACCACCTGGCGCGGATCCAGCCAGCCCAGCTTCCACTTGTGCCAGGCGAACAGGTCGGGGGCCAGTCCGAACTGGCTGCCCATCAGGTCCCAGTCGCCGACATAGGTGTCCCAGTCGCCCTTGCCGTCCACCGGCCGGTGGTAGAGGTCGGGCAGGTCGAAGACGTGGCCCGTCTCGTGGGCGAGGACCAGTCGGTCCGGCGGATGCTTCTCGAAGACCGTGACGACCCGTCGGATGTCCGTGCCGTCGGCCCGCAGCGGAGTGTCCAGGTTGACGACCTTCGTCGCGTCCGAGTCCACACCGGGGGCGTCCGGGTCGGCCACGAAGTAGACGATGTCGTAGCGCGAGAAGTCGACCTGCGGGTCGGAGACGGCGAGCGCGTCGCGGAGATAGGCGGCCCGGTTCACGGGGTTCCAGTCGCGCTGTATGGCGTACGACGTCGACGGGTGCGGCATGCGGATCCAGTTCCGCAGCGGGTGCGGGCGGAGCGTGAACCTGCCGTAGGAGGCGCGTTCGTAGAAGCGGGTGGTGGCCGGGAAGTGGTCGGCGGCCAGTTCGGCGGGGGTGGTCCGCGGGGTCGCGTCGGGGAACGAGAGGAAGATCATCACCGCGCTGAGGGAGCGGGTGGGGCGCGAGTAGGCGGTGTTCCAGGTGTCCAGGCCCTCCGAGTGGTGGGCGTCGGAGCGCTTGAGGGCGCAGGAGGTGGCCGAGAAGGGCTCGGCGACCGACTGGCTGGACATGATCGAGGTCGCGGCGAGCGCGGACATCGTGGTGAACACGGCCGCGGTGCTGCGCAGTCGGGGTCGCGTGCCCCACTGGGTGAGCCCCTTGAGCGCCGTACGGGAGAGCCCCTTGAGGGGGAGCTGACACGGCACGTTGGACCTCCGGGAGCGGGTTCGCGGGACACCGACACCCAGCCTGTGATGGTTTGTTGGGATACGCCCTGTTTATCTGCACCAGAAGGGTGAGAGGGACGCCCGGGACGGCTGAGACACGCCCGGACCGACATCCGGAAACACTCACGGAACGTCACATGTGGTCGGCCATTTGAAGAACCTGCCCAGGTGCGGGCGGAATCGATCTGCCGGAACCGGCCGTTGTTCCGGGACACTGGACAGTGGCTGGAAGGGCCGGGGGCCAACCTCTATGATCGGCACACTTTCCTGCACGGACACGGCACGGCGGCCCCCCACCCGGTCGGCCATCCCGACGAGACCCATCCGAAGATCGAGTGCACTGCGGGAGCGAGCGGTGAGCGGAACGTCCGAAGGGCCGGCGCCCGCGGCAGACCTCATCCGGCCGGCCGTAACAGAGAGTAATTACGAGGCGTCACCTCGTACCGATGTCCCCGATGCCCCCGAGTCCACCGGCTTCTCGGAAGACGGCCGGCTCGGGTCCGCCTTCTCCGCGTCGCCCCTCGCCATGGCCGTCGTGGACCGCGACGGCCTGGTCGCCGGCGCCAACGACACGTTCGGCTCGCTGCTCGGCAAGGGGGGCGCCGCGCTCACCGGGCTCATCGCGGCCGACCTGGTGGATCTGAGGTCGGACGCGCGGACCTGGCACGCCTATCGCGAGGTGCTGCGCGGCAGGCAGGCCAAGCTGAGCTGCGCCCGCCGGGTCAAGCACCCCGACGGGCACTCCCTGTGGGTGCAGGTGACCGTGGCCCCCTTGCCGGCCGCGGAACACGGTGTGCTGCTGTCACTCACCGACATCAGCGACCGCCGTGAACTCCAGGCGCGGCTACGGCACTTGGAGATGCACGACCCGGTGACCCGGCTGCCCAACCGCACCCTCTTCTTCGAACGGCTCTCGGCCGCGCTGGAGGCGGAGTCGTACGAGCAGGGCGGCACCGGGCGGATCGGCCTGTGCTATCTGGACCTGGACGGCTTCAAGGCGGTCAACGACACCCTCGGACACCGCGTCGGCGACCGGCTGTTGGCGGCCGTGGCCGAGCGGTTGACGCGGTGTGCGGACGAGGCGGGGTACGCCCGGGCGAGTTCCCCGCTGGTGGCGCGGCTGGGCGGTGACGAGTTCGCGCTGCTCGTCGAGGACTCGACCGGCACGGACCAACTGGCCGATCTCGCCGAGTCGGTGCTGAAGGCGTTGCAGGCCCCCTTCGACCTGTCCGGGCAGCGGTTGTCGCTGTCGGCGTCGATCGGTGTGGTCGAGCGGCAGGCGGCCGGCACCACGGCCACCGGTCTGATGCAGGCGGCCGACACCACGCTGTACTGGGCGAAGGCGGACGGCAAGTCCCGCTGGACGCTGTTCGATCCGGAGCGCAACGCGCACCGAATGACCCGCCAGGCACTGGCCTCCACGCTCCGCCCTGCCATCGAGCGCGGTGAATTCACCCTGGAGTACCAGCCGTTGGTGGGGATGGAGAACGGACGGCTGCGCGGGGTCGAGGCGTTGGTGCGCTGGAATCACCCGCAGTTCGGCATGCTGACGCCGAATCGGTTCATCGGACTGGCCGAGGAGGACGGCTCGATCGTGCAGCTCGGCCGCTGGGTCCTGGTCACCGCCTGCCGCCAGGCCCGCCGTTGGCAGCTGGACCACCCGGACGAGCCGCCGATCTTCGTGAGCGTCAACGTGGCCGTACGCCAGGTGTGGGACTCGGACCTGGTCGCGGATGTGGCCCAGACGCTGGCCGAGACCGGACTCGCCCCGCATCTGCTGCAGTTGGAGCTGACCGAGTCCGCGGTGATGGGTTCGGCGGGCAGGCCGCTCCAGGCACTCCAGGCCCTCAGTGACATGGGTGTGCACATCGCCATCGACGACTTCGGCACCGGCTACTCGAACCTGGCGTACCTGAGCCGACTCCCGGTCTCCGTCCTGAAGTTGGACGGCTCCTTCGTGCGGGGCTTCCAGTACGAGGGAGAGGGCGTCCCGCCGAACCCCGCCGACGAGGTCATCGTCGAGGCGATGATCCAACTCGCCCACCGGCTGGGCCTGTCGGTGACCGCGGAGTGCGTGGAGACCTCGGCGCAGGCCGCCCGACTGCGCCGGATCGGCTGCGACACCGGACAGGGGTGGCTGTACTCCCGTCCGGTGGCGCCGGATCGTATCTCCGAACTATTGGGAACAAAGGCCTGCCAGCAGACCTGATAAACCGTCAGTCCTGGGAGCCCGTCAACCCGTAGGCGTCCGCGATCAGTTCGTACGAGCGCAGGCGCAGGTCGCCGTTGTGGGCGTGGGACGTGAGCATCAACTCGTCGGCGCCCGTGCGCTTCTGGAGGTCGTCGAGGCCGGTGCGGACCTCGTCGGCGGTGCCGTGGATGACGTTGGCGTTCCAGGAGGTGATGAACTCCCGCTCCATGGAGCTGAATTCGTACGCCTCGGCCTCTTCCGGGGTGGGCACGAGTCCGGGGCGGCCGGTGCGCAGCCGGACCATGTTGAGGGCGGCGGCCAGCACCTGGCGGCGGGCCTCCTTCTCGTCGTCGGTGGCGAGGGCGGAGACACCGATCAGGGCGTACGGCGCGTCGAGCACCGCGCTCGGGCGGAAGGACTCGCGGTAGAGGTCCAGGGCCGGGACGGTGTTCTGCGCGGAGAAGTGGTGGGCGAAGGCGAACGGCAGGCCGAGCATGCCGGCCAGGCGGGCGCTGAAGCCGGAGGAGCCGAGGAGCCAGATCGGCGGGCGGTGCGGGGACTGGACGCCGCCGGGCGAGGTCGCCTGGATCGGGCCGGGGACCGCGTGGATACGGGCGTAGGGGTGGCCGTCCGGGAAGTCGTCGTCCAAGAAGCGGGTGAGTTCGGCGAGTTGCTCGGGGAAGTCGTCGGCGCCCTCGTTCAGCCGGTCCGTGCGGCGCAGGGCGGCGGCGGTGGCGCCGTCGGTGCCGGGGGCGCGGCCGAGGCCGAGGTCGACGCGGCCCGGGGCGAGTGCCTCCAGGGTGCCGAACTGTTCCGCGATGACGAGCGGCGCGTGGTTCGGGAGCATGACGCCGCCCGAGCCGAGGCGGATGCGGTCCGTGTGGGCGGCGAGGTGGGCCAGGATCACGGCGGGCGAGGAGGAGGCGACGCCCGGCATCGAGTGGTGCTCGGCGACCCAGTAGCGGTGGAAGCCGCGCGACTCGGCGAGCCGGGCGATCTTCACGCTGGTGCGCAGCGCGTCCGTGGCGGTGCGGCCGGCGCCCACGGTCACCAGGTCCAGTACGGAGAGGGGGACGGGGGCGGTGCCCTGTGCCGTGCCCCGGATCTCGTCGTCTGCCGCCACGGTGGTGCCTCCTGTTGTGAGCTGTGCGGTGTTCTTCCGGACCTAACAGGAGGCTGTCTCCGCTTTATTCCCGGAACCCGGCCGGGCGGCTCAGCCGACCTGCACCAGCGGCTCCTTCGTGAACAGCGTGCCCAGGTCCGGCGCGTTGACCTTGCGGTCCGCCAGCCGCAGGGCCTCCCACACCGTGACCTGGTTGGCCGTGAGGACCGGCTTGCCCAGTTCCTTCTCCAGGTCGGTGATGTGGGCGGCCGTGTGCAGGGCCGTGTCCGGGAGGAGGACCGCCTCGATGTCCGGGCCGTCCACCGACCGGGCCAGCGCGAGCACCTCGCCGTAGCCCCACGTGCCGACCTCGGCCGCGGTGATGATGCCGGAGGCGCGCACCACGGCCGGTTCCACTCCCCCGGCCCGCAGGAAGTCCGCGAAGAGGGCCGCAACGTCGTCCGGATACGTCGCCCCTACGGCCACCCGTCGCACCCCCAGCTCCTTCGCCGCGTACACGAAGGCGAAGGACGTCGACGACGCCGGCAGGCCCGCCGCCCGGGCCAGGGCGCGGATCTGGTCGTGGGCGCCCTCCCAGCCGTAGACGAAACTGCCGCTCGTGCAGGCCCAGACGACGGCATCGGCGCCCGACATGCGGAGTTGTTCGACGCCCGCCGTGAGGCGCTCGGGGGAGCCCATCTCCAGGAGGGCGTCCACGCGGTGTGCGTCCTCGCCGATGTCGGTGTGGACCAGGTCGAGGCGGACGTCGCTGCCGAGGAGCTGTTCGATGCGCGGGTAGTCGTCCTCGGCGGAGTGGCCCGGGTAGAGGAATCCGAGTGCGGTCATGACCAGCCTTCCTGGTGTTCTTCGGGCAGTACCGGCCCCCGGCGGCGCGCCGATTCGTCCAGCAGCGCCTGGTAGGGGCCCACGGCACGGGTACCCAGTCGACGCAGGGCTGCCCACATCGTGACCTGGTTGGCCGATATGACGGGTATGCGGAGTTCTGCCTCCAGCTGGGGGATCACGTCGTACGTCGGAAGGTTGGTGCAGCTGATGAAGAGCGCGTCGGCCTCGCCCTTGACTGCCTGGTGGGCCATGTCGACGACGTCCCGGTACGGGACCTTCCAGATGTGCCGGGTCAGGCCCATGAAGGCGCGGCCGGTGACCTCGACGCCGGCCTCGGCGAGGTACTCCTCCAGGGACTGGGTGACGGACACGGTGTAGGGGGTGACCAGGGCTATCCGGCCGGCGCCCAGTTCGGTGAGGGCGGCCAGGAGGGCGCCCGAGGTGGTGAGGGACGGGACCTCGCCCGCCCGGGTCATCGCCTCGCACATCGCGCGTTCCCCGGCGACTCCGCCGACGAAGCTCCCCGAGGTGCAGGCGTACGCGACGACTTCGGGGGCCACCGCGTTCAGGGTGCGGACCGCGTCGTGGAGCGTCTCGTGTTCGCTGACGAGTCGCGCCAGGTCGAGGCTCACCTCGACGGGCACGAACGGCGTCCGCGTGAGGTGCAGCGAGATGTCGTCGGGGACCCAGCGCCACAACTCGCGGTCCAGCGCGAAGTCGAAGGGGGCGACGACACCGACACCGCGCTGCGGGCGGGGTCCGCCCAGGAAGGAAACGTGCATGGCTACACCGGCCTCACCAAGAGAAACGGGGTGACAACGGTCCGTGCGGGCGTCCGTGTTGACGAAGGTAGGTTCGAGTGCGAGCGTGGTCAATCCGCGCATGTCAGACGGCCGCGCCCGGTGCTTCACGCTGTACTTCCCGCGAGAAACGGCTTCGCATGACCGCAACTCCCGCCGCCCTGCCCACCCTTCTCGTCCTGGACGCCGACCCGCTGCCCCGGCTCGGCAAACTCACCGGCCGGGTGCGCGTCGAGCACGCCGACGCGTCGACACTCGCGGATCAACTGTCCTCCGCGGACGTTCTGTTGGTGTGGGACTTCGCCTCGCACGCGGTACGCGCCGCCTGGCCCGGCGAGGGTCCGCGCCCGCGCTGGGTGCACACGGCCAGCGCGGGTGTGGACCACTTGATGTGTCCCGAACTCGCCGCCTCCGACACGGTGGTGACGAACGCGCGGGGCGTCTTCGACCAGCCGATCGCCGAGTACGTCGCCGCGCTGGTCCTCGCGATGGCCAAGGACCTGCCGCGGACGCTGGACCTTCAGCGACAGCGGACCTGGCGGCACCGCGAGGCGCAGCGGGTGGCCGGTACCCGGGCCTGTGTGGTCGGCTCCGGGCCGATCGGGCGGGCAATCGTCCGCACACTCAAGGCACTTGGCGTGACGACCGCGCTCGTCGGCCGCACCCCGCGCACCGGTATCCACGGCCCCGGCGAACTCGACCGGCTGATGGCGCGCGCCGACTGGGTGATCTCGGCGGCACCGCTCACCGACGAGACGCGCGGCATGTTCGACGCCCGCCGCTTCGGCTGTATGCAGCCCTCGGCGCGCTTCATCAATGTGGGGCGGGGTCAACTCGTCGTGGAGGACGCGCTCGCGGAGGCCCTCACCAAGCACTGGATCGCGGGCGCCGCCCTGGACGTCTTCGAGGCCGAACCCCTCACCCCCGACAGCCCGTTGTGGCACGTCCCGGGGCTGATCATCTCCCCCCACATGAGCGGCGACACGGTCGGCTGGCGGGACGAACTCGGCACGCAGTTCGTGGCGGCGTACGAGAGATGGGAGGCGGGCAAGCCGCTGCCGAACGTGGTCGACAAGAAGCGTGGGTACGTACCGGGGCACTGAACTCCCCACTCTGGAGGGCCGGATGACGACCGAACTCACCGAGCTGACCGCCGTGGAACTCCTGGACGGTTACCGCAGGCGGGAGTTCAGTCCCGTGGAGGCGACCCGAGCGACCCTGGAACGGGCCGAGGAGATCCAGCCCGCCGTGAACGCGTTCGTACGGCTCGACGCGGAGGGCGCGTTGGCGCGGGCGGCCGAGTCGACGGAGCGGTGGCGGCGCGGGGAGCCGGCCGGGCTGGTGGACGGGGTGCCGGTCACCGTGAAGGACATCCTGGTGCAGCGCGGCGCACCGACCTTGCGTGGCTCCAAGACCATTGCGGAGCAGGGCAGTTGGAACGAGGACGCGCCCTCGGTGGCCCGGCTGCGTGAGCACGGCGCGGTGTTCCTCGGCAAGACGACGACCCCGGAGTTCGGCTGGAAGGGCGTGACGGACTCCCCGTTGTCGGGCATCACCCGCAACCCGCACGACCCCTCGCGCACGGCAGGGGGTTCAAGTGGTGGGAGCGCGGCGGCCGTTGCCCTGGGCGCGGGCCCGTTGTCGCTGGGCACGGACGGTGGCGGCAGTGTCCGTATCCCCGCGTCCTTCTGCGGGATCTTCGGACTGAAGCCGACGTACGGCAGGGTGCCGCTGTACCCGGCGAGCGCGTTCGGCACGTTGTCGCATGTCGGCCCGATGACGCGGGACGCGGCGGACGCGGCGCTGCTGCTGGACGTGATCGGCGTCCCGGACGCCCGCGACTGGTCGGGGCTCGACCGGCCGCCCGCCTCCTTCACGGAGGGGCTGGCAAAAGGCGTGCGTGGTCTGCGTGTCGCGTACTCGCCCTCCCTCGGCGGTCAGGTCGCGGTGCGTCCGGCGGTCGCGGCGGCGGTACGGCGGGGCGTGGAACGGCTGGCCGCACTCGGCGCGTACGTCGAGGAGACCGACCCCGACTTCAGCGACCCGGTGGACGCCTTCCACACCCTGTGGTTCAGCGGCGCGGCCCGGGTGACCCAGAAACTCGCGCCGCAGCAACGGGAGTTGCTCGATCCGGGGCTGCGGGAGATCTGCGCCGCCGGGGCCCGCCTCTCCGCGCTGGACTACCTGGCGGCGGTGGACGTCCGCATGGAACTCGGCCGCCGCATGGGCCTGTTCCACGAGCGCTACGACCTCCTCGTCACGCCGACCCTCCCGATCACCGCGTTCGAGGCGGGAGTTGAGGTCCCGAAGGGTTCCGGGCACCGCCGCTGGACCGGCTGGACCCCGTTCACGTACCCCTTCAACCTGACGCAGCAGCCCGCGGCCACCGTCCCGGTGGGGAACGACGGCGACGGGCTGCCGGTCGGGATGCAGATCGTGGGGGCACGACACCGGGACGATCTGGTGCTACGGGCGGCGCACGCCTGCTTCACGGCCGGGGTCAGGCCCGCCGGAAGCTGAGCGTCTCCCCCGCCGCGCCCGACCGCCACAGGTCGTTGCACGCCTCCGCCATCTCCTCCAGGCCCTCGACCACCTGGCCCCAGACGATGCCGGGCACCCAGCCCACATCGCCGTTGAGGAGGAGGTTGTTGCGTTCGTAGAACAGGGCGAGGTCGACGACCGTCGTGCCGGCGCGGACCTCGCGGTCGTAGCCGTAGGCCTTCGTGCCCAGTTCCGTGCCGGCGAAGGCGAAATAGCAGAGGTCACCAGGTATGGGGGTGACTGTGGGGTTCTCCAACGGCGGTTCCGTTTCCGCGAAGGGCGGGAAAAGGGCGTAGATCTCGTTGCGGGCGTACTTGGCGTGGTAGACGTCGCCGGCCAGCGGGAGTGCGTTCCAGATCGCCGCGCAGGTCAGTGGCGCACGTTCTACCAGCAGTTTTGCCCGGCAGTGGACGTTCCGCTTTGCGAGTGAGACCGCGATGAATTGATCCGTCATGTCTTCCAGGGTGCATAACCCTGATGCGGTCGGGTAGCTGCGCGCCCATGGCTCCACCACATGGGAACGACAGACACACATCCGGTCACACGCCGGGTCACACCCGCCGGGCACTGCTCGCCGGGGTGGCGGCGGCGGGTGCGCTGGGCGCGGCCGGCTGCAGTCGGGTGGCCACCGCTTCGACCACGAGCGGCGGTGAACTCCTCGACCGGCTGAAGGCGCAGGGCGTCGTACGGCTGGGGATAGCGGGTGAGATCCCGTTCGGGTACATCGACAAGGACGGTCAACTGACCGGTGAGGCACCGAAGTTGGCGGAAGCGATCTTCAAGCGGCTCGGCGTCGACAAGGTGCAGCCCGTGCCCACCGAGTTCGGCTCGCTCATACCCGGCCTGAACTCGCAGCAGTTCGACGTCGTGGCCGCCGGGATGTACGTGACCCCGGAACGCTGTGCGCAGGTCATCTTCGCCGACCCGGACTACCAGGTGCTCGACGCGTTCGTCGTCCGCAAGGGCAACCCGAAGGGGCTGCACACCTACAAGGACGTCGTCGCGAAGAAGGCGAGGTTCGCCACCGGCACCGGGTACGCGCAGATCCAGCACGCCGTCGACGCCGGGTACAGACAGAGCGACATCCTGATCGTCCCGGACCAGGTCGCGGGACTGAATGCCGTAGAGGCAGGGCGTGTTGACGTCTTCGCCGGTACGGCGCTCACCACCCGCGCGGTCGTGAAGAAGTCCGCCAAGGCCGAGTCGACCACGCCCTTCGCGCCGCTCCTCGACGGCAAACCGCGGATCGACGGGGGCGCCTTCGCGTTCCGGCCGACCGAGACGAAGCTGCGCGACGCCTTCAACGTCGAGCTGCACAAGCTCAAGAAGAGCGGGGAGTTGTTCCGCATCCTGCGGCCCTTCGGGTTCACCAAGGCCGAGATGACGGACCTCACCGCGAAGGAGCTCTGCAGCGGATGACCTCGGGCCTTTGGGAACTCGTCCTCAAAGGAGTCTGGACCACCGTCCAACTCCTCGTCCTCAGCGCACTGTTGGCGACCGCCGTGGCCTTCGCCGTCGGCATCGCCCGTACCCACCGGCTGTGGATCGTCCGCTTCCTCGCCGGTTTCTACACCGAGGTGTTCCGCGGCACCTCCGCCCTCGTCATGATCTTCTGGGTGTTCTTCGTCCTGCCGGTCGCCTTCGGCTGGCAACTCGTCCCACTGTGGGCGGGCACCCTCGCCCTCGGCCTGACCTACGGCGCGTACGGCACGGAGATCGTGCGCGGCGCGCTCAACGCGGTCGACCCGGCCCAGCAGGAGGGCGGGGTCGCGCTGAGCTTCACGCCCTGGCAGCGGATGCGGCTGATCCTGCTGCCGCAGGCCGTGCCGGAGATGATCCCGTCCTTCTGCAACCTGCTGATCGAACTGCTCAAGGGCACCGCCCTGGTCTCGGTCATGGGCATGGGCGATCTCACCTTCAGCGCCAACCTGGTGCGGCTCGCGCTGCAACAGAGCGCGGAGATCTACACGTACATCCTGCTGATCTACTTCGTGATCGCCTTCACGCTCACCCGGCTGATGCGCGGGCTGGAGAAGAGGCTCAAGGCCGGGATCGGCAAGGCGCCCGCGAGCACCGAGTCCAAGCGGGTCCGGACCGTGGGCGTCGGAGGTGGGGTCTCGTGAAGTGGGACTGGAACGCCGTGAGCGACTTCATGCCGTACTTCTGGGACGGCCTGAAAGTCACCCTGCGGATACTGCTCCTCGGGTCGCTGATGTCCTTCGCGCTGGGACTGGTGTGGGCGCTGCTGATGCGGACGCCAACCCGCTGGGTGCGCTGGCCAGTTGGGGTCGTCACCGAGTTCGTGCGGGACACCCCGCTGCTGGTCCAACTGTTCTTCCTGTTCTACGTGCTGCCCGAGTGGGGCCTGACCTTCTCCGCGCTGACCACCGGTGTCTTCGCGATCGGGCTGCACTACTCGACGTACACGATGCAGGTCTACCGCGCGGGCATCGAGGCGGTGCCCGTCGGCCAGTGGGAGGCGGCGACCGCGCTGAACCTCCCGGTGCGCCGGACCTGGACGGCCGTGATCCTGCCGCAGGCGATCCGCCGGGTGATCCCGGCGCTCGGCAACTACGTGATCGCGATGCTCAAGGACACCCCGATCCTGATGGTGATCACCGTGCTCGAACTGATGGGCCAGGCCCGGCTGTTCTCCCAGGAGCACTACCAGTTCACCGAGCCCATCACGGTGATCGGTGTGGCCTTCGTCCTCATCTCCTATCCCGCCTCCCTGCTGATCCGAGCCCTGGAGCGACGCCTTGTCCGCTGACACGCCCCTGACGAAGGAATCCGACGCCAACGCCAACCCCCCGGTGGACGGCAGTGAGTTGATCCGCCTGGACCACGTCACCAAGCGCTTCGGGTCCAACACCGTGCTCGACGACCTCGACTTCTCCGTGGAGTCCGGCAAGCACGTCACCCTGATCGGCCCGTCCGGGTCGGGCAAGACCACGATCCTGCGGCTGCTGATGACCCTGACCGAGCCGGACGAGGGCACGATCACCGTCGACGGGGAGCAGCTCTTCCCCGCGCCCGAGAAGCAGGTCCGGGAGATCCGCAAGAAGATCGGGATGGTGTTCCAGCAGTTCAACCTGTTCCCGAACATGACCGTGCTGCGCAACATCACCGAGGCGCCGGTCACTGTCCTCGGCATGCCCAAGGACGAAGCGGAGGCGCGCGCCCTGGAGCTGCTCGACCTGGTGGGCCTCGCCGACAAGGCCGGCGCCCGCCCGACCCAGCTGTCCGGCGGCCAGCAGCAGCGCGTCGCCATCGCGCGGGCGCTGGCGATGCGACCGCAGGTGCTGCTCCTCGACGAGGTGACGTCCGCACTGGACCCGGAGCTGGTCGCGGGCGTGCTCGACGTGCTGCGGGACATCGCCCGCACCACCGACATCACCATGCTCTGTGTGACCCACGAGATGAATTTCGCCCGGGATATCTCGGACCAGGTCCTGATGTTCGACTCGGGAAAGGTCATCGAATCGGGCCCGCCGGAGCGAATCTTCGGCGATCCGGAACATCAGCGGACCCGGGAATTTCTCGGCGCGATTCTTTGACATTTATTCAACTACAGCAAGTGAACAGTCGAACACCCAAGGTCCACGTCCCGTGGCATTCCTTTGACATATGCCAAAGGGTTCGCGTCGCAGTTGGGAGGGCATCAAGAGGGCCACAATCTCGCCAACAGCCGCTCCACATCGGCCGTTTCACAGCTATCGTGGAGGGGATTCGCTGTCCGGTATCACGGCCCAAAAAGCGAGCGCAGGGAGAAACACCGTGGCGCTGATGCACGAGCCGACCGCTCCCTACCACTCGGTACAGGACGCACTGCGCATCCTGGAGACCGTCGCGAGGCAGTCCACCGGCGTCACGGACACCGAACTCGCCCGTCTCACCGGCCTCGGCGTCGAGCGCCTGACCATACTGCTGCGGACACTGCGCCGCGAAGGGTACGTCGAGCAGGTCACCGACGGCGCCTACGTCACCGGCGAGGCCCTGAACCGGCTCGGCTCCGCGGCCGGCCGCGAGCAGGCGGTGCGCGAGCAGATCCAGCGGACCCTCGACCGGCTCCGCGACTCCCTGGGCGCGGCGGTCTACGTCAGCCGGTACGTCGACGGCGAGGTCACGATCACCCAGTACGCGGCCGGCCCCACCACCCCGGCGGTCAACGAGTGGGTCGACTTCCGCTTCTCCGCGCACGCCACCGCGCTCGGCAAGAGCCTGCTGGGCCAGCTCGACCACAACGGCCGCCGCGACCACCTCTCCCGGCACAAGATGGCCCGCCTCACCTCGCGCACGATCACCAGCGACCGGCTGCTGCTCTCCCGCCTGGAGACCCAGCCGGCGACCGTCCCCCACCTCGACCTCCAGGAGTACGCGGTGGGCACGGTGTGCGCGGCGGTCCCGATCACGGCCGGTTCCTCGGTGGGCTGCCTGGCCCTCTCGCTCCCGGTCGAGCACGCCCACCGCCTCCGCCAGGCGGCGGACACGCTGAACCGCGAGGCGGGACCGGTACTGCTCTCCCTGGCCATCTAGCGCGCCGCGGGCTGGTTCGGAGCACCCCTCCGGACCAGGTAGTATTTTTCTCGTCGCCCTCCGCGAGACTCAGATCCAGCGGAAGGCGTGAGTCATGCGCCGCTAGCTCAGTTGGTTAGAGCAGCTGACTCTTAATCAGCGGGTCCGGGGTTCGAGTCCCTGGCGGCGCACCGGTGAAGGGCCCCTCGTTCCGACGAGGGGCCCTTCGGCGTCCTCCGGGGTGAGCCGTCGGTAGGCCGCCTCCCCCGGGGGCCGCCACCACACCGGATCGGCGCACCGGACCCCCTCCCTCCTGAGCCCCGCCCGATGGATCTTGTTGGTCGCCGTCACCGGCATCCGCTGGACCACCCGCACGAACCGTGGCGCCATTTTCGTTCCCAGGTCCGGCTGGGCCAGCAGGAACTCCGCGAAGCCGAGCGGGTCGAAGTCGCCGGCGATCGTCGCCATGACCTGGTCGCCGGTCACCGGGTCCGGTACCGCGTACACCGCCACCGCGTCGGCGCCCTCGTACCGGGCGACGATGTTCTCGATCATCGCGGCGGCCAGGTTCTCGCTGTCGACGCGGAGACGGTCGTCGGTGCGGCCGGCGAAGTAGAGGTAGCCGTCGGTGTCGCGGTAGAAGAGGTCACCGGTCCAGTACCAGCCCTCGCGGCGCCGCTCGGCGTCCGCCTCCGGGTTGCGCCAGTAGCCCTCGAAGGGGTTGGTGCCACGGTTCACCAACTCCCCTATCGCCTCTTCCCCGTTGAGCAGCCGGCCGGCCGAGTCGAAGGCGGCGGGCGGGCATTCGGCCCGCGTCTCGGGATCGAGTACGGCGAGCCCGGGCGCCGCCCGCCCGACCGCCCCCGTCGGTGTCCCCGGCGACCACTGCACCGCGGCGCCGCCCTCCGAGGACCCGTACCCCTCCACCAGCCGCACCCCGAACCGCCGCTCGAACGCCGCCGCGTCCACCGCCCCCGCCTCGGTGCCGAAGCCCATGCGCAGCGGGTTGTCCCGGTCGTCGGTGCGTTCGCCGGTGGCCAGGATGTACTGCACGGCACGGCCGACATAGGTGAAGTACGTGGCCCGGTACGCGCGTACGTCGTCCAGGAACCGTGACGCCGAGAAGCGGCGGCGCAACGCCACCCCCGCCCCGGCCGCCAGCGCCGGTGCCCAGTCGGCGATCACCGCGTTGCCGTGGAACATCGGCATGCAGATGTAGTGCACGTCGTCCGGGAGGATCCCGAAGCTGTCGACCAGTGAGCGGCCGGCCGCTGCCAGGCGGCCCTGGGTGCAGATCGCGGCCTTCGGGGCGCCGGTGGAACCGGAGGTGAAGTAGAGCAGGATGCGGTCGTCGGGGGTGGCGCGGGAGAAGGCGGAAGGGCGCGCGTCGGCGTACGGGGCGAGCAGGTCGTCGTAAGCCTGAGTGTCCGTCACCAGGAGGCGGACGCCGGGGAGTTGGAGGTTGTCGAGGAGTGGCAGGTGGGTGCGTTCGGTGACGAGGACCCGGCACTCGGTGTGCAGGATGTCGCGGGCCAGTTCGGGGCCGCGGCGGGTGGGGTTGATACCGGCGACGGCCGCGCCCGCGAGGGCCGCCGCGCTCAACCACAGGGGGTATTCAGGGGTGTTGTCGAGCAGGACACCGATGTGGGGTGCGGCGCCGCGCGGCAACAGGTCCGTGAGGAGTGCCGCCCTGGCGGCGGCGCCGGCCGCCGTCTCGTGGTGGGTGAGCACCTGTTGCCCGCACCACAGCCCGGGGCGGTGGTCGCCCCACCGCGCCTGCACGAGTTCCGCGACGGTACGCCTGCTGGACTCCATGGGGGCGCACGGTAGTTGACGTACCGTCAGATAGGGAGACTACGAGCCCATGAAGTCGAACATCTTGTGGGCCACGAGGATGAAGACGACACAGAAGGTGACGATCACGCCGAAGAACACCAGGGCGCAGCCCGCGCCCGCCGCGAGCTTCCCGCGGGACGGGGCGTGGGCGGTGGCCCGCTCGGGGTGATCGGCCGCGTAGTACACGGTGACGATGTCGCCCTCCAGGGTCGTCCCCGGCCCGTTCCGCTCCTCGAACCTGACCGTTCGGCCCTCGCGCGTCGTGAACTCGTAGACGTGGTGCAGCGTCGTCGACACCATGGTGTCCCCGGCGCCGCCGCTGGTCGTCGTGTACGTCCGCAGACAGCGGGCCTCGGCCGTGAGCCCGCTGCTCCAGGCGCTGTTGACCTGGCGCGAGCGGCGGATCACGCTCACCGCGCCGAGCACCACGACGGCGATGATGAGAAGTGGCGCGATGTAGAACAGCTCTTCCATGGTGTCCCCCGAGGTCAAGTACCGCTTGGTGGAGGGAACCTACCCCCGGGGGATGCCGAACTGCCTCAAGCAATGCTCAGAACCTCATGCTCAGAACGTGACGTCGTCGCAGGAGTAGAACGCGTTGGTCGTGTCCGCGATCGTCCACACCGCGACGATCACGTGGTGGCCGGAGAGGCCTGAGGGCAGGGTGCCGCTGTGGGAGATGGTGGACGACGAGGGGCGCTGGCCGTTGTAGGGGACGGTGAGGAACGGGGTGGTGTTGAGGTCCGAGCGGGCCAGGTTGTGGTTCTGGTTCCAACCCGCCTTGGTGACGTAGTACTTGAAGTCCGTCGTCGCGTGGATCGCCGTGAACTGCCAGCGGAACGTGTACGACTGACCACCCGTCACCTTCGTCGTCGGCCAGGCGCCGCCGGACGGGGTCACCGGTGAACTGAGCTGGCTGAAGCGGCTGATCCCGCCGTTGCAGATCTGGCCGTCGGCGGGGCCGGCCGCCGGGAAGCCCTTGGGGCCCTCGACGCTCTGCGGCTCGTACTGGATGTCACCGCAGTTCGTCACCGTGCCGTTGGCACAGAGCTTCTGCCTGCTGATGGGGAGGTCGGTGTAGCCGTGGCTGCTCGCGGCCCCGGACGAGAGCACGATGGCCCCGGCCGTGGTGAGCCCGAGCACGCCCGCGTACCACTTGGTCTTTTTGCGCATGCTGCCGCTCCTGGAGAACGTGTGGGGAGTTCCGTGAGCCGTGCAGGTCTAGACCAAGTCTCAGATTATTGCCCTTACTTGACCGTGTCCAGACCGCTCACGGCGCGGCTTCTCCCCGTCCCGAACAGAACGCGACCGTCAAGTCCTTCACCAGCGCCTTGCGTTCGTAGTCGTCCAGCTCCACAAGACCCCGCATGGTCAGCCGCGTCACCGTGTCCTCCACGGAGTCGACCACCGACGTGAGCATCGTCGCCCGCTGCTGCGCGTCCAGCGTGGCGATACGGCGGCGGGTCATCGCCGCGGCGACCTCCGGGGCGTACTCGACACGGAGCGGCCGCACCGAGAACACCTCGATGCCGACCGGCGCCGAGTCCGCCGCGACCAGCCGGGACAACGCGTCGACGGCCAGGTCGGCCGCGCCCTTCGCGCCGCCGCCCGGCGGCTCCACCGGCACCCGCGCCAGCGCCGCCTCCACGCACTCGCGCAGATACGTCTCGTGGTCCTCGACCCCGAGCGTGGCCCGCGCGGTGTCCCGTACCCGCCACACCACGAGGACCACGACCCGGAGCGCGACCCCGTTCGCGTCGGCCGCCGGCATCGGCTCGCTGCGCCAGTGCCGGAGCCGTACGTCGACGCGGCGGCGCAGCAGCAGCGGGTTGACCCACATCAGGCCGGTGCGCCGGACGGTCCCCCGGTACCGCCCGAACAGGCCGAGCACCCAGGCCCGTCCGGTACGGCCCCGGGCCAGTCCGCCGAAGCCGAACAGACCGAGCGCGCCGGCCCCGGCGTACGCGGCCCACTGCGCGGGACCGAGTCCGGCACCGGCGTAGAACGGCAGCCGTAGCGCCTCGGTCGCGAGCGGGGGCAGGACGCCCGCCCACCACGAGGTGGCCAGGCAGCCGGCGAGTCCGCAGGAACCGGCGAGCACGCCCGCCGTGCCGGGCAGCACCCGGGCGGGGCGCTCCACCAGGTCGGGGTCGACCTCCGGGGCCGGGCGCGGCTTGGCCGGGACCGGGCGGCGGAAGCGCGGCTGCTCACCGGTGCCCTGCCTGCGTGCGACGACGGCGGGCCGGAGCGGCACCGACACCGGGTCGGGGTCGTCGCGGAACAGCAGGTGGACGGGGATCTCGGTGGTCGCCTCGTTCTGGATGAGCCGCGCGGGACGGGTCTGTCCCTCGGGCGGCCCCTCGTTCTCGGGCGTCTGTGATGTGGTCGTCGTACTCATAGGTGCCTCCAGCCTCCGCGCCAGATACGCCATGACAGTGCTTGGATGTGTTGGCTTACGAGAAGAGGCGGCGCCAGGTCTCCGGGCCCGGGTAGCCGTCCGCCGCGCCGCCCCGCCAGCCCTGGGCGCGCTGGAAGGCCTCGACGTTGCGCCGGTCCGGCTCGCCCCAGCGCGGTCCCGGGCCGGTCGTGTAGTACTTGCCGAATCCCTTCTTGACCAGCTGCTTTCCCAGCTGGGTGACGTACTTGTTGGTCGCGCCGGGGCGGAACATGCCCCGGCCCGGGTAGCCGGGGACGCCGTGCGAGGCGGGGGCGGGCGGGCCCGCCGCTCCCACGGCCGCGCCGCCGATGCTCCTGCCCTTGCCGGTGACGAGCAGATCCCAGGTCTGCGGACCCGGCAGGCCGTCCGCGTCCGCGCCGGTCCAGCCCTGGGCCCGCTGGAAGGCCTGGGTGGCCCGCCGGTCCGCGTCCGACCAGCTCGGACCCGGACCCGAGGTGTAGTACGAGCCCGCGCCCCGGGCGACGAGCATCGTGCCGAGCTGGGTGACGTACTTGTTGGTGGCACCGGGGCCGAAAGACGCCGCTCCCGGATACGCCGTCTTCGCCGTGACCGCGCCGGCCGGGGTCACCGGAGGCACCGGGTCGGCCGTCGGGGGCAGCTCCGCCGCGCTCTCCGTCAGGCCCCTGTACCGGTAGGGGACATAGCTGTCCGAGTGGCTCCAGTACGCGTACGGCGTGGACTGGCGGCGGGCGTGCGAGGGCGTCTCCTCCAGGGCGATGTAGTAGGTGTGCGTGTAGTCGGTCCAGCCGCCGAAAATGACGACGTGGGAACCTTTCTCCGGGTTCTCCAAATTGTGGAAGAGGAGAATGTCGCCGGGCTCCAGTTCGTCCCTGGAAATACGCACCCCGTACTGGTCGAGACTCCCGGTCCATTCGTTCCCCGGCAGCCCCCAGGCCATCGAGACGAACCCCGAACAGTCCTGCCGGTAACCGTCCGACCAGTACGCGTTCATGCTGTACGGCACCTGCGCCGCGATCCAGGTCTTGGCCCGGTTGATGATCTGGGCGCGGGTGGTCGCGGGCGCCTTGACCGCACCGGCCGGCTTCGCCGGTTTCCCGCTCGGGCCGTGCAGCGGGGCCTTGCTGCCCTGCGGGGTCGCGGGCTCGTCACCCGTGTCACCTGCGGGAACGCCGGGTCGGGCCGGGGCGTGCGGGGCGGCGGCGGCCGGTACCGCCTGCCCGGCGGCGAGGGCGGCGGACGCGGCGGCCGCCACGACGAGGACCCGCTGGGCGGCGTGGTGGCCGCCGGTGCGGACGGTCGGGGAATGGGGCAGAACTCGCCGCCAGTAGGCACATCCGGGGCAGTCGCAATCGCTCGCGGGATCGAATTCCTCGAATACCGGAGTCTCCATGCGACGCCCCTCACACTCCAGGTGGAAATATCCGCGCTCGTGCACGTCCGCCAGTTTCTCAACTGTCTTCCGGACTCGCATGTTGACGGTCCGAATGATGTACAGAGGCCCGCCGGGGCCCGTCCGGGGGTGGTCACGAGCACCCGTCCACGTCCGGTAGAGTTGTGCAGGTCAGCAGGCGCCGCTAGCTCAGTTGGTTAGAGCAGCTGACTCTTAATCAGCGGGTCCGGGGTTCGAGTCCCTGGCGGCGCACAGACAGCAAGGCCCTCCGCACCGCGGGGGGCCTTTTGCATGGGCGGAGGATCCGCGGGGGCGGAACACAGCTCACCCTCCGTTTGGCCGGATACTCTCTGGCCATGGCAGCCCGTGACCTGCAGGAGCGGATCAAGAAGCTCATCGTCGACCGTCGGCTGCCCTCCGGGGCCCCGCTGCCGACCGAGCCCGAGCTGATGGTGTTCCTCGGGGCGAGCCGGAACTCGGTGCGGGAGGCGCTCAAGGCGCTGCAGGCGATGGGGATCGTCGAGATCCGGCACGGGTTCGGGACGTACGTCGGCCCGATGTCGCTCGCGCCGATGATCGAGGGGCTCGCGTTCCGTACCGTCGTCGGGCACTACCGCGGCGAGGACAGTCTGCTGCAGCTGCTCGAACTGCGGGAGGCGGTGGAGTCGGGGCTCGTCTCCCGGCTCGCGGGGCGGCTGCCGGAGCGGGATCTCGTCGAACTGGACGCCCTGGTGGGCCGGATGGAGCAGGAGGCCGCCGAGGGGGCGGGGCTCGCGGCGACCGACCGCGCCTTTCACGCGACCCTCTACCGGGGGCTGGACAACGCGCTGCTGAGCGAGGTCCTGGAGGCGTTCTGGGACGCCTTCCACCGGGTGCACACCGATCTCGTGGCCGCTCCGCAGGATCCGCACGTCACCTGCCGCCAGCACCGGGAGATCCTCGACGCGGTCCGGTCCGGGGACGCGAATCGTGCCGAGAGCGCCATAAGAGAACACTTCGACAACGTGCGCACAAGGCTGTCCACAACGGCTCCACATGATCCCCACACGCGCCCCAATGAACGCGTATGACCGGTTAACACCGCGTTTCATGTCTTGCGATCAAGCTGAACACCGTAGAACCCTGGTTTTGAAGATGCTGTCGTTACACGGCAGTTGAGGGGGTAAGGAACCGGTTGCGCGGTTTCGCGGGGAGGAGGGGCCCCGCCCAGGAACAGATGTCGGAGGGGGCATCTTGCAACCGGACGGTCGCAGTCGCATGTCTTTGTGAGCGGACTGTGTGGTGACTGTGGCCACCACTGACACGCCCGTCGAGAGTCGAGGGGGACGCCGGCGGGCGGCCGAGACAAACAAACACGCGCTCTTCTGCGTGTGGGGGGATGACTCATGACGTCGACGCCGACGGGCGCCCGGCAGAACTTCGACCCGTCACAAACCACCGAACTCAGAGTGCCGGGACACCGGACCGGCAGCTTCCGCCGCATCAAAAAGACGCTTCCGAGATACGACTACGAGCACTACAGCCGCCTGGCCGGGCCCCTCACACAGCCCGACCCGGACAAGCCGTACAAGGTCCAGTACCGGTCACTGCTGTCACAGGAGACACACCGCGTCCGCGCCGCCCTCATGCTGAGTGCGGCGCCGCTGCTGTCCCTGGTCCTGCTGGGCTGGCTGATGCAGCCGGAGCACTGGACCCAACGCGACTATCCCGCCTACGACTTCCTGCCCGCACTGGACATCGTGATGCTGGTCGCGATCGGTCTCATCGAGTTCTTCCGCTGCATGAACGTGCTGTCCAACGCGCACGCCACGCTGGTCGCCCGCGACCCGATCCCGGTGGTGCCCGAGACCGGCACGCGCGTCGCGTTCATCACGACGTTCGTGCCCGGCAAGGAACCCCTGGAGATGGTCACCAAGACCCTGGAGGCGGCCGTACGGCTGCGCCACCGGGGCCTGTTGCACGTGTGGCTGCTGGACGAGGGCGACGACCCCGAGGTCAAGGCGGTGTGCGGGCGGCTCGGCGTGCATCACTTCACCCGCAAGGGAGTCGAGCGCTGGAACCAGCCCAAGGGCGCGCACCGCGCGAAGACCAAGCACGGCAACTACAACGCCTGGCTGGAGGCGCACGGCGACGAGTACGACTACTTCGCCTCCGTCGACACCGACCACGTGCCGCTGCCCAACTACCTGGAGCGGATGCTCGGTTTCTTCCGCGACCCGGACGTCGGTTTCGTCATCGGCCCCCAGGTGTACGGCAATTACGAGGGCCCGGTCACCAAGGCCGCCGAGTCGCAGCAGTTCCTCTTCCACGCCCTGATCCAGCGGGCCGGCAACCGCTACGGCTCGCCGATGTTCGTCGGCACGTCAAATGCCGTACGGATCAAGGCACTTCAGCAGATCGGCGGCCTGTACGACTCGATCACCGAGGACATGGCCACCGGCTTCGAGATGCACCGGGCCAAGAACCCGGCGACCGGGAAGAAGTGGAAGTCGGTCTACACGCCTGACGTGCTCGCGGTCGGCGAAGGGCCCAGTGCCTGGACGGACTTCTTCACCCAGCAGCTCCGGTGGTCGCGGGGGACGTACGAGACGATCCTCAAGCAGTACTGGAAGGGCTTCTTCTCGATGCCTCCGGGCAAGCTCTTCAACTACACCATGATGATCATCTTCTACCCGATGTCCGCCCTCAACTGGATCCTGGCCGCGCTGAGTTGTGCGCTGTTCCTGGGCCTGGGCGCCTCGGGCGTGAACATCGACCCGACGGTGTGGCTGATGCTCTACGGCAACGCGTCCGCGCTGCAGATCGGCCTCTACATCTGGAACCGGCGGCACAACGTCTCCCCGCACGAACCGGAGGGGTCGGGCGGGGTCGCTGGCATGGTGATGTCGGCGCTGTCGGCGCCGATCTACGCCCGCTCGCTGATGGACGCCGTACTGCGCCGCAAGAGCAAGTTCGTGGTCACGCCCAAGGGCGACTCGGCAAGCCCCGACACGCTGTTCGGGACGTTCCGGGTGCACTGGTTCTTCATCCTGATCTTCGGCGGCTCGCTGATGGCCGGGTTCGAGAACGGGCACTCCCATCCGGCGATGATCACCTGGGCGACGTTCGCCCTGCTGATCACCGCGTCGCCGATCCTGGCCTGGCGGTACATGCTGCGGCAGGAGAAGAAGAAGCCTGTCCTTCCGGCCGAGCCTCAGGATGCCGTTCCCCCGCCGCAGGCGTTGCCGGTCGCGCATGGCCCTCAGCAGAAACCCAGTTGGGCGGCCTCGAACAGCGGTGAGCAGACCATGCAGATCGCGCTCGGTGGACTGGGGGGACGTAAGGAATGAAGGAAGCCGGCCGGCGCCGTGCCCGTCGACTCGCGATCAGCACGGTGGTTGTTTTGGCCCTGGCCGGGATGAACGGGCCCTGGCTGTACAGATTCGGGACCGAGAGATACCACCAGTACGTCATCAACAAGCCCGAGTACAAAGCCGACAACGGTCACTGGGACATCATCGACTTCCCGAAGGAATACCGGCAGGACACCATCCACGCGGTGCTCCTACACACCGGGAAAGTGCTGCTCGTGGCAGGCTCGGGCAACAACCAGGACAACTTCAACGCCAAGAAGTTCGAGTCGCGGATCTGGGATCCCGTGAAGGGCACCATCAAGAAGATCCCGACTCCGGCCGACCTGTTCTGCACGGGACACACCCAACTCGCCAACGGCAACATCCTCATCGCGGGCGGCACCAAGAAGTACGAGAAGCTGAAGGGCGACGTCAAGAAGGCCGGCGGCGTCATGATTCTCTACAACGAGAATCCCGACAAACCGATGACCCTGCCCCAGGGCACGAAGTTCACCGGCAAGGCGAACGGCAAGTCGTTCGTGTCCACGGACTCGGCGCTGATCCCGCGCGCGACGAAGGTGTTCGACAAGAAGACCGGCAAGTTCCTGCGGAACAACCCCGGTTACGCCCGGGTCGTCGTAGAGGCGCCGAAGGAAGGCACCCAGTACGAGACCGGTACGCAGGACAACTACCGGATCCAGGGGCTGACCGGCGCCGACGAGCGCAACACGTATGGCATCGGGAACAAGTTCGGGCTCGACAAGCGGGACTTCGAGGGGATCAAGAACGCGTACGAGTTCGATCCGGTCGCCGAGAAGTACATCAAGGTCGATCCGATGAACGAGGCGCGCTGGTATCCGACGTTGACGACTCTGTCGGACGGCAAGGTGCTCAGTGTCTCCGGGCTCGATGACATCGGGCAGTTGGTGCCGGGGAAGAACGAGATCTTCGACCCGGCGACGAAGAAGTGGACGTACACGAAGACGAAGCGGCAGTTCCCTACGTATCCGGCGTTGTTCCTGATGGAGAACGGGAAGTTGTTCTACTCGGGGTCGAACGCGGGGTACGGGCCGGACAACGTGGGGCGTGATCCCGGGATTTGGGACGTCGACACCAACTCGTTCACGAAGGTGCCGGGGCTCAGCGATCCGAACATGCTGGAGACTTCGGCGACCGTGTTGTTGCCTCCGGCTCAGGACGAGAAGTACATGGTCATTGGGGGTGGGGGGGTTGGTGAGTCCAAGTTGTCCACCGACAAGACTCGGCTCGTTGATCTGAAGGACGCCAACCCCAAGTTCGTGGACGGGCCTTCGCTGGAGAAGGGGACCCGGTATCCGCAGACGTCGATCCTGCCTGATGACACGGTGCTGGTGTCGGGTGGGTCGGAAGACTATCGAGGGCGTGGCAACTCCGACATCCTTCAGGCTCGGCTCTATCACCCTGACACCAACAGTTTCGAGGAGGTCGCCGATCCGTTGGTGGGGCGGAACTATCACTCCGGGTCGATTCTGTTGCCGGACGGGCGGGTGATGTTCTTCGGATCCAATCCGTTGTACGCGGACAAGGCGAACACGAAGCCGGGGGTTTTTGAGCAGCGGATCGAGATCTATACGCCGCCGTATCTGTACCGGGATTCTCGGCCGGATCTTTCCGGAGGGCCGGGGAGCATTGCGCGGGGGGCGTCCGGGACGTTCACCTCGCAGCATGCTTCTTCGATCAAGAAGGTGCGGTTGATTCGGCCGAGTGCGTCCACGCACGTCACGGATGTTGATCAGCGGTCTATCGCGTTGGACTTCAAGACGTCCGGGAACAAGATCACGGTGACTGTGCCGAAGGATCGGAACTTGGTGCAGTCGGGGTGGTACATGCTGTTTGTGGATGACGATCAGGGGACGCCGAGTAAGGCGCTGTGGGTCAAGGTGCCGTAAGAGGTTGTCAGTTGGCTGCGGGCGCGTGGGGGCTGGTCGCGCAGTTCCCCGCGCCCCTAAAAAACAGGGGCGTTGCTGCTGGTCGCGCCCGCGCGGCGCAGCCGCAAATCGATACAGCCCCGCGCCCCTAGGGGGTTGAATCTTGCGCCAGTTTCAAGGCGTAGGTGGGCCACCAATCGCCCGCCTTGGGGCCGCCCTTGCAGGTGCCGTCTGATTCTCCCGGGCGTTTGATCCACAAGTAGGCGTCCACCAAGGGGTCTGACGTCTTTGTGGTCGGGGTTTCGCCCAAGGATCGGCCCGGGGGGTTGCACCAGTTCTCGTCTGCGGCTCCGGCCGTATACGGTCCGTTGCCGTTGCGGCTGGTGTCGATGACGAAGTGTTTGTTGCCGACCTTCGACGCGAGTTGTTTGCCGTAGGCGATGGAGTCCTGGGTGGAGTAGAAGTTGGAGACGTTCACCGCGAAGCCGTCGGCCTTGGCGATGCCTGCTCGTTGGAGGGGCTGGTAGATCTCGTCCGGGTGGCCCCAGCCCGCGTTTCCGGCGTCCAGGTAGACCTTTGTGCTCTTGAGGGACTTGAGTTTGGTGATCGCGTAGTCGAGCAGGTCGTAGCGCTCCGCCTGGAATTGGGCGGGAGTGCAGCCGTCCACCAGGTGGAGGACGGCGTCCGGTTCCAGGATCACCGTCGCCGAGCGGTCCGCGATGCCCTGGGCCACCGCGTCGATCCAGGCGCGGTAGGTGTCGCCGTCGCCCGCGCCGCCCTGGGAGTACTGGCCGCAGTCGCGGTGCGGGATGTTGTAGAGGACGAGGAGCGCGGTGCGGCCGGCCTTGTCGGCTGCCTCGGTGAAGCCCTGGGCCTCCGCCTTCGGGTTCTCCGCGCCGATCCATTCGCCGGTCGGCTGTTCGGCGATCTTTCTGATCTGCTCGGCGTCGGCCGTCTTGCCCGCCTTGACGTAAGTGGCCACCTGCCGGGCCGCGTTGGTGTCCGGGTTGACCCAGATCGGGTCGGCTCCCTCGGGCTGTTGGGTGATCTTCGCTCCCGCGTCGGGTTTCTTGTCCCCGCCCCCCGAGGAGGAGCAGCCCGCGATCAACAACGCGGCTCCCAGGACCAGCGCCGACGCCCGTGTGCCGAAGGGGACCGAGGTCCCCTGGCTGCCGTACATCCAACTCCCCCTTGGCTGTACCGATCCAAGGCTCAATCGTGACATAGGTGGCGTGCCGCCCACGAGAACGCCCGGAGTGTTGTCGGCCAGCTGTTACACCCCGCCCCCGCTGGGTAGACGCTCGGCTCAGGGGTAGGGGAAGGCGGCCGTCATGCAGGACACCACCCGGGAGGGCCGGCTCGCCGCGGCGCTGGTGGAGGCCGCCGACACACTGACGGAGGCCTTCGACACCGGGGACTATCTACGGCGGCTGTCCGACCACTGCGTGGAGCTGCTGTCCGCGTGGGCGGCCGGGATCATGCTGATCGACGACGGTGCGGCGGTGTCGCTGGCCGCGAGCAGTCACCGGGAGGAGATCGCGCTCGAACTGCTGGCGGCCCAGCATGCCGGCGGGCCCTGTCTGGAGAGCTACGGCTCCGGGCGCCCTGTTCCGCCGGTGTCGATCCGCGTGGCCCATGCGGCCTCGCGCTGGCCGGAGTTCACCGAACGGGCCCTGCGGCACGGCATCGTGACGACCTTCGCGGTGCCGGTGCGCCGACGGGACGACCTGCTCGGCGCGCTCAACGTGTTCGTGCCGACGCTGCCCGATCACGCTCCGGACGGCGGGCGTTCGGAGCTGCTGGTGGCGCAGGCGCTCGCCGACGCCGCCGCCCTGGGCCTGCAGAACCATCGCACGTACTCCCAATTCCGTTCCCTGGCCGGGCAGTTACAGGAGGCGCTGTCGAGCCGGGTGCGGATCGAGCAGGCCAAGGGGATGCTCGCGGAGCGTTGGCAGGTCGGCACCGACGAGGCGTTCATCGCGTTGCGCCAGTACGCGCGGCGGCGCCGGCTGCCGCTGAACCTGGTCGCGCGGGCGGTGATCGAGCGGGGCATGGACGATGCCGAGCTGAGGACTCCGTAGAGAGGACTCCGTAGAACCGTGAACCACCTGTGCATATGACAGGGAGCTACCACTTCGGGACATGGCGTCATTCGCCCTCTAGGCCGGGCCGCTCATTCGTTCTAAAGTCTTTTCCAACGGCCCGAGCCCCCGGCCGGTTCACACCCTCCACCACTGTGTTTCCAGACCTCCCGCGCCGTCCGCCGGGTTACTCCCGCAGCCCGTGCGCGCGCGGTCGAGGACCAGCCCGGTCGGCGGCTTCGGGGGGAGCGGGTCGTCGGCCGGGCCAGGTGGCGTCATGGCGTCAGAGACCGGTGCCGGTGAGGTAGGCGGACACGACCACGTTCGCCGTGTAGCTGCGGCTGGCGCGGTCGAAGGTGCCGCCGCAGGTGATGAGTCGGAGTTCGGCGCGGCCCGACTGCCGGGTGCCGTAGGCCTGTTGGGCGTCGAAGTGGTCGCGGGTCAGGACGCGTACGTCGTCGACGGTGAACTCGGCGACCTTGCCGTCGTCGCGGATCACGCGGATGGTCCGGCCCGGGCGGAGGGTGCTGAGCTTGTAGAAGACGGCGGGCCGGGTCTCGGTGTCGACGTGCCCGACCATCAGCGCGGTGCCGGCGGCCCCGGGCCGCACTCCGCTCCCGTACCAGCCCACCACGCCCGGCTGGTCGAACGGCGGCGGGTCGATCGCGCCCTGTGCGTCGAGGGGGCGGGCCACGACCGGTGCCTGCACGGCCAGTTGGGGAATGTCGATGCGCTGCGGCAGCGCATTGCCCAACGGCTTTGCCGCGGGCGGCAGTTCGGCCTCCGGGGGCCGTCCGACGGCCGCCATGTCACCGGTCGCCGGCGCCGATATGCCCTGCCGTATGTCGGTGAGGTCCTGCCCCCACAGCCACAGCCCGAGCAGCAGCACGGCCCAGGCCACCCCGGTCAGCAGCCGTCCGGTGCCGGAGGAACGCGCGTGCTCGGTGGACCGGTCGTGATCGAACATGGCCGGTCAGTCCGCCGCCCTGCGGCTCCGGCGGGCGCTGCGCAGCGCCACGGCCGCCGCGGCGACACCGGCCAGCAGCAGACCGACCACCGCGTGCGCGGTACCGGGCCCGGCCGCATGCGCGTCCACGGCGGCCAGGTGCGCCGTACCGCCGCCGCCCGCATGGACGGGCGCGACCGGCGAGGCAGGGGCCGAGGGGGGTGCCGACGGCGACTGGGACGCGTCCGCTACGACCGTGATCGCGCCCTTCACCGTCACGCTCCCGCAGGTGATCTTCACGTCGTAGCTGCCCGGCTCCAGCGAGCTGCGGACCCGGGTCTCGCCGGCGAGGGTGCCGGCCGCGCCGACCAGCTTGGCGTCGGCGACGAACGCGGCCGACGCCGCCGAGCCCGTCGTACCGGCGCAGCCGCTGATCTTGAGCGCGACGTCGGCGCCGGGGGCCGGGGAGGCGGGGGTCACCGAGACATCGCCTCCGTCCGCCGCGTACGCCGTCGGGGTGCCGGTGAGCACCGCGAGGACCACCGCGGTTCCCGCACAGAGTGTGACTTTCAGTGAACCCATCGTGAACCTCCAGATATCTGGAGACTCCTCCTCACAGCGGACGCCCGCATCCTCAGCCGCGCCCGGCTGCTCCGTATGGGGGACGGCGCCGGAAGGTGCATAGCATGGTCACCTCACATGCCCGCGTACCGCAGGAGTGCCCACCCATGACAGAGCGCAAGCCCATCGAATCGTGGCTCACCGACATGGACGGGGTGCTGATGCACGAGGGCGTCCCCGTGCCCGGTGCGGACGCGTTCATCAAGAAACTGCGGGAGACGGGACGTCCGTTCCTGGTCCTCACCAACAACTCGATCTACACCGCGCGCGACCTGCACGCCCGGCTGAACCGGATCGGCCTCGACGTGCCGGTGGAGAACATCTGGACCTCGGCCCTGGCCACCGCCGCCTTCCTGGACAACCAGCACCCCGGCGGCACCGCCTATGTAATCGGCGAGGCCGGACTGACGACGGCACTGCACGACGCGGGGTACGTACTGACCGACTCCGACCCCGATTTCGTGATCCTCGGCGAGACCAGGACCTACTCCTTCGAGGCCCTGACCAAGGCGATCCGGCTGATCAACGACGGGGCCCGGTTCATCGCCACCAACCCCGACAACACCGGGCCCTCCCCCGAGGGCGCCCTCCCGGCGACCGGATCCGTGGCCGCGCTGATCACCAAGGCGACCGGCAAGGAGCCATACTTCGTCGGCAAGCCGAATCCGCTGATGATGCGGTCGGCGCTGAACACCATCGGGGCGCACTCGGAGACGAGCGCCATGATCGGCGACCGCATGGACACCGACGTCCTGGCCGGACTTGAGGCCGGCATGACGACCTTCCTCGTGCTGACCGGCCTGACGACCAAGGCCGACCTCGACCGCTACCCCTACCGGCCCACGAAGGTCGTGGACTCCATCGCGGACCTGGTCGATCTCGTCTGAAGGTCGTCATGCGAGCACTCCGGGCAACTGCCCCACGCCGTCCAGCACTTGGGTCGCCCCGGCCGCCCGCAGCGCGTCCGCGTCGTGTGCGCCGGTCAGGACACCGGCGACCACTCCCGCTCCGGCGCGGACCCCGCTGAGCATGTCGTACGAGGTGTCGCCGACGACGGCGAGTTGTCGTACGTCGTCCGCAACTGCCGTACGCAGGAAGGCGGTCAGCACCATGTCCGGGTACGGGCGCCCTCTGCCGCCCGCGTCGGCGGGGCACAGCGTGAGGTGCGCGAGGTCCTGCCAGCCGAGCGCGGCCAGGATCGCGTCCTGGGTGGGGCGCGCGAAGCCGGTCGTCAACACGACGGTTCGGCCTTGGGACTTGAGCAGCTCGATGGTCTCGCGGGCGCCGGGCAGGGCCGCGATCCGGCCGCCGTCGACGAGTTCCGCGTAAGCCGCTTCGAAGGCCTTGTTGGCCTCCTGGGCCCTGGTCTCCTCGCCGAACAGGTGCCGGAAGACGGAGATCTTGGACTCGCCCATGGTGGCGCGGACATGGTCGAGCATGGACGCAGGCTCTTCGCCCATGTGGCGGGCGGCGGCCGTGAACGCCTCCTCGACGAGGCCGCCGTCGGCGACGGTGGTGCCGGCCATGTCGAGGACGACAAGACGGATGTCGGGGGTCACGGGGGTCATGAGAGGTCTCACCAGTCCAGTTCGTTCGCGGTGGTTTCGGCGATGGCCGGGGAGCAGGTCATGCCGCGTCCGCCGGGCCCGGTGACCAACCACACGCCGTCGCGCACCTGTTGGCGGTGGACGACCCGGGCGGGGTCGGTGCACTGCGCGTACACGCCGGCCCAGCGGCGGCGGATCTTCGGGAGGGGGCGGCCGAGGAGCGACTCGACGGCCTCGGTGAGGTGGTCGTAGGGGTCCTCGGTGGTGTCGAAGGCGAAGGGGTGCTCGTACTCGTGGGTGTCGCCGATGGTCAGGCCGCCGTCGGCGCGCTGCACCATGAGGAGTTGCATGGCGTGCGCGAAGGCCGTCGGCAACTGGGGTTGTTCGGCGTTGAGTTGGTCCAGGGCCTGGCCTCGGTAGGCGGGGTAGTAGCGGAAGCTGTCCGCGTCGGCGACCGAGGTGGTGAGGGGTTCGCCGAGCGGGTCGGTCTGCATCATCTGCAACCGGACGCGGCGGACGGGCAGTTCGGGTCCGGCGAGTTCGCGGACGAGTCCGCCGAGCCAGGCGCCCGTGCACAGGATCACCGCGTCGGACGCGTGCACCTCCCCGTGGTCGTCGCGTACCGCGTGCTCGCCGACGACCTCGCGGACCTCGCGGCCCGGCAGGAAGGTGTAGTCCGGGGACTTCGACAGCTCGGCGCGCAGGGCGAGTTGGGCCGTGCGGGGCTCCACGGCCGCGTCGCGCTCGCAGTACAGGGCGGCGGTGAAGTCGCCGCGCAGGGCGGGGTTCACGGCCCGCGCCTCGGTGGGGGTGAGGAGCTTGTAGCCGCGGGCGGCGGAGTCCTCGCGGGCCACGGCGGCCTCGGCGACGGCGAGTTCACGGGCGCCCCGGACCGGGGTCAGCGACCCGTTGGCCCGGAAGCCGAGCCCGGGGACACGAGCGCCGAGCTCCTCCCACAACTCCCTTGCCCGCAGGGCGGATTCGAGTTCCTCGCCGCCCGCGCGGCCACTCACCCATATCTGCCCGAAGTTGCGCAGCGAAGCGCCGCGAGCCTCCGCCTCGCGCTCGATCTGTACGACCTCGTGGCCGCGTTCCACCGCTTGCCAGGCGTGCATGGTGCCCACCACGCCGCCTCCGACGACTGTCACTCTCACGACGGCCACGCTCCTCGGGATCCGGGAACCGGAAAGGTCCGGCTCCCTACGAGAGCGTGAACGACCGATCACTTTTGGGCTAGACCCGTTATCAACCCGTGACAATCATGGCGGGGTGGCATCCATGCCGTTCAGCCGCGGTGGTGCGTGGTGAAGGAGAAGCGGTCACCCCTGTACAAGCCCCGCACCCGTTCCAGCGGCTGCCCCTCCGTATCCCTCGACACACGGTGGATCAGCAGCATCGGCAGGGCGGGCGGGGTGCCGATGAGCAGGGCCTCGCGCGGGGTGGCGAGCACGGTCTCGATGCGTTCGTCGGCGTCGCCGAAGACGATGCCGCGGGCGCTGAGGTAGCCGTAGAAGGAGGAGTCGGGCTCGAAGTCCGTGTCCAGTTGCGGGACTCGGGCGACGGAGACATAGGTGCTTTCGAGGCCGACCCGTTCGTCGTCGGCGAGCAGGACGCGCTCCAGGTGCCAGACGGGTTCGCCGCGGGTCAGTCCGGTCTCGGCGGCGAGTGCGTCGGGGCAGGGGAAGCGGTCGAGGGCGACCAGGCTGCGGCCCGGGGTGCGCCCTTGTCGTCGTACGCCCTCGGTGTAGCTGGCCAGGGACAGCGGCTGCTCCAGCTTGGGGCCGGCGACGACCGTGCCGCGGCCCTGCCGGCGCAGCCTGCCTTCCAGCACCAGTTCGCGCAGCGCCTGCCGGACGGTCTCGCGGGCGACCTCGTACCGCTCGGAGAGGTCACGCTCGGTGGGGATCGGGCCGCCCTCCCCCAACTCGTCGACGAGCGCGGCGATTTGGGCCTTGACCGCGTAGTACTTGGGGATACGGCCGTGCTCCGGGATGCCGGAGCGGACGGGGGCGCCGGGGGCCTGGTCGTTCGGGTAGTCCACGCGGAGATCGTCGCAGAAGTGACCGGTCGCCCTATCGGCGCCTCCGGGTCAGCAGCAGGGCGCCGGTGGTGACGAGGAGGACGGACAGGGCGGCGAGGACGAGGTGTTCGGTGCCGAGTCCGGTGCGGGCGAGCTCGTCGGTGAGCGAGAGATCCTCGGCGGGGGGTGAGGTTGCGGCGGAAGGAGCGGGGGTGGCGGGGGCGGCTTCGGGGTCGGCGGGATCGACGTCGAAGCGGTAGTCGTTCGACTGGCCGACCCAGTCCCCGTCGTCGGCATGGCGTTGTACGACGGCCGCGTTGGCGGTGATCTCGTTCGGTCCGGCGTCCGGGGGGAGGGCGAGGCGCACCTTCACCGTGAGGGTCTTGCCGGGGTCGACGGTGAATCCCGGGAAACCGTCGTCGAAGGCGCCGACGAGTTCGGCCTCGTCGGTCCGGTCGAAGTGGACGGGGTGCGGGCGCGGGTGGGTGCCGTCGTAGAACTCCAGCCTGGGCTGGGACGGTTTCAGGGCGCGCTGTGCGTCGACGAGGACGACGACCGGGTGGATCCCGGTACAGCGGCGGGCGGTGGTGTTGGTGAGGTCGAGATACCAGGTGCCGTAGCCGCCGCCGGCCTCGTAGGAGTCGGGGCCGTCGTGGATGCGGGTGGCGAGGGGGAAGCCGCGGGCGTCCGGGGTGGCGCAGGCGGGGGTGGTGTCCGCCGCGTGGGCCGGGGTCGTCGCTGCGGGGAGGAGGAGGGCGGCTGCGGCGAGGCAGAGGGACAGGGGCGTGCGCAGTGGGATGCGCGGTGGGGTGCGCGGTCTCAGGGGCAGTCGCATAAGCACATGAGCGTGCCGGACGGGGGCTGTCGATCAGGGATGACGTGCCGAGCGCGGGTCGAGAATGCCTCGAACGGGCGCGGCGGGACCCCTGTCCGGCGGAAGTGTCACAGATCTGGCGAAAGTGTCACACTTTCCGGACCACCTACCCGTCCGCCCGCCCGAACAGCGGCCCCAGCAGCAACTGCGCCGCCCCCTCCGCGACGCCCCGCACCCCGCCGGGGGCCACCCGTACCGGTACGGCGGCCTCGCGTGCGCCCTCGCGCCGGGCGCGTTCGCCGAGGACGGCGGCGACGCCGTGGACGAAGGGCTCCGGGTCGGCGGCGACGGTACGGCCGCCCAGCAGCACGAGGTCGATGTCGAGCAGGCCCACGAGGTTCGCGGCGCCCGCACCGAGCACCCGCGCTGCCTCATCAAGGTCCCCGCGCGCTACGGCGGCCAGGCACAGGGCCTCGATACAGCCCCGGTTGCCGCAGTCGCAGGGCGGCCCGTCCAGCTGAATGACCTGATGCCCGAACTCCCCGGCCTCGGTCCGCGCTCCCCGGTGCACACCGCCGCCGATCACCAGCCCGGCGCCGAGCCCGGTCCCGAGATGCAGATAGGCGAAGGCCCCGCCCTCCCCGCCGACGGCCAGCCCGAGCGCGGCGGCGTTCGTGTCCTTGTCGACGACGACGGGCACCCTGAGCCGCCGGGCGAGCGCGTCCCGCAGGGGGAACCCGTCCCATTCCGGGAATCCGGTGACCCGGTGCAGGACACCGTGGATGTGGTCGAGCGGGCCGGGCAGCGCCACGCCCACGCCGAGCAGGTGACCGGTGACGGCGAGCGGGGCGGACGCGGAGCGCCCGTCCGCCGAACCGGCGGCCTCCGGCACCCCGGTCCCGGCGACCAGTTCCTCGCCCTCCCGACCCACCGTCCCGGCGACCAGCTCCTCGACCTCCCGCCCCACCGCCTCCACGACGACCCCGGACCCGGCCCCCAGATCCAGCGCGGCGCCCCGCTCCCCGACCACCGTCCCGGTGAGATCCACGAGCACCACCCGCAGCTCGTCCCGGTCCAGGTGCACCCCGACCGCGTGTCCGGCCTCCGGTACCAGGCGCAGGACCGTACGCGGCTTGCCGCCGGTGGAGGCGCGGCGGCCGGCCTCCGTGGCGAGGCCCGAGTCCCGCAGCCGGGCCGTGATCTTGCTGACGGCCTGGGGGGTGAGCCCGGTGCGCTCGGCGAGTTCGAGGCGGCTGATCCCGTCCGGGCCGGCCGTCCGCAGCAGGTCGAGGACCAGCGCGGTGTTGTGGCTGCGCAGGGCGAGCAGATTCGCGCCCACCGCCCCCGTAGCCGCCCCCGTACCCGCCACCTTCGCCGTCCCTGTAGTCGTCCCGGTTCCACTCCCGGTCCCGCCCCGCGCGCTGTTGTTCACACCCCCATTGTCCCCACCACTTGCACTTTGGCAACAGCGTTGCCAAAGTGGAGGGCATGACTGGACGCACCACTCGCACACCCCTCCGCGTCGGCCTCGTCGGTTACGGCCTCGCGGGCTCCGTCTTCCACGCCCCGCTGATCGCCGCCACCGAGGGCCTCGCCCTCGACACGGTCGTCACCTCGAACCCGGAGCGGCAGGACCAGGCCCGCGCGGAGTTCCCGGACGTCCGTGTCGCCGCGTCACCGGACGAACTTTTCGACCGCGCCGCCGACGACCTGGACCTGATCGTCATCGCGTCCCCGAACAAGACGCACGTCCCGCTCGCGACCACCGCCCTGAAGGCAGGCCTCCCGGTCGTCGTGGACAAGCCGATCGCCGGCACGGCAGCCGAGGCCCGCGAGCTGGCGGCCCTCGCCGAGGAACACAGCCTCCTCCTCTCCGTCTTCCAGAACCGCCGCTGGGACAACGACTTCCTGACCCTCCGCAAGCTCCTGACCGAAGGCGAGCTGGGCGACGTCTGGCGCTTCGAGTCCCGTTTCGAGCGCTGGCGCCCACAGCCCAAGGGCGGCTGGCGCGAGTCCGGCGACCCGGCAGAGATCGGAGGTCTCCTCTACGACCTCGGCAGTCACGTGGTGGACCAGGCGCTGGCCCTCTTCGGCCCCGCGGCCTCGGTGTACGCCGAGTCGGACATCCGCCGCCCGGGCGCGGAGGCGGACGACGACACGTTCATCGCGCTGACCCACACGAACGACGTCCGCTCGCACCTGTACGTCTCCGCGACGACGGCCCAACTCGGCCCGCGTTTCCGGGTGTTGGGCTCCAAGGCGGGCTACGTGAAGTACGGCCTCGACCCCCAGGAGGCGGACCTGCGCGACGGCAAGCGCCCGGACACGGCGGACAGTTGGGGCCAGGAACCCGAGTCGCTCTACGGCCGTGTCGGCGCCGGAGAGTCCCCCCTCACCGGCGGTGGCCGCCCCGAACCGACCCTCCCCGGCGACTACCCCGCGTACTACGCGGCCGTCGCCGCCGCCCTCCGTGACGGCGCCCCCAACCCGGTGACCGCCCTGGAGGCGGCCGCCGCCCTCGACGTACTGGAAGCCGCGCGCCGCAGCGCCCGCGACGGAGTGACGGTGACCCTGTGACCCAGCACAAGCCCGCGATCACCCAGCGGATCGCCCCCGAGATCACCCCAACGGTCGAGGAACTCGAAGCGCAGGAACGGCACTTGGTGTTCCAGCACTTCACCTACGACGACGCCTGGGCACTGGGTTCGCTCCTCGTGGAACTGGCCCGGGAGCGCCAGGCCCCGGTCGCCATCGACATCCGCCGCGCCGGTCAGCAGCTGTTCCACGCGGCGCTGCCGGGTTCGGCTCCCGACAACGACGCGTGGATCGACCGCAAGCGCAAGGTGGTCGAGCGCTTCGGCGCGGCCTCCTACCTGGTCGGCACCCGCTTCCGCGCCAAGGGCAGCACCTTCGAGGAGTCCTCCCGCCTCGACCCGGACGAGTACGCGGCCCACGGCGGCTCGTTCCCGATCAGGGTCGAGGGCGTGGGCGTGATCGGCACGGTGACGGTGAGCGGGCTGCCGCAGTTGCAGGACCACCGGTTCGTGGTGGCGGCGCTGGAGCAGTTCCTGGACGACGAACGACGGGATTAAGCGGGGCCCGGCTCCGGTTGGCACTGTCCACAGGTACAGACGGCCGGACAGCGGAAGGAACAGCAGCGATGAGCAGCGATACGCCGAAGAGGCTGAGGGAAACGGTCGGGCGGTACGGTATCTGGAGCGTGGGCCTGCGCACCGAGGATCCGGCCCGGCGCGGTGAACTCGCCGAGGCGGCAGCCGAGTTGGAGCAACTCGGTTACGGCGCCGTCTGGTTGGGCGGCAGCAGCGCCGCCCAGCACGCCGTACCGCTCATCGAGGCGACCTCGACGCTCGCCGTCGGCACCAGTATCCAGAGCATCTGGCAGTACGACGCGGCCGAAAGCGCCGCGGGCTTCGCGGAGTTGGAAGCGGCCCACCCCGGCCGCTTCCTGCTCGGCCTGGGGGTGAGCCACGCCAAGCTGGCGGACCAGTACCGCCGCCCGTACTCGGCACTCGTGACCTACCTGGACGCCCTGGACGCCGCCGGAGTCCCCGCCGACCGCCGCCTCCTGGCCGCCCTCGGCCCGAAGACCCTGGAGCTGGCCCGCGACCGCTCGGCCGGCTCGATCCCGTACCTGGTCACCCCCGACCACACGGCCAAGGCCCGCGCCATTCTCGGCGAAACCCCGCTGCTGGCGCCGGAGTTGAAGGTGGTCCTGGAAACGGACCCGACCCGAGCGCGCGCCCTGGCCCGCGACTACCTGGCCATGTACCTGACCCTCCCCAACTACACCAACAACTTCCTCCGCAACGGCTTCACGGAGTCCGACCTGGCGGATGGCGGCAGCGACCACTTGGTGGACGCGGTGTTCGCATGGGGCGACGAGTCCTCAATCCGCGCGAGGATCGACACCTTCCTGGCGGCGGGTGCGGACCACGTGGCGCTCCAGGTGGTCGACGGGGCCGCACGCGAGTCCCTCCCCCGCGAGGCTTGGCGCAAGCTCGCCTCTCTATTGGCGTAGAGGTCATGCCCTAAGGGGCGCGGGGCTGTATCGATTTGCGGCTCCGCCGCGTGGGCGCGACCAGCCACAACGGCCGCGCACCCGCAAAACAACAAGCAGCCCCCACCCCTTAGGCGTCCTTGAACTCCTGCCGCTGCTTGCCCAACCCCGCGATCTCCAGCTCAACAACATCCCCGGCCCGCAAGAACGGCTTCGGCTCAGGCTGCCCAAGAGCAACCCCCGCAGGCGTACCGGTGTTGATGACGTCCCCGGGATACAAGGTCATGAACTGGCTGACATACCGCACCACTTCAGCCACCGGGAAGATCTGCTCGGCGGTCGTGCCGTCCTGCTTCAACTCCCCGTTCACCCACAGCCGTAGCGACAAAGCCTGCGGGTCCGGCACCTCGTCCGCCGTCACCAGCCACGGTCCCAGCGGGTTGAACGTCTCGCAGTTCTTGCCCTTGTCCCAGGTCCCGCCCCGCTCGATCTGGAACTCCCGCTCGGACACGTCGTGCGCGACCGCGTACCCGGCGACATGCGCGAGCGCCTCCTCGTGGGAGTCCAGATAGCGGGCCGTGCGGCCGATGACGACGGCGAGTTCGACCTCCCAGTCGGTCTTCACCGAACCACGGGGGACGAGCACCGTGTCGTAGGGCCCGACGACCGTGTCCGCCGCCTTGAAGAAGATGACCGGCTCGGCGGGCGGCTCGGCGCCGGTCTCGCGGGCGTGGTCGTGGTAGTTCAGCCCGATGCACACGACCTTGCCGATCCGTGCCAGCGGCGGCCCGACCCGCAGCCCGTCGGCGTCCAGCGCGGGCAGCTCCCCGGCGTCGGCCGCGGCCCGGATCCGGCCCAGTGCGGCGGTGTCGGCGAGCAGCGGCCCGTCGATGTCCGGGACGATGCCGGACAGGTCCCGCAGGGTCCCCTCGGCGTCGAGCAGCGCGGGCCGCTCCGCCCCTGCCGTACCGACTCGCAGCAGCTTCATGTTCACCATCTCCATCGATCGCGGACGGTCGACCGATGGGTGCAGCCATCGGAGGACTGGTCGATCCTCCAAGCTCCCGGTCCAGTCCGCAATACCCGGTTCACGGACTGGACCGTCACCGCGCGCCGTCAGGTCTGGAGCACGACCCGCTCCACGGCACTCCAGGCCGCGCTGGTCACCACGTACAGCGCGGCGGCGAGCGGCACCACGGCCACGGTGAAGAGCGTGAAGAAGGACAGGAACGGCAGCACCCTGCCGACGGCGCCGGTCCCGGAGTCGACGGCCGTCCGCCTGGCACGGACGTAGTTGAAGGTGGCGACCGCGGCGACGGCGAGGAACAGCCCGACGTAGACCAGTCCCGCCGGCCCGAACGCCCCGCCGCCGGCCAGCGCGTCGGACCAGTGCCCGTCGAGCGGCGCGGCGAACAGCCGGTGGGAGAGCAGGTCGTCGCCCCCGCCGGAGAACAGCCGGTAGAGGAGGAAGAAGGCCGGGAGTTGCAGCAGGCTCGGCAGGAGACCGGACAGCGGTGACACCTTTTCCTCGGCGTGCAGTTCCAGTACGGCCTTCTGCAGCTTCTCGGGCTGCTTCGCGTACCGCTTCCGCAACTCGGCCACCCGCGGCTGGAGTTGCGCCCGCGCCTGCTGCCCGCGCGCCGCGGCCCGCGACAGGGGATGGACGAGGAGTCGTACGAGAGCGGTGAACAGGACGATCGCGGCGGCGACCGCGGTCGCGCCGAACAACGGGTGGAGCAGGTCGGCGAGTTGGCCGACCAGGGTGGTGAAAAGGGACATGAAGGCAGGCATGGGTGGGCCCTCCGTGGGTCTCGTCGTGCCGGGAGTGGGCATGGCGGCGTGACGAGCCTCCGCGCGGAGGCAACAGAGAGAGATGCCCTACGCGGCGGTCGTCCGGAGGGTGTGTCCGGGGGCTCGGGGGCGGGGGCGGCCCGAGGCGTCGGGGTCGCGCTGGGGCAGGAACGCCGTACGGCGGGCCCGGTCGCGGATGGCCGTACGGACCCGGGTGGGCGGTACGGCGGGTGCGGAGCGCGCGGTGAGGAGGGCGCAGACGGCGAGGGCGGTGCCGGTCGCGGCGAGCGCGACGGTGGCCGGCAGGCCGCCTGCCTCCACCAGCACGAACGGGAGCAGGAACAGGAACAGCAGGGCGGTCACCCGACTGTGGTTCATGGTCCGCCCCCCTCCCTCAACCCGCGTTCTCGTACCGTCTGTTATACCCGATCGGTCTCGATCGGCTGGAGCAGCCGCCTCGGCTTGAGGAGTGCCCGGCTGACCGGATCCGCCGGATCGGGATTGAGCCCGGGGCCCGGCTCCACGAGGACGTCCTCGACGGGGACGACGACCGCGCAGGCGGGGCACTCGCCGTACGGGCCGAGTTCGGTGCCGCAGTCCGCGTGCCGGAAGTAGCGCTGCTGCGTCTCGGCGTACTGCTCGCGCTTCCACAGGCCGAGCGAGCGCAGCACCGGCCACAGGGCGATCCCGCGGTCCGTGATGACGTACTCGTCGCGCGGCGGTGACTCCTGGTACCGGCGCTTTTCGAGGATGCCCTCGGCGGTGAGGGCCTGGAGGCGGGCGGCGAGGACCGCGCGCGGGATGCCGAGGTGGGAGAGGAAGTCGTTGTAGCGCCGTACGCCGTAGAGGGCGTCCCGGACGACGAGCAGCGTCCAGCGCTCCCCGACCACCTCCAGTGCCCGGGCCATCGAGCACTCCTGTCCCGCGTAGTCCTTGCCGAGTGCCATGCCCTCCACCTTAGCCACTTTCCGACATCCAGGTTCAATGAACGAACCTACGGTGCTACGGTACTCCGCATGACAAGGTTCAGTGAACGAACTCTCTCCCCGGCGTCCGCGGCTCCCACAGTCTCCGAGCCGAGCGAGCCGAGCGTGCCTAACTCCCGCGCCACCCTCGCCCTGACCAGCGCGGCCACCGCCGTGGCCCTGATGACGTACACCGCGCCGATGGTCACGCTCCCCGACATCGCCGCCGCTCTGCACACCCCGCTCTCCGCCCAGGCCTGGCTCCTGAACGGCACCCCGCTGGGCCTGGCCGCGCTCCTCCTGGTCGCCGGCAGCCTCGCCGACGACTACGGCCGCCGCCGGATCTTCTTGGCTGGCACCTTCGCCCTCGGCATCACCACGGCACTCTCCGCGCTGACCTCCTCGACCTGGCTGTTCACCCTCACCCGCATCGCACAGGGCGCGTCCAGCGCGGCACTGCTCGCCAGCAGCCTCGGCCTGATCGTGCACGCCTTCCCGACCCCGCACGGCCGACTGCACGCGACCGGTGTGTGGGGCGCGTTCGTCAGCGGCGGCATAGCGATCGGCCCACTGGTGGCCGGTGCGATGCCCGACTGGCGGGTGGCCTACGGCGTGCTCGGCGCCGCCGCGCTCGTCGTGGCCGCCCTCGGCGTCCGTACGCTGTCCGAGTCCCGCGCACCGCGGGGCGGACGCCCCGACCTGGCCGGAGCGGTCACCTTCGGACTGGCCCTGGTCGCCCTCGTGGCCGCCCTCACGCTCGGCCGCGACGGCTGGCTGCGCGCACCGGTGGGCCTGCTGCTGCTCGCGGCCGTGGCGCTGGTGGCCGTCTTCGCGCTGGTGGAGCGCCGGATCGCGACACCGATGATCGACCTGAGCCTGCTGCGCCACCGCCCCTTCCTGGCCTCCTCGGCGGGCGGCCTGTTCACGGGCTTCGCGGTGATCGGCCTGTTCAGCTTCCTGCCCGCGCTGCTGCAGCAGACGCTGCACCTGTCCGCGCTGGACACGGCGTGGCTGTTCCTCCTCTGGTCCGGGCTGTCCTTCACGGTCGCCCTCCAGGCCCGCCGCCTCTCCGGCCGCGTCTCCTCCCGGCACCAACTGGCCCTGGGTTTCCTGCTGCACGCGGCCGGCGTCCTGACCATGCTCGGCGCGCTGGACTCCGGTTCCTGGGTACGGCTGCTGCCGGGACTGGTGATCGCCGGCGTGGGCAGCGGCCTGCTGAACGCCGCGCTGCCCCTGCTCTCGGTGGAGTCGGTACCGGCACAGCGGGCGGCGATGGGGTCGGGGGCGCAGCAGACGTTCCGGTACATCGGTTCCTGCGCGGGCGTCGCGCTGACGATCGCGATAGCCACCTCGGCGGGGAGCGGCCTCGCCCACGGTGCGGACATCGCGATGGTGGTGTCGGCGGCACTCGCGGTGCTCGCGTCGGTGAGCGTGGTGGTGCTGCGGGAGCGGGCGTGAACCGTCCGCCCGCACCCGCCCGGGTCCGCTTGCCTCAGGGACGCGCCCCCGGCTTGTTCACGACGCCCCAGGCGTCGCGGACCGTGATCACCGCGTCGGGGGTCGTACCCGGCGCCGGCGAGGCGTTGGCGTACGGGCCCTCGGCGTCCTTGGCGTCCTTGGAGACTTCGATCGGCGTGGCGTGCAGGGTCTCCCCCAGGTACACGTACGTCTTCGGGTCGAAGAACAGTTCCTGCTTGCCCTGCCAGCCCGAGGCACTGGGCTCGGCGTAGGTCACGGTGACCCCGATGGCCGCCCGCCCGACGGGGTCCTTGATGCCCTTCTCCACCCGGGCACCCGGGATCTTCGCGAGCGCCCGGAACAGGCCCGCCTGCACGTTCGGCGGGATCAGGACGGAACGGTAGAGGACGTCGATCTCCCGCCAGTCGCGCTCTGCCACGGTCTCGCCCTTGATGTCACCGATGGCGTGCTCCTTGCGGATGGCGGCCATCATGCGGTCGGGGTCGCTCGGGAGCGTCTTCAGGAAGCGGTAGAACTGGCGCTGGGACCGGTCGTCGTAGCCCTCCTTCTTCCACTTCTCCTCCTGGTTGGGCCCGTACCAGACCTGGAGTTTGTTCGGGTCGAAGTGCGAGATGTCGCCCGCGCCCGGGATGCCGGGCAGGCGTGCGGAGCCCGTGCCGTCCCAGCGGGTCCACTCCTCCGAGGTCTGGGGCTTGCCCTGGCCGAGCGTCGTGCTCTTCTCGTAGACCCACTGCTTGGGGCCGGGCTCGGTGGTGCCGAGCTTCTCGACGGTGGCGGCGGCCAGTTCGAGGGTGTCGGCGGAGGCCTGCGCGGAGAGCAGGTGACGGCCGGCGGGGGTGGCGCGGACCGTCCCCGGGGTGTCGTCCGTGAGGGAGACCACGACCCCGCCGGTGACGACGAGGCCCGTGGCCGCCACGGCGGTCATCAGGACGAACCTGCGACTGCGGCGGGGCGGCACAACCGGGGCGGGCCGGTGTCCGGCGACCGCCTCCAGCCGGAACTCCTCGGTGAGCAGGGCCCGTTGCGGCGCGAGGCGGTCGCTGTCGGGCAGGGGGACGTCGGCGCGCAGGGCACGTGCATCAGCCGGCTCGTTCATGCGGGGTCACCTTCGGATACGTGCGGTTCGAGCGGTTGGACGGCATCACCGGCGGTGTCGTCGGGCCCGCCGAACGGGCTGTACGGCCCTGCCGTGACGCGCAGTTTCCTGCGGGCCCGGTTGAGCCGGGACCGGACGGTGCCGACCGGGATGTCGAGGGCCTCGGCGATCTCCTGATAGGTGAAGTCGGCCCAGGCGAACAGCAGCAGGGCGTGCCGGTCCCCCTCGGAGAGAGCGGCCAGCGCCTTGGCCAGGGGCCGGGAGGCGGCCTGCGCGGTGACGCGGTCGTCGGCGGAGTCGGTCCACGTCTCCGCCACCGGGTCGCGTCCGGTGCGGGCGAGCAGCTTCAACGCCTTGACCTCCTCGCGGCGGTGCCGGCTGATCAGCTTGGCCGCGATGCCGTGCAGCCAGGGGCGGACACCGGCCCGCCCGCTGTCGTAGCGGGCTCTTATCCGGAAGGCCGTGAGGAAGGTCTCGGCGGTGACGTCGTCGGCCGCGTCACGGCCGAGGCGCCGGGCGACGTACTGGTGGATGGTGGGCGCGTGGCGGTCGAACAGCACGGCGAACCACTCGGGTTCGTCGAGCGAGGCCGCGACCAGCACGGCGTCCGCTCGCGCGGTGTCCGCCTGTGCGGTGCCGCTCCCCTGGGAGGAGCGGCACAGTGAATCGGAATCGGTCATGGACGGTCCGTGTGGTCAGAGGAAAGGGACAGCGTTCACCCAGTACTTGCCGACTGACCGGAATCGGGTTCACGGACCCCCAGTGTCACGTGCGGGGCCGCATGGACGTGAGCGTGCCCCACACCGCCATGCGGTACCTGGACGTGAACTCCGGGGTGCAGGTGGTGAGGGTGATGTAGTAGCCGGGGTCGCTGTAGCCGTAGGCGGGCTTCACGGTCGAGCGCGGGATCGGCCGGATGACGCCGGAGTCGGCGGCGGAGGTCTGCGGCAGGATCTTGTCGACCGTGTACGTGAAGGTGGCCGCGCTCGTCTCGACCCGGACGGTGTCCTTGAGGCGCAGTCGCGGGAGGTACCTGAACGGCTCGCCGTGGGTGTTGCGGTGCCCGGCGAGCGCGAAGTTCCCTGCCTGGCCCGGCTGTTGGGTGCCGGGGTAGTGGCCGACGTACCCCTTGTTGAGCACGTTCTGCTTGCTGACGCCTTCCGCGATCGGGACGCGGAGGTGGAGGCGGGGGATCGTGAGGATGGCGTAGGCCTGGGAGCGGTGGGGGGTGACGGTGTCGGCGGTCGTGCTCCGGCGCGGTGAACTGCGGTCGCTGGTCACCGTGTTGGCCGATGGAGTACCCCCGCTGGTGGCCCCCGGCGTGGGTGTGGATGTGGGGGTCGCCCATTGCCGTTCCAGGGCCTGCACCTGGTGTTCGGCGCCGCGGCGGGCCTCGCGGTTGGTCCACCACAACTGGTGGACGACGAGGAGCAGCAGGACGACCCCGGCGGTGACGAGGAACTCGCCGCCGGTCCACAGGGCGCGTCGGCGCAGCGCACGGCGTCGACGGCTGCGGTGCTGCACGACGGGGACCCGCATGGGCCGCACCATAAAGGGCAGCTCCTCAACTCACCAGACCCGTGACTCCCGTCAGCGGTGAAGGCGCCTGTTCGATCCTTCGTACACGGGTTTTAGAAAGGGGTGTCACAACCCTCGACAACCCCACACGACACACCCGATGCTTCCTGGTGGCACGAGCCGGGGGGATGGCCGACGCCGGTGGGACGACCGGCGGTTGAGCGAATCGGGAGTAGAGATGATCCGACGCAGAACCCTGCTGGCCGCGGCGGGCGGTGGCCTCCTCGGCACCGCCCTGGCGACCGGTACCGCACGCGCCGACGCGACGATCGCGGTCAACCCGGCGACGACCTACGGCACCTGGGAGGGCTGGGGCACCTCCCTCGCCTGGTGGGCGAACGTCTTCGGCGCCCGCGACGACTTCGCCGACATCTTCTTCACCACCAAGTCGACGACGTACAACGACACTTCACTCCCCGGCCTGGGCCTGAACATCGCCCGCTACAACCTGGGCGCGTGCAGTTCGAACACGGTGAGCGGCGAGTCGATGGTCGCCTCCGCCAACATCCCCGCGTTCAAGCAGATCGAGGGCTACTGGCAGGACTGGAACAACGAGGACCCCACGTCCTCGGCGTGGAAGTGGACGGCGGACGCGACCCAGCGGGCGATGCTGGTGAAGGCGACCTCGCGCGGCGCGACGACCGAGCTGTTCGCCAACTCCCCCATGTGGTGGATGTGTTCGAACCACAACCCGTCGGGCGCCTCGGGCGGCGGCAACAACCTCCAGACCTGGAACTACCGCCAACACGCCTCCCACCTGGCGTCCGTTGCCCTGTACGCGAAGAACAACTGGGGAGTGAACTTCGCGACGGTCGAGGCCTTCAACGAGCCCTCGTCGAGCTGGTGGACGGCGACCGGCACCCAGGAGGGCTGCCACATGGACTCGACGGTCCAGGCAGCCGTACTGCCGTACGTCCGCAGCGAGTTGGACAGCCGCGGCCTGACGAGCACGAAGATCTCGGCCTCGGACGAGACGAGCTACGACCTGGCGCGGACGACGTGGAGCGCGTTCTCGTCCACGACGAAGGGGTACGTGAACCGGGTCAACGTCCACGGCTACCAGGGCTCGGGCGGCCGTAGAGACCTGCTCTACACGGACGTGGTCACCACGGCGGGCAAGGCCCTCTGGAACTCGGAGACCGGCGACAGCGACTCCACAGGCCTCACGATGGCGAGCAACCTGCTCTACGACTTCCGCTGGCTGCACCCCACGGCGTGGACGTACTGGCAGGTCATGGACCCGAGTTCGGGCTGGGCGATGATCGCGTACGACCAGAGCACGCTGACGGCCGGCGCGGTGCAGACGAAGTACTACGTGATGGCCCAGTTCAGCCGCCACATCCGCCCCGGCATGACGATCCTGGACACGGGCGTGAGCTACGCGGCGGCGGGCTACGACGCGTCGGCGAAGCGGTTGGTGATCGTCGCCGCCAACACGGGCTCGTCGTCAACGAAGTTGACCTTCGACCTCTCCAAGTTCACGACGGTGGCGGGCGGTTCGAGCGGCCTGGTCCCGCGCTGGAACACGGTGACGGGTGGTGGAGGCGACTTGTACGCCTCCCACTCGGACACGTATGTGAGCGGGAAGACGGTGAGCGCGACGTTCGCGGCGGGCGCGGTGCAGACGTTGCAGATCGACGGGGTGGTGATCTGACTGGGCGGGGTTCTGGAGGGAGTTGAGCCCCGCAGCACGAAGCCCGATGGCCGACACAGGCCCGGGCTCGGGCTGCTGGCACTGGCGCTCGGCGGTTTCGGAATCGGTCTGACCGAGTTCGTGATCGCCGGGCTGCTGCCGCAGGTGAGCAGAAGCCTGCACGTGTCCACGGCCGCCGCGGGCTGGCTGATCTCCGGCTACGCGCTGACGGTCGCGGTAGGCGCGATAGCGGTGACGGCGGCAACGGCGAGGTTGCCCCAAAAGCCGGTCCTGGTAGGCCTGGTGGCCCTGTTCGTCGTAGGAAACCTGCTGTCGGCACTGGCCCCGAACTACGGGGTGATGCTGCTGGGCAGAGTCGTAGCGGCTCTGTGTCACGGCACGTTCTTCGGCATTGGCTCACTCGTCGCCCGCCGCCTGGTCCCCCCGGAACGGGCCTCGCGCGCGGTCGCGACGATGTTCGCCGGCCTGACGGTGGCGAACGTGCTGGGCGTACCGTTCGGCGCGCTCGTCGGCGAACGGTGGGGCTGGCGGGCGACGTTCTGGGCGATCACGGCGATCGGGGCGGTGGCGCTGGCCGCCATCGCCGTACTGGTCCCGGCGTGGGCGGGAGGGGAGAGAGGGAAGGGAGGAAGGCCCGACCTCCGATCGCAACTGCACGCCTTCCGCTCCACCCAGGTCTGGCTGACGCTGACGGCCACGGCCCTCGGCTACGGCGGCATGTTCGGCGCGTTCAGCTACATCGCGTACACCTTCACCGAGGTAACGGGCTTCTCCACGACCGACGTGGCCTGGCTGTTGGTCGTCTACGGCACGGGCCTGGTCGTAGGCAACATCGCGGGCGGCCGGGGCGCGGACCACAACCGGGACGCGACGCTGCTCGTGTCCCTGGCCGGATTGGCGATCACGCTGGTCACCTTCGGACTGCTGGCGAGCAGCCGACCGGCGTCGGTGATCCTGGTCTTCCTGCTGGGCGTGTTCGGCTTCGCGACGGTCCCCGGGATGATCACGCGCGTGACGGACGCGGCGGGGGGTGTGCCGCTGGCTGCGAGTGCGAACGTCTCCGCGTCGAATGTCGGGAACGCGGTGGGGGCGTGGTTGGGGGGCTTGGTGATCAGTGCGGGGTTCGGGTATGCGGCTCCGTTGTATGTGGGGGCGGGGATTGTGGGGGTGGGAGTGGGAGTGATGGGGGTCGCGGCGCGGGGGGAGCCGCGGGGGGAGGGGTCGTAGGCGTCGTAGGCGTAGAGGTACGGCGGTGGGGCGGGTGCGTATAGGTGGCGGAAACCGGAAAGCCACACGGTGTTCCCCGAGGGACGGCCTCCCGCAGCGCCCCCAACGCCTCCCCCACCGCTCTCTCACCGGCCGACCTGCGCTTATCTCTCCCCTTGCCTCCATCTGCGTCGGCATCGGCAGTACCGTGTCGTTCATGCGCCCCGACACGCCCGCCGAGAACGTCGACCACCCCGCCGAAGCGGCCCGCCTGGAGCGGACCGCCGCCCGCTACCCCGAGGACGCCGAAGCCCTGCTCCTCCAGGCCGCGGCCCACCTGGAACTGGCCGGCGACCGCCCCGCCGCCACCGCGCTCTACGACCGCCTGCTGTCGTCGCCGGACACCCTGGAAACCCCGCACCTGGTACGGGCCCTCAAGGCCTCGAACCTCTGGGAGTACGACCACGAGGCCGAGGCCAGGGCCATCATCGACGGCATCCGCGCGGAGTCCCCGAGGGACCCGGCCCCCTGGGTGATCGTCGCGGAGTCCCTGGAGTCCCACGACGAGTTGGAGGCGGCGCAGGAGACGTTCACGGAGGGCGTGACGCTGCTACTGACCGATGTCCCCGAACCTCCTTACTCCACTCACCCGTTGCTGTACGGCCGACACCGGGTGCGGCGCATGCTGGGCGTGTCCCACGACGAGTGGGACACGCTGGCGGACACGCTGCACTCGTCGTCGGTGTCCTTGGACGAGCTGCACGACCCGAAGAGGGTGTGGTCCCTGGGATCGGACAACCCCGCGGAGCTTGAGGCCGAGATCTCGCGGCTGCGGGCGGAGTTGGGGGCGTACCGGGAGGCGTTGTCCCGCCCGTTCCCGGTGGCTGTGCTGCACTGGCCGGAGGGGGAGTTGGCCGAGCTGGTGGGGGCGTATGCCTCGCTGGCTGTGGAGTACCCGTCACATGAGGAGCACCTCGCGACGATAGAGGGGTCGCTGCGGGAGCTGGCGGCCAGCGGTACGCCGAACCTGGGGATCGTGACCGGGACTGTGCCTTCTTATGAGGCGTTCGCTGCGTCTGAGGGGGCTTCGCCGGGGGACGTTGATTTGTTGCCGCAGTATGCGACGACGCTTGCGGCTCGGGGGCGGGCTGTGGTTTGGCCGCCTCAGCGGGGGGCCAGTTGTTGGTGCGGGTCGGGGGCAAGCTACGCGGGCTGTCACGGGGCGCAGGGCGCCTGACGTCGACGGGACCGGCCCGTCCGCGGAACCCCTCGCGGCGTTCCCACGCGGCCGTCGAGCAGTACATCCGTCCCCGTCGGGGTGCGCTGGTGCTCTATCCCGTGGTGGAGTCCGAGCCCCGGAACCTGTCCGACGGATCGGTCGACCCGCGTGACCTCGTGATGGCGTTCACCTTCGTCGCCCCCAAGTCCTCGGTGGGGCCAGAGCGTCCGCCGGTTCGGTTCCGCGCGACCGACTCCAGCCGGCAGGATGCGGTGGTCATCGACTGCGCCGACCCACGTTCCTGAGGCAAGACGACATTGGACGACGTGAGACCTTCCTCGCCGGGCGTCTCCGCACGCATGTCCCGACAGCCCAGCAAGGACACGGGGGCCGAACTGGCCGTGCGTCGCCTGCTGCACGCCGCGGGGCTGCGCTACCGGGTGGAATACCCGGTGCCCGGCATGGCGCGGCGCCGCATCGACGTGGCCTTCACCCGGGCCAAAGTGGCGATCCTGATCGATGGATGCTTCTGGCACGGGTGCCCTGAGCACGCGACTCGGCCGAAGGCCAACGCGGAGTGGTGGCGCAAGAAGCTGGACCGGAACATGGCCCGCGACCGGGAGACGACCGAGCACCTGATCGCGCAGGGGTGGACAGTGCTGCGTTTCTGGGAGCACGAGACCCCCGACACAGTGGCCGCACGGGTGGTGGCCACTGTAGAACAACGGCTTATGGAGCAGACGAGGGGGAGCAAGGAATGAGTGGTCCGACGTTGGTGGATGTGTGTTCCGGGGCAGGCGGGCTCGCTCTCGGACTGGAGCAGGCGGGATTCGAGCCGCGCCTGCTCCTCGACGACGACGAAGCGGCCGTCGCCACTCTGCGGGCCAACCGGCCGCAGTGGAACGTGCTCCACACGGGCCTTCTGGACTTCGATCCGGCCGAGCACCCCGTGAGCCACGACGTGGACCTCCTGTCGGCGGGCCTGCCGCGAGTGAAGTCGAGCGCGACCGTCGGTCGAGCGGATTCCGAGGCGGAGGAGCGCCTGTTGAGGGCCGCGGTCTACCTCGTCCACGCGATCAGACCTCGGGCAGTGCTCATCGAGAACGTTCCCGGTCTCGCCGAATCGGACGAGTACCAGCCGTTCCGTGATTTCGCCCGTGCCGAACTGGCCCATCTGGGATACGAGTTCAGCTGGTTCGTCCTGAACGCCGTCGACTTCGGGGTGCCGCAGAGCCGCCGGGAGGGCGTGCTGGTGGCCGTGGAACGACAGCGGGCCCAGGCGTTCCGACCGCCGGCGCCCACCGTCCACGAACCCATGACGGCCGGCGCGGCGTTGGAAGCCTCCATGGCCTCCAACGGCTGGAAAGACGCGGCCCGTTGGTCCGCCCAGGCGGACCGTCCCGCCCCGACCCTCGTCGGCGGCTCACGGAACCGGGGAGGCGCCGACCTCGGCCCGTCCGGAGCCAAGAACATCTGGGCGACGATGGGCGTGAACGCCCACACCGTCGGCGACGCGCTGCCCGACTCCGATTTCGACTGGAACCCGGAACTCGGCCGGGACGGCATGGTGAAGCTCACAGTGGAGCAGACGGCACTGCTGCAGAGTTTCCCCGAGACCTGGGAGATCGCCGGGCTCAAGACCGCCAGATACCGCCAGGTCGGCCAGGCCACACCGCCTCCCGTGGGGCGAGCTCTGGGGCTTTCCGTGCTGGCAGCCCTCTACGGGAAAGATGATCTTCGCCGCCGGCTAGACTCCGCCTCATGAGCACCACGGCGTCCCAGCGGTCCATCCTGGGCAATCCATACATCTTGGACCTTTTCGCCGGCCCGGGGGGCCTGGACGTCGCCGGACATGCTCTGGACATCCGGAGTCTCGGCATCGAGTGGGACCGGAGCGCATGTCTCACGCGGTACGCCGCCGGGCTGGAGACCTTGCACGCCGATGTGAGCGCGGTGCGCCGGGACGCCTTCGAGTCCCTGCCGCCGGAGATCAACATGCTCGCCGGTGGCCCACCGTGCCAGACGTACTCGGTGGCCGGGAAGGGCGCCGGGCGGCAGGCCCTGGAGGAGGTCAAGGAATACATCGAGCGGCTGACGGAGGGTGACTCCGACGAGGCCATCGACAAGGACCTCAGCACCCTGACCGACCCGCGGACCGCGATGGTGCTGGAACCTCTCCGGTACGCGATCCAGGCGACCCGGAGCCCGAACCGTGGCCACAGACCCTACGACGTCATCGTCCTGGAGCAGGTCCCGGCGGTCATCGCGCTCTGGGAGCACTACGCCACGGTGCTGAAGGAGACGGGCCTGCCCGACGGCACCAAGTACGACGTGACCGTCGGAGTCCTCTCCACCGAGACCTACGGGGTGCCGCAGACGCGGACCCGCGCGGTACTGGTCGCCCGACGTGAGGGGCTCGGTGTCTCCCACCTCCCGCGAGCCACCCACCGGGCCTACGACGCGAAGGCGTGGAACCGGCAGAACGGGCAACAGGCGGACCAGGTCCGACAGCCGACGCTCGACGAGAACCCCAGTCCTTCTGTTTACTCGGACCTGCTGCCCTGGCGGTCGATGGGCGACGTCCTCGCGGACCCCGTGGGCGAGCACCCGGGACGCGCTGTTCCCTTCCTGGTCCGCTCCAACTACGGCAGTTCGGGGATTCCCGGCCGGCGTGGGGTGCGGACCGACCGGCAGCCCGCCACCACCGTCACCGGGCGCATCTCCCGTTTCGTGGTCTTCGAGCACCTCGACGAGAACATCGTCCGCGAGGGCGATCGGTTCCACATGAACGAGGCGGGGATGCTGCAGAGCTTCCCGCCGGACTATCCGTGGTCCGGCACAGCGCAGGCCCAGCAGGTGGGCAACGCGGTGCCGCCCCTGTTCGGCGCGCACCTGTTGAGTGCCGCGCTCGGCCTGCCCGCACCGGACGCCGACATACTGCGCAAGCCCTGGCAGCGAGCCACCGAGAGCCAGCGGGCCAAGCTGCGCAGAGACGGCTGCGGCGCCTCCGACTCCTGCACCGGGAAGTGCCCGAGTCCCGCGACCCAGCCCCCGCCCCGTTCCGTCCCTCCGACGACGAGTCCGGCCGTCGTCGGAGGTTCACCGCGTCCGGCCGCACTCGTCAGTCGGCGCTCGTCCTCCCTCTGACCGGGGCGGTCGCGAACAGGTCCTCGAAGCAGGTGGTGAGCGCGGCGACGGATTCCTCCGGCGCTGGATCCTCGTCAGGCCCCTGGGGAAGGCTGTGCCTTCCCACCGGCGGCGCCGACTGGGCCTCCAGAACCCAGTCCCGCACCCGGGCGGGGTCCTTGGTGATGTCCGGCCCGATGACGTCGTAGGTCAGCGTCGCTCCGGCCGCGTTGATCGCCGTACAGAGACCAGTGAACTCGCGTCCGGTGGTGACCCTTCCGGTCCTCAGCAGTCGAACGATGGCCTGGGCCGAGGGGCGGTGGTCGAGCAGGTCCTGCCGGAGCACGGTGTGGATGAGGTCCTGGTTTCCGCACGCGGCCACGACCGGCTCGTAGTCCGGGCCGTTCCGGAAGAGTTCGGCCGCCCACCAGAGGCGGGAGAAGCACTGCCGGTCCGCGGGACCCCGGAACCGTTCGGTGGCGATGCGCCGCTCCGGCCTGTTCGCCGTCCCGGCCGAGATGTGCCGCCAGGCGACATAGTCGGGGGCCACAGCGAGGGTGAGGTGGTTCCAGAGGCGTCGGTCCGCGGCTTCCCGCCGTGTCAGACGTAGTGAGGCGTGGAGCCGCGGGGCCAGCCACGCGTCGGCCCGCGTGCGGTCCTCCCGGAACTCGAACATGGCGTCCTCGACCAGGCTGCGGAGCGGCTCGACGGCCCATCTGGCGTCGTCCTCGGACAGCGGCTCGACGACCTTCGCCAGGTCGATGCCTCCGTGCACCTGTTCGCCCGAGAGCAACTGCTCGTTGAGGAACGGCTCCATGGCCGAGGCTGCGAGCAGTCCGAGCCGCTCCGGTACGTGGTTGGGTCGAGTGATCATGCCTCACCTGCTCGGTTCGCCTGCTCCAGACCCCGGATGACGAATCCGAGGGCCTTTCGGGCTTCGGCACGGCGGATCGCCGCGTAGTGGATGCGGGTCTGGAGTTCCGGCCAGCCGGACTCCCCGGTGCGCCGTCGGTGGACCTGGCGCAGGGCTTCCTCTACGTGCGCCCCTGGAATCACGTCCGGGAGCATCTCCCTCAGCACCTCGCCCTGCCAGTCGGTCGGGAAGACGGGACCGCCTCCGGGCTCCACCTCCAGGTCCCCGATGGCGGCGTGGAACACCGCGGTCCAAACGTCGGTGGCCATCTGGGCGACCAGCAGGTCGCGCACCTTGCTCTCCACTCCCGAACCGACGCTGTCCAACAGGTCCATGACGCCTTCGAGTTCGATATTGACCCACACGGTGGGGACGCGGGCCGCGGGGTCCACGATCCAGGGAACGTCGGCGTAGGCGCGAAGCCATTCGCGGGCGCTCTTCGGGAACGAGGCCTTCTGGACGTTCAGTTGAAGCCCGCGGACGAGTTCGTCGGAGACCGTGTCGATGATCCAGTTCCGGTCGGTCTCTGCGATCACCCGTCCGCGTACGTCGTCCACCGTGCCCACGGCGAGCACGGCCAGGGAGGCCCGCCCCAGGTGGTCGTCACGGACGACCTCCAGCGAACCGGACCAGTCCCGGCCGTCCTCCGTGTCCCGGTCGAGTCTCACGGAGGTACGGACGTTGGTCTCGCCGTCGGTCAGCACGGCGAGGACCTCCAGGTCGGACCATGCGGCGTCCGGCGCGTTCGCCCCTGGGGGCAAAGTCGCCGAGAGGCCGATCGTGGCGCTCACCCAGTCGTCGCGACCGGCCACACCGAGTGCGACGGTCTGCTGCTGGGTGGAGTACGCGGTGGTCTCCAACTGGTCGCGGGTCCCGTCGGAGAGCCTGATCGACACCGAGGTCACCCTGACCGAGACGGGCCGGTTGAGTCGCTTGTAGGGGTAGATCTTCACGGTGTCATTCCCCCTTGCCGGTCCGGAGTTCGACGACGAGGCGGGTGAACGCGGTTCTGACCGGATGGCTGGTGACGTCCGTGGCCCCTCGGAACTTCGCACGACGTGTCCCGGGCGGGAAGTACAGGACACCGTCCTGCACCTCACAACCCTCGATCGCGGCGAGTTCCGCCCAGTCCAGTCTCGGAAGCCCCCCGGAGCGCACGTCCAGTTGAGCGACCGGCACCATCGGGGTAATCTCGTCGCCTCTGGGGATGCTGATCTCGCCGACGATCTGCCACTCCCCGGCCTCACCGACCGTCGCCTCCAGCCCGTCCAGCACCGGAATCACGGGCCCGGTGGGCACCTTGACCTGAGGTGTGGCGCGCACTGTCAACGCCTTGCGCAGGGCCTCCCCTCCCTCGGCCCTGGTACGCCGGGGGCGGGCCACGATCTCCTTGACCGCGTTGTTGACCTCGGTGGTCAGTTGGTTGATGCGACGGTAGGCGGAGGGCGACCAGCGGAGGGTCAGTTCCTCGGTCTGTCCCCACCTGTCGTGCTCGGGTGGCTCGGAGGCACGCAAGAACTCTTCGGCCTCCTTCGCGAACGGAACCGATTCCCCGGCGGCTTCTCCCACCAGGAGAACAGCCTGGAACGGGTTGGTCCCGACCGACAGCCTCGGTACACCGGCCGTTTTGACGGTCATCCGGTTCCCGCGCAGCGAATGCACCTGATTCTTGTCCCCGTCCCTGTCCTGCGCGTCCTCGGTGACCAGCAGAATCGCCTGATGCGTGCCCAGGGTGCCGGTGGCGCCCCCGGAGCGCGGCAGCTTCAGGGGCACACTGCGCGCCGCGACCTGTCCGGCTTCGGTGAGCCGGTCGACGGTGGCACCTTCGTAGTGCGCCCTCAAGGCACGGGTCCGGGAGGGCTGTTCACGAGTGGGATCCACCTGCTCGTCGGGAATGACGACTTCGCCGTTGCGCAGGGAGCGGACGGACACCTCCAACAGAGGGAGCCTGTTGCCGCCGCCGGTCATCGCCGCCCAGAAGTCCCGCCCCAACGCGGTGACCAGGCGTCGGTGCATCTTCCCGAGATCCCGGGTGTCGCCGTGGGCGTCCTGGTCCAGGTCGCCTGATTCCGCGTCGAGTTCGATGTCGGACACCTTCTCGTCGAGGCTGGCGACATCGTGCGCTCCCACGACGAGGAAGGAGGTGCCGGGCTCGTCGTTCTCTCGCGTGAGGTGCAGGCGTTCCACGGTCTCCTCGTCCGCCCACCACGAGCGGACGATTTCGGCTCCCTCCGACTCGGGATCCGGGCGACCGAACCAGGCGGGGCCCGCGAACTGGCGGCCCTCGACCTGGCGCCAGGGCAGTTCGAGCCGTCCGACGACCCGCCGTTCGGTCCGCCCCTCGTGCGGAACCGACAGCGTGGAGTTGATGAGTACGAGCCCCAGGGCACTCGTGGCCCAGAGCGTCGCCTTGCCCAGTCCATATGAACCGCCCGCGCCGTGGCCCGACTTGAGGCTCTCCAGCTGGCGTCGGACCACTGCGGCGAACTTGCCGTCCTCGTAGTCGTCGCCGATGAGTCCGGAGGCGTTGTAGTCGTCGATCCGCAACAGGAGCAGACGCCCCTTCTCGTACATGTCTCGTACACCGGCGTCCACGACCCGGCCGACCTTCTGGCTGCCGGCACTCTCCGAGACGGCGGAGTAGTGGGGGAACAGCTCGTTCCAGAGGATCGCCTCGCGGAAGGCGTCGAGCGCCTCACCGGTCAACTCGTGCAGTGTGTAACGGACTCTGACGGGCCGTCCGTTCTCGGTGAGGCGTTCGTCGAGGCTGTTCTGGCAGGTCTCCCGGGCGAGCACCTGTACGTCGGCGTCGAAGGCGAACGCGGCGGCATTGCCCAGGTCACGCCCACCGTCGGGATAGCCGTGACGGTGGTACCAGGTGATCGGCAGGCCGATCTGAGTGTCGGTGGTACGGGTGTGCACCGTGCCGAGGTCGGTACCGAGCGCCTTGGCGATGTCGGCCATGACCGTGGGGCGTGGGGTCGACCTGCCGGTGATCCACGCGGAGACGGCGGCCCGTGTCAGTTGTAGTTCCTCGGCCAGTTCGGCCTGCGACTTGCCTGCGAGTTTGAGCTGCCGGGCCAGCCAGGGCCCGAACTCCTCACCTGTCTCCACGCGCCACCTGCTCATAGCTGGGAGCCACAGACGGCTCGCCTGCGGCGAACAGGAGGCTAATTTGACGCGAGGAAGACTGTCAACTGACAGTTGATCGCTCCGCAGCCACCCTTACAGGTCACTCAGGTCATCCAAATGCCTACAATTGCCCTACTTTACTCCCGTTCGCATTCATTCCAGAGGGAGCCGTCCGGGCTAGACAGAAGGGCGTTGACTTCAGCCCCGCCCGACCGGTAGGGTTCAACTCGGCGGATTTTCCGCCCCGTTCATCCTCTCCACAAGAGAGACTGTTCGGCCGCGCCAGAAGTGTGTCCACCATCAGATTTCTCGCACTCCAAGTATTCCCGTAATCGCCGCCACTCTGCGTCCACCCAAGACACTGGCGGAACACCAAGCGGACCCATTACCGTGGTTCGGCGTAAGCGAAAAGCAACTCGCCCACGGGGGGTTCTCCATGTCCAAATTCAGCCCCGTGCACAAAATTCAACCGTTATGACATCGCAGGGGGCTCACATTTTCATGGACGGACAGAGCGACGACGATTACATGTTTTCGGGTCGCGACCTGAGTGCTTTCACTTTGACCATCACGATGGCGAAGAGCAAGGCGGAGGTAGCAAGCATCATCCAGCGGTTCGAGACGACCGAGGAGTACTTCTCCGACAACTTCCCCGACCTGGCCAAGAAGGTCGCGGACCTGCCTGACGAGACCCCTCCCACCCCTGAGTGAAGTCCCCCACCATCACCAACGTTGCTGGTCACGGAGCATCGAAGTCCCCATCTCTGCGAGAGCGTGGGGCTCGGACGCCCGGAGACGGCCGCAGCACGACGGAAGCGGATGGGCCGGCGAGACGTACCGCCGGCCCGGCGCTCCCCATTTCCTTCCGGACCATTACGCCAACAGGAGTGCTGGAGCAATGTCACCGTCGTCCTCCTCCGTGATCCAAACCGTTCTCGAACAATCCACCCGAGTCCTCCAGACCTATTCCGTCGACCCGGGCCTCGTGGCCGAGCACGCCAATGGCGAACGCCGTATCACCCAAGGCGGATACGGCGACCGTCAGCTTTTCGAGCTTGTTCAGAACGCGGCCGACGAGATCGCCGCCGAGCCCGGTGGAAGAGTCCATGTGGTCCTCACAGGGACCCATCTGTACTGCGCGAACGAGGGAAGTCCGGTCACCGCCGAAGGTGCGGAAACAATTCTCCGGATGAGCATGTCGAAAAAGCGCGGAGGCCAGATCGGCCGCTTCGGCGTGGGCGTGAAGTCGGTGCTCGTGGTGACCGACGCACCTGAATTCTTCAGCAGTTCCGGGAGTTTCGGTTTCGACCGTGTCTGGTCGTACGACCAGATCCGTTCCGTGCCCGATGTGACCGCCCGATACGGTCAGGAATTCGACGCGCCCGTGCTGCGTATGGCCCGCCCGCTCGACATGGCGGCCGAGCGTGCCGGTGATCCCGTTCTGCACGAGCTGCTGTCCTGGGCGACCACTGTCGTCCGTCTGCCGTTGCTCCCCCGGGCCGACGACCGGCTGGGCAAGGACATGCACGGAGGCCGGGCCAAGGACCACGGCCTGCCCCGCGCCGAGTTCCCCACCGGTTTCCAGCTCTTCTCCCCGCACGTCGCGACAGTCGTCCTGGAGGACCGCCGTCCCCGGCCCGTGGCTCGTCGGGTCCTGACGACACGACAGTCCGGCGATCTGCACACCGTGATCGAGGAGAGGACCGGGAAATCCACCGCATCCGAGGAGTGGAGGGTGTTCACCACCTCCCACGAGCCGGGGCCGTCCGCCCGCGAGGACGCGGGAGAACTCCACGACCGGCTCTCCCTCGATCTCTCCTGGGCCGTCCCGGCCCTCCGCGAGGACCCGGAGAGCGGTCTGTACGTCAACTCGCAGATCCGTGGACGCGGCACGTTCTGGTCCTTCTTCCCCACGAAGTACGAGATGTCGTTGAGCGGCATCGTCAACGGCGCGTGGAAGACGAACGAGGACAGACAAAACCTCCTGGATTCCTCCCCCTTCAACCAGGAGATGATCAGGGTCGCCGCGGCTCTGGTCGTCGACTCTCTCCCCGCTCTCGCCCCCGTGAAGGACCCCGGCGCCTACCTCCCCCTGCTTCCCGGCCGTGCCAAGGAGACGATCAGCTGGGCCGACGATTTTCTGACCCGGGAGATCTGGGCCTGCGCCGCGGTCCGTCCGTCGCTGCCCGACCAGGACGGCGTGTTGCGCGTCCCCACCGAGTTGCGAGTGCACCCTCGGCTCGACAAGGACCCGAAGAAGACGACCGGTTGGCTCCGGGTGTGGCACAGCTGCCCGGGGCGCCCCTCGGACTGGTTGCATCCGTCCGCCGAGGTCGACACCCTGCGCTCCGGAAAGGTCCAGCACATCCTGGACGCGGCCGGCCACACGCGGTCGGAGGTCCGTGCCTGGCTGGAGGCCCTGGTGGAGGCGGGCGGTGTCGATGCCTCCGCGGTGGCGATCCGGATCCTCGCCGACATGGTCGAGTCCCGTTCTCCGTACGCCGAGGAAGCACGCAAGGCGCACATCGTGCTCACCGACGAACACGGACTCGTACCGCCCACGCCCGGTCGAGTGTTTCGTCGTGCCGACCAGGACGGGCTGCCCGAGTCCACGGTGTACGTGGTCGACGCACTCGCGCAGGACCCGTCGCTCGCCTACGCGCTCAACGTCCTCGGGATCCGCGAGGCCGATATCGAGGGACGCTTCGTCAGCGTCCTGGACCAGGGCTTCGACGGCTACCGGGGAGCGGAGTGGGAGCGGTTCTGGCAGCTGTTCCGCCTGGGCGGGGTCCGTCGGTTGGGGCACAAGGTGCTGGAGCGGGTGACCACACCTCGTGCGACCCTGCATGTGCGGACCGTCGACGGGCGCTTCCGCCCGGTCGAGGACTGCATGGTGCCGGGCCCGGTGGTCGACGCCGGACGCGACAGGACTGTGGCCGTGGACATGTCCTTCCACTCCGACGACGTGCCCTTCTTCACGCAGATCGGCCTGGTGGACCATCCCGTCTCGGGGGTTCAGCCCAAGGAAGGAGAGGCCTGGTTCGACGAGTATCGGGAAGCCGTCCACGCCGCCTATCTGCGCGGTCTCGACAGCCGTGCTCCTCGTCCCACGCTGAACCGGATGAAGGTGGAGGGCGCCCCGATCGGTGGTCCCCTGCACCTCTTCCGCGTGCTCTCCGAGGAGTCACGCGCGGCCTTCCTCAAGGCGCTTCCCGACGATGCCGTGGTCGACAATTGGACCCGTCAGATCGGCGCGCAGAGCGCGACACGACAGGCCGTCGTCTCCCCGATCCGCTGGATGCTGCGAAAGTACGGGACCGTCGCCACCTCCCAGGGGCTCAAGCCGCTGGGCGAGGCCGTCGGGTCCCAACTGGGCGCCTACCGCGATGTCCTGCCGGTGGCCGACCTCTCCGCCGAGAAGGCCCGCAAGCTGCGCCTCCCCGCCACGATCGACGAGGTTCCGGGCGATCGTTGGGAGACACTCCTAGACCAGGTGTCCCACAGCGAGGACGACGCGTTCGTCGGGGCCACCTACGTGATGCTGACCAGGGTCGGCGCGGACTTCCCCGAGGACTCCCTCACCCGCTGCCGGATCGGTGACACCTGGGACACGCGTCCGGACGGTGAGATCACCGTCGCCGTCGGGGCGGTCGAGTACCGGGCCCTGCGCGCCGAGCGGCTTCCGGCACTGCTGATGCCGAGTGTCGGGGACGCCGAGCTGATGGTCGAGAAGTGGGGCATGCTGCGCCACGCCGACGTGATCAGCAAGGAGACCCGGGAGGTCCTCGACGGCGACCCCGTGCCACTGGTCGAGGTGTACCCCGGTCTGCGGCTGCGCCTCAACAGCTCGAACCGCAACAGCCTCGTGCAGCGCTGCACCGAACTGGAGGAGATCACCCGCACTCCCAACGGCACGCATGCCTCACCACTGGACGCGGTGCGACAGGACACCATGGTCAAGGTCCGGGTACCGCTGGATTCCGAGCCTATGTTGCGTCTGATCGACCGTGAACTCGGGCTGGGGCTCGGCGCGTCCGGTTGCCGGGCCGTGCTAGAGCACCAGGAGCAGATGGCGCGGGACAGCGCGCTGCAGGCTGCCCGCAAGGCCGTGCGCGCCACCGACGACGTGGTGACGAAGATCGAGCTGCTGATCGGCGCGGAAGCGCTCCGGGCCGGTCTGCCCGACGGGCTCGTGGAAGCCGAGAAGCACGAGACCGGAGGGGCGGAGCCGTCGGGCCACCGGATCGCCCAGATGTCGTTCAACTCCCATGGGGACGGTGTGCTCAATCACCACGCCAGGGACATCCAGGCCCGGTTCCCGGATGCGCCGCTCTCCTACAGCGGCTCGCCGTCCGCTGTCGCCTTCGTGTCGAACCTGCGGCTCCCGGCCGCCTTCGCGGGCTCGAAGACCCCGGCCCCACCGTCCACCGAGACCGTCGACGGCCCCCGGGACTTCCCGAGCCTCCACGAGTACCAGGAGGATCTGGCCCGCAACATCACCACCATGCTCGACCGGCTGGCGCCCCAACGCGGCATGCTCTCCCTGCCCACCGGTGCCGGAAAGACCCGGGTCACCTCCGAGGCCGTAATTCGCTGGGTCAAGCGCGTCGGGGATCTGAAGGGACCGATCCTGTGGATCGCCCAGTCCGACGAACTGTGCGAACAGGCCGTACAGAGCTGGAAGTTCGTCTGGAGCAAGGTCGGTGCGGAGTGCCCACTGACCATCAGCAGGCTCTGGGGCGGCAACGAGATCGGCGACGTCGTCGAACATCCGCATCTGGTGGTCGCCACGGACGCCAAACTGGAGCGGTGCCTGGAGGCCGACGGGTACGCGTGGCTGCGTGAGGCCTCGCTCGTGATCGTGGACGAGGCCCACACAGCCATCTCCAAGCGGTACACCGGCGTCCTCGGCCAGTTGGGGCTCACCCAGTACGAGACCAAGCGACACCTGCTCGGTCTGACCGCCACCCCGTTCCGCAACACGAACGAGGACGAGACCCGCAGGCTGGTGATCCGCTTCGGAAACCGGCGACTCGACGAGGGCGTCTTCCCGTCCGGTGATCCCTATCGGGACCTGCAGAAGTGGGGAATGCTCGCGCAGGTCGAACACCGCACCCTGGAGGGCGGCCACATCGAGCTGACCCGTGAGGAGAAGGATCAGGCCGACCGGATGGCGATGCTTTCCCCGGCCGCCGAGCAGCGGCTGGCCGACGACCACGCGCGCAGTCGCCGTATCGTCGACGCGATCGCCGGCCTCCCGAAGGACTGGCCGACCCTGCTCTTCGCCACCTCCGTGGACCACGCCAAGTACCTGGCGGCCATGCTCAACGACCAGGGGATCCAATCCGCGGCCGTGGACGCCACCACCAGTACCCAGGAGCGGCGGCGGAGGGTGGAGGAGTTCCGCAATGGACGCATTCGGGTCCTCACCAACTACGGTGTCCTGACCCAGGGTTTCGACGCTCCGGCCACTCGGGTCGTGGTGGTCGCCCGCCCGGTCTACAGCACCAACCGCTACCAACAGATGATCGGTCGTGGTCTGCGCGGCCCGAAGAACGGCGGCAAGGACACCTGCCTGATCCTCAACGTCAGCGACAACATCGCCAACTTCGACACCAAGCTCGCTTTCACACAGTTCGAGCACCTCTGGAGCCGTAAGTGACCGACGCCTACCTCGACAGTCCCCCACTCACCGACGAGCAGCGGACGGTCGTCGAACAGCCTTGGGACGCACGGGTCCTGGTCACCGCCGGGGCCGGTGCGGGCAAGACCCACACCCTGGTACGTCGGCTCGACGCGCTGTGCGGGAACGAGGATCCGGAGGCAGCTCTGGAGGCCGCCGAGATCCTGGTGCTCACGTTCTCCCGGGCGGCGGCCAGGGAGCTGCGTGAACGGATCACCCGGCACGGCGAACGCGCCCATCGGGTGCGCGCCCGGACGTTCGACGCCTGGGCCTACGAGGTGCTCCTGCAGTCGCGTCCGGACGTCGAGTGGGGAACGGTCGCCTTCGACGAGCGGATCGCCTCCGCCGCACAGGCGGTCGAGAAGGGCGCGTTGGAGATCGGCGACGCCGTCCCGCCCGCGCACGTCGTGATCGACGAGGTGCAGGATCTGCTGGGCGGGCGCCGTGAGTTGGTGGAGGCGCTCCTCGATCGGTATCAGGAGAGTTGCGGCTTCACCGTGGTCGGGGACGCGGCCCAGTCCGTGTACGGGTTCCAGATCGAGGATCTCGCTGAACGGGCCGACGAGACGGGCCGGTTCTTCGACTGGCTGCGCTGCTCCTACCCCGACGACCTAGTGGAGCTGCGACTCACCCAGAACTTCCGCGCCACCACCCCCGAGGCCCGGGTCGCGTTGGCGTACGGTCCCCGCCTCCAGCGGCTCGACGACCCGAGCGAGGCGGAGAACCTCTACGACGGACTGCGCGACCTGCTCCTGGACCCGGCGAACGGCATGAGCGACCTCGACGACGCGTTCACCCTGGCAGGCCTCAGGGACCTGACCGACACCTGCGCCGTCCTCACCCGTGACAACCAACAGGCCCTCGTGGTCTCGGAGTTGTTGTACACACACGGTGTCGAGCACCGGTTGCGGCGCCCGCTCGAAGAGCGCCCGGTGCCCTACTGGGTGGCCGAGCTGCTGCGCCGTACGGAGGCGACCGGCCTCACCGAGGACCGGTTCTCCTCCCTGCTCGCGGAGATCCCTCTGCCGTACTCACCGGACGCCGGCACACTGTGGACAATGCTGCGTCGGGTGGCGCGTGGCGCCGGACGCGGTGTACTGGACGTGGACCGGTTGCGCCGTGCGGTCGCGGAGGGCCGGTTCCCCGACGAGGGGGCCGACCCGGAGACGGCGCGGATCGTCGTCTCAACTGTCCACCGGGCCAAGGGCCTTGAGTTCGACCGGGTGGTGGTCCTGTCCCCGCCGACCGTCGCAGATCTCCACAAGCGGTACAAGGACGGACTGGACCTCCCTGCCGAGGCCCGCGCCCTGTACGTGGCGATGACTCGTCCTCGCCAGGACCTGTACCACGTGACGCCGCCCGAGCTGCCGCACTTCAAGAGGGCGGGCAGGCGGCACGACGGCCGCCTCTTCCTGAGTTCGTGGCGGTCGTACGACAGGTTCGGGATCGTCGCCGCAGCGGGCGACGTGAGCCGGGACGACCCTCCCGGTCACGGGACGGACGCCGCGGCCACCCAGGCTTATCTTCTGGACCGGGTCCGCCCCGGTCAGGAAGTGGTGTTGCGCAGACGGCACGACCTGCCCATGGGCGATTCGCAGAGCCCGCCGTACGTCCTTCTGCACGACGGCCGGGAGATCGGGGAGACGTCGCGTCGGTTCCGTGCGGGGCTGTTCCAGGTGCAGAAGGTCAGCCGCACCTGGGAGCCTCGGTGGCCCGACGAGATCCACGGCCTGCGGATCGACACACTGGAGACGGTGACGGGCAGCATCGCCGCCGGGGCCAACGCGGGACTCGGTGACCGGGGCGTGTGGATCGCCCCGCGGATCACCGGTATCGGCCGGTACCGCCGGGCCGCCATGGACGAGGAGCAGAACGCATGACACACGGGGCAGGCCGGCACTCCGAGCACTACCGGGTGCGTGACGAGGAGCTTCTGGCGGGACTCCGCCGTGAACTGCTCGGCCCTTCTCCGGACGCGGCACCGGAGGAACGCGAGGAGATCCTCGCCCAGGACGCGCCCATGGACCGCTATCTGACCGGTGTGCTCTATCCGCGTGCCACGAAGGCGGTCAGGGACGAGAACGCTGCCGAGGTGGACGGTCTGGACGTCGCTCCGGAACTCCGGCGCGAGGACTCCGAGGAGTCGGGAACGGCGCGGGAGGTCGCGGCTGCCGGGGATCGGCGTCCATCCTCCATGGGTCTGACCTTCGCGGTCGACCCGTCCGAGAGCGGCTCGATCGTGGTGTCGTCGCGCGCGGCCGTCTACGTGCCGACCGACGCCGACGGCAGGCCGATCTCGGCCGGTCGTGCCGAGGCCCGCACCACCGCGGACCAACGGGAGCAGTGGCGCCGCAAGGAGCTCGATCTCCCGGACCTCACGATCGATGTCACGACGCCCGACGGCGACAGGCGGGTGGACCTGGACGAGAGGGTCCAGCTCCGGGTGAACGTCCGCCGCCTCGACCATGACAGCGGTACGGTCACGATCACTGTCACGCTGGTCAACACCCAGAAGGTGGGCGAGCGGGACCTCCAGGACGCCTTCGCCCTGTTCCAGTGCGCCCTGACGGTCCGGGCCGCCAACGGTTCCAGCGCCTTCGTCGAACGTCCCGCCCGGGGCGCGGCGCATGATCCGGAGATGGCCACGAGCAGGCTGCTGAACCGTCACGCCCCGACCTTCGCGGTCGGTCACGGCTGCGCAGCGGCCTGGGACTGGACGCCCGCGCAGATCGGCGTGAACGAGACCGTGCGGGCCGCCGTCCCCGAGATCCGAAGCGTGTTCGTCCCCACCGTGGAGGTGCTGCTCACCGACTCCAACCCGGAGATCGACAGCTCGGCGCTGTCCATGCTCGCTCTGGCGGAGCGGCCCAACATCGAGGTTCTGGCCGCCCTGGAGAACCTCGCCTCGGGCTACGAACTCTGGATCGACCGGAAGACGGTCGAAGCGGACGCCCTGGTCGGCAGCCCGCACGAGAAGCCCGCGCGGGAGCAGGTGGCGGCCTGCCGCGAGGCGCTCGACCGGATTCGTGAGGGCATCGGACTGTTGCGGACCGAGCCCGATCTGATGCGGGCGTTCCGGCTCGCCAACCGGGCCATGGCTGACCAACGGGCCCGCAGCGTCTGGGTGAAGAACGGGCGCCAGGGTGCCCCCGACCCGGCCGCGGGCCGTTGGCGCCCCTTCCAGATCGCGTTCATGCTGCTGTGTCTGGCCGGGATCGAGAACCCGGAACACCGCGACCGGGGAGTCTCCGACCTTCTGTGGTTCCCCACCGGTGGTGGCAAGACCGAGGCGTATCTGGGGCTGATCGCTCTCACCTCCTTCCTGCGCCGCATCCGGCGCGGCCCGAAGGGCGGTGGTGTCACCGTCCTCATGCGCTACACGCTGCGGCTGCTCACCCTCCAGCAGTTCGAACGCGCGGCGATCCTGCTCTGCGCCATGGAGCAACTACGGCGACGCACACCCGAGTTGGGGAGTGAGGAGTTCTCCGTCGGCATGTGGGTGGGGCGTTCAGCCACGCCCAACAAGCTCGCCGAGGCCGACGTCAGGCTCGCGGAGCTGCGCGCGAACCTGGACAAGCGGCTCGCCACCGAGAACCCGGTCCAACTGCACGTCTGCCCCTGGTGCGGGACCCGCCTCGACGCCCGGAACTACGAGGTCGACGAGGCGGCACGGCGGATGCGTGTCCGTTGCCCCGGGGAGGGCTGCGACTTCGCCGACGGGCTGCCCGTCCACCTGATCGACGAGGCAGTGTACGCCGCACGGCCGACGCTGGTGATCGCCACCGTCGACAAGTTCGCGTCGATGCCGTGGCGCCCGGAGACCTCCGCTCTCTTCAACCTCGACGACCCGGACGACACCACTCCTCCCCCGGAGTTGATCGTCCAGGACGAACTCCACCTGATCTCGGGCCCGTTGGGGACGCTCACGGGCCTGTACGAGACGGCTGTCGACGCGCTCGCCGGCCATCCCAAGGTGATCGCTTCCACAGCCACCATCCGTCGGGCCGCCGACCAGGGTCTGCATCTCTTCGACCGGCAGGTGCACCAGTTCCCGCCCGCCGGTCTGGACGCCCGCGACTCGTGGTTCGCCGTGGAGACCCCCCGCGAGGAGAAGGCGAGCAGGCGCTACGTCGGCCTGCTGGCACCCGGCACCAGCCAGTCCACCCTGTTGATCCGCACGTACGCGACGCTATTGCACCGGGCCATGCAGGCGCGGACCACGGACGAGGTGCGTGACGCGTACTGGAGTCTGGTCGGCTACTTCAACAGTCTCCGGCTGCTCTCCGCCGCCGAACTCCAGGTCCACGACGACGTGATGGCCTACCTCGAAGTGCTCGCGGAGCGCGAGGGCGTGACGGTCCGTCAGATCGCCAACTACTCGGAGTTGACCAGCCGGATCGACGCCAGCGAGATCCCCACCCGCCTGAAGGGCATCGAGAAGAGGCTCCCCGACGAGGACACCGTGGACGTGCTGCTCGCCACCAACATGATCGCGGTGGGCGTGGATGTGGACCGTCTCGGCCTGATGGCGGTGATGGGTCAGCCACAGACCACCGCCGAGTACATCCAGGCCACCAGCCGCGTCGGCCGCGCCCACCCCGGTCTGGTCGCGGTGATGCTCAACTCGGCCCGCTCCCGGGACCGTTCGCACTACGAGAGCTTCCAGCACTACCACTCGGCGCTCTATCGCGAGGTTGAGTCCACGTCCGTCACACCATTCTCCGCGCGTGCCCGTGATCGGGGGCTGCACGCGGTGATCGTGGCACTGGCCCGCATCCTGATCCCGGCCGCCCGCCCCAACGAGGGCGCGGGCGCGGTCGATTCCTACGAGGACGTCCTGCGAGGGCGTATCAAAACGGTGCTCCTGGAGCGCGCCCATGGAATCGCCCCGGAAGAGGAGAACGCCGTGTCCCGGGCCTTCGACGATTTTGTCGCCTGGTGGTGCGAAGAGGCCGACATCCACAACGGTCTGCTCTTCGAGCCTCTCAGGGGCCGTCACACCCCTTCGCTCCTGAAGGCCTTCGACGACAAGGCGGAGGCCGCCGAGGCGTGGCCCACGCTGTGGAGCCTGCGCGACGTCGACGCCGAGTCCGCCCTGTTCCTGGAGGGAACCAGATGACCCCGCCGCCCGCCCGCCGTCGCCGCACCGGCGACAACGGCACCGCGCCCACCCACAACCTTCCGCGGCGCGGCGCCGTCCGTCGCGCACAGGCAATCACCACGTACGGCGTCGGATCGCTCATCGCGGTGGACCACGAATCCTTCGTCGTCTCGGGCCTGGACAGCGCCGAAACGAGTTGGGGCGCCGACGAATCCCCCCGGGTCCATGAACGCCGGCTGGAGCGGCTGCTCGAAGTCGACCACTTCCGGCTGCCCCCGGCCTCCGACGACCACAGCAAGGACGGAGTACGGGTCCGCCGCTTCCCCCTGATGCACTCCTGCCCTGAGTGCAACGAACTCCAACGACACCGCGACTTCAACCCGCCGCCGGGCCGAAGCGTCTGCGGCACGTGCGAGGTCGATCTCGTGCCCTCCCGTTTCGTGGTGGCGTGCGAGAACGGGCACCTCGGGGAGTTCCCCTACTGGCAGTGGGTGCACCGCTCCACCGAACGAGGCGCCTCCGCACCGGGACAGTGCGGCGGCCGACTCAAACTCCGCACGTCCGGCCGCACTTCATCACTCCGGTCGATCCTCGTCTCGTGTACCTGCGGCAACGCCCCCGAGGTCTCGATGGAGGGTTCCTTCCGCCGGAACGCGCTCAAGGACCTGGGCCTCAAGTGCTGGGGCACCCGCCCATGGCTCGGTTCCACCGCCCCCGCGCAGGAGTGCGGGTTGGCCCTGCGCACGCTCCAGCGCGGTTCCTCGGCGGTGTGGCAGTCGGTTCAGAAGTCGGCGCTCTCGATCCCGCCATGGAGCGACAGCCGTACGGATCCGCTGGCGGAACACTGGAACGCGTTGCGAAGCAGGCACGACAGCCGCGAGCGAGTCCAGGACTATCTCGATGGAGCGTTCCGGGAAGGGTGCCCCATCCCGCTGGACGAGGTGATGGCGCTGCTCGCCGCCGAGCGCGAGGAGGACCCCGACAGCGAGACGCCTCCCTCGTTCGACCATCGCTACCGTGCCCTGCGCGTCAAGGAGTACGAGAGCCTCAGCTCAGGCAACGAGTCCAGCGAGGACTCACGCAAGGAGCAGTTCATCTGCGAGACCCCGCTGGGCGACAGCGGCCTACTCGCCCCGCTCGGTGTCACGGGCCCGATGCTCGTCAAGAAACTCCGCGTGGTTCGCGCGCTGAAGGCCTTCACCCGGCTCGCCGACCCCGACTCGACGACCGACGCGAAGGAAGTACCGCTGTCCGCGTCCCCCCTGCGCTGGCTTCCGGCCATGGAGGTGCGCGGCGAGGGTGTGTTCCTCCGCCTGTCCGAGGACCGCCTCGGTATCTGGGAGAAGGTCCCGGGCGTGACCGCCCGGATCGAACGGATGCGTTCCGCCCACCAACGGGTGTTGGACCAGCGGGCCAGCGACCAGGGCCAAGCGGTCCCTTCCCCAGCCACTCCCCGCATGGTGCTGTTGCACACTCTGGCCCATGTCCTCATCGACGAGTGGAGCCTGGAGGCGGGATATCCAGCCTCGGCGCTCCGCGAACGCCTGTACGCCGCCGACGACATGGCCGGCGTGCTCGTCTACACGGCGACCAGCGACTCCGCCGGAAGCCTGGGCGGCCTCGTCGCCCAGGGCGAACCCGACCGTCTCGACCAGACGATCCGCTCGGCCGTCCACCGCGCCGAGTGGTGCTCCGCCGACCCACTCTGCGTCGAGACCGAGGCGTCCGGCACCAGCGGCACGAACCTGGCCGCCTGCCACGCCTGCGTGATGCTCCCGGAGACCAGCTGCGAACACAACAACATCCTGCTGGACCGCGCGCTGCTCGTCGGTACCCCGGAAGATTCTCACCTGGGCTTCTTCGCGGACCTACTGCAGCAGTGACATCCGGACGGCCGCGGAGGCATCGACACGGATCGGCACCTTGAACCACCAACGCCTCAGTGGGGTGGGGAACCGGAGCAGCGGCTCACGCTCCGGTTCCGGTCTCCGACCCCACTCACAGTCCTCCCCACTCGTCCTCCATGTCGAATTGGGTCTGCGCACGGTCCAGGACCTCGTCCACATCACCCCCATGCGCCCTGAGCCAGCGAAGAAAGTCCGTCATGGCAGCGACCATCGCTTCTTCGGCTGTCGCCCTGATCAGCCTGCTCGAACTCACCTCGCAAGACAGCTTTGCCGCCACGTAGAGGGTCAACAGCGCCTCGGCCCGTGTGACGCCCGCATCGTCGACATGTCCGCTCGGCGAGGTGAGCCTCGTCTCCAACTCACACCAGGTCACCTTTCGGTCAGGGCAGAGGAGGACACCCCATCGGTCGGCGACCGCGTCGACGAGGGCCATGCCCCGTCCTCCCTCGGCGTCGGAGGTCGCCTCGACGAGGGTGGGCAGGGCTCGCGTGTCGGGGTCGTGCACCTCGATGCGCAGACAGGTGCCGTTCATGGAGACCACGAGCGTGGCCGGGGTGCCCGCGCCCACATGCGTGATGACGTTGGACACCAACTCACTCACGCAGAGTTGGGCCCCGTCAGTGACGTCGTGCAGTCCCCAGAGCCCAAGATGGTGCCGCATGATGCGGCGCAGGGCTGCCACTTCCTCGGGATCCGCCGTGAAGGCCAGGTCCCACGGCTTTCGTGACATACACGCTTCCTGGATCACCAAGACTCCTCTCGTCGCATGCCATCTCCGCATGATCAGCGGAGCGTTGTACGCCTTCACAGTGAGTGGCGTCGTCGACTAGAGTGGCGCCGGCATATCCCGTCGTGCAATGTGCAGGAAGAGATTCCCACTTCCGAGTGATTGGCACGCAGAGGTCTTGGCGCGAGACTGAACACCCGCTATTCGACAGATGGTTGAGAGGGTTGAGATGGCCGGTTCACCGACGGCACGCCGTCGCCGTCTCTCGATCGAGCTGAAGAAGCTCCGAGAGAAGAGCGCACTCACCTGCGCACAGGTCGGCCAGGCCCTGGACTGGAGCGGCTCCAAGGTCAACCGTATGGAGACGGGCAGCGGCCGGGTCCAACCATCGGACATCGATGCCCTGTGCCGGTTCTACGACACGACCGACGAGCTGCGTGAGTTCCTCAAGTCGTTGGCCCGGGAGGCCAAGACGCGCGGCTGGTGGCAGGTGCACGGCGCCGGCGTCCCTGAGTGGTTCAACATCTACATCGGGCTGGAGCAGGATGCCTCCACGTTCCGTCAGTACCAGTGCGAGTTGATCCCGGGACTCATGCAGACCGAGGCGTACATCGGTGAACTCCACAGGACGGGAGCCCACATGTCCGTCGAGGACATCGACCGGGCCGTACAAGTGCGCATGGAACGCCAGGCCATGTTGACGCGGCCCGACGCCCCCGACGCCTGGTTCGTCGTGAACGAGGGCGCACTGCGCAACGTCATCGGGGACCGGGCACTGATGCGGGAGCAACTTGAACGCGCCATGGAATCAGCCGAGTTGCCGAGCGTGACCCTGCAGATCCTCCCCTTCGACTCGGGCACATATCCCGCCACGGGTACGTTCACCATGCTGGGCTTCCCCGCTCCGGAAGACGCGGACCTGGTGTACCGGGACGGCATCACCGATGCCGTGTACCTGGAGGGCGAGCATCATGTTCGTGAGTACACAAGGGCATTCGACGGCTTGCGAGCCGCGGCCCTGAGTCCTCAGCGCTCCACCCAGTTGATCAAGTCCGTTCTGAAGGAATACGCAAGGTGAGCATTGCAGAATCCAGGGACCACGGCCGTCTGGCGTGGTTCACGTCGTCCTACAGCAACGGCGCCGGAGGTGAGTGCGTCGAGTGCGTAATGGCCGAAGAGCGTGCCCTCGTACGCGACTCCAAAAGTGAGACAGGCCCCGTCATCGCCGTTGGTCGCGGCGCATGGTGCGCCTTCCTGGTTGTCCTGAAACACGGACGTTTGGCGCACTGACGAGGGAATCTCCACAGCGGCAGTCGTTCCGCTGTAGGACACTCCTCATAAGACAGTGAATAGCAAGGAGCAGACGATCGTGAGCGCACAGTACGCGGAAACGCCTGGACCTGCGGCGCTGCCGTTGAAGACCATCGGCGACATTCGGGCCGCCCTTCGGGCCGGACATGGCTTTCCGGGCGACCGGGAGTCCTTCGAAGCAGATCTTCAGCGCGCCCTTGAGGCATCGTCGGAGACGGACCTCAACGCTGTCGCCGCGGTAATCGTCGACTACCGGGGCAGGATCCGCCTCTACCAAGACCCCGACTTCGACATCGCCGTGCAGGAGGGCATCGACCTCGCGGCGGGGTTGAAACGGGAGGCACGGGGCCTGTGAGCGGCGTAATCGCGGCCGTGACGGTGCGGGCAGCAGAGCGGGCGAAGGCTCTCGGAGCCGAGCAGTCACTGGAGACACTCCGGCAGGAACTGGAACAAGTGCCCAGACTCGGAGTCCTGCTCGGGCCACCCCGTCAGGACGGCGCCGAAATCCGCAAGACGAGAATCGAACCCCGAGGCGGAGTCCCGGGGCTGGCAGTGGCGTACGTGTATACACCGGCGCCCCCGCCTCCCACAGTGGCCATCGTCGCGGTGACCCCTGACGACGGCGTTCCGGCTGAGTGATTCCTCGCCGTATCTTCCAGGCCAAGGTCCTCGACGTCGGCCCGACCATCATCGGCGATGACGTCTGCCGATGCCCGAGGGCCGAATGCCGCGGCATCTCACGCCACACCCAAGCGGCCAAGTCATAGGCTCACTCTCAGGCATGCCGCCCCCACTGCCCCCGGTGAACAACATCCCCCACACCACGCCGCCGTTCCGCGACCCGGGCACCCTGCTCGGGAACATCCTCAGCCCGGTACCCCACCGTGATCCCACCGATCGGGTCGTACTCGTCCGGCACCCCGAACTCCGCCCGGAACGGCTGCAGATGCTCCGGCATGATCCCGAAGAAACAGGCACCAAGCCCTTCGTCGACCGCGGTCAGAAGCATCAGCAGGGAGGCCATTCCCGTGTCGATGTACCAGTACGGCGCGGGCCAGCGGGCCTCGGCGCGGTCCTCCCAGCCCTTGTCGGGTTCGGCGTAGCGCGCCAGGTAGGCAGCCTTGTGCGCCAGGGGTACGACGACCAGCGGAGCGTCCTGCATGGTCGGAGTGTTCTCGACCCGGGTGGGGACGAACGGCCAGAAGCGGGCGCGGTCGGCCGGATCGGTCAGGACGAGGAACGCCCAGCCCTGGGAGAAGCCGGCCGAGGGGGCTCGCAGCGCGGAGGCGAGGACGCGTTCGATCACCTCCGGGGTCAGCGGCTTGTCGGAGTAGTGACGGATCATGCGTCGCCGGCGGACCACCTCGGAGAATTCCATGTCGGCAGATCCTGCCACGAACTCACCGTTCTCCGGGGGCTGTTGATCTGCTGGTTTCACCTCGCTCGTCCAGCCCCTCGTCGAGGATCAAGGCGCTCCGCTGACGCAGACCGAACCGTTGGGCCGGCCGGATCGCCCGATGGATCGGCGCCAACACTCCTGTACCCGCAGAACATCGGAGCCGCAAGATCAAGTACCCCACTACCGGAATATCTCCATGGCGTCATAGACGCAGGTCGGCCGACCGCCCTAGCGTCAAGCCCGAGGTAGTGAGCGGCCTTGCCCAACGTGAAGGGGTAAAGATGACGCGTGAAGAACTGACCCGGCTGACCGGCAACGGGAACGGGAACGGGAACGGCGAGTGTGGGGGCGATGACTGCCCCAACGTCTACCGAACCGCCTCGGGGTCATTCGTGATCCAGGGGGGTGTGTCGAGCGCGTTCGACCCGCCGACAGGGGAAGCGCTCGTGGAGATCCCGGAGGCGGTTCTGAAGGAGGCTGTCCGTGCTCTTGGCTGGTGACGACTGGCGGCGGATGTTCGACGGCATGGAAGAGGAGGCTTGGCGCCTGGAGACTCTGCCCGTCTACCGCGTGCCTCAGGAGGAAGCGGCGATAGGTCGGTTCCTGACCGGGGAGCCAGTCACGCGCGATGCCACTCAGCCTTGGTTCGACCGGGTCAAGGCGTACGTGGCCGACGGTCGCAGCGTGGGGCGGGTACACATCGTCGCTCAGCCCCTCTCGGACTATCTCCGCTTCGAGTTCGAGCACTACCGGCACAACGTCGAAGCCGGGGAGGCCGTCCGCATCCTTGACGTGACCAACGGCGCCAACCCCCTCACTGGTGTGCAGGACTTCTGGATGTTCGACCGTTCTCAGATCGTGCTCATGCACTATGAGCAGGATGGAACTCAGATCAGCCGGGAGATATACGAGGGTGACCCTGAGCCGTTCCGGGAGTATCAGCGCATTGCCCTCGCGAAGTCGGTGCCCTTCGAGGAGTACGTGAAGGGCCTTGACGCTTGATCCTCAACAGCTAGGGCAATCAAAAGCAGACCTGGCTGAGACGCTGAGAACGCTGCGCAAGCGAGCTGGACTGTCCCAAGTCCGGCTCGCCTCGCGTTGCAATATGTCCCAATCAAAAATCAGCAAGATCGAAACGGGCGAGATCACACCCAGCCTGATCGATGTCGAACTCATCCTGCGGGCTGTCAATGCCCCTGACGAGTTGGTTGCCGAAGTCACGGCACTTGCTCGGCTGGCGAATACCGAATGGCAACCCATCCGCTCATCGTGGCGGCGCGGCCTGGAGAAGCGTCAGGCGGAGTTGGCCGGCCTGGAGGCCGAGGCCAAGAAACTCCGCTACTTCCTGCCCTCAATGATCACAGGCTTGTTGGCGACGCCCGAGTACATCCGGGCCAGTCTCGAATACTCGCCCGGAGATGTATCGAAGGCCGTGGCACGGAAGTTGGAGCGGCAGGCGGTGCTCTACGACACCAAGAAGCACTTCACGTTCCTGCTCACAGAGCAGGCCGTCAGGTGGGCCGCGATCCCTCCCTCACCTATGGCTGTACAGATCGATCACTTGGCTTCCCTGTCTCACCTGCCCAACATACGAATGGGCCTCATACCCATGGGCACGATCATAAGCCGTGGCCCTATGAATACTTTTACGGTCTATGACGAGAGGCTGGCCACGGTCGAGACGTTCACCGGGCGAACCGTCTTTCGTGACTCTCGGGACATTACCGAACACCTGGCTGTGTTCAAGCAGTACGAGCAGAGAGCCCAGTTCGGAGAGTCAGCCAGGACCCTTCTTCAGGAATGGGCAGATCTCTACCGTTGATCTTTAGTAGACAACGAGAATAAAGCTCGCCCACACCCGCTAACCGGTGGAAGATGAATGAGTAATGAAGCCGGGGAGGATGAATGGCGAGCACAGATGAGCCTCACAACTGCGGGCTTTCGGATATCCCGATGGAACCGAAAGCAGTACCAGCATGCAGCGATTGTCTGGGCATTTGCGTGCGTCGATGGAATGCTCGTTCCAGAGGTGATTACAGTGCCGTGTCAGATGCAAATGTGAATCTGCGGCGACACCAGGCACAGGCGCACCCTTCATGAGAAAGGCAGAGGAAGCGGGTCCCCCCCGCCGACCCTCCTTTGATGACCATGCGCGTCTCACGTGATTCCGGACAGAGTTGGGAACCCGAGCGAGCCATCTTGGCGACAGACGACCTCGCTCCCTTGATCACCACGGAATGGCCTCCGTGCAGATGCCAGGGGTGCATGAGACGCAATGGCATCTCCACCTTCTGAGGCACGTGCCTCCAACCCATGAACTCCCGCCCGACAGGGGCGGCGGCGGTCAGGCGTGGCCGCGGCAGTTGAGCAGGAAGGTGCAGTGATGCTGGACGGAAGCGATCTGTACAAGCTGGCTATCGGCGAGGCGTCTTTCGCGAAGGCGTGCGGGGGTCCCTGCACTGAGGGGTGCGTGACCCTTGCCCGAATCGGGGACGACGCCTGGGCCCTCGGGGACAGCAAGCGGCCCGGGGCAGAGCCCCTGCGGTTCACGACGGAGGAACTGACCGCAGCCGGCATCGACCCGACGCGATTCGGGTTGCCTGTCTGACCCTCCCCTCCCCCAGTCGGCCCGGCCCGTTCATCCATGGGGTCCGGGCCGACTGGTCCCACCTGATTCGACCCCCGACGAGGATGAGCGGTGCATCATCACGGCTATCTGTGGGTCGGCCCGAAGGCGCGCTTCGACAATGAAGCCCTACGAAGGCCACCGCATCCTGAGCCACCTCCTGCCGGAAGCAGGCAGGAGGTGATCCAGCGGTATCGCGAGGTGGCGGCGGAGTTCCCCGTCACGGACCTGCCACCTCTGGAGACGGCATATTGGCTCGTCAAACCGCGGTCTCTGATCCACGGCACATGGGTTGAGGCCAAGGAAGCGGCGGCCTGGCTCGGGGATCGGCTGGCTGAGTACACACCTCGGTTCGCCTTCGCGAGAGACCGCGACGCCGGCAATCTGGCACGCCTGGTCAACTCCGCTGCCGAGAGGCTGGATTGGAGTGCCGATGTTTCGCTCGGCTTCTATCTCGAACGGCCCTCTTACCTGTCGCTGGCGGTGGTGACGTGTTCTCCGAATCGTTCTCAGCCTGAACTCGTGTGCCCTGTCCCATCGCTTGAGTAACGGAGATGACCTAGCCCAACGACGAGCACGGCCTGGGCGACACCGGCCTCGGCGGCCGTACCAACTGCTTCACACCGTCATTGGTGGATTTGGTGGTTAGGTTTTTCCACACACCCGACAGGAGAGACACCGTGACCAGTTCGACCCCATGGCAACAGCGACTGTCCACCGGCACGGAAGACATCCAGGACGAGGTGATCACCTGGTATCAACAGACCCGGCACGGCAAGGCGTACGTCCCCAACATGATCTGGGGCACGCTCCAGACCGAGGCGTACGCGAGTGTGATCCTGCGCCGCGTCGTCGACTTTCTCGGAGTTCCGGACGACGTACCGGCGGGAGTGGCCAAGCGCATGGAGCGGCAGCAGGTTCTGTACGACGGTGAGCACCGCTACGACGTGGTCATCGGCGAACAGGCCCTGTACACGAACGTAGGGGGCGGTCAGGTCATGCGCGAGCAGTTGGAGCGGCTCCTCCGCGAGATGGACCTCCCCTCGCTCGGCCTTGGAATCCTCCCTGCCACCGCCGAGTTCGGCATCGTGCCCATGCCCGGATTCAACTTGCACGAGGACCGCGTCCACTACGAACTCGTGTCCTGCGGCGTGGACATCACCGACGCCGGTGAACTGGCCCTTCACCACAAGGCGTTCGATGCGCTCAGCGGCGCGGCATGCTACGGAGACTCGGCAAGGAGTCTGATCAACAAGGCCCTCGCCTTCTGGAGCAACGCCTGATCGTCAGCGGCGTCGGCGAGAGGGAGTGAAGCGCCCTGGCGCCTGATCACATTCCTACCGCGTACGACCTGGACGGCGTGCATCCGCCCACTGACCGGTCAGAGCTCCGGAGCCAGCAACGTAAGCCGAAGCACCGCCGCGACCGCCAGCCCCGCCGGAATCGCGTACCACCACCTGCGAACCCATCCCGCCTTGACGAACACCCAACTCAGGCCCGCTGTCACAGCCGTGAGCGCCAGGGCGAAGCCGGCCGCGAAGTCCGAGTGGGCGACCGTTTCGCTGTCCCAGGGGCCTGCGGGGTCGGCCATGTACGCGAGGAGCGTGAAGTACGCCGCCACCAGGTGTCCCGAGGTTAGAAGCAGGGCGCAGATCGCGGGCACGATACGGCCGCGCGAGGTCCGGTCCGCCTGCACGTCGGCGTAGGGGGTCGGGGGGCGGACAGGGCTGGTCACTGCAGGGCCTCCTTGGCGTCGTCCAGTTTGCGGTCGAAACCGCGACCCTGAGCCTGGGTGGCGGAATCCCCATAGTAGGAACCGCCGTTGCCTCGCCAACGCGTCCTCCTTGAACAGCTCGCGCGTGCCCGCACCGCCAAGTAAGAGATCTACGTGAACCGCCGAGAGCCCCTCCCGCCGCTCCCGAACTCGTGTGTAGCCTCCTCCCTTGTGTTGATCGGTGATCTTTCAACTGCCGTTCTACGCGCGAAGATTCACCGCAAGCAGCACGCACTCCCCACGCACGCACACGCATACCCGCACCCGCACCCCCTGTTCACTCCACCCCCCACTCATGGAATCCCCCCACTCACGGAGGTTCACCGGATGCTCGGCCTTGTCACGTCCACGTCACGCCGTAAGCTCACGACCGCTCTCGCAGTGTTCGGCATGCTCGCCACGGGCGCTGCCGTTCAGGCGGCCACCGTCACGCCCGCGCACGCGGCCACCACGCACCGCGTCCTGTTCGACGACGGGCACGCCGAGGAGGCGGGGAACGCGGACTGGATCATCTCGACCAGCAAGCCCGACCCGCTGTCCCAGGACTCCTCGCCGTCCTCCGACAAGGACTGGACCGGGGCGTTGTCGTCGTGGGGCATCGCCCTGCAGCAGACCGGTGACTACAGCCTGAAGACCGCCACCAGTGCGCTCACGTACGGCGGTTCGTCGACGACCGACCTGTCGAACTTCGACACGCTGGTCCTCCCCGAGCCGAACACGCTGTTCACGACCGCCGAGAAGGCCGCGATCATGAAGTTCGTCCAGAACGGCGGCGGGCTGTTCATGATCTCCGACCACACCGGCGCCGACCGCAACAACGACGGCTACGACGCGGTCGAGATCCTCAACGACCTGATGACCAACAACAGCGTCGACTCGACCGACCCGTTCGGCTTCTCCATCGACTCGTTGAGCATCAGCTCCGGTTACCCGGCCGCGATCAGCGACAGCACCAACCCGGTGCTGCATGGTTCGTTCGGCACGGTCACCAAGAGCCTCATCGCCAGCGGTACGACGGCCACGCTGAAGCCCGCCGACAACTCCGCCGTCAAGGGCCTGCTCTACCGCTCCGGTTACTCCGGGAACACCGGCGCCTTCTTCGCGACCAGCACCTTCGGCAGCGGCAAGGTCGCGTTCTGGGGCGACAGTTCGCCGATCGACGACGGCACCGGCCAGTCCGGCAACACGCTCTACGACGGCTGGAACGACACAGGCGCCACCAACGCCGCCCTCGCCCTCAACGCCACGGAGTGGCTCTCCTCGTGAGCCGCACCAGCAAGTAGCGGTGCGGGTGCGGGGCCGGGGAATCAACTCCCCGGCCCCGCACCCGTTTCTAAGGCAGTGTGGAGAGCGCCGCCGGTCCAGGGGCGGACTCCGCCCCCGTCGCGCTCTCCGATTCCGGCCGCCCTCGGCCCCGTTGGCGGACAACCAGCGTCCACACGCCCGCCGCCACCGCCGCCACCACAAGCGCCGTCAGCATCCCCGTCGTATGGGATCCGGCGCTGTCGGCCGCCCGTGCCACCGGGTTGGGCAGGCCCAGGCGGTCCGCCAGCCAGCCGATCGCCGCCGTGGCGGTGATGACCGCGCCGCCCAGCCGCAGCGCGGGCTGCACACGCAACCTCGCAAGGACCAGCAGCGACGGCAACGCCAGGCAGACCAGCAGGAGTTGGACCAGCTCGATGCCCAGGTTGAAGGCCAGGAGGCTGGTCGCCAACTGGGCTGTGGACAGGTGCATTTCGGCGAGTACGAAGGAGAACGCCATGCCGTGGCCCAGGCCGAAGACACCCGCCACGATCGCTTCCTTGCCGGGGAAGAGAGGTCTGATCGCGTGTACCGCGCCTACCAGGATGCTGGCCGCGATGAACGCCTCGACCGGTCGGCCGGGGATCTCGAAGCGGGTGAGGGCGGTGGCGGCCAGCGCGACGGAGTGGCCGATGGTGAAGGCGAGGGTGATGCGGCCGATGCGGCCGAGCGCCGCGCGGGGGCCCGCCAGGCCGCCGTTCCAGCGTCCGCCGGCCGCCAACAGGGGTGCGGGCAGCAGCAGGATGAGCAGGAACAGCAGGTGGTCGGTGCCGGTGAGGATGTGGTTGCCGCCGAGTTCGAGCATGGCGACGAAGCCGCGCCACGCGCTGCCCTTGCCGAGGTCGACGGTCAGTGGCGGGACCTTCATGTGCCGGACGTCGAGGCGGATGGTGCCGACCTGTGTGGCGCCGTCGCCGGTGACCCGGCCTGCCGCCCAGTCCTGACGGACCGACACAAGTGTTATGTGGGTGACTACTTGGTGCACGATCACGTCGTAGTCGAGAGTGAAGTGGCGTATGTCGGCGCCCGCCGGCGGGGTGAGTACGGCCTTCGCGATCAGCTCGCGGTACGGGCCGGTGGAGGTCTGTTCGGTGCGGCTGAGGCTCAGCGTGCCGATGGTGACCTGCCACGCCTCGCCCTTGAGGGTGGTCGGGTGGATGTGGGCGGCGAGGTAGGTGCGGATCGCCGCGGCCTTGGTGGGGAGGGCGGTCGGCTTGATGGTGTTGAGGTCGATGCCGCTGGCCGTGGTGAAGTCGCCCACCGGCAGGGCCAGTCGGGCCGTGACCGAGTCCTTGTACACGTCGAGCTGGACCACTGAGTGCGGCATCGGATGCGCGGCGGCCGGCGACGCTCCGAGCAGGAGCGCCGCCGGTACCGCGAACGCGATCCCGGCCACCAGGCGAAGTAGCGCTGTGGTCAGCCAAGTTCGCGGTCGGGTCATGAGAAGGTGAACTCGCTGCCGTAGTCGCGGGTGTGGTCGCGGTACACGGTGTGGTAGTGGACCTTGCCCTGGAAGACGAGGCCGTTCTGGCAGACGAACTCGATCCACACGCCGGGGCCGTCGATGCGCACGTAGTCGCCCTGGGTGTCGAGGGCGGTGCCGCCGGAGTAGCCGACGTAGGTCTCGTTCAGCTCGTGCGCGTACGTCTTCATGAGCTTCTTCGCGGTGGCGTCGTCCACGTTGGCGATCCAGGGGTGGATGGCCTTCAGGACCAGCTGCTTCTGCTTCGGCGACAGCGAGCTGACCTTGATGCCCTCCTTGGTCGCGGGGAACTGGCCGTCCTCGCCCGGGCCGAGGAGTACGTCGCTGAACGACTCGGACAGCTTGGCGGTGGCCAGCTGTTCCGTGCTCAGGCTGGCGGTCAGGGCGAGCATGCCGTTGCGCTGCTTCTCCAGGGGCGCGTACGTGGTGCCGTCGTCGGCGGTCCAGCTGCTGGGCTCGACCCCGACGAAGAACGGGCTGGCGCCTGCCACCTTCCCCTTCTTGTAGGTCTCGTTCACGGCGAGGTGGTGACCGCCGAAGTGCAGCTGCCAGGTACCTGTCACCGAGGGGGTGCCGAGGAACGCGAGGAAGTAGATGCCGCTGCCGTAGCCGCCCATTCCGCCGCCGGCGCCGCCGGACGGCGGGGTGCCCGTCGGGACGTCGGTCGGGGCGTCGGTGGCCGTCGAACTGGCGGACGGGTCGGCCGTGGCGGTGGCGGACGGGTCCGCGGAGGCCGTGCTCGACGCGGTGTCCGACGGCGCCGGACCCGCGGAGCTGGTGGCCTGTGCGGCGTTGAGCACGTCGTCGGCCTTGAGGATCTGCGTGATCTGGTCGTACCCGGTGCCCTTGCCGGTGCCCGTGGCGAGCTTCACCACCTTCAAGGCGGCGGCGAGTTGGGTGTCCGTCAGGGAACCGAGCTGGATGCCGGTACGGCAGGACGAGCCGCACGGGAGGTTCGACCACGCGGTCGCGTTCGCCTGCGAGAAGTCCAGCAGCACCTCCGCCTGCTGGTCGGCGTCCAGCGTGTTCAGGAACTCGTTGGCGGCGCTGACCACGGCACCGGTACCGGTGGCCTTCTTGTCGACCGGGCGCTTGACGCCTGCGGCCGATTTACCGGTCTGGGTGTCCGTCGACGCATTCGCCACGGCAAAACCGCCGCCGACCAGCACCACCGCCGTGACGGCTCCGGCTATTCCACGCCAGGTCCGTCTCGTACGCACCAGACGGGTTCTTTCTTTACTCACGGACCACTCCTTCAATTCCAGAAAGATGTCCCGGCCGCATGGGCAGCACCCATCGCCGCTCGTCAGCGGTGGCAGGCCGGGGTGAGACACGCAGGGGGCGGCGCCGGTCGGCCGCTCGCGCGATTGTTGACAAGATTATCGACGTTCTTACGTGAATCTCAATGGATCGCCAGGTGGGTAAAATAAGTTTCAGGTCGCACAGCTACGCGATATGAATTCAGAGAATTCGCTTAAGTATTTGACAGGCTGCCCTTATCGCCTGAATAGGGTTTCCTGCTATTGCGGGTGAGAGATGATCGCCGCGCACGCTGGGCTCGTCGGTGGGTACGGCGTGGCCCGCTGGACCAGGAAGCGGCAGCTCGGCGGGGTCGTACTGGCCGCGGCCGGGGCGCTCACCGTCGCCTACGTCGCCAGCGCCGTCGCCCTCGCGTCCTGGGCGGTCGCGGACCGGCGCGCGTGACCTCATGGCGCGGAGCGTCCGTTACGGCCTTTCAGCATCGGTGGGCCGACAGCAGCCCCTCCGTCGAGTCCTCCTCGCACGGCCGGAATCGCCGCCCCACCGACGAGGCCACCAGCACCCCCGCCCCGATCACCAGCGTCGCGAACGCCCATTGCAGGGGCCATTCGGTCTCGTCGGGCCAGTTGTCGTAGCCCTGCGGGTGCGAGATGTACATCAGCGTGGCCGGGGGCACCGCCACCAGCAGCAGGGGCCAGGCCAGGTCGTCGCGGCGGCCGAAGTACGCCGCCAGGAGCAGTAGGAGCACCGCGAGGACCAACGCACCCGGGCCGGACGCCCCCGTCCAGGCGACGCAGACGAGATACGCCGCCGAAGCGAGCGCGGCGCCGAGTGCGCGGGTCAGCCAGCGTTCCGGCCAGGGGCGCGTCCGCAAGGGGCTCAGCAACTTCTCGGTCATGTGTACGAGGGTTCCGTGTGCGCGAGGGCCGCGACAGAGTACGGGTACTCAGATGCCGATCGCGCCCGTCGCGGCTGCTATACCCCCACCACCCGCGACACCGTGTAGATCAACAACCCCGCCAACGACCCCACCACCGTGCCGTTGATCCGGATGAACTGCAGGTCACGGCCGATGTTCGCCTCGATCTTGCGGGTCGTGTGCTCCGCGTCCCAGCCGGCCACCGTGTCCGTGATCAGGGAGGTGATCTCCTTGCGGTACGTCGTGACGACGTACACCGCCGCGCCCTCCACCCAGCCGTCCACCTTCGCCTGGAGCTTCGGCTCCACGGCCATCCGCGCGCCCAGCGACAGCAGCGACGCCCGCACCCGCAGCCGTAGCTCACTGCGCTCGTCCTCGGCGGCCGACACGATCATCGAGCGTACGGACGTCCAGGCGCTGGCGATCAGGTCCTGGACCTCGCCGCGGCCGAGGACCTCGCCCTTGAGGCGCTCCACGCGCGCGCGGGTCTCCGTGTCGGACTGGAGGTCGGCGGCGAAGTCGCCGAGGAAGCGGTCCAGGGCGCCGCGGGCCGGGTGGGAGGGCATGTCGCGCATCTCGGTGACGAAGCGGAGCAGTTCCTTGTAGACGCGCTCGCCGATGCGCTTGTCGACGAACCTCGGGGTCCAGCCGGGCGCGCCGCCCTCGACGGCGTCCATGACCTGCTCGTCGTGCAGGACCAGCCAGTCGTGCGCGCGGGCGACGATCAGGTCGACGACCCGTTTGTGACCGCCGTCGGCGACGATCTTCTCCAGCATCTTCCCTATGCCGGGCGCGATCTCCTGCGCGTCGGCGCGGCGGGTGATCGCCTCGCCGACGACCGCCTGGACGTCGGAGTCCCGCAGCACCGTGAGGGCGCCCCGGAGCGCAGCCGACAGTTCCGCCGTCACGCGGTCCGCGTGGTCCGGTACGGCCAGCCAGGCGCCGAGGCGGCTACCGATGCCGACCGCGCGCAGGCGTTGTCGTACGACCTCCTCGGAGAGGAAGTTCTCACCGACGAACTCGCCCAGGGAGACGCCCAGTTGGTCCTTCTTGGTGGGGATGATCGCGGTGTGCGGGATGGGCAGGCCCAGCGGCCGGCGGAAGAGGGCGGTGACGGCGAACCAGTCGGCCATCGCGCCGACCATGCCGGCCTCGGCCGCCGCGGCGACGTAGCCCGCCCAGGGGCCGGCGCCCGAGTTCGACGCCCACTTGGCGAGCACGTACACGACGGCCACGAAGAGCAACAGGGCGAGCGCCGTCAGTTTCATCCGGCGTACGCCGCGCTGCTTCTCCTCGTCGGCGGCGCTGAACGTGGTCATCGTGCGGCGCGACGCCTCGCCCTGGGGCCCCGCTTCTGTCCGTTCCATCCGCTCCACCCGTTCGCCGGTACCGTGCACATTGTCCCTTCCTGACCGACTCCTGGGACGGGACAGGAGTTCCCACCGTCACTCGAACGGGCAAAATGGCAGGACCCTGCCACTCACCCGAGGAGATCCGCACCGCGTGACCAAGCGCCATGGTTATGCCCTGCTGTCCGCGATCGTCACCTTGATCGTGGTCCTTTCCGTCTGCATATACGTCGGGGCCTCCGCCGGTGACGGCACAACCGGCGACGACGGGAAGAACTCCGCCGGAGGCCGCTCCTCGCACAGCTCCGCCGCCCCCGCCTCGACCGGCACCTGGGTCGGCGCCTGGTCCGCCGCCCCGGTGGGCGGTGAGCCCGGCACGGAGACGACCGGCATGGCGGGCCGTACGGTGCGCAACGTCGTCCACACGAGCGCCGCCGGGACGAGCGCCCGGATCACCCTGTCCAACCTCTACGGGCAATCCCCGCTCACCGTCACCCACGCCTCGATCGCCGTCGCCGCCGGTGACAACAGCTCCGCCGCGGCCACCGGCACGATGCGCAGGCTGACCTTCGGCGGCGCGACCTCCGTCACCGTCCCCGCCGGGCAGCAGGCACTCAGCGACGCCGTGCGCCTCCAAGTCCCGCAGGGCGCCGACATGTTGGTCACCGTCTACGCCCCCACCGAGTCGGGCCCGGTCACCTACCACCCGTACGCACGGCAGCTCTCCTACCTCGCCCCCGGCGACCGCACCGAGGACGCGACCGGCACTCCGTACACCCAACGGACCGCGGTCTGGCGCTACTTGACCGCGCTGGACGTGTTGAGTCACGACGCGCACGGCACGGTCGTCGCGTTCGGCGACTCGATCACCGACGGGTCCACCTCGACGGAGAGCGCCAACCGCCGCTGGCCGGACGCCTTTTCGGAGCGGTTGCGCTCGGCCGTGGCCGCCGGGCAGGACGTGCCCCGCTACAGCGTCGTCAACGAGGGCATCAGCGGCAACCAGATACTCACGAGCCAGGCGGGCCGGCCCGCCGAGAACCAGAACGGCCTCGCCCGCTTCACCCGTGACGTGGTCGGCCGCCCGAACGTCAAGGTCGTCGTCGTCGACCTCGGCGTCAACGACGTCCTGCACGGCGCCGCCGCCGACCGGGTCCTCACCGGCCTGCGCACCCTGGTCCGCCAGGCCCACGCCCACGGCATCAAGGTCATCGGCGCGACCCTGATGCCCTTCGGCGGCTACCCCCGCTACTCGGCGGCCCGGGACGCCGTACGCCAGAAGGTCAACGCGGGGATCAGGAGCGGCACGGTGTACGACGCCGTCGTCGACTTCGACAAGGCGCTGCGCGACCCGTACGCCCCACGCAGGTTCGCCTCCGAGTACGACTCGGGCGACCACCTCCACCCCAGCGACCGGGGCTACCGGAAGATGGCCCACACCATCGACCTGTCGGACCTCGAAGGGGCGGTTCCGGCGGAGCTGTGAGCGGGCCGCCGTCCGAAATCCCCCTGAAAGAGCCTCAGTCCCAGTCCCGGTGCCTGCGCTCCCGCCGCTCCCGATGACGCTCCCGGCGCTCCTCGTGCCGTTCCCGCCGCTCCTCGTGCCGGCGCCGCATCGCGTCGCGGTGCTCGTCCATGGCCTCACGGTGGGCGTCGTGCAGGCCGGACAGCGCGTCGTGGTGGGAGCCGTAGAGCTGCTTGGCGGACGAGCCGCGCTCCAGCTTCTCCTGCCGCCGCTCCTCCTTGAGGCGCTGCCGTTCCGCCCTCGGCAGCTTGCGTTCCACGCCGACCCCGCCCCAGAAGGCGAAGCCCGTGATGATCACGCGTGGGGCGCCCGGGTCGCCCGGCACGCCTTCCTGGCTGTGGTCGAAGCCGCCCATGATGCCGATGCCGCGTACGACGACCTCGACGCCCGGCGGCACGATGATCTGCGCGCCGCCCATGATCGCGATGCAGTTGATCTCGACCTCGCGGTCCGCGAAGTTCGCCTCGCGCAGGTCGATCTCGCCGCCGCCCCAGAAGGCGACGGCGGTGAACCGCTTCGGGACCGTCCAGCGTCCCTTGCGCTGGAACCCGGACATGATGGCCACCGCGGCGGTCGAGGACCCCTCGCCGCCGACGATCCGCCCGGCCCAACTCCCGCTGTCCACCGGCTCCTTGACCATGTTCACCGGCGGCGGGGTAACACCGGCGACCGGCAGGTCCCGGGTGATGGGCGTCAGTTCGCCGTACGTCCGCGCCTTGTACGTCGCCTCCAGCCGCTCCTCGAACTCCTCCATGTCGAGGCGGCCCTCCGCGACGGCGTCGCGCAGCACCTCGGCGACTCGCTCACGGTCGGCGTCGGATGCGCGGAGCTCCGGGACTGCGTCGTCGGTCATGTACAGCAGCCTACGAGGTCACTCCGCGCAGGGCTATGAGGTGACTTCACCCCGGGCTACGAGACCGCTTTCTCCGCCTGCTCCGCGTACATCTTCGCGATGACCGCCTCGATGTCCGGCTCGCGCACCGAGAGGTCCACCATCGGATACTCCGCCGCGATCCGCGCGACCAGCGGAGCCGCCGACTCCGACGCCGGGAACGCCAGCCACTGCCGGGGGCCCTCCACCTTCACGACCCGCGCGTCCGGCACCTCGATCGGCGGCAACTCCCGTTCCAGGTCCACGACCAGCGTCCGCTCGCTCTCCCCCGCCTCGTGCAGACCCGCAAGGGGACCGTCGTACATCAGGCGCCCGTGGTCGATGACCATCACGCGGGAGCACAGCTGCTCGATGTCCTGGAGGTCATGGGTGGTGAGGAGGACCGTGGTGCCCTGCTCGGCGTTCAAGTCCCGCAGGAACTCCCGGACTTTGGCCTTGGAGATGACGTCGAGGCCGATGGTCGGCTCGTCGAGGTAGAGCACCTCGGGGTCGTGCAGCAGGGCCGCCGCGATGTCCCCGCGCATCCGCTGGCCGAGGGATAGTTGGCGCACGGGGACGTCCAACAGGGCGCCCAGTTCGAGGAGTTCGACACAGCGGGCGAGGTTCTCGGCGTAACGGGCGTCGGGGATGCGGTACATGCGGTGCATCAGCTTGTACGAGTCGATCAGCGGGAGGTCCCACCAGAGGGTGGTCCGCTGGCCGAAGACCACGCCGATGCGGTGCGCGAGCCGGGTGCGCTCGCGGGACGGGTCGATGCCGGCCACCCGCAGCCGGCCCCCGGACGGGGTGAGGATGCCGGTCAGCATCTTGATGGTGGTCGACTTCCCGGCGCCGTTCGGACCGATGTAGCCGACCATCTCACCGCGCGCCACCCCGAAGGAGATCGAGTCGACGGCCCGCACCTGCCGCCGCTCCCGCTTCATGAACCCGGTCTTCTTGCGCACGTCGAAGACCTTCTCGACGCGGTCCAGTTCGATGAACGCCTGCTCTGTCACCGTCAACTCCCAGTACTTCGGTAAGACTTGAGCCCGGCGCGCCACGCCAGCCCGGCCAGCGCGCAGAAGGCGAGTGCCACCAGCGGCGACGCGAACTCCGCGCCCGGCGGCAGATCCAGCGGGTACGGCCGCCCCAACACATAGGAGGCGGGCACCCAGTTGACGAAGGCGAGCGGCAGCATGAAGGTCACGCCCCGCACGAAGTCCTTGCCGAACACAACCGGCGGATACTGCAGCAGCGTGGTGCCGCCGTACGTGAACGCGTTCTGCACCTCGGCCGCGTCCTGCGCCAGGATCTGGAAGGCCGCGCCCGCCACGAACAGCGCCCCGAAGATCGCCGCACCGCAGACCAGCATCATCGGCACCAACAGCACCTTCCCGGCAGTCCAGTTGACGTCGATGTGGAGCAGCGCGTACCCCAGCACCAGCCCGCCCTGGGTGATCCGGCCCAGACGGCGCAGCGCGAACCGGTCCGCGCCGATCTGCGCCAGCACCGGTGCCGGGCGCACCAGCAGCGTGTCGAAGGAGCCGTCGCGGATGCGGGCGCCGAGCACGTCCATCGAGCCGAGGACCAGGTCGGAGATGCCGAACGCGGTCGCCGACAGGCCGTAGAGGAAGGCGACTTCGGGCAGTGACCAGCCGCCCAGGGAGTGGACCTGCGAGAACATCAGCAGGATCGTGGCGAAGTCGAGGCCGGTCACCAGGAGGTTGCCGATCACGGTGATGACGAAGGACATGCGGTAGGCCATGCTCGACCGGATCCACATCCCGGCGATCAGCCCATAGGCACGCAACCCCTCGCGCCAGCGCGGGAGTTCGCCCATCCGGTACTCGCTCCGGTACTCGCTCCGGTGGGTCGTCTCAACCACCCTGCACCACCACCCTCCGCGTCGCCGCCGACTGCATCAGCCGCCCCGCCGTGAGCAGCACCACCGCCCAGGTCGCCTGGAAGGCGTACGCGTGGAGCGGATCGGTCTTCCCCATCAGCACATCCGCGGGCATCTGGATCTGCGCCGCCCACGGCAGCGCCCGTACGACATCGCCGAGCGCGCCCGGGAAGGCGTTCAGCGGGAGCACCATGCCCGAGCAGAAGATCCCCAGGATCATCATGGTCTGGTTGATGCCGGTGCCGTCCATCAGCCAGAACACGCTCAGGGCGGCGAGGTAGCGGATGCCGAAGCTGACGAGGATCGCGAGCAGCAGCGCCATCAGGAGGGCCGCCCAGGCGGTGACGTCCGTGGGCAGTGCCATCGGGAAGAACAGCGAGCCGAACACGAACGGGATCACTCCCCGCCCCAGCAGCTGGAACAGCGACCGTCCGAAGTCGCTTGCCAGCGACCACAGTTGGAGGTCGGCCGGCCGGTACAGGTCGACGGCGATGTCGCCCGTGCGGATGCGCTCCATCAGGTCCTTCTCGAACCCGCCGCCCTGGATCGCCAGCGTCGCGTACAGGCACTGCCCCAGCCACACATAGGTCACCGCCTGCGCCTGGTCGTACCCCCCGAGATGCGGCCGCTCGTCCCACAGCGCCAGATACGTGTAGACGAGGACCACACCGAAGACCGTGTTGGTGAACACCCCCGCGAGCGTCGCCGCCCGGTACGTCGCGTACCGCCTGAAACCCCCCGCCGCGACGGCCGCGTACAACCGCCCAGCGCCCACAGAAACCAACCTCCACCCCGTCTTGACACCGAAGCGCAGAAGCCTAGTCCGCAGGTGGTGACGCACGCCACGCATTTTCCGGGCAAGTGCGTGCCGATCGGCGGGAACGGAACGCATGGTGCGAGAGTCTTCGTCTGGGGGCGCAGAAGCGCACAAGGCCGTACAGGAACGTACGCGAGGGCGTACGCGCCACGTACGACGCGAAACAGGAGTCCGTGCACGACATGAGCGACCAGCCGCAGCCGCAGCAGCCGAACCAGGGCTGGGCACCGAGAGAGCCGGAAGCGGCCGCCGCACCCGAGGCGCCCGGAAAGCCCGGAGGTAAGAAGCCCAAGCGGCCCAAGCGCACCGGATGGCGGCGGATCATCCCCACCTGGCGCATGACGCTCGCCGGGTTCATCGCGCTCCTGGCGCTGCTGATCGGCGCGTTCTACCTCGGCTACTCGCTGGTCAAGATCCCGCCGGCCAACGCGCTCGCCACCAAGCAGTCCAACGTGTACCTCTACGCGGACGGCTCCCAACTGGCCCGCGACGGCGAGGTCAACCGGGAGAACGTCGGCCTCGCCCAGGTCTCCGCGAACGCCCAGCACGCCGTACTGGCCGCCGAGGACCGCGACTTCTACTCCGAGTCCGCCGTCGACCCGAAGGCGATGGTCCGCGCCGCGTGGAACACCGCGACCGGCAAGGGCACCCAGTCCGGCTCCACGATCACCCAGCAGTACGTCAAGAACTACTACCTGGGCCAGGAACAGACCGTCACCCGAAAGGTGAAGGAGTTCTTCATCTCGATCAAGCTGGACCGCACGGAGTCCAAGGACGAGATCCTGGAGGGCTACCTCAACACCAGCTACTTCGGCCGCAACGCCTACGGCATCCAGGCCGCCGCCCAGGCCTACTACGGCAAGGACGCCGCCACGCTCGACGCGGGCCGCGGCGCCTACCTCGCCGCGCTCCTGAACGCGCCGAGCGAGTACGACGTCGTAGCGCATCCGGAGAACAAGGCCGCAGCGGTGGCCCGTTGGAACTACGTCCTCGACGGCATGGTCAAGAAGGGCTGGCTCACCCAGTCCGCGCGCACCGGCATGAAGTTCCCCATGCCGAAGGAGGCGACGGCCTCGACGAGCATGTCCGGGCAGCGCGGTTACATCGTCACCGCGATCAAGGACTACCTCACCACCAACAAGATCATCGACGCGGACACCCTCGAAGCCGGCGGCTACCGCATCACCACCACCCTCCAGAAGAGCAAGCAGGACGCCTTCGTGAAGGCCGTCAACGACCAAGTCATGTCCAAGCTCGACAAGAAGAGCCGCAAGGTCGACAACTACGTGCGCGCGGGCGGAGCTTCAGTCGATCCCAAGACCGGCCGAATCGTCGCGATGTACGGCGGCATCGACTACGTCAAGCAGTACACGAACGGCGCGACCCGCGGCGACTTCCAAGTCGGCTCCACCTTCAAGCCGTTCGTCCTCGCCTCGGCCATCCAGAACGGCTCGCAGACCCAGGACGGCCAGACCATCACACCGAACACCTACTACGACGGCACCAACAAGCGCCCCGTGGAAGGCTGGAGCGGCGGCTCGTACGCCCCCGAGAACGAGGACCAGGCCTCCTACGGCGACATCACCGTCCGTACGGCGACCGACAAGTCCGTCAACTCGGTGTACGCGCAGATGGCGGTCGACGTGGGCCCCGACAAGGTGAAGCAGACGGCCATCGACCTCGGCATCCCGTCCGACACCCCCGACCTGACCGCCACCCCGTCCATCGCGCTCGGCCCCTCCACCGCGAGCGTCCTCGACATGGCGGAGGCGTACGCCACGATCGCCAACCACGGTGAGCGTGCCCCGTACACGATGATCTCGAAGATCACCAAGGACGGCACGGACCAGGTCAAGCTGCCCGCCCAGAAGACCACCAAGGCCATCAGCCGCGAGGCCGCCGACACCACGACCTCGGTCCTGCAGAGCGTCGTCGACAACGGCACGGCCACCGCGGCCCAGGGCGCCGACCGCCCGGCGGCCGGCAAGACCGGCACGGCGGAGGAGGACACGGCGGCCTGGTTCGCGGGCTACACCCCCGACCTCGCCACCGTCGTCTCGGTCATGGGCCAGGACCCGACCACCGCAGCCCACAAGTCGCTCTACGGCGCGATGGGCCTCGAACGCGTCAACGGCGGCGGGGCGCCCGCCGAGATCTGGGCCCAGTTCACCAAGTCCGCCCTCAAGGGCACCGAGGCGAGCGACTTCGACCTCCAGCTCCAGGACGGCGCCGAGACCGTCGCACCCCCGAGCCTGCAGCCCTCCCAGCCGGCGACGACGGGCAACCAGGACAACGGCGGCACGACGACCACCGGCGGCCCGAACACCCAGGGCCAGACACAGGGCGGCCAGACGGGCGGCGGTACGACCACCACGGGTGGCGGCACGACGACCGGCGGCACGACCACGGACGGCACGACGACGGACGGCGGCACGACCACCACCGGCGGCACGACGGGCACGACCACGGACGGCACGACGACGACCGGCGGCACGACAGGCACCACGACGGACGGCACCACCGACGGCACGACGACCGCGGGGACGACGGCGGGCCCGCAGAGCACGGCGCGAAAGAAGGAGTGACCAGCTCCCCCGGACGTACATGCTGACCGGGGGCGCACGGCAGAAGGGGCTGGTGACCGTGGTCACCAGCCCCTTCGAGGCTTGCTGCTACAGGTACGCGTCCTACAGATACAGACCGGTCGAGTCCTCGGACCCCTCGAAACGGTCGGCGGCTACGGCATGCAGATCACGCTCACGCATGAGGACGTAGGCGATCCCCCGCACCTCGACCTCGGCACGGTCCTCGGGGTCGTACAGGACCCGGTCGCCGGGCTCCACGGTCCGCACGTTCTGCCCCACCGCGACCACGTCGGCCCAGGCCAGCCGGCGCCCCACGGCCGCCGTCGCGGGAATCAGGATCCCGCCGCCCGAACGCCGCTCGCCCTCGCTCTTGTCCTGCCGCACGAGCACACGGTCGTGCAGCATCCGGATGGGCAGCTTGTCGTGCTGGGTGCTCTGCTCGTCTCTCTTGGCGCTCACGCCCACGAACCTACCTGTCCTGGACGCGCCCGTACGCGGGCGGGTCGCCCACGGTTTCAGCCCTTACGACCGTTACGACGCCGGGACCCGAGAACGAGCAGCCCCACGACGCCGACGGCGACAAGGGCGACAGGAACGATCCGCTCGATGCGCGGCGCACCCTCTTCGTCCACGAACTGACCCTTGACGTCACTCACGACCCGGTTGACGCCGACGTACGCCCTGCCGAGGGTGTGATCGATGGTGGACGCGACCTTGGCCTTCGCGTCGCCCACGATGGTCTTCGGGTGCACCCGCACCCCGATCTCGTCGAGCGTGTCGGCGAGGACATCGCGGCGACGCTTGATGTCCGCCTCGATCTGCGCCGGGGTTCTGGTGTCCGGCGTGTTCGACGTGTCCGCCACCGTACGGCCTCCGAAGTCTGCTGGTACTTGTGCCGGACAGTCTGTCAGCTCTCGGGCGGAGTGCACTGTCAGCACCCCCGGTTACGCTAGCGCGATGAGTGAACGACTCCAGCCCGGGGACGTTGCCCCCGCCTTCACGCTCCCCGACGCCGACGGCAACGAGGTGTCCCTCGCCGACCACAAGGGCCGCAAGGTCATCGTCTACTTCTACCCGGCGGCCCTGACCCCCGGCTGCACCAAGCAGGCCTGCGACTTCACGGACAACCTGGACCTGCTGACGGGCGCCGGCTACGACGTCATCGGCATCTCCCCCGACAAGCCGGAGAAGCTCGCCAAGTTCCGCGAGAAGGAAAACCTCAAGGTCACCCTCCTCGCGGACCCCGACAAGAAGGTCCTGGACGCCTACGCGGCCTTCGGCGAGAAGAAGAACTACGGCAAGACCTACATGGGCGTGATCCGCTCCACGATCATCGTGGACGAGTCCGGCAAGGTCGAACACGCGCTGTACAACGTACGGGCGACGGGCCACGTGGCAAAGATCATCAAGGACCTGGGCGTCTAGGCCATCTGCTGCTTTCCGTACCCGAACGAGATCCACACATCGGGAGGCAGGTCGGCCCGCCCCGGCACCGGCCTGCGCTCCTCGCCCCACTCCCCCGGGGCGAGTTCTTCGCCGACCCGCCGCCAAAACCGCACGGCCCCGGGATTGGCGTCCTGAAAAGCGACCTCCCAGTTCCCCGGATGCCGCGCGACAACATCCCGAACGGCCCGCAACCCGACCCCGGCCCGCCGGGCACCGCGCACGACGAAGAAGCTGTTGAGGACGCGGGTGGGTGAGCTGACCGCCCGCACGAACGCGAACCCGACGGGATGCCCGCCACTCACGAACAGATACGGCGCCCAGTCCCCATCCCCGCCATCGAACGCCGCGTCCACCCGCTCACTGCGGAACGCACCGTCCGGGTTGGGCAGTTGAGACAGCCCTCCGGGCGCGAACTCGGACAGGTCATGCCGGAACATCAGCCAGAGCCGCTCGATGGTGGAGCGGTCGGCGGGGGTGGCTGGTCGTACGTGCACGTGTGCCGTTGCCATGAAAGAGGTCATGAAAAAAACCTCCCGGGCGGACAAGGGTCCGCTCCTGGAGGCTTCAGCGGCCCACAGTCTACCAACTGCTTTACATTTCGGGCGTGACTGTCCGATAAGCCTCTCGTTACTCCATTCGAGGCCACGAACGTGTGGTCGAGATCGGAGGGGAACGTGGCAGCCAGGTACACCCGCCAACTACTGGAAGAGGCGGCTCGCCGCACGGGGCACATCGATGACGCGGTCCGATGGTGCGGGGGCAGTCCCACACCTGGCAGCAGGCGCTATCTGCGCCAGAAGATGGCCGAAGCGGACATCGACATCTCCCATTTCGCGACGAACCAGGTTCGCCATACCGAGGAGCTGCTTCGGGCGGCCGTGGCGACGTCGACCAGCATCAAGGACGTCGTACGGCACCTCGGGATCAGCCAGGTCGGCGGTAATCAGACCCACATCAGTCGCCGTATCGCCGCTCTCGGAATCGACACGAGCCACTTCGTGGCCGTACGACGAGGGCGTCCCAAAGGCTCGCTCGGGGGCGCTCTTTGTCTCCGCTCCGCAGAGGACGGAAGAGTGCCGGGCGACCGCCTGCGCCGCGCGCTGCTCCACACTGGCGTCGAAGAACGCTGTGTCATGTGCGGCACGGAGCCGGAGCGGAACGGTCTGCCGCTTCGGCTTGAGGTGGACCACATCAACGGCGACTGGTGGGACAACCGCCGGGAGAACCTCCAGTTACTGTGCCCCAACTGCCATGCGGTGACGGACACTTACCGAGGCCGCAAGCGGAGGGCCCGGGGATGAGTTCCACGAAATACACGCGCGACCTGCTCGCCCGTACCGCAGCCGCCTCCGCGAGCCTCGTCGATCTGATGCGCAGACTGAACGCTCCGATGGGCAGCACGCCACGCAACTACCTGCGCGGAAGGCTTGAGCACTATGGGATCGACACCTCGCATTTCATCGACGAGCCAATGCCCGAACGAGAGCGGCGAAGCTACTCGAAGGCACTTCTGCAGGAAGCCGCGGCCTGTTCTTCCAGCATCCGGGAGATGTTGGAGTCCATGGGCTTCGATCCGCGTGACAGTCCGTACAGCCACATCCGCAAGAGGCTCGACCAGTTCGGGATCGACACCTCGCACTTCGTCAGCGGGCGCAGATACGGTCCGGGAATCCTGCCGTACGACCGGCTCGCTCCTGCCGTGGCCTCGTCCCGGAGCATTGCGGGTGTCCTGAAGCTGCTCGGCATCGTCGACAACGGGGCAGCGCGCGAGCGCCTCAAGAGGAGCGTGGCGGCCCACGACGTGTCGGTCGGACATTTCGTCGGCCAGGGACACCGCCGCGGCGTTCCCGGCAAGGACCGCAAGTCCGCCGCCCAGATCCTGGTGCGGCTGGAATCGGGTGCGTCCCGTACCAAGACGGTGCAACTGCGGTGGGCACTCGACGACCTGGGCGTCCCGCACATCTGTGAAAGCTGCGGTATCGGTGACGTGTGGCAGGGAAAGCGGCTCGTTCTGGAGATCGACCACATCAACGGAGACCGGTTGGACAACCGGCGGGAGAACCTGCGGTACCTGTGCCCGTCCTGTCACAGCCAGACGAAGACCTTCTCGAATCGATCTCCGCGTACGCCCTGACAGAGGCGCACAGTAGAGTAAGCAACGCTGTGGGCCCGTACCCCAGCTGGCTAGAGGGCGCCGGTTTAGGTCCGGTGTGTCGTGGGTTCGAGTCCCACCGGGCCCACTTTGTGAAGTGGCGCGCCACCGACTTCGGGGCGCGCCCTTCTACCCTCAGCCCAACAACTCCCGCACCACCGGCACCAACGCCCGAAACGCCTTCCCCCGATGGCTGATCGCGTTCTTCTCCTCCGCCGTGAGTTCCGCGCAGGTGCGCGTCTCCCCCTCCGGCTGGAGGATCGGGTCGTAGCCGAAGCCGTTCGTGCCGACCGGCACATGCCTCAGCAACCCGCGCAGCTGGCCCTCGACGACCCGTTCCGTGCCGTCCGGTAGGGCGAGGGCCGCCGCGCAGGCGAAGTGGGCGGCCCTGTGTTCGTCCGTGATGTCCGACAGTTGGGCCAGGAGCAGGTTCAGGTTGGCCTTGTCGTCGCCGTGTGTGCCGGACCAGCGGGCCGAGAAGATGCCGGGGGCGCCGTTCAACACGTCCACGCACAGGCCCGAGTCGTCGGCGATCGCCGGGAGGCCCGTTGCCCGGGCCAGGGCGTGGGCCTTCAGGAGTGCGTTCTCCGCGAAGGTCACTCCCGTTTCCTTGACGTCGGGGATGTCGGGGTAGGACTCGGCGCCGACGAGGTCGTGGGGCAGGCCCGCGGTGGCGAGGATCGACCTCAGTTCGGTGATTTTCCCGGCGTTGCGGGTGGCGAGGATCAGGCGTGTCATGCCGTTCAGTATTCCAACGTCCGCTGTACGCCTATGACGTGCAGACCTTCGTCAACTCGCCCGCCGCGTCCGTGACCGGGCTGATGTCGGGGGTGTTGTCGCCGTTCTTGACGGCCGTACGGACGTTGTCGACGGCCTTGTCGAGGTTGTCCACCGCTTTGTTGACGTCGGCGTTGTCGGTCTTGTCGCCGATCTTGTCGAGGTCCTTCTCGATGGAGTTGAGGGACTTGTCGGTCTGGGTGGGGTCGTTGGCCGCGTTCTCCACCGCCTGTTGGAGGCCGGTGACGCTGTCGGCGATGGTGTCGGCGGTCTGGACGCAGTCGATGGCCTTGTTGACGGCGTCGCAGCCGGTGGTGAGCCCGGCGGTCAGACCGATCACCGCCACGGTGGCTGCTATGGCGATACGGCGACGACTGCGACTGCGTCGGCTTGCGGCGGCCATGGTTTGGTGTCCTCCCCCTGGGTTCGGCCTCGGTGGCCGGCCCCGTTTCCGTTCCGTATGCGTAGGGACGCAGGGGCGGGCCGCCGGGTTGCCCCCGCAGCCCGCCTCTCTTTGTACGTCCTTTACCTGTCCGGCCAAGCCTCTTACTTCTCCAGCGCGGCCTCAAGTGCCTTTCGCTGTACGGCGGTCAGCTCGTCGCAGCCGGCGACCGCCAGGTCGAGGAGCGCGTTGAGTTCGTCGCGGGCGAAGGGCTCCGCCTCGGCCGTGCCCTGGACCTCGACGAAGCGGCCGTCGCCGGTGCAGACGACGTTCATGTCGGTCTCGGCGCGGACGTCCTCCTCGTAGCAGAGGTCCAGGAGCGGGACTCCGCCCACGATGCCGACCGAGACCGCGGAGACCGTGCCGGTCAGGGGCTGGCGGCCGGCCTTGATCAGCTTCTTGCCCTGGGCCCAGGCCACAGCGTCCGCCAACGCCACATACGCGCCGGTGATGGCCGCCGTACGGGTGCCGCCGTCGGCCTGGAGGACGTCGCAGTCGAGGACGATGGTGTTCTCGCCGAGGGCCTTGTAGTCGATGACCGCGCGGAGCGAGCGGCCGATGAGGCGGCTGATCTCGTGGGTGCGGCCGCCGATCTTGCCGCGGACGGACTCGCGGTCGCCGCGGGTGTTGGTGGCGCGGGGCAGCATGGAGTACTCCGCGGTGACCCAGCCCTCGCCGCTGCCCTTGCGCCAGCGCGGGACGCCTTCGGTGACGGAGGCCGTGCAGAAGACCTTCGTGTCGCCGAAGGAGACGAGGACGGAGCCCTCGGCGTGCTTGCTCCAGCCACGTTCGATGGTGACGGGGCGGAGCTGTTCGGGGGTGCGGCCGTCGATTCGAGACATGGCGAAGAGCCTAGTGGTAGACGGCGAAGGGGCTCCTCCCGCATCGGGAAGAGCCCCTCGGAAGTGCGTTTGCGGGACTTACATCAGGTCTTCGATGTCCGCCGCGATCGGGTCCGCGTCCGTGCCGATGACGACCTGGATCGCCGTGCCCATCTTGACGACGCCGTGGGCGCCGGCCGCCTTCAGGGCGGCTTCGTCGACCAGGCTCGGGTCCTTCACCTCGGTACGGAGGCGGGTGATGCAGCCCTCGACCTCTTCGATGTTGTCGATGCCGCCCAGCCCGGCAACGATCTTCTCAGCCTTGGTGGCCATGGTGTTCTCTCCCTGATCCGAACCGCTTTGTCGCAGTAACCCACAGTTGGCCCAGCTTCGCGAGCGGTCATGTCGTGCGTGCCGAATGATGGTCAATGATCACGTCGCCAACTGGTCTACACCACATTACCGAGGGGCGTCCATGAGTGCCGACAGTGCCGCCGCAAGTCCTGGGCGCACCCATTGGAACAACCTGTTCCAGGGGTTGCAGAAGATGGGTCGCAGTCTCCAACTCCCCATCGCCGTACTGCCGGCCGCCGGCATCCTCAACCGGCTCGGGCAGCCGGACGTGTTCGGGGACGACGGGCTGGGGTGGACCAATGTCTCGAAGGTGATGGCGGGTGCGGGCGGTGCGCTGCTCGACGGGTCGCTCGGGTTGCCGCTGCTGTTCTGTGTGGGTGTCGCGATCGGCATGGCGAAGAAGTCGGACGGGTCGACGGCGCTGGCCGGGCTGGTCGGTTTCCTCGTCTACTACAACGTGCTGCACCAGTTCCCGAAGGACTGCACGGGCGGCGCGAAGTCGGTGCCCGGGATCGGGTGCCAGGCCGCCGATCACACGGTCTCGGCGTTCACGTACCAGAACCCGGGGGTGTTCGGCGGGATCGTGCTGGGGCTGCTGGCCGCGTTCTTCTGGGTGCGGTTCCACCGTACGAAGCTGGTGGACTGGCTCGGCTTCTTCAACGGGCGGCGGCTGGTGCCGATCATCATGGCGTTCGTCGCCATCGCGGTCGCGGCGGTGTGTCTGTGGATCTGGCCGCCGATCGGCAGCGGCCTTGAGCACTTCAGCGACTGGCTGAGCGCCCGGGGTGCCGTGGGTGCGGGGGTGTTCGGTCTCGCCAACCGGGCGCTGCTCGTCGTAGGGCTGCATCAGTTCCTGAACGTGCCCATCTGGTTCCAGTTCGGCAGTTACACCAAGCCGGACGGGACGGTGGTGCACGGTGACATCAACATGTTCCTGGCGGGTGACCCGAACGCGGGGCAGTTCACCTCGGGCTTCTTCCCCATCATGATGTTCGCGTTGCCGGCGGCGGCGCTCGCGATCGCACACTGCGCGAAGCCGAGCCGCCGCAAGGAGGTGAGCGGCCTGATGCTCTCGGTCGCGTTGACCTCCTTCGTCACCGGCATCACCGAGCCGATCGAGTACTCGTTCCTGTTCATCGCGCCCGTCCTCTACGCCGTCCACGCGGTGCTGACCGGTGTGTCGATGGCGGTGACCTGGGGGCTCGGGGTGCACGACGGGTTCAGCTTCTCGGCCGGTCTGATCGACTACGCGATCAACTGGAACCTGGCGACGAAACCGTGGGCGATCATTCCGATCGGGCTGTGCTTCGCGGCGGTGTACTACGCCATCTTCCGGTTCGCGATCACGAAGTTCGATCTGAAGACTCCGGGGCGGGAGCCGGAGGGTGAGCGGGAGGACGTCACCAAAGCCTGACGGCGTAAGGGAGTTGAGCCCTCGGACCATCGGTCCGGGGGCCTTTTGGCGTGCGGACGGCCGTGTACGTGGCGTAGCGATTCGGTCGCAGATTCAGCGGGTTCCTTTATGCGGACTTCATCTGCTACAACAGGTCTACACCACTGAGTGGTGTAGACCACCACCCGATGGAGGAAGTCCATGAGCACTGCCACCGCGCCAACGGCGGCACCCCCAAAGAAGTGGGGATCCGGCCTGTTCCAGGGCCTGCAGAAGATCGGTCGCAGCCTACAGCTCCCGATCGCTGTGCTTCCGGCGGCGGGCATCCTGCTCCGGTTCGGCCAGGCCGACATCCACGACAAGCTGCACCTGCCGGACAAGGTGACGGCGGTCTTCGCCACCGCCGGTGGCGCGATCTTCGACAACCTGCCGCTGCTGTTCTGTATAGGTGTCGCGATCGGCTTCGCCAAGAAGTCCGACGGCTCCACCGCCCTCGCGGCGCTCGTCGGCTTCCTCGTCTACAGCAATGTGCTCAAGGCCTTCCCGGTCACGGACGCGCAGATCCTCAAGGGCGCGGACGTACCCGCGACCTACAACAACCCCGGTGTCCTCGGCGGCATCATCATGGGTCTGCTCTCCGCGGTGCTGTGGCAGAAGTTCCACCGGACCAAGCTGGTCGACTGGCTCGGCTTCTTCAACGGCCGCCGTCTCGTCCCGATCATCATGGCGTTCGTCGGCACGCTCATGGGTGTCTTCTTCGGCCTGATCTGGAAGCCGATCGGTGAGGGCATCTCGAACTTCGGTGAGTGGATCACCGGTCTCGGCGCGTTCGGTGCCGGTCTGTTCGGTCTGATCAACCGCGGGCTGATCCCGGTCGGCATGCACCAGTTCGTCAACTCGGTGGCCTGGTTCCAGATCGGCGACTTCACCAAGCCGGACGGGACGGTCGTGCACGGCGACCTCACCCGCTTCTTCGCCCACGACCCCACCGCCGGACAGTTCATGGCGGGCTTCTTCCCGATCATGATGTTCGGCCTGCCGGCCGCCGCGCTCGCCATCGCGCACACCGCCCGCCCCGACCGCCGCAAGGCCGTCACCGGCATGATGATCTCGCTCGCACTGACGTCCTTCGTGACCGGCGTGACCGAGCCCATCGAGTTCTCGTTCATGTTCATCGCCCCGGTGCTGTACGCGATCCACGCGGTGCTGACCGCCCTGTCCATGGCGATCACCTGGGCGCTCGGTGTCCACGCGGGCTTCACCTTCTCGGCCGGCTTCATCGACTACGCGCTCAACTGGAACCTCGCCACCAAGCCCTGGCTGATCATCCCGATCGGTCTGGTCTTCGGCGCGATCTACTACTTCGTCTTCCGCTTCGCGATCACCAAGTGGAACCTCCCCACCCCGGGCCGCGAGCCCGAGGAGGAGATCGAGGACCTCACCAAGGCGTGAGCCCTTCACAACACCCGATGCCCGGCCCGGAGTTCACCCCGGACCGGGCATCGTCGTGTGCCGGCCCGCTCACACCGTGAGCACGATCTTTCCGCGCACCGACCTGTTTTCACTCCTGCGGTGTGCCTCGGCCGCCTCGGTGAGCGGGAGGGTCAGGCCGATGCGGGTCCTCTTCTTCCCGTCGGCGACATCGGCGAGGATCCGCGCCAGCAGCGCGCCGTCGGACTGCGCACTGACGCGACGTACGTCGACCCCGCGCTCCGGTTCGGGGGCGGGTACGACCGCGATGACGACGAAGACACCTCCGTCGCGCACCGCGTGGATCAGGTCACCGCCGATACCGGCGGGGTCCACGACGAGGTCGACCCCGCCGGGCACCGACTTCCGTACCGCGGCGGCGAGTTCCCCGGCGTCGCGCGCCCGGCCGAGGACGATGTCGGCGCCGAGGCCCTCGACGTACTTCTCGTCACCGTCCGACGCCACGGCGACGACCTTGGCGCCGCGGCCGGCCGCGTGCTGGACCGCCCACCCGCCGATGGCGCCGCTCGCCCCGGTGACCAGGACGGTCTGCCCGGCTTCGAGCCCACCCAGGTCGAGGGACTGCCAGGCGGTCTCGGCGGTGATCGGGACGGACCCGGCGGTGACGTCGTCGACCCCGGCCGGGATCTCCGCCAGAAGGGCGGGGTCGATCGAGACGACCTCCGCGTACGTGCCCTCCTGGTTGACGAACCAGGGCGCGAGCCCGGCGACCCGGGTGCCGGGGGCGAACGGTCCGTCGCCGTCGATGACCGTGCCCGCGAGGTCCGCGCCGAGGATGAACGGCGGTGCCAGGTCGGGCAGCACCTGGCGCAGCCATCCCGCGCGGGCCGCGAGGTCCGCCGGGTTCACCGAGGTCGCCGTCACCCGGACCCGGACCCGTCCGGCGCGCGGCGCGGGTTCGGGGATCTCGGTCACGGTGAGCACCTCGGGCCCGCCGAAGTCGTACTGCTGAATCGCCTTCATCACAGCCTCTTCTCTGCGAGATCCGGGTCCTCGCAAGACCTGCTCTGATTTGCTTGCGGAAGCAAGCTTACGGCTATCAACTTGCCCCCGCAAGCAGTACGAGGGAAAGGGACGGTCGCTCAGAAGCTGAACGCCCAGGCACCCGAGCACGGCAAAGCCCCTCGCAGCCGAGAGAAACGGGCGGGCTGCGGGGGGCCTTGTCAGATCTCGTACGACGCTCTCGGCGCCGCCAGTTCCACCGGGCCGTCGTAGAACTCGCGCGCGTCGGCCAGGTTGGCCTGGGGGTCCGTCCACGGGGGGATGTGGGTGAGGACCAGGCGGCGGACGCCGGCGCGGGTGGCCGTCTCGCCGGCCTCGCGGCCGTTGAGGTGGAGGTCCGGGATGTTCTCCTTGCCGTGGGTGAACGCGGCCTCGCACAGGAACAGGTCGGTGTCCCGGGCGAGTTCGTCGAGGGACTCGGTGACGCCCGTGTCGCCGGAGTACGTCAGGGACCGGCCGCCGTGTTCGACGCGGATGCCGTACGCCTCGACGGGGTGGCGGACCCGCTCGGTGTGCACGGTGAAGGGGCCGACGTCGAACGTGGACGGCTTCACCGTGTGGAAGTCGAAGACCTCGCTCATGGAGGAGGCGGTGGGGGTGTCGGCGTAGGCCGTGGTCAGACGGTGTTCGGTGCCTTCGGGGCCGTAGACCGGGATGGGGTCGCAGCGGCCGCCGTCGTGGCGGTAGTAGCGCGCGACGAAGTACGCGCACATGTCGATGCAGTGGTCGGCGTGCAGATGGCTGAGGAAGATCGCGTCGAGGTCGTAGAGACCGCAGTGGCGCTGCAGCTCGCCAAGGGCGCCATTGCCCATGTCGAGGAGCAGCCGGAAGCCGTCGGCCTCTACGAGGTAGCTCGAACAGGCCGATTCCGCGGACGGGAACGACCCCGAGCAGCCGACGACGGTGAGCTTCATAAAGCAGAAACCTCCGCTGGCGGGTAACTTCTGGAGTTGGGTGACGGGGGTCGTGCGGTCCGTCGAGCGTAAGGCGCAAAAGGGCCGGTCGCTCCTCCGCCAAGGGCTGTTGTGGGGGAACTCACCTGTGGTGTCACCGGTTCGGCTGGAACCGGGGCGTGTGGGGTGTGCGATGGGGCGCGCGGCGGGGATTGCGCGCCGGTAACGTCGTCCCATGGACAGGTTCTGGTGGCTCGCGCTCGCGGCGGTGATGTTGCTGGCGCTCGTCGCCACGCTTGTCGACGGGTGGGGGCGGGGGTCGTCCCGACGGGTTCGGGGGGATCGGCCTCGGCCCGCTGAGATCTGGTGGGCGAATGTGCCCTACGAGGATCAACCCGGGGCTGCGAAGGATCGGCCTTGTCTGGTGCTTGCGGTGCGGGGGCGGAAGGTCACCGTCGCGAAGATCACCAGCAAGTATCACGATGGGCGGGGCGGGGTTATTCCCTTGCCGCCGGGTGCCGTCGGCGATGCGCGGGGGCGGGCGAGCTATTTGGAGACCGACGAGTTGCGTGCGGTGCCGGTGTCTGACTTCAGGCGGCGGGTGGGGGTGGTGGACCCGGTCCTTTGGGATCAGGTCCGTCACCTCACCGGTTGAGGGGTTCGTTTTCGGGTGCGGGTCCGTTGTGGCTGGTCGCGCCCCGCGGCGGAGCCGCAAATCGACACAGCCCCGCGCCCCTGAAAACCTCACCTCACGCCCAAAGTTGACCTTGCAGGGTCTTGATCGCTTCCTCTGTCGTCGGCGCCGTGTACACGCCCGTCGACAGGTACTTCCAGCCGCCGTCCGCCACCACGAACGCGATGTCCGCGGTCTCCCCCGCCGCTACGGCCTTCTTGCCGACCCCGATTGCCGCGTGGAGGGCCGCGCCCGTGGAGACGCCGGCGAAGATGCCCTCCTGTTGGAGGAGTTCACGGGTGCGGGTGACCGCGTCGGCCGATCCGACCGAGAAGCGGGTGGTGAGGACGGAGGCGTCGTAGAGCTCGGGGACGAAGCCCTCGTCGAGGTTGCGGAGGCCGTAGACCAGGTCGTCGTAGCGGGGTTCGGCGGCGACGATCTTCACGTCCAGCTTGTGTTCCCGGAGGTAGCGGCCTACGCCCATGAGGGTGCCGGTGGTGCCGAGGCCCGCTACGAAGTGGGTGATCGACGGGAGGTCGGTGAGGATCTCCGGGCCCGTTGTCGCGTAGTGGGCGCCCGCGTTGTCCGGGTTGCCGTACTGGTAGAGCATGACCCAGTCCGGGTGTTCGGCGGAGAGTTCCTTGGCCACGCGGACTGCTGTGTTGGAGCCGCCTGCCGCGGGGCTGGGGATGATTTCCGCGCCCCACATGTTGAGCAGGTCACGGCGTTCCTGCGAGGTGTTCTCGGGCATCACGCAGACCATGCGGTAGCCCTTGAGCTTGGCCGCCATGGCCAACGAGATACCCGTGTTGCCTGAGGTCGGCTCCAGGATCGTGCAGCCTGGGGTGAGGCGGCCGTCCTTCTCCGCCTGTTCGATCATGTGCAGGGCCGGGCGGTCCTTGACCGAGCCGGTCGGGTTGCGGTCCTCCAGCTTGGCCCAGATGCGGACGTCGGCGGACGGCGAGAGCCGCGGCAGGCGCACCAGAGGGGTGTTGCCCACCGCGGCCAGCGGGGAGTCGTAGCGCATCGAGGATCAGGCCATGCCGCCGGCGACGGCCGGCAGGATCGTGACGCTGTCGCCGTCGGTCAGCTTGGTGTTGATGCCGTCGAGGAAGCGGACGTCCTCGTCGTTCAGGTACACGTTGACGAAGCGGCGCAGCTCGCCGCCGTCCACGATGCGGGCCTGGATGCCCGTGTGCCGGGTCTCAAGGTCGGCGAAGAGCGCGGCGAGGTTCTCACCGGCACCCTCGACGGCCTTCTCGCCGCCGGTGTAGGTGCGGAGGATGGTGGGGATGCGGACCTCGATGGCCATGGCAAGGGGCTCCTGTCGGAAGCGGAACGGGTCTGGTCTCGGTGGGCACATGCCTGCGTGCCGCGGCGCACGGCCGTGCGGCGACAGCGCGCTGTCAACAGATGGCGCTGTTCAGCCTGCACAGGTCGACGTGCAGCCGCGCCACGAGCAGCATGCCCGGCGCCTTGTCGCTCACGTCGAGAAGAACCATGGGCTCATCGTATCGATTCCCGGCCGGGGCCTCGGTATGTGATCTCACATTTCGGACGAAATTCGGTCGGGGGGTGAGACAGAGCAGCTCAGGCGGACTGCCGGAGGACCAGCCGGGTCGGGACGACGACGGACGGCACGGCCGGGAACTCGCCCTGCCGGAGGTCCTGTTCGGTACGGCCGAACAGCAGCCGGGCCATCAGGCGTCCCATCTCCGCGACGTCCTGGTGGACGGTGGTCAGCGGCGGGTCGGTCGCCTCGGAGATGGCGACGAGGTCGTCGAAGCCGATGACGGCCACGTCGTCCGGGACCCGGCGTCCGCGCTCGCGCAGCACCTGGAGGGCGCCGGAGGCCATGAGGTCGGAGGCGACGAAGACGGCGTCCAGGTCGGGGTGGCGGTCCAGCAGCGCGGCCATGGCGTCGGCGCCGCCCTGCCGGGTGTAGTCGGCGCGTTCGACCAGGTGGGGCGCGGTGTCCAGGAGGACGTCCCGGTAGCCGGCGAGCCGGTCCGCGGCGGAGTTCTCCTGGTCGTAGGGGCCGGCGACGGTGGCGATGTGTTCGCGGCCGAGGGTGACCAGATGCCGGACGGCCTGGCGGGCGCCGCCGCGGTTGTCGCCGTCGACGTAGGCCTGGCCACGCACGGGGTCGCCGTCGCGCAGGAAGGGGCGACCGCCGAAGACGGCGGGCAGGCCGAGCCGGTCGACCATCTCGGGGAGCCGGTCGCCGGGGCGCAGCGAGAACAGGATCGCGCCGTCGACGTGGCCGCCGCCGAGGTAGTCGGCCACCCGCGCGTGGTCGTCGGGCTCGTCCAGGAACAGCAGGACGGCCTGGGAGCCGTGCCGTGCGAGTTCGGCGCGGATGCCGCGCAGCAGGCAGTCGAAGTAGGGGTCGAGGAACAGCCGGTTCTCGGGCTGGGAGGCGACGACCGCGACGGCGCCCGTGCGGCGGGTGACCAGTTGCCGGGCCGCCTGGTTCGGCACGTAGCCCAGTTCGGCGATCACCTCCCGGACGCGGCCCACGACCTCCGCGCTCACCTTGGGCTCGCCGTTGACCACCCGCGACACCGTGGACTTCGAGACACCCGACCGGCGGGCGACATCCTCCAGCGTGGGGCGCCGTGCGTTCGACCGCTGCGTCAACACCATCTCCGATACGGCGAGTTGGGCGGTGCGCACCAGCCCGGTGCGTACGCGGTCAGTATGCCTCTACGACCTTGACGTCCTCCTCCGTGATCTCCCCGTCCAGGATCTGGTACGAGCGGAACTGGAAGGGGCCGGCCTCGTCGGTGTCGGCGGTGGAGACGAGGACGTAGTGGGCGCCGGGCTCGTTGGCGTAGGAGAGGTCGGTGCGGGAGGGGTAGGCCTCGGTCGCGGTGTGGGAGTGGTAGATGATCACCGGCTCCTCGTCGCGGTCGTCCATCTCGCGGTAGAGCTTCAGCAGGTCCTGGGAGTCGAACTCGTAGAACGTGGGCGAGCGGGCGGCGTTCAGCATCGGGATGAACCGCTCGGGGCGGCCCTCGCCCACCGGGCCCGCGACGACTCCGCACGCCTCGTCGGGGTGGTCGGCGCGCGCGTGGGCGACGATCTGGTCGAAGAGGGCCTGGGTGATGGTCAGCGTCGGCATGGTCGTCAGGATAAGCAGAAGGGCCCTCTCGTACCGAGTGGTGGTACGAGAGGGCCCATATGCCGAAACGGTCGGTCAGTGGACCTTCTCGAACTCCGGCTCGCGGCGCTCGGTGACCTGCGGGTTGCGGAGCTTGAGGGCGAACCAGCCGACGAGCAGGGCGATGGCCCAGCCGGCCATGACGAAGAGGCAGACCCGGGAGTCGGGGTCGTAGGCGATGAGGCCGGTGACGAAGAGGAGGAAGGCGATGGCGATCCAGCTGCACTTCGCGCCGCCGGGAGCCGGGAAGGACGAGGCGGGCAGGCGGCCCGCGTCGACGGCGCGGCGGTAGAGGACGTGGCTGATCAGGATCATCAGCCAGGTCCAGATGCCGGCGGCGGTGGCCACGGACGTGACGTAGCCGAACGCCTTCTCCGGGACGACGTAGTTGAGGACCACGCCGATGCCCATGAAGGCGACGGAGATGGTGATGCCGAGCGCCGGGGTCTTGGAGGCGGACAGCCTGCTGAAGGCGCGCGGGGCCTCGCCGTTGTCCGCGAGGGTGCGGAGCATGCGGCCGGTGGAGTACATGCCGGAGTTGCAGGAGGAGAGGGCGGCGGTCAGGACGACGAAGTTGACGATGCCGGCGCCGGCCGGGATGCCGATCCTGGCGAAGGCCTCGACGAACGGGCTGACGCCCGGGGCGAATTCGGTCCACTTGACGACGCAGAGGATCACGGTGAGGGCGCCGACGTAGAAGAGGGCGATGCGCCACGGGAGGGTGTTGATCGCCTTGGGGAGGGTCTTCTCCGGGTTCTCGGACTCGCCCGCGGTGACGCCGACGAGCTCGACGGCGAGGTAGGCGAACATGACGCCCTGGAGGGTCATCAGGGACGAGCCGATGCCCTTGGGGAAGAAGCCGTCGAACTGCCAGAGGTTGGCGACGGAGGCGGTGTCACCGGCCGAGCTGAAGCCGAAGGTGAGCACGCCCAGGCCGATCACGATCATGCCGATGAGGGCGGTGACCTTGATCATCGAGGCCCAGAACTCGATCTCGCCGAACACCTTCACCGAGATCAGGTTGGCGACGAACAGCACGACCAGGAAGACCAGCGCCGACGTCCACTGCGGGATCGCCGGGAACCAGTAGTGGACGTAGATCGCGGCGGCGGTGAGTTCCGCCATGCCGGTGACCACCCACATCAGCCAGTACGTCCAGGCGGTGAAGTAGCCGAAGAACGGGCCGAGGAACTCGCGTGAGTACTCGGCGAAGGAGCCCGAGACCGGGCGGTAGAGCAGCAGTTCGCCGAGGGCCCGCATGATGAAGAAGATGATCACGCCGGCGAGGGCGTACATCAGGATGAGGCTGGGGCCCGCCTTGGCGATGTTCGCCCCGGCGTTGAGGAACAGTCCGACGCCGATGGCGCCGCCGATCGCGATCATCTGGACCTGACGGCTGCCGAGCCCGCGCTCGTACCCCTCCTCGGGGGTCTTGTCCGTCTCGGCCTGAGCGGAGGTCATGTGTGGTGCGCCTTTCTCCGAATCCCCCCATGGACTTGGAGCTGCCCGGCCGAGGTCCGTCGGCCGCATGGCGAACCCGGCGGGACATGGGTGGCGTCCGCCGGGCAGTCGTGAAGATCTATCACGGTCGCAATCGGGATCGACGGGGATGTTTGTGGCGTACACCACAGGAAGAAGTGGACAAAAAGCAGCGACGGCCAGCATTCCTGGCCGTCGCGGTGACGTGATCGTTATGCGGATTTGAGGGTCCGCTGAGCGAACGGAACGGCTGCTCCGGTCAGCGCATCAGGGTCGTGACCAGCGTCTCCTGGAGGCCGCCCAGCCAGAGGTACGCCATCACCATCGGCTTGCGCGGGTCCTCGTCCGGGAGCCGGTAGAGGTCGTCGGTGTCGTCCTCGTCGGTGATGTCGAGGCGTGAACCGATCGCCAGGCGCAGGTCGTTGAGCGAGCCGAGCCACTGCCGGGACTCCTCGGCGGTCAGCTTGAGGATCGCGCCGCCGTCGCCGCCGGGGGTCAGCGAGTCGAGGGTGCGGACCACCGCGAGGGCGTTCTCGCGCTTGCCGGCCCTCAGGTCGTTCTCGGTGAAGCGGCGGAACTCGGCGGAGTGCGCCAGCTTCTCCTCGGCGTCCTGGGGCGAGTCGGGGGCCTTCTCGGGGTCGCTGTAGGCGTCCGGGAAGAGCCGCCTCAGCACCGGGTCGGCGGGCGGCTCGCTCGGGCCCTCGGCGAAGAGCTCCGCGAGGGGGTCGTCGGAGGCGTCCTCCCCCGGGCCCGGCCCGATCAGCTCCAGGAGCTGGACGGCCAGCGACCGGATGATGGAGATCTCGACGTCGTCGAGGGCTACGGCGGCACCGCCGCCGCGAAGGGGTTCGAAGTGTCCTGGCATCGGGATGGGTCGCTACTTCCGGTCCTGCTGGAGGGTGGCCCACAGACCGTAGCCGTGCATGGCCTGCACGTCGCGTTCCATCTCCTCGCGGCTTCCGCTGGAGACGACCGCGCGGCCCTTGTGGTGGACGTCCATCATGAGCTTGGTGGCCTTGTCCTTGGAGTAGCCGAAGTACGTCTGGAAGACGTACGTCACATAGCTCATGAGGTTGACCGGGTCGTTGTGCACGATCGTGACCCAGGGGACGTCCGGCTCGGGTACGGCGAAGACCTCCTCCGCCGACTCGGTGCGTTCGATCTCCAGGGGTGCGGGTGACGTCACACGGGCCATGCTGCCACCACAAGGGGGCCTCCGCACAAATGGACCCCACAAATCGTCAGAGTGACGAGATGGGAGTACCATCCGTTGCCATGAACACAGCGGACCTTGGGCTGCCGGTGGACGTTCCCTCGACGGCGCTCTTCACCGACCACTACGAGCTGACGATGCTGCAGGCCGCCCTCAAAGCGGGTACGGCCGACCGGCGTTCGGTCTTCGAGGTCTTCACCCGGAGGCTGCCGGAGGGCCGCCGCTACGGCGTCGTCGCGGGCACCGGGCGCGTCCTGGACGCGGTGGAGAACTTCCGGTTCGACGCGGACGTCCTCGGCTTCCTGCGCGAGCGGAACGTCGTCAACGAGGAGACCCTCGCGTGGCTCGCCGCCTACCGCTTCAGCGGTGACGTCTGGGGCTACCCGGAGGGCGAGGTGTACTTCCCCGGCTCGCCGATCATGCGGGTCGAGGGCTCCTTCGCCGAGTGCGTGCTCCTGGAGACCGTGATCCTCTCCATCCTCAACCACGACTCCGCGATCGCCGCCGCCGCCTCCCGCATGGCCTCCGCCGCCGGGGACCGCCCGCTGATCGAGATGGGCGCCCGCCGCACCCACGAGCTGGCCGCCGTCGCCGCCTCCCGCGCGGCCTACGTCGGCGGTTTCGCCACCACCTCCGACCTCGCGGCCGGCTTCCGCTACGGCATCCCCACCGTCGGCACCTCCGCGCACGCCTTCACCCTGCTCCACGACAACGAACGCGACGCGTTCCAGGCACAGGTGGACTCGCTGGGCCGGAACACGACGCTGCTCGTCGACACGTACGACGTGACCGAGGCCGTCCGTACGGCAGTTGAGGTCGCCGGGCCCGAACTGGGCGCCGTCCGCATCGACTCGGGCGACCTGCTGCTCGTCGCGCACCGGGTGCGGCAGCAGCTGGACGAGCTGGGCGCCGTCAACACGAAGATCATCGTGACCTCCGACCTGGACGAGTACGCCATCGCCTCGCTGGCGGCGGCGCCCGTGGACGCGTACGGCGTCGGCACCCAGCTGGTGACCGGCTCCGGGCACCCGACCTGCTCGATGGTCTACAAGCTGGTCGCGCGTGCCGAGTCCGCCGATCCGAAGGCGCCGCTGGTACCGGTCGCGAAGAAGTCCAGCGGGGGCAAGACGTCGATCGGCGGGCGCAAGTGGGCGGCACGGCGACTGGACGGCGAGGGGATCGCGGAGGCCGAGGTGATCGGCACCGGGCCGGTACCGGCCGAGCTGGCCGACCGGCAGTTGCTGGTGGAGCTGGTCAAGGGCGGTGAGGTCGTCGCACGCGAGCCGCTGGACGTCGTACGGGACCGGCATGCGGGGGCGCGGGCCAACCTGCCGTTGTCGGCGACCCAGTTGTCGCGTGGGGAGGCTGTTCTTCCGACGGAGTACGTGCATCTGCGGTCGGGTAGTTAAGAACCGCTGATGAAGACCCCTGGTTAAGACCTGTACGAAAATCAGGGGTACGCCCTCCCGTAGTGCCGCCGGAGTCTCTAGGCTCGAATCTCACTCACCGTCGAAGGACACCACCATGCGCCGCGCCTTGATCGTCGTTGACGTGCAGAACGACTTCTGCGAAGGGGGCAGTCTCGCGGTGGCCGGTGGTGCCGACGTGGCCGCCGCCGTGACCGAGCTGATCGGGCAGGCGCCCGCCGGCTACCGGCACGTCGTGGCCACCCGCGACCACCACATCGCGCCCGGCGGCCACTTCGCCGACAACCCCGACTACGCCCACTCCTGGCCCGCGCACTGCGTCGCGGGCACGGAGGGGGTCGGGTTCCACCCGAACTTCGCGCCCGCGGTCGCCTCCGGCGCGATCGACGCCGTCTTCGACAAGGGGGCGTACGCGGCGGCGTACAGCGGGTTCGAGGGGCGGGACGAGAACGGGGTGTCGCTCGGGGAGTGGTTGCGGGCGCGGGAGATCGACGAGGTGGATGTGGTCGGGATCGCGACGGACCACTGCGTGAAGGCGACGGCGTTGGACTCGGTGCGGGAGGGGTTCCGTACGCAGGTGCTGTTGGACCTCACGGCCGGGGTGGCTGAGGAGTCCACGGATCGGGCGTTGGAGGAACTGCGGGCGGCCGGGGTTGAGTTGACGGGGAAGCCGGTCGTCTAGCCGTTGTTTGGCTGCGGGCCGGTGGGGGCTGGTCGCGCAGTTCCCCGCGCCCCTAAAGGGGCGCTTCGGCTCGCGGGGTTTCCACTGGTTCCGTTGCCGGGTGTTGACGGCTCAATGCCTCGCCCTCGATGTCGACGTTGGGTAGCAGCCGGTCCAGCCAGCCCGGTAGCCAGGAGATGCGGTCGTCCAGGATGGCGAGGACGGCCGGTACGAAGGCCATGCGGACGATGAAGGCATCGAAGAGGACGGCTATCGCCAGGCCGAAGCCGATCATCTTGATCATGGAGTCGCCGGCCGTGATGAAGCCCGCGAAGACCGAGATCATGATGAGGGCGGCGGCCGTGACGACCCGGGCGCTGTAGCGGAACCCGGTCGCGATCGACGCGTGGGCCGCGCTGCCGTGGACGTAGGCCTCGCGGATGCGGGAGACGAGGAAGACCTCGTAGTCCATGGCCAGGCCGAAGACGATGCCCACCAGGAAGATCGGCATCAGGCTCATGATCGGGCCGGTGCTCTCCACGCCCAACAGGCTTGCGCCCCAGCCCCATTGGAAGACCGCGACCACGCAGCCGAGCGCGGCCAGCACCGAGAGCAGGAAGCCGACGGCCGCCTTGATCGGGATGACTATCGAGCGGAACACCAGGAGGAGCAGGAGGACTGCCAGGCCTACGACCACTATCAGGTACGGGATCAGGGCGCCGCTGACCTTCTGGGCCACGTCGATGTTCAGGGCGGTGGTGCCGGTGACCTCGAAGGTCGCGCCGGGGGCCGCCGCTACGATCGCGGGGCGGTCGTCGCGGATGGTGTGGACGAGGTCGACGGTCTTCTGGCTGGTGGGCGCCTCGGCGGGTACGGCGGTGAACAGGGCTGTGTTTCCAGTGGAGTTGAAGCGGACCGGGGTCACCGACACCACGCCCGGTACCGCCGCGATCCGGCGCTCGACCGTGGCCGCCGCGGCCTTGGGGGCGGAGGCCTTTGTCAGGTCCACTACGACCGTCAGCGGGCCGTTGAAGCCGGGGCCGAACGCCTTCGCGAGGTCGTCGTAGGCGCGGCGTTCGGTGGTCGCGGTGGACTTGGCCTCGTCGCCGGACTGGCCCAGTTGCAGGCCCAGCACGGGGAGCGCGAGGACCACCAGGCCGACGACCGTGCCGAGCAGGACCGGCCAGGGGTGGCGCAGCACGAACCCGGCCCAGCGGCTGCCCATGTTGCCGGCCACGCCCTGGATGCGCCGTCCGGTCGTCTTGTAGCGGCGGGAGAGGACGGCACGGGGCCAGAAGCCGAGCAGGGCGGGGACGAGGGTCAGCGCGATGAGGACGGCGAGGACGACCGCGCCGGCCGCACACAGGCCCATCTTGGTGAGGAGTGGGATGCCTACGACCGAGAGGCCGGCGAGTGCGATGACGACCGTGAGGCCCGCGAACACCACCGCCGAGCCCGCCGTGCCGACGGCCAGGCCCGCCGCTTCCTCGGTGGTGTGGCCGTTGGCGCGTTCCTCGCGGTAGCGGAAGACGACGAACACCGCGTAGTCGATGCCGCAGGCCAGGCCGAGCATCGTGGCGAGGGTGCCGGTCGTGCTGGACAGGCCGAACGTGCTGGCCAGGGTCGTGATCGCGGTCATGGAGATGCCGACGCCGAGGATCGCGGTCAGCAGCGGGAGCCCGGCGGCGGCGAGCGACCCGAAGGTGATCAGCAGCACTACGGCGGCGATGGCGACGCCGAGGACCTCGCCGACTCCGCCCGCCGCGGGCTGTGCGGCCAGGGCGGTGCCGCCGATCTCGACGGTGAGGCCGGAGTCGCGGGCCTGCCGGGCGGCGTTCCTGAGGTTGTTCTTGGCGGTGTCGGAGAGGTCGTTGGCCTGCACGGTGTACGTGATCGTCGAGTACGCCGTCGTCGCGTCCTTGCTGACCGCGTCCGCCTGGAAGGGGTTCACGGCGGAGGCCACCTGCGGGCCGCCGGAGACCTCGTCGACGAGTCGGACCACGGCCGCCCGGTCCTTGCCAGTGGTGATCTTCTGTCCGTCGGGGGCGACGAAGACCACACGGGCCACGGCGCCGTCCGCCTGCGCTCCGGGGAAGCGCTGCTGGATCAGGTCGAAGGCCCGCTGGGACTCGACGCCCGGGGTGGAGAAGGTGGTGGCGGGGGCTTCGGCCGCCTTGGCGGAGGCGAAGCCGAGGGCCGCGAGGATCACCACCCAGAGGATGGTCACGTACCAGCGCCGGCGGAAGGCCAGGCGCCCCAGGCGGTAGAGGACGGTAGCCACGAGGGCCTCCGGCGGTCTTTAGGGTGCCCCGAGCCATCTCAGGATGGGGTGCATCGGGGCGGACCGCCTGTCGGGGGCACGCGAGGGCACGTCGTCGGTTGGCTGCGGGCCGGTGGGGGCTGGTCGCGCAGTTCCCCGCGCCCCTAACGGGGCACGAGGCCCTGACAATGCTCAGGGCACTGTTGCGAAGGCCCGCGGCGCCTACAGCGCCCCTTCAGGGGCGCGGGGAACTGCGCGACCAGCCCCCACCGGCCGGCAGTCAACGCACTACCCCCCTCACGCCGCCGCCGGAGGCCTCCGCATCAACGCCCGAATCGGGTGCCACAGCTCCTGCGGCAGCTCCTGGCCGGGGATCACGACAGCGTTGTCAGGCGCCGGTGCCGTGCGCCATATCAGGCCGTCGGGGTGGTGCAGGACGGCGGTGATCTCGTCCGGGGTCGGTGGGGCCGCGTTGCCGCGCAGGTAGACGGCCCGCATACCGAGGTTGCGGAGCCTGGTCAGGGCCCGGGCGCGGTTGCGGGCGTGGACGAGCACGCGGACGCATTCGTCGCCCTGGGCGGTGGGTCTGGGCAGGTTCAACGCCACCACCACGCTGCCTGTGGGCAGCTTGCAGAAACCTCCTGCGGACAATGCGGTCACACCCCCTGGCGGGTCGAGTTCGAGGTCGGTGTCAATAAGCCGAGCACAGGACGCACCTAAACACGGATCGGCGGCGACCCGCCAGGGGGTCACCGCCGATACGTGTTTGACCTGCGCTTTTACCGACTACTTTGCCGAAGGTCCGACCTGGACGCTGACCGTCGAGCCACTCAGCGGCTCCTTGACGATCTTGATCCGGGTGTTGGTGTCAGTGATCTTGACACCGGCCGTCGGGTTCGACGTGTCGTAGTAGGTCGACTTGCCGTCGTCGAAGACCGGGACGCCGGGCTGCGACTTGATCTTGGTGGCCACGTCGGCCTTGTGCAGCGTGACCGAGTCCGTCGGGTACCAGCTGAACGGGGAGTCGTAGGCCTGGACGCGGTTGCGCATCAGCGTGCCGTCGGTCCACTTCAGCTGCGTCGGGTGCGAGTCGATCGGCAGGATCAGACCCTCGCCGGGGTGCGCGCTGGTGTTGTCGTCCGCCTGCGAGGTGTCCCACTTCCAGATCAACAGGCCGTTCTGGTAGGCGTAGTGCTCCACCCAGTCCGGACGGGTCGTCGAGAAGCCGAAGTTGTACGGGCCGACCTTCAACACCTTGTCGTACGACACGTACTGACGGTTCTCGGCGATGTAGTACTGCGCGTAGTCGTCCACGAAGGACGAGCCGATGCGCGAGAAGCCCTTCGCCGTCCAGGCCGCGTCCGCGGACTCGGCGTTGTCGGAGAAGAGGGTGGCGCCGTCGGCGGTCACCGTGATCTCGTCGGCCGCGAAGCCCTTCTGCGCCACACCGCTGTCCGTCTGGTAGCGGAAGCGGACGTCGATCTTCTGGCCCGCGTAGGCGTCCAGCGGGTACGTCAGCTTCTGGTACGCCGCCGCCGTGCCGGTGAGGGCCGGGTTGCCGCTGCCGTCACGCGGGATGGCGGAGCCGTCGGCCAGCTTGCCGTCGATCGGGGTCCAGGTCGCGCCGCCGTCCTTCGACACCTCGGTGTAGAGGTAGTCGTAGTCCTTCTCGGTGTCGTAGTAGCCGTCCAGCGTGAGGGCGGCGGACGACTTGCCGGTCAAGTCGACCGAGCGGGACAGGGTGTTGCTCAGGTTGTTGCCGCTGCCGCTCCACCACTGCGTGGCACCCTGCGCCGGGGTGACCACCTCGGTGGTGACCGCCTTCTGGGGCAACTGGACCACCAGCGCCTGCGGGTTCTTGGTGTTGTACTCCGCGACGCCCAGCGTGTGCTTGGACTTGGTGCCGGCCTTGGCCACGTCGTAGTCCAGCCAGCCCAGTTGGAGCTTGTCCCAGGCGTTCATGTCGCCGGGCAGGTCGCCGATGGCTTCCTTGCCGGTGCCGAGCCAGGAACCGGACGACATCAGCGTCCAGAAGCCGGTGGAGTTCTCGCCGCCCGCGGTGTCGTACTCGTCGGGCAGGCCGAGGTCGTGGCCGTACTCGTGGGCGTAGACGCCGAGTCCGCCGTTCTCCGGCTGGATCGTGTAGTCGCCGACCCAGACGCCGGTGTCGCCGACCTGGGTGCCGCCGAGCTTGTTGGTGTCCGGTCCGGTGGAGCCGGCGTCGGTGCCGAAGGCGTACCAGCGGTGGGCCCAGATCGCGTCCTCGCCCTGCGCGCCGCCGCCGGCGGACTCGTCCTCACCGGCGTGCACGATCTGGAAGTGGTCGATGTAGCCGTCGGGCTCGTTGAAGTTGCCGTCGCCGTCGTAGTCGTAGCGGTCCCACTGGTCGAACTGGGCCAGCTCCGTCTTGATCTCGGCGGCGGTGTCACCGGCGGCCTCGCGCTGGGCGACCCAGGCGTTGACGCCGTCCTGGACCGCGTACCAGGCGCCGGTGGAGGCCTTGTTGGAGCCGTAACGGGCCTCGTTGTAGGGGACCTTGACCCAGTCGGTGACCTCGCCGTCGACCGAGTAGCGGCCCGAGGACTGCTTCTCGTAGTACTTCTTGAGCGACTCGGTGTTCTTGCCGGTGCCGAAGTACAGGTCCTGGAAGTGCGCCTGGTTGTAGTCCGCCTGCCAGGCCGTGGAGTTGTCCTTCGCCCTGTCGGGCGCGGCTATCTGGTTGTGCAGCGGGCCGACGGTGCCGCCGTAGCGGGTGTCCACCTTGTCGCCGAACTCGACCAGGATCGTGAAGATCTTGTCGGTCTTCTCCCGGCTCAGCTCTACGTACTTGCTCTTGCCGCCCTTGCTCTTGAGCTGGACGACCTGCGAGCCGTTGCGGTCCTTGACCGACGCCTTGCCGGATATGACCTGGTTCAGGGCCTCTTGGCGCTGCGCGTCCTGCGTCTTGCTCAGCGGGCCGTCGAGGTCGTGCTCCTTCTGCGCGACCGGCGCGGGGTCGTGCCGGTCCACGCCGGCGGAGCCGGCCGTGGTTCCGGCCTCCGCCACGGCGAACGTCGAGAACGTGGCGGTGGCCGCCGCGAGGGCGACGCCCACCGCGGCCGCTCTGAACGTCCAGGGTCTGCTGGTCACTTGAGGTCCTCCCCTGCGCGCACCCGACCGCGCGGAAGGGGGGTCCTGGAGTCAGGGAAGGGCCGCGCGCGGTGTACGCGTGATAGTCAAGTGACGTTATTTGACTAGAGGTTTACGAGAAAAGACAGACCTTGACTTGAGCAGGACAAGTGCACTATGCGAAGCAGGGGTCCGCTTTACGGACACCCGCGGCCGACTCGTCCATCGCTCAACAGGCGCGTGCATCCGTCCACTTCGTGGACGGTATGACTCCGTGCGCCCCCCATGCTCCGGAGCCGTGTGTTAGGTCACGCTTACTGCCGGTTCCACTCGGGCATGCAGGCGAATAGAGTCGATTGGCGGAACGCCCGGAGCCGGCGGAAAGCCAGGCCGACATCGTAGTCGCACCCCCCTTTCACAGCCTCCCCTCCGATTCCTAACGAGGACTCGATTGCCATGCCTCGTCCGACCGCCGCACAGCTCGCCTACGGTTCGTTCACCGTGATCTTCTCGACGCTCGCCATGCTGCTGCTGTCACAGACGACTTCGGGTCTGGGGATCGCGGTCATCGCATTCGCCGCGCTCGCCCTCGGCCTGCTCGTCTCGCTGACGGTGCCGCAGCCGAAGAGCCGAGCCGCCACCCAGGCCGCCGCCCAGGCCGCACCACCAGCCGCTCTGCCGGAGCGCGTAGTGGTGCAGCGCGAGACCGTGTCCGCCTCGGTGTCGGCGAAGCCGGTACGGGAGCGGATCACGCCCTAGACCAAGCTCAGCTCTGCCCAGACATACGCATCGGCGGGTCCGTTTCCCACGGACCCGCCGATCGCTGTGTACCCCCCTGGTCACGTCAACGCGTGCTGACCACCACGGTCTTGGCGGCCTTGTCGTGCAGTCCCTGCTTGTACGGCTTGTCGAAGAAGCTCCAACCGCCGCTGATCGCGGTCCAGATGCAGGCGCAGCAGAACGCGAACGGGATCCACAGCACCGCCGCGCGGATCAGGTTGGTCTGCACCGAGGGCGTCGACCCGTTGTCGAGGTTGGCCACCCGCAGGCCCAGCCACTTCTTGCCCAGCGTCTGACCCGACTTGGTGAGCATCACGGTGTCGTAGCCCATGTAGAGCACGGCCGCGGTCAGCGACTGCCCGAGCGACTTGGCGTAGGAGACGCTGTCGGAGTTGACGTCGTACTCGTGCACGCCGAAGGCCCAGGTGACCAGCCAGACGACGATGCCGACGAGGATCAGGTCGATGATCCGGGCGAGCGTGCGCCGGCCGCTGTCGGCGAGCGGGGGCATGCCGGCGAGGGGGTCGCTCGGGTAGGAGCCGCCGCCGTAGGGGTCACCACCACCGCCGCCACCGTACGGCGGGGGCTGCGGAGGCTGGTTGCCGTACGGCGGGTCGTACGGTGAGCCCGATCCCTGGCCAGGAGGGGGCTGCTTCCTGAACGGGTCGTCTTCCGGCGGCTGCTGGCCGGAGCCCGAAGGCGGTTCGGTACTCATGGCCCGAGTCGACCGCGAACCCTCCGGCTCCGCATCCGGCGAGCGGCCGTCCGGGGTACGGAATCAGGTACCCCGAATGCCCTACACCCCTATGCCGCTACGAACGTATGTGCTGCCTTGTCGTGCCAGCACTGGTGCCAGGGCCGGTCGAACAGGCACCAGGCGACGCCGACGACTCCGATGCCGAGCAGGCCGGGGACGCTGTAGACCAGCCAGCGGCGCAGGGCCGCGCCGAAGGTGGGCGGCTCGTGGCTCTCGATGCCCCGGACCTCAAGACCGCAGAGCTTCTTGCCCAGCGTGCGGCCCCACTTGGCGGTGGGCAGCGCCTCGTAGAGGACACCGAAGAGGAGGAGTACGGCCAGGACGATGCCCAGGTAGGCGGCCGTGGTGCCGTCGAGCAGCCACACCGTTTCGGCACGGCCGGAGAGCTTGGCCGCGTCGATCTTCTCGTTGATGTGGTCGACCGCCTTGGTGCCGAGCGGTACGGCCGCCGCGGCGGTGACCGCGCCGAGCACGACGGTGTCGAGGAGCCGGGCGACCAGCCGCCTGCCGAGCCCCGCGGGCCGGGCCGCCGCCTGCCGCCGGGCAGCCGCCTGGAACACGTCCTCCACGGGCGGCTTCCAGGGCGCCACGGGCCCGTCCTCGTCCCCGGCCAGCCGGTGCACCTGCTGCGCCCAGGACGGCTGCCCGCCGCCGACACCGGAGGCCATGGGCGTGGATACGGCGGCACCCTGCGGCTGCGCCTGGCCGGGCTGCTGAGGGACGCCGGGGGCGGACTGCTGGGGCCCGGAGAGGGCCGTGGAGGCGACGGCGGGCGCGGCGGGGGCGGGCGCCCCGGTGCCGGTGCCCGCTTGGCCCGCCTGGGCCTGTGCGGCACGGGCGGCGGCTGCCTTTCCGGCGCCGAAGCCGGGGCCGGAGGGGTCGCCGAAGGGGGTGTTCCCGGCGGGGCTGTCGGGGCCGAAGCCGCCGGCGGCGGAGCCGGTTCCCACGGGACCCTGCACACCGGAACCACCGGCGTCGACCCCGGCCGAGCCCTGCGGACCGAAGCCCCCCGTGCCTCCGCCCTGCGCCCCCGGCGCCCCGCCCTGTTGAGGCGTGCGCGGGGTCGGGCGGCGGAAAGTCGTCGTTCCCTCGTCGGGGATGGGACTGGAGGGGGCCGGGATGTCCGCGCCGGGGACGCGGCCGTCCGGCGGGGCGGGGGTGTCGGCGGGCACCCTCGGGTCCGGTGCGCCCCAGGAGACGCGGCGGTCCTGGTCGCCGCCGAAGCCGCTCTGGCGGGAGCGGTCCGCGCCCCACGCGGCCGCCGGTTCGGGGCGGCTGCCGTGCTGGACCTGAGCCGGACTCACCTGGTTCTCCGGTGCGGGGTCCTCGTCGAAGAAGTGCGGCCCGGTCTCCTCGACGGACGGGCCCGCGCCGGGCGCGCCGAGCGGCAGCCCGTCCGACGGCGCCGGACGGCTGGTGCCGGGCACCCAGGCCGCGCCGTTCCAGTACCGGACATATCCAGGAATGGACGGGTCCGGGTAGTACCCCTCGCGGGGCCTGTCGTCACCGGGTGCCGGGGTTGGGGCGCTCATGTCCGTCGTCCCGTATCTGCTCGGAGGGTCGAATGGGGGTGTCCACATCTATCAGACCCGCGCAACCGCCACTGCCCGTCCCGCCGGACCCACCCCTTTCCGGGCAACCTCGTGCACGGAGTCCACACGCTCCGAAGCCCCGCGAAGCCTTCGTGACGCGGCGCGGAAAAAAAGATTCCCGAACTCGCGTAATGCTTACGCCCGCACGCCCTCTCCACTCGTACGGGCCCACCGCGGGGCCCGGTCAGCGAGAGGAGACACACGTCATGCACACAGTGGTAGAGCGGGAGTTGGAGCTCAAACTCATCCTGTCGCCGGAGCGGAGTATTCCGGTCCCGGCCAGGCTGAGCTATCGCACCGACGACCCGTACGCCGTCCACATCTCCTTCCACATCAACTCCGAGCACCCGGTGCACTGGACGTTCGCCCGAGAACTGCTCGTCGAGGGGGTGTTCCGGCCGTGCGGGCACGGGGACGTACGGGTGTGGCCGACGAAGGTGGAGCGGCGCAGCGTCGTCCTGATGGCGCTGAGTTCACCGGACGGAGACGCCCTCCTGGAGGCCCCGGCCGCCCAGGTGTCGGCGTGGCTGGAGCGCACCCTGCGGGTGGTCCCTCCGGGCTCTGAGGCCGAGCAGCTCGGCATCGACGACGGCCTGGCCGAGCTGCTCGCACCGACCCCGGCCGACGACCTGTGGCTGCGCGACCCGTGGCCGTCGGACGAGTCGCGGGACGGGGAGTGAGTTCGGAAAGTGTGTCACTTTCGGCGAAAGTGTCACACTTTTCGGGGAAGGGTGTCCCGCGCCCGCGTCAGAAGAGCTTGCCGGGATTGAGGATCCCCAGCGGGTCGAAGCTCGCCTTCACCGCCCGCTGCATCTCCACGCCCACCGGGCCGATCTCGCGGGCCAGCCACTCCTTCTTCAGGACGCCGACGCCGTGTTCGCCGGTGATGGTGCCGCCGAGTTCCAGGCCGAGGGCCATGATCTCGTCGAAGGACTCGCGGGCGCGCCGGGACTCGTCGGCGTCCTGCGCGTCGAAGCAGACGGTGGGGTGCGTGTTGCCGTCACCGGCGTGCGCGCAGACGCCGATCGTCAACTGGTACTTCTCCGCGATCCGTTCCACCCCTTCGAGCATCTCGCCGAGCCGCGACCGGGGCACGCACACGTCGTCGATCATCGTCGTGCCCTTGACCGCCTCCAGCGCCGTGAGCGACAACCGCCGCGCCTGGAGCAGCAGTTCGGACTCGGCGGCGTCCTCGGCGGGGACGACCTGCGTGGCTCCGGCCGCCTCGCAGAGGGCTCCTACGGCGGCCAGGTCGGCGGCCGGGTCCAAGGTGTCGAAGGCCGCCAGCAGCAGCGCCTCCGTCGTCTCCGGCAGTCCCATGTGCGCGAGGTCGTTCACGGCCTTGACGGTCGTACGGTCCATCAGTTCGAGGAGGGACGGCACGTGCCCGTCGGCGATGATCCGGCACACGGCGTCGCACGCCGCCGCCGCGGACCCGAACTCGGCCGCCAGCACGAGCTGTTGGGGCGGCTGCGGCTTCAGCGCCAGGATCGCCTTCACCACGATCCCGAGCGAGCCCTCCGAGCCGACGAACAGCCGGGTCAGGTCGTATCCGGCGACCCCCTTGGCCGTACGCCGGCCCGTGCTCATCAGCCGCCCGTCGGCGAGGACGACGTCGAGGCCGAGGACGTACTCGGCCGTCACCCCGTACTTCACGCAGCACAGCCCGCCCGAGGCGGTGCCGATGTTGCCGCCGATCGTGCACATCTCCCAGCTGGAGGGGTCGGGCGGGTAGTACAGGCCGTGTTCGTTGACCGTGCGGGAGAGGGTCGCGTTGATGACGCCCGGCTCGACGACCGCGATGCGGTCGACCGGGCTGATCTCCAGGATGCGGTCCATCTTGACGAGGGACAGGACGATGCAGCCCTCGGAAGCGTTCGCCGCGCCCGACAGGCCGGTGCGGGCGCCCTGCGGGACGACCGGGAGGCGCAGTTCGGTGGCGACGCGCATGACGTGCTGGACCTGTTCGACCGTGCGCGGCAGCACGACCACGGCGGGGGTGCCGGACGGGCAGAAGCTCGCCATGTCGTTGGCGTACGAGACCGTGATGTCCGGGTCGGTCAGGACGGCTTCGGCGGGCAGCCCGGCCAGCAGCCGGTCGACGAGGGTCCCGGTGTCCTGGTCGCGAGGCGCTTCGATACGGCTCATGATCACAGCGTCGCACTCGCGGCCATCGGTGTGAACCCCGTCCGCGCATGGCTTTGGGTGCCGGGATGTGGTCGTCGTACTGACGCACAGTGAGCGCCATGGAGAACGAACAGCGGAGCCCTGGTACGTCCCTGGTGGCGGAGCCTCTCAAGCGCCGCTCCCCCGTTCTGCGGCGGGTGCTGATCGCCACGGTCGCCGCGGGTGCCGTGGTCGGCGGGCTGCTGGTGCTGCTGCCCGAGGAGCCGCGCCCCGCGCCGCCGCCCGCGCCGGGACCCAAGGCGCAGGCGCTGACCGCGGTCACCGCCGGGGTGCCGGCCGCGCTGCCCGACCTGGCCGCGCTGATCGGCGACCGTGAGGCCCGGGTGCGGGTCCGTCCGCGGGACGCGCGGTCGTGGGCGGTGCTCGGCGTGGCCTATGTGGAGCAGGGGCGGCGGACCGGGGACACCCTGTACTACCCCAGGGCCGAGGAGGCCCTCCGTACCTCGCTGAAGGTGCGCGCGAAGGGCAACGACGCGAGCGCCGTGGCGATGGACGGTCTGGCGGCCCTGGCGAACGAGCGGCGGGACTTCCGCACGGCGCGGAGCTGGGGCGAGGCCGCGGTGAAGCTGGCGCCGAAGCGGTGGACGACGTATCCGCTGCTCATCGACGCCTACACCGGCCTCGGCGACTACAAGGCGACCAAGCGGACCCTCGACAAGCTGCTGGAGCTGCACTCCGGGCCCGCCGTGATGGCGCGGGCCGCCGCCGTCTACCGCGACCGGGGCTGGCGCGAGGACGCCGCCGCCCAGCTCGCCGACGCCGCGACGAAGGCCACCGCACCCGCCGAACAGGCCGCCTGGCTGCAGCGCGCCGGGGAGCTGGCCTGGGAACGCGGGGACCGCGAGGTCGCGCTACGGCATTTCGAGGCGGCCGTACGGATCGACCCCGACCAGCGGGAGGCCCTGGCCGGAGAGGGGCGCACGCTGGCGGCGATGGGCCGCACCTCGGAGGCGCTGAACGCGTACCAGGTCGCCCTCGCCAAGCAGCCGACTCCTCAATACGCTCTGGAACTGGGCGAGTTGTACGAGTCGCTGGGACTCGCGCAGGCGGCCCGCGTGCAGTACGACACCCTGCGGGCGCTCGCCGCCAAGGACGCGGCGGCCGGGGTCGACGACGAGTTGGTCCTCGGCGTCTTCGAGGCGGACCACGGGGACGCGCAGGATGCCGTACGGCGGCTGCGGGCCGAGTGGACCCGGCAGCCGGGCATTCCGGTGGCCGACGCGCTGGGGTGGGCGTTGCACCGGGCCGGGCAGGACGAGGAGGCGTTGAAGTTCGCCTCGGTGGCGACGGACAAGGTGCACGGGGGCGGGGTACGGGACGCGCTGTACGCGTTCCACCGGGGCATGATCGAGCGGGAGTTGGAGAAGTTCGCGTCCGCGCGCCGGCATCTTCAGGAGGCGTTGCAGATCAACCCGTACTTCTCGCCGCTGCGGGTGCCGCTGGCGCAGGCGGCGTTGGCGGCGCTGGGCGAGCCGCCCGAGGAGGGGCTGCCGACGGACAAGGAGCCGCAGGAGAAGCCGAGTTGAGGGCTCTCGCGGACAACTGCGGCTACGGCTACGGCTTGTAGCAGAGGGAGAACTTTCGTGCCCCCGCCTCCCCGGACGCGAACCCGACGCACAGCCGCGTGCTGGGCTCGGTGCGGACGGCGAGGCCCTCCGGCTCGCGGTACGTGAGGGTGTACGCGGCCTCCGTGCGGGTCTGCTGGACCAGTTCGCCGGTGCGGATGTCGAGGCAGGAGAGGTAGGTGTTGCCGTGCTTCGCGGGCGGGTTGGTCGTGGAGTCGTAGGCGGTGCCCGCGAGTTGGTAGAGGTGGTCGCCGTCGAGGGCGTAGCCCTGGAACGGGATCGACGGGTCGGGGTGGGCGCCGGTCTGGGCTATGTCGGCCAGCGGAGTGGCGTAGTCGCGGGCTACGAAGGCGTCCAAGTCCCAGACCCTGTAACGGGGTTGGTTGGCGAGGCGGTAGCGGATCGCTATGCGCTTCGACGTCATGCAGACCGTGGGCTGGTTGTTGGTGGAGTTCGCGATCGGCTTGCGGATCGCCACGTCCGCGGAGGTGCGGGTGGCGCCGTTCACGAAGTGGAAGCGGGTGACGCCCTGGCCGTAGGCGCCCCCGGAACCGGCCTTCGCGGCGGCCTCGGTCCAGATCCACACGTCGCCGTCGGAGGTGTTCTGCACGCCCATGCTGACGCCGTGCCCGAAGCCCTGGAGGTGCATGTGGCCGAGCAACTCGCCTGTGTGGTCGAGCTGGTTGAGGCACAGGTTGCCGACGTCGGCGCCGCCCTGCCTCAACTGGAGGACGTACAGGCGCTGGTGGACCTCGTCGAGCGCGAACGACTGGAGCACCGTGGGCTCGTGCAGGGTGCCCTTCTGCCACAGCCAGCGTGCCGGCGATGCGGTCAGGTCGATCGGCGCGTCTGCCACGGTCCTCCCAAGTCCCTTGCGGGACCCGTGTGTTACAGGTTGCCCCGCTTCTCCTGCTCCCGCTCGATCGCCTCGAACAGCGCCTTGAAGTTGCCCTTGCCGAAGCCCATCGAGCCGTGCCGCTCGATGAGTTCGAAGAACACCGTAGGACGGTCCTGGACCGGCTTGGTGAAGATCTGGAGAAGGTATCCGTCCTCGTCGCGGTCGGCGAGGATCTTCAGCTCGCGCAGGGTGTCGACGGGGACGCGGGTGTCGCCGACCCACTCGCCGAGGGTGTCGTAGTAGGAGTCGGGGGTGTCGAGGAACTTCACTCCGGCCGCGCGCATGGTCCGTACGGTCTGCACGATGTCGTTGGTGTTGAGCGCGATGTGCTGGACGCCCGCACCGCCGTAGAACTCCAGGTACTCGTCGATCTGCGACTTCTTCTTCGCCACGGCGGGCTCGTTGATCGGGAACTTGACCTTGAGCGTGCCGTCGGCGACCACCTTCGACATCAGCGCGCTGTACTCGGTCGCGATGTCGTCGCCCACGAACTCCTTCATGTTCGTGAAGCCCATGACCTTGTTGTAGAAGCCGACCCACTCGTTCATGTGGCCGAGCTCGACGTTGCCGACGCAGTGGTCGATGGCCTGGAAGGTGCGGTGGGCGGGGGCCGCGAGGAGGGGTGCGGCGGGGGCGAAGCCGGGGAGGTACGGGCCGTCGTAGTCGACACGCTCGACGAGGGTGTGGCGGGTCTCGCCGTAGGTGGCGATGGCGGCGAGGACGACCGTGCCGTGCTCGTCCTTCAGCTCGTGCGGCTCGGCGAGCGAGCGGGCGCCGTGCTCGACGGCGTACGCGTACGCGGCACGCGCGTCCGGCACCTCGATGGCGAGGTCGACGACGCCGTCGCCGTGCTCGGCCACGTGCCGGGTGAGGAACTCGCCCCAGGGGGTGGCGGGCCTGATGACGGAGGTGAACACGAAGCGGGCGGAGCCGTTGGTGAGGACGTACGAGGCGGTCTCGCGGCTGCCGTTCTCCGGCCCGGAGTAGGCGACCAGCGTCATACCGAAGGCCGTGGAGTAGTAGTGCGCCGCCTGCTTGGCGTTGCCCACGGCGAAGACGACCGCGTCCATTCCCTTGACCGGGAAGGGGTCGGCCTGCCGGGCGGTGTCGGGAGTGTGGTGAGTGGTCTGGGTCATGACCGAAGGCTCCCGCTCCTTCACAAGGTGCGCAATAGTTCGCGTATTCACTGGGCATTGTGTTCAGTGATACGGCGGTGTCGGCGGGCTTTCTGTACAGGATGACCAGGCATGGGAGGCGGCAGCATGGGGATCGATCGTCTGGACGGCCGGATCATCGTGCTGTTGGCCGAGGAGCCGCGGATCGGGGTGCTGGAGATGTCGCGGCGGCTCGGAGTGGCCCGGGGGACGGTGCAGGCGCGGCTGGACCGGCTTCAGTCGAATGGAGTCATCCGGGGATTCGGGCCGCAGGTCGATCCGGCGGCGCTCGGCTATCCGGTCACGGCGTTCGCGACGCTGGAGATCCGGCAGGGGCAAGGCCCGGACGTACGGGCGCACTTGGCGACCGTCCCCGAGGTGCTCGAACTGCACACCACCACCGGCAGCGGCGACATGCTGTGCCGGCTGGTGGCCCGGTCGAACGCCGATCTCCAGCGGGTCATCGACCGGGTTGTCGGTTTTGATGGCATTGTCCGGGCCGCCACCGCGATCGTGATGGAGAACCCGGTTCCGCTGCGGGTCATCCCGCTGGTGGAACAGGCGGCCCTGGATCAGGAAAGGACGACCTGGCCGACGTAGGGGTGTGGGCATGTGAGCTTCTGGGAGTACGTGGGCAACCGGCACCAGCAGCTGCTCACCGACGCCTACCAACACGCCAGCGCGGTCTTCCAGTGCATGGTCGTGGCCACGCTGATCGGCGTGCTGATCGGGGTCGTGACCTATCGGAGCGAGTGGGCGGGCAGCCTGGCCACCACGGCCACCTCGACCATTCTGACCATTCCGTCGCTCGCCATGATCGGTCTGCTCATCCCGATCGTCGGTCTGGGCGTTCCGCCCACCGTGACCGCTCTGACCCTGTACGGCCTGCTGCCGATCGTCCGTAACTCGATCGTGGGCCTGCGCGGGGTCGACCCGTCGCTGGTGGACGCGGCGAAGGGCATCGGGATGTCCCGGCTGATGCGGCTCGTGCGGGTCGAACTGCCGCTGGCCTGGCCGCCGATCCTGACCGGCATCCGGGTCTCCACCCAGATGCTGATGGGCATCGCGGCCATCGCGGCGTACGCCTCCGGGCCCGGTCTCGGCAACGAGATCTTCCGCGGCATCGGGTCGCTGGGCAGCAAGAACGCCCTCAACCAGGTGCTCGCGGGCACGCTCGGGATCATCGTCCTGGCGCTGCTGTTCGACGCCGCGTACGTCCTTCTGGGACGGCTGACCATTCCCAGGGGGATCCGTGTCTGAGCCAGCAGCGACCGCGGCCTCCGGTGCCTCCATCGAACTGGAGAACCTGACCAAGCGGTATCCGGGGAGTCCACAGCCGGCCGTCGACAGCGTCAACATGGAGATCAAGACGGGCGAGTTGGTCGTCTTCGTCGGGCCCTCCGGCTGCGGCAAGTCCACCACGCTCAAGATGATCAACCGGCTGATCGAACCGACCGGCGGCCGGATCCGCATCGGCGGCGAGGACGTCACCGACATCGACCCGGTGAAGCTGCGCCGCAAGGTCGGCTACGCGATCCAGTCGAGCGGTCTCTTCCCGCACATGACGGCCGCTCAGAACATCGCGCTGGTACCGAAGATGATCGGCTGGTCGAAGTCCCGGATCAGGAAGCGGGTGGAGGAGATGCTCGACCTGGTCGGTCTTGACGCCGGTGAGTTCCAGGGCCGCTATCCGCGCCAGCTCTCCGGCGGGCAGCAGCAACGCGTGGGCGTAGCACGGGCGTTGGCGGCGGATCCGCCGGTGCTGCTGATGGACGAGCCGTTCGGCGCGGTCGACCCGATCACCCGCGATCACCTCCAGGACGAGTTGATCAGGCTCCAGCACGAACTGCACAAGACGATCGTCTTCGTCACGCACGACTTCGACGAGGCGATCAAACTGGGCGACCGGATCGCGGTGTTGCGCGAGCGCTCGCACATCGCTCAGTTCGACACCCCGGAGGCGATCCTCACCAACCCGGCGGACGACTTCGTGTCCGGGTTCGTCGGCGCCGGGGCCGCCCTCAAGCGGCTCAACCTCACCCGCGTACGGGACGTGGAGATCACCGACTATCCGACGGTGACCGTGGACGACCCGCTCCAGAACATCTTCGACAAGCTCCGGGACAGCGGCACCAACGAGATCCTGCTGCTCGACAAGCGCGGCCGACCGTACAAGTGGCTGCGGCGCGGCGACATGATGCGTGCCAAGGGTTCGCTGGCGCGGGCGGGCACGCTGGTCAGCGACACCGTGACGCGGGACGCGACGCTCCGGGACGCGTTGGAGGCGGTGCTCACGGACAACGCGGGGCGGGTCGCGGTCACCGGGCGGCGCGGCGAGTACACGGGCGTCGTCGACATGGAGACGCTGATGAACTCGGTGCACGAACTCCTTGAGGCAGACCGGCTGGAGGCGATGGAGGCCCAGCACGAGCTGGAGGAGGCCCGGGCCCTCCAGACGCACGCCGAGCAGGAAGGCGCCGGCGGGGAGGAGAAGGCGTGACCACTCCCGAGCTGGAAGACGAAGAGACCGGGACGGGGACCGAGGCCACCCCGCCGCCCGCGACTCCCCCGAAACGCCGGATCACCTGGCAGAAGCTGACCTTTCTGCCCGCCGCCCTGGTGGCGATCCTGCTGGCGACCTGGCTGTGGTTCAACCAGGCGCACCTGGACGCCATTTCGGAGAACGCACTCTCCAACGGCCAGGTGAGCAAGGCCCTTTGGCAGCACGTCCGACTGACCGTGATCTCCACGTTCTTCGTGCTGATCATCGCGATCCCGCTGGGCATCCTGCTGACCCGCGGGGCGTTCCGGAAGGCCGCCCCGGTGGCGATGACGTTCGCCAACATGGGCCAGGCCACCCCGGCGATCGGCCTGTTGGCCCTGCTGGTGATCTGGCTCGGCACCGGCGAGAAGGCGGCCCTGATCGGCATCATCATCTACGCCGTCCTGCCGGTGCTGTCCAACACCATCGCGGGCCTGAAGGCAAACGACCCCACCCTCCTCGAAGCCGCCCGAGGCATCGGCATGTCCCAACTCGGCGTCCTGGCAAAGGTGGAGCTGCCCCTCGCGGTCCCGCTGATCCTGGCCGGTGTCCGAACTTCTCTCGTCCTCAACGTCGGTACGGCGACCCTGGCCACCTTCGGCGGGGGCGGCGGCCTGGGCGTCCTGATCACCACCGGCATCACCACCCAGCGCATGCCGGTCCTGGTGCTCGGCTCGATCCTCACGGTGAGCCTCGCCCTGCTCGTGGACTGGCTGGCCTCCCTGGCCGAACTGCTGTTGCGGCCACGGGGGTTGGAGGTGGGCACGTGAAGCGGACCTGTCTGGTGACGGTCGGCGCACTGATCGTCGTCTCCGGCTGCGGACTGACCAGCGGCTCCCCGATGGTCGACGACGTCAGCCCCGGCACGATCGGGCGGGGCGAGCCCCTCAAGGGCGCCCATCTCACCGTCACGTCAAAGGAGTTCACCGAGCAGCTGATCCTCGGCGCGATGATGGGCATCGCTTTCGAGGCGGCCGGCGCGGACGTCCTCGACCGGACCGGCATCCAGGGCTCGATCGGCGCGCGGGAGGCCGTCAAGTCCGGTGACGCGGACGGGATGTACGAGTACACCGGCACCGCGTGGATCACCTACCTCGGCAACAGCAAGCCGATCACCGACCCGCTGAAGCAGTGGCAGGCGGTACGGGACGCGGACCTCAAGAACGGCCTGACCTGGCTGCCTCCCTCGGCCCTCAACAACACCTACGCGCTCGCGATGAACCAGGCCAACTTCAAGAAGTACGGCACGAAGACGCTGTCCGAGGTGGCCGCGCTGGCGAAGAAGGACCCGGGCGCGGTGACGGTGTGCGTGGAGAGCGAGTTCGCCAACCGCGCGGACGGGCTGCCGGGCATGGAGAAGGCGTACGGGATGAGTCTCCCGGCGAAGAACATCACGCAGATGGACACCGGGATCATCTACACCCAGGTGAAGAAGGGGAGTTGCACGTACGGCGAGGTCTTCACCACCGACGGCCGCATCAAGTCGATGAACCTCGCGGTGATGGCCGACGACAAGAAGTTCTTCCCCAACTACAACGCGGCGCCCGAGATCAACACGAAGGCGTTGAAGAAGTGGCCGGCGATCGCGAAGGTCCTGGACCCGGTCACGAAGAAGCTCAACAACACGGTGGCGCAGACGCTGAACGCCAAGGTGGATGTCGATGGGGAGGATCCGCATCAGGTGGCGTTGGACTGGATGAAGGCGGAGGGGTTGGTCAAGTAGGGCCTGTGGGGGGCCAGTTCCAAAGGACCAGTTGCAAAGAACCCGTTGCAACTGGTCCTTTGCAACGCTATCTTTGTACTCATGTACGAGCCCGAACCGTCCAAGTACCGCAATCTCGACGCCCGTTCGCTGCGCGGAATCGCCCATCCGCTGCGGATGCAGTTGCTGAACGCGCTGCGACGGCACGGACCGGCCACCGCGTCGATGCTCGCCGAGCGACTGGGCGAGTCCAGCGGAGCCACCAGCTACCACCTCCGCCAGCTGGCCACGCACGGGTTCGTCGAAGACGCCCCGGAGCGCGGCAAGGGGCGGGAGCGCTGGTGGCAGGCGGTCGAGCAGGGCATCGGCTTCGACGAGAACCTGCTCGTCGACGCCGATCCGGCGGTGCGTGGCGCGGCCGACACGTTCCTGCACGAAGTGGCGACCACCCACGCCCGTGAACTGTCGACCTGGGTCGGCACCCGCGAGGACTGGCTGCCCAAGTGGTCCCACTCCACCGACATGAGCGACTGGACCGTACGGCTGACACCCGAACGCACCCGTGAACTCGTCGGAAAGATCCATGAGTTGCTCGAAAGCTACGAGGGCGAGGACACGCCCGACGCCGAGCAGGTGCGCTTCCACCTGCATGCCTTCCCGACCGAATCAGACTGAGAAGAGGCAACCCCGATGCACCCGGAAACCCACCTCGCGCTGCACCACACCCGAGCCGCCGAACTCCACGCCCAGGCCGACGCCCACCGACTCGCCCTCACGGCCAAGCCTCCGCGGGAACTGCGCACGCGCCTCGGCTGGACCCTCGTAGAGCTCGGCCTGCGGCTCGCCGCGACCGCCCCGAAGCCCGCCGTCGCCTAACAGCTCGGTACGGAACCCTTACCCGTCTCCAACGCCTCCAGCGCACTCACCGCGCCCTTCAGCGAGGTCACCGGAACCAGTCGTAGCCCCTTGGGCAGTTCCGACTTGGCGTCCGTGCACTCGGCCTTCGGCACCAGGAACACCGTCGCACCGTCACGTCGCGCGGCCTGGGTCTTGAGGGCCACCCCGCCGACCGCGCCCACTGTGCCGTCGGTGCCGATCGTCCCCGTACCGGCGATGGTGCGACCGCCCGTCAGATCGCCCCCGTTGCCGTCGCCGTGCAGCTTGTCGATGATCCCCAGGGTGAACAGCAGGCCCGCGCTGGGGCCGCCGACGTCCGCCAGCTTGAGGGTGACCTTGACCTTCTTGTCGCTCAGGTTCAGGTAGTCGAGCGCGGCCGTGGTCGCGTCGTCCTGCGACTCCTGCATCTGCTGCGTGTTGTGCTGCTCGATCTCCTTGACGCTGTTGCCGCTCGGGTAGACCGAGTCACGCGGCATGACCGCTCGATCGGTACGGAACCAGCTGTCGATCACATCGCTCAACGAGACATGCTGATCGGGTCCGGTCGCCTCGATCGTCGTCATGCGCAACTGACCGCTCGTCGTGCGCACCGGCGCCCCGGAGATCGTGATCACCGGGGTGCCCTTGTTCTCGCCGAGCACGTTCGCGGTCAGACCGGGCTGCGCCAGCGAGAACGGCAGCGGCGCGAAGCCCGCCGTGGCGAGCAGCGCGACGACGGGCAGGGCGCAGACGGCTACGGCCTGGGGGCGCGTGAGGCGAGAGAGGAGCACGGGATCAATCTAACGCGACGGCCACTTTCGGCCGGGCGCCGGTCACCCCATGCCTGTAAACGACCTCAGGCCTCAGCGCAGCGCTTCCGCGACCTCGCGCGCCGCGTCGACGACCCGTGGTCCGACCCGATCGGGCACCGCGTCGGCCAGCATCACGACGCCGACGCTGCCCTCGACCCCCGTGACGCCCAGCAGCGGAGCCGCGGCTCCGCTCGCGCCGGCCTCCAACTCGCCGTGCGTCAACGTGTATCCGGGCTCGTTGGCGGCCTGATGCCGGGCGGCGAGAATCGCGCGGCCCGCGGCTCCCTTGTCCAGGGGATGGCGGAAACCGGCGCGGTAGGCCACGTGGTAGTCGGTCCAGGTCGGCTCGACCACGGCGACGGCGAGGGCGTCCGCACCGTCGACCAGGGTGAGATGAGCGGTCGCCCCTATGTCCTCGGCCAGCGACCGCAGCGCGGGCAGCGCCGCCTCCCGTACGAGGGGGTGCACCTGGCGGCCCAGCCGCAGCACCCCGAGCCCGACCCGGGCACGGCCGCCCAGATCACGTCGTACGAGAGCGTGCTGTTCCAGAGTGGCCAGCAACCGGTACACGACGGTCCGGTTGACGCCCAGTTTGTTGGACAGTTCGGTGACGGTCAGCCCGTGGTCCGTATCGGCCAGCAGTTTGAGGACGCGCAGTCCTCGGTCGAGCGTCTGGGAGGTCTCCGCGGTCACGACGCCCACTCCTTAGGTGGTGAGGCGGCGGCCCCCTCGCGGCGGATGCGTCACCGAGTCCCGTCAGTGACGCGCTACAGAGGCCGCCGATCGGCGAGGCGGCCCGGCGTGTCCGGGCCCGGTCGCTTCACGGCTGCGCTCCGCGGCGGCGCTGCCACGGGGCGTGTGCGTAGCGGGACACTAGCGAAGGCGGTTCGCTGAGCGGAAGTCTCCGTCCAGAATCCGGTCACCGACTGGTACGGACCGGTTCCCTTCATGTTGATATGTCCTGACCTGGGGACCACCCCTGCGCAGATTCCGCACAGATGTGCGGGTCCGGCGGGTGCGCGAGCGGGGTCGGTCAGTGCATGCGCGTGGCCCACTCCTGGACCTTCGCGATGCGCTGGCGCAGCTGCCCGGCCGTGGCCTCGGCGCTCGGCGGGCCGCCGCACGCGCGGCGCAGCTCGGTGTGGATGACACCGTGCGGTTTGCCGGTCTGGTGGACGTACGCGGAGACCATGGTGTTGAGCGACTTCCGCAGCTCCATCATCTCCTTGTGGGAGACGACGGGCCGCCGCTCGGCGGGCAGTTCCAGCAGGTCGGCCTGGTCGTCCGGCTTCTTGCGGCTGTGCGCGATCTGCCGGGCCTGCCGCTTCTGGAGCAGCATCTGCACCTGGTCGGGTTCGAGGAGCCCGGGGATACCGAGGTAGTCCTGCTCCTCCTCGCTCCCCGGGTGCGCCTGCATGCCGAACTCGGCGCCGTCGTAGAGCACCCGGTCGAAGACGGCCTCGGACTCCAGGGCCTCGAAGGCGAACTGCTCCTGCTCGCCGGTGTCCTCGTCCTGCTCCTTGTTCGCCTCCTCCATCTCCTTCTCGGACTCGGCGTACGGGTCCTCCTCGCCCTCCTTCTTCGGCTTGTCGAGGGCGTGGTCGCGCTCGACCTCCATCTCGTTGGCGAAGGTGAGGAGGTCGGGGACGGTCGGCAGGAACACGGAGGCGGTCTCGCCGCGCCGCCGGGACCGCACGAAACGTCCGACGGCCTGGGCGAAGAAGAGGGGGGTGGAGATGGTGGTGGCGTACACCCCGACGGCGAGCCGAGGCACGTCGACGCCCTCGGACACCATGCGTACGGCGACCATCCACCGGTCGTTGCTCGCCGCGAAGTCGTCGATGCGCTTGGAGGCACCGGTGTCGTCCGACAGCACGACGGTCGCCTTGGAACCGGTGATCTCACGGATCAGCTTGGCGTAGGCGCGCGCGGAGTCCTGGTCGGTGGCGATGACGAGGGCACCGGCGTCCGGGATGCCCTTCCTGACCTCGGTGAGCCGCTGGTCGGCGGCGCGCAGCACGCTCGGCATCCACTCACCGCGCGCGTCCAGCGCCGTACGCCAGGCCTGACTGATCGCGTCCTTCGTCATGGGCTCGCCGAGCCGCGCGGCGATCTCGTCGCCGGCCTTGGTCCGCCACCGCATGTTGCCGCTGTAGGAGAGGAAGATGACGGGCCGCACGACTCCGTCGCTGAGCGCGGAGCCATACCCATAGGTGTAGTCGGCGGAGGACCGCCGAATCCCGTCGTTCCCTTCTTCGTACGTCACGAAGGGAATGGGATTGGTGTCGGACCGGAACGGCGTACCGGTCAGCGCGAGGCGGCGGGTGGCCGGCTCGAAGGCTTCGAGGCAGGCCTCGCCCCACGACTTGCTGTCACCCGCGTGGTGGATCTCGTCGAGGATGACGAGCGTCTTGCGCTGCTCGACACGGTTGCGATGCAGCATCGGCCGCACGCCGACACCGGCGTACGTGACGGCGACACCGTCGTAGTCCTTGCCGAGCGGCCCGGCGCTGTACTCGGGATCCAGCTTGATCCCTATCCGCGCGGCGGCTTCCGCCCACTGCTTCTTCAGGTGCTCGGTCGGCGCGACCACGGTCACCTGCTGCACGACATGGTGGTGCAGCAGCCAGGAGGCGAGGGTGAGCGCGAAGGTCGTCTTGCCGGCACCGGGCGTCGCGACCGCGAGAAAATCCCGCGGCTGCTCCTGGACATACCTCTCCATCGCCCCCTGCTGCCAGGCACGCAGCTTGCCGGCGGTGCCCCAGGGGGCGCGGCCGGGAAAGGCGGGAGAGAGGTGGTGGGAACTGGTGGAGGAGGCGGCGGTGGTAGTCACGGTCTCCGGTTCGGGAGTAGGGCGGCTCGGTCACGTCGGCTACGTATGACAACCGGGCCACCTTACCGGCGGGGTGGTGGTGTCAACGTGCGGACTGCGCCGGGGTGGCGGGGGATGGGATTGAGGTCACACGGGTTGTCCGGCGAGGGCTCGCAACACCTCCGCGATCACCTCCACGTCCCCCTCCGCCCCCGAGGCCACGTCGATGACCAGGTCGTAGGCCCTGTCCTGGTCCACGTCGGCGAGATCGACCCCGTTCACGGCGAGGAAAGCCGCGGCGGCGAGCCATGCGGTGCGCTTGTTGCCGTCGACGAGGGGGTGGTTCGTGGCGAGGGCGTGGAGAAGAGCGGCGGCCTGCGCGGACAGATCCGTATAGGCCGCCGTACCGAGCATACGAGCGCGCGGCCGATGCACCGCCGAGGCGAACAGCCCCGGCTCACGCACCTCGGGCGCCCGACCGCCGAAGGCGATCCGCGCGACGTCGGTCACTTCGCCGACCGTGAGGTGACGACGGCTGGAGGGGTACGTCATTCGCCGAGCCTCCTCAACAGATCGGCATGCTCGACGGCAAGCCGCTCGGCCGCCGCCCGCACCAGCGCACCCTCCTCATCCAGATATCTGCCTACGGCGTCCCGCACTAGGTCCTCCGGTGGCCGGCCGGTGGCGTCGGCAAGGTCGTCGAGGGCCTGCCGGAGGTCGGGGTCGAGACCAAGGTGGAGGTGGGGGGAGGTCGGCTGGTGCATAGGGCGAGGGTAGGGGCGGCGATCACCGGCAGGCGACGGAATATCACCGGAATCCGGCTCTACGGCTCACCGCTCCTCGCTGTTCCCCCGCACCCGCGTAGTGGCCCACGCCCCGGATGGGCTCCCGCCCTCCCAGCCAACACGCAGGGGCGTCGAGTTCCTCGTCCGTGAACCGCAGATTCAGTCCAGCCATCCTTCAACGGCACCGAGCGGCACCACGCGACGTCACCGCGATTCCGTCCGCACCCGCGTGCTCACCCACGCCCCCACCAACGCCACGCCCGCCATCGGCAGGAACACGGCGGCGAACGCCCCCGGGTGGGAATCGCCGCTCGCCGAGCCGACGACATGCCCCACCGTGCCACCACCCAACGCCCCGAACGCGGCCCCGCCGACGGAGAGCAGCACGACGTTGGACAGCCCGTCCGAGATCTGCAACGCGGCGGAGTTGGAACCGGCCTCCGCCGGAGCGGACAGCTGGAGCAGCAGCACGCTGGTGGAGGAGATCACCAGCCCCATCCCGAAACACCCGAACCCCCACGCGACGGCGACGATCCACACGGGCACGGCATGGATGAGGACGCTCGGCGCGGCGGCGACGACGGCAGCCACCAGCACCATCCCGAACGTCATCAGCCGCTCGCGGTACGGTTCGGCCCGCGCCCGGGACTGCACCCACGACCCGAGCGCCCACGTCCCGCCTCCGGCCGCGAGCGAGAACCCGGCCAAGGTCGGCGACAGCCCCCGCTGTGTGACGAGCATCAACGGCACGAAGGACTCCGCCGAGATGAACGACCCGGCGGCCACCCCGCGCAACAACACGACCGAGGGCAGCCCCCGCGCCGCCCGGTACGTCCCCCGCGGCAACAACCCGAGCACGGCGGGCACGAGCAGCGCGACGCCGGCGACGGCGGGGAGAAGGGAGAACCACCGCAGATCCTGAGCGGCGTACTGAAAGAGCCCGGCGCCGAGGGAGATCCCGAGGGCGAGCCGAATACGACGCCGGTCGAAGGAGGCGGACGGCTCACCCGCATCGGTCACCGGCCCGGCCGCCCGCCGCCGTATCTGAGGAAGGGCGAGCGCGAGCGGAAAGACGACAAGCACCGGAATCCCGACGAACACCCAACGCCAGCCCAGATGTTCGGTCACCACACCGGAGGCAAGCGGCCCGACAACGGACGGCACAACCCAACTCGCGGCGAACGCAGCCATGATGGCGGGCCGCAACCGCTCCGAATAGGCCCGCCCGACGACGACATACAGAGCGACGATGACCAGCCCACCCCCGAGCCCCTGCACGGCCCGCCCCAGAATGAACACCCACATGACCTGAGCGGTCCCCGACACCAGCAGCCCGGCGGCGAAGGCCCCGATCCCGGTGGTCAACGCCCCGAGCGGCCCCCGCCGGTCCGACCACTGCCCGGCGAACACCATCCCGAACAGGCTGGTGGTGAAGTACCCGGAGAACGCGAACGCGTACAACGACACCCCGCCCAATTCCCGAGCGGCAACCGGCATCGCGGTCCCAACTGCCGTCGCCTCAAAGGCGATCAGCAGAACAACGGACACGATCCCGACACTGAGCGCCCGATGCGACCGCCCCAACACGGAGTCGCGGCACTCGGCGGCCAGGTCAGAGGCGGTGTCCGTGACACCGGCGTCACGGGGTTCGAGGACGGTCATGCCCGCCAGCGTAAGGTCCACAGGGCGGGTTGACCCCTGTCGGAGGATGGTCGGGGGCTGAGACCTTGGTCGTACGACCAGCGACACCAACGGCCACTCCCCATTCATGAACGGCGTATGGCAGTCCCGTTGCGCAGGCGCCGATCCCCTTGTCCGGCCCCGCCCTCCCCCGTACGGTCAACTCAACAAACACGGCCGTGTGCCCGAGTGGTTCAGGGACTCGCCTGCAAAGCGAGTTACGCGGGTTCGATTCCCGCCACGGCCTCTGTAGCTGGTCCGACCAGCGGAGATGAGCAGGACGGAGCGGTTGGCGGCGCGCTGTGGGAATGGCGCCGGTCAGCCGCTTGCTTGCTTGGAACGGACGTAGATCAGCCGGACCTGGCACCCCTGCACCGGGGTTGCCATGACTTCCAGCACGACCACGAAGACGCAGCAGAAGCCGCGCAAGAGCCCGCTCCGGGCCGCTACCGCGTCCCTGCTCATACAGCCGCTGACAAACCCGAGTCACCAGCGACGAAGACCAGCGACAGGCCATGCAGGCCGACTACGAGCTTCACCTTCGGACGACGACGAACCGCCGGGGGCCGCCGTAGCAGGTACGCACTATCAACGCGTACACGTTCGCGGTCGTGGCCCTCGGCCGCTGGATGACTGAAGAGAAGATCCCGGGCGACTTCACGTCTTGCGACGTGGCGACCCTCAACCGCTTCTTCCGCTGGTACTACACGCAGCACGACTTGCCGAGGAACCCTGACGGCCAACGCGGATACACGGGTGGGACGAACACCGAACAGCGCAGCCTTCGCCCCTTCTTCTCTTGGCTGGCCGAGGAGTACGACCACATCGACCCGTGGGCCGACAAGGCGTAGCAGAGATACGCGTCCCCGGAGCCGGGGCGCAGAAAGACGCTGAGCGAAGAGTTCATCGACGATCTGCTGAAGGTCACGAGAAGCGGCAGCCCCCGCATCCGGGACTTCGCTCGACTCCGAGATCACGCGATCATCCGCACACTTCCGTGCACGGTTGGAGCGCAGCAGTGCCCTACCGTGGCGTCATGAGCGATCACTCCGAGGGGCCTGTCGCACCCGTCGAGGCCCATGAACCCCCTTACTACGTCGCTGTGTTCACCACGGTGCGAACCCAGGAGCAGAGCGACTACAGCGAGACCAACGCACGCATGGAGGACCTGGTGAAGGACATCCCGGGGTACCTCGGGATGGACCACGCCCAGACTCCGGGCGGGCTGGGCATCACCGTCGGGTACTTCCGCGACGCCGACGCCCTCACGGAGTGGCGGACCGACGCCGAGCACCGCGCGGCGCAGAAGCGCGGGCGAGACCAGTGGTACGAGAGCTACACGCTGCATGTGGCGAAAGTGGAGCGGAGCCACGGGTTCGTGCGAGCGCAGAGCACGGAGAGCCAGCAGAACCCACAGAGCCCGAGATGAAGGGCACCATGCCTGTACAGAGGGGGATCATGAGCAAGGGGAAGAAGATCGCTGTCGGTGTCGGGGTGCTGATCGCGGCTCCGGCGCTCGTCGCAGGCGTGGTCTTTGGAGTCAAGGACGCCGCCGCGCACGACACTTCGGCAGCAGCCGCGACGCCCGGAGTGAGCCACAGCAGTCCCGCAGCAAAGCCGTCAGCGACGACCGCGGCGGCGCCGGGGCCGGCGCAGAAGCTGGCCGACCTAGTGCTGTGACCGTGTTGGTTCGCCGGGTTGGTCAGGCTGCGGTGGTGAGGGGGCGTCCGCCCCAGCGGATGCCTTTCTCGCTGCGGATGCGG
>NZ_JBFAJJ010000012.1:0-334452 GCF_040655155.1 Streptomyces sp. NPDC050508
CTGCTGGATCGGCTGGACGCTCACGCCCAGGGACTCACCGGGCTCTCAGCGCAGGGCCGTGACCGCTCCGACCGCCCGCGTGTGGGCATCAGCACACTCCTCCCTCGCAGGTCAACAGCAAGTTGACGGCTCTTCCAACACCGTGGTGGACTGCCGGAGCCATGTACGGCGGCAGGAGAGGAAGCCGGTGTGAATCCGGCGCGGTCCCGCCACTGTCACCGGGGTAGGTAGCCCCGGGAGCCAGGAACTCTCACCGCCGGTCTCGTCGAACCAGGGCGTGGACACCCTGAGTGAGGACATATCGCCATGCTCGGCTGCCGTTCGAGGTCCCGTACCCCCGCAGTGTCCGACCCAGCGATCGGCTGAGCCGATGCGAGCCGATCGCGTCTTCGCGTACGGCGCCGCCGCCGGCCTTCTCGGCGACCACCTGCTCGGCGATCCCCGCCGTGGGCATCCGGTGGCCGCGTTCGGCCAGGCCGCCGGTGCCGTGGAACGCCTGCTGTGGCGCGACCACCGAGGCTGGGGCGCCCTGCACACCGCCGTCTGCGTCGGCGGCACCATCACCCTCGCCGCCGCGGCCACTTCGGCCCTACGGCCTTCTCGTACGGCCTCTGCCGCACTCACCGCCGCCGCGACCTGGGCCGTCGTCGGCGGGACCTCGCTCGCGCGCGAGGCCGGAGTCATCGGGCGCGCGCTGGAGGCCGGGGACATCGACGGTGCGCGGGCCCGGCTCCCCCACCTCTGCGGGCGGGACCCGCAGGCCCTCGACGCCGACGGGATCGCCCGCGCCGTCGTCGAGTCCGTCGCCGAGAACACGTCCGACGCGGTGGTGGGCGCCCTGGTCTGGGGCGGCATCGCGGGCGTCCCGGGCCTGCTCGGATTCCGGGCCGTCAACACCCTCGACGCCATGGTCGGCCACAAGTCGGCCAAGTACCGCCGCTACGGCTGGGCTTCGGCCCGCCTCGACGACGTGGCCGGCTGGCCGGGCGCCCGCCTCACCGCCGCCCTCGCGACCGTCGCGGGCACCGACCCGCGCGGTGCCGCCCGCGCCTGGCGCACCGACGCCCACAAACACCCGAGCCCCAACGCCGGTCCCGTGGAGGCCTCCTTCGCGGGCGCCCTCGGGGTACGGCTGGGCGGGACTCTGTCCTACGGCGGGCGGGTCGAGCACCGGCCCGTACTCAACGGGGACGGGCGTCCCGTCGCCGTACCGGACATCGACCGGGCCGTACGGCTGTCCCGGCGCGTCGGTCTGCTCGCGCTCGGCGTCAGTGTCGCCGGGCGGCTGCTCGTGAAGGGGCGGAAGTCATGAGCGGCGGCGGGCTGTTGGTGGCCGGCACCACCTCGGACGCCGGGAAGAGTGTCGTCACCGCCGGGATCTGCCGGTGGCTGGTGCGGCAGGGCGTGAAGGTCGCGCCGTTCAAGGCGCAGAACATGTCCCTCAACTCCTTTGTCACGCGCGAGGGTGCCGAGATCGGGCGGGCGCAGGCCATGCAGGCGCAGGCGTGCCGGATCGAGCCGACCGCGCTGATGAATCCCGTGCTGCTGAAGCCGGGCAGCGACCGGACCAGTCAGGTCGTCCTCATGGGCAAGCCTGTTGGCGAGATGAGTGCCCGCGGCTATCACGGCGGGCGGCAGGAGGCCCTGCTCGGCACGGTGTTGGACTGTCTCGCCGCGTTGCGGGGCACGTATGACGCGGTGATCTGTGAGGGGGCCGGTTCGCCCGCCGAGATCAATCTGCGGCGGACCGACATCGTGAACATGGGCATCGCGCGCAATGCCCGACTGCCTGTTCTCGTCGTCGGGGACATCGACCGCGGGGGCGTCTTCGCCTCCTTCTTCGGGACCGTCGCGCTGCTCAGCCCCGAGGACCAGGCGTTCGTCGCCGGGTTCCTCGTCAACAAGTTCCGCGGTGATGTGTCGCTCCTGGAGCCGGGGTTGGAGATGCTGCTCGGCCTCACCGGGCGGCGGACGTACGGCGTGCTGCCGTTCCAGCACGGGCTCGGGATCGACGAGGAGGACGGGCTGCGGATCTCGCTGCGCGGCACCGTGCGCGAGTCGAACACCGCGCCGCCGGTCGGCGAGGACGTGCTGCGCGTCGCCGTCTGCGCGATCCCCCTCATGTCCAACTTCACCGACGTGGACGCACTGGCCGCCGAACCGGGTGTGGTGGTGCGGTTCGTGGACCGGCCGGAGGAGTTGGCCGACGCGGACCTCGTAGTCATTCCCGGGACCCGGGGGACGGTGAAGGCGCTGGAGTGGCTGCGGGAGCGGGGACTTGCGGACGCCCTCGTGCGCAGGGCCGCCGAGCAGCGGCCGACCCTCGGTATCTGCGGTGGCTTTCAGATCCTCGGCGAGCACATCGAGGACGAGGTCGAGAGTCGGCAGGGGGCTGTGGAAGGGCTCGGGGTGCTGCCGCTGCGTGTGCGGTTCGCTCGCGAGAAGACCCTCACCAGGCCCGTCGGCGAAGCCCTCGGCGAGCAGGTCGAGGGGTACGAGATCCATCACGGGGTCGCCGAACTCGTAGGCGGGGATCGGTTCATCTCTGATGACAATGGACACAGCTTGGACGGGTGCCGGGTCGGTCAGACCTGGGGTACCCACTGGCACGGCTCGCTGGAGTCGGACGGGTTCCGGCGGGCGTTCCTGCGCGAGGTGGCGGCCGCCGCGGGCCGCCGGTTCGTGCCGGCGCCCGCCACCTCGTTCGCCGCGCTGCGCGAGGAGCAGCTCGACCGGCTCGGCGACCTCATCGAACAGCACGCGGACACGGACGCGCTGTGGCGGCTCATCGAGTCCGGCGCGCCACAAGGACTGCCTTTCATTCCACCGGGAGCGCCCGCATGAGCACAGTGTTGTTGTTGTCGACCGCCGACACGGATCTGCTGGCGGCCCGGGCCTCCGGCGCCGCGTACCGGATCGGCAACCCGAACCGGGTGGACGTCACGGCCGAGTTGCCCGCGCTCGTCGCGGGCGCGGACGTCGCCGTCGTGCGCCTGCTCGGCGGCAAGCGTGCTTGGGAGGACGGGCTCGCCGCGCTGAAGGCGTCCGGGATTCCGACCGTGCTGCTCGGCGGGGAGACCGTCCCCGACGCCGAGTTGATGGCCGAGTCGTCGGTGCCGGCGGGTGTGGTGGCCGAGGCGCTCAGGTATCTCGTCGAGGGCGGCCCGGAGAACCTGACCGAACTGGCCCGCTTCCTCTCCGACACCGTGCTGCTCACGGGCGAGGGCTTCGAAGCGCCGCAGGAGATGCCCGAGTACGGGGTCCACGGCGAGCCCGAACTCGACACGGTCCGCCCGACGGTCGCCGTGCTCTTCTACCGCGCCCACGAACTGAGCGGCAACACCGCCTTCGTGGACACCCTGTGCGACCAGATCGAGGCGAAGGGCGCCAACGCCCTTGCCGTGTACTGCGGTTCACTGCGCGGCGCCGAGTCGGGCGTGTACGAGCTCCTCGACGGAGCGGACGCGCTGATCACCACCGTCCTCGCGGCCGGCGGCACGCACGCCTCGGAGGCATCCGCGGGCGGCGACGAGGAGGCCTGGGACATCGAGGCGCTCAACATCCTCAACATCCCTGTCCTGCAAGGGCTTTGCCTCACCACCTCGCAGGCCGCGTGGGAGGCCTCGGACGCCGCCCTCTCCCCCATGGACGCCGCGATGCAGGTCGCGATCCCGGAGTTCGACGGGCGGCTGATCACCGTCCCGTTCTCCTTCAAGGAGCAGGGTCCGGACGACGTCCCGGTCTACGTCGCCGACCCGGAGCGGGCCGCGAGGGTCGCCGGAATCGCCGTACGGCACGCGAAGTTGAAGCACAAGCCGAACGCCGAGAAGAAGCTCGCGGTCGTCTTCACCGCCTATCCGACGAAGCACTCGCGGGTCGGCAACGCGGTCGGTCTGGACACGCCCGCGTCGGCGATTCGAGTGCTTGATGCCCTGCGGGACGCCGGGTACGGGGTCGACGGACACCCGGACAACGGGGACGAGTTGATCCACCGGCTCATCAACGCCGGTGGCCACGACGTGGAGTGGCTGACGGAGGAGCAGCTGGCCGCCGCGCCCGCGCGGGTGCCGCTCGCCGACTACCGGGCCTGGTTCGACAAGCTCGAACCGGACCTCAGGCAGGGCATGTTGGACGCGTGGGGCGAGCCGCCCGGCAACCTCTACGTCGACGGCGACGACATCGTGCTCGCCTCCCTGCAGTTCGGGAACGTCGTCGTGATGATCCAGCCGCCGCGCGGCTTCGGGGAGAACCCGATCGCGATCTACCACGACCCCGACATGCCGCCGTCGCACCACTACATGGCCGCGTACCGCTGGCTGGACAACAGCTTCGGCGCCGACGCGATCATCCACATGGGCAAGCACGGCACCATGGAATGGCTGCCGGGCAAGGGACTTGGGCTCAGCAGCGGCTGCGCGCCGGACGCCGTGCTCGGTGAACTCCCCCTGATCTACCCGTTCATCGTCAACGACCCCGGCGAGGGCACCCAGGCCAAGCGACGCGGGCACGCCACGGTCGTCGATCACCTCGTGCCGCCGATGGCGCGTGCCGACACGTACGGCGACCTGGCGAAGCTGGAGCAACTCCTCGACGAGTACGCCCTCGTGTCCGACCTGGACCCGACGAAGGCACCGGCCGTGCGCGCGCAGATCTGGACGCTGGTGAAGGCGGCCGAGCTGCACCACGACCTGCATGTGGACGACCAGCCGGACGACGCGGCGTTCGACGAGTTCGTGATGCACATCGACGGCTATCTGTGCGAGATCAAGGACGTGCAGATCCGCGACGGGCTGCACATTCTCGGCGGCGGTCCGGTCGGCGAGGCGCGCGTGAACCTCGTGCTCGCCGTGCTGCGCGCCTCGCAGGTGTGGGGCGGGCAGGCGAACGCACTGCCGGGGCTGCGGGCCTCGCTGGCGGCCCATTTCGGGCTCGGCGAGAAGGAGTTGCTGGCCGAGCCGGGTGCGCCGTTGAAGGTGCCGGTGGAGCTGAGCGACCTGGTCGAGGGGCCCGCCCGTTCGGCCGCCGACGCGATCGACCTGCTGGAGCAGCTGTGCCGCCGGTTCGCGGAGGGCATGGAGGCCCAGGAGTGGGACGTCACGGCCGTCCCGGCGCTCGTCCGCGCCGTCATCGGCACCGAACTCCCGGACGCCGTAGCGGTGTTGGAGTTCGCCTGCGACGAGGTCGTGCCCCGGCTCACCCGCACCACCGACGAGATCGACCACATCCTCAAGGCGCTGAACGGGGGTTACGTCCCGGCGGGCCCGTCGGGCTCCCCGACCCGTGGTCTGGTCAACGTCCTGCCGACCGGCCGGAACTTCTACTCCGTCGACCCCAAGGCCATTCCGTCCAGGCTGAGTTGGGAGGTCGGGCAGTCGCTGGCCGACTCTCTCGTGCAGCGGTACCTCCAGGACAACGGCGAGTTCCCCACGTCCGTCGGCCTCACGGTGTGGGGTACGTCGGCGATGCGCACCCAGGGTGACGACATCGCCGAGATCCTCGCGCTGCTGGGCTGCCGTCCCGTCTGGGACGACGCCTCGCGCCGGGTGACCGGCTTCGAGATCGTGCCCATCACGGAGTTGGGCCGGCCTCGCATCGACGTCACGGTGCGGATCTCCGGCTTCTTCCGGGACGCGTTCCCGCACGTCGTCGCGTTGATCGACGACGCGGTGCGGGCGGTGGCCGAGCTGGAGGAGCCGCCCGAGTCCAACTACGTCCGCAAGCACGCCGACGAGGACACCGCCGAGCACGGCGACCGACGCCGGGCCACGGCCCGTATCTTCGGCTCCAAGCCGGGGGCGTACGGCGCGGGGCTGCTGCCGTTGATCGACGCGCGGAACTGGCGCAGCGACGCGGACCTCGCCGAGGTGTACGCCGTTTGGGGTGGTTACGCGTACGGGCGCGGGCTGGACGGGCGGGCGGCGCGCGGGGACATGGAGACGGCGTTCAGGCGAATTGCCGTAGCGGCCAAGAACGTTGACACCCGCGAGCACGATCTCGTCGACGCGGACGACTACTTCCAGTACCACGGCGGCATGGTCGCCATGGTGCGACACCTGACGGGCGCCAGCCCCGAGGCGTACGTGGGCGACTCCGCGACACCGGACCAGGTGAAGACCCGCACGCTGGGCGAGGAGACCCACCGCGTCTTCCGCGCGCGGGTCGTCAACCCCCGCTGGATGGCGGCGATGCGGCGGCACGGCTACAAGGGCGCCTTCGAGATGGCGGCGACCGTCGACTACCTCTTCGGGTACGACGCGACGGCCGGGGTCGTCGACGACTGGATGTACGAGAAGCTCAGCGCCGAGTACGTCTTCGACCCGGAGAACCGGGACTTCATGAAGAAGTCCAACCCGTGGGCGCTGCGCGGCATCACCGAACGGCTCCTCGAAGCGGCCGAGCGCGGTCTGTGGGCCGAGCCGGACGCGGACACGCTGGAACGACTGCGGGCCACCTACCTGGAGCTCGAAGGCGACCTGGAGGGCGACGACCAGTGACAACTCCCTTTCCGTTCACGGCCGTTGTCGGCCAGGACGATCTGCGGCTCGCGCTGCTGCTGAACGCCGTGTCACCGGCGGTCGGCGGTGTGCTGGTGCGCGGCGAGAAGGGCACCGCCAAGTCGACGGCCGTACGCGCCCTTTCGGCGCTGCTGCCCGAGGTCGCCGTCGTCCCCGGCTGCCGCTTCTCCTGCGACCCGGCCGCGCCCGACCCTGCCTGCCCGGACGGGCCGCACGAGACCGGGCCCGGGGCCCAACGCCCCGCCCGCATGGTCGAGTTGCCGGTCGGTGCGTCCGAGGACCGGCTGGTCGGCGCCCTCGACATCGAGCGGGCGCTCGCCGAGGGCGTCAAGGCCTTCGAGCCCGGCCTGCTCGCCGACGCGCACCGGGGGATCCTGTACGTCGACGAGGTCAATCTCCTTCACGACCACCTCGTGGACCTCTTGCTGGACGCCGCCGCGATGGGCGCGTCGTACGTCGAACGCGAAGGCGTCTCCGTCCGGCACGCCGCCCGCTTCCTGCTCGTCGGCACGATGAATCCCGAAGAGGGCGAGCTACGACCGCAGTTGCTCGACCGCTTCGGCCTGACCGTGGAGGTCGCGGCCTCGCGGGAGCCCGACCAGCGGGTCGAGGTGGTGCGCAGGAGGCTCGCGTACGACGACGATCCGGAAGGGTTCACCACGCGCTGGGCGGACGAGGAGTCCTCCGTACGGGCGCGGATCATCGCCGCGCGTGCGCTGTTGCCGTCCGTGCGGCTGGGCGACGGGGCGTTGCGGCAGATCGCGGCGACCTGTGCCGCCTTCGAGGTGGACGGCATGCGTGCCGACATCGTGATGGCCCGTACGGCGACCGCGCTCGCCGCGTGGGCCGGGCGGACCGATGTGCTCGCCGAGGACGTACGGCAGGCCGCGTTGCTCGCGCTGCCGCACCGGCGGCGACGAAATCCCTTTGACGCGCCGGGACTTGACGAGAACAAGCTCGACGAGACGTTGGAGGAGTTCGCGGAGCCGGAGCCCGACGATGATCCGGATCCGGACGGCGGTCCTGACGGGTCCGGTGGAGGTGGCGGGAAGCCGCCGGCCTCGGACTCCGACGGGCCTCAGGGGGGCGACACCGGTGCGCAGCCCGAGGCCGGCGAGGGCGGGGAGCCGCAGCCTTCCGGCGCCGGGGAACAGCAGCCCGTACGCGCGTCCGAGCCCTTCCGGACCAAGGTGTTGAGCGTGCCGGGGATCGGCGAGGGTGCCGCCGGGCGGCGTTCGCGGGCGCGGACCGAGCACGGGCGCACCACCGGTGCCCGGCGGCCCCAAGGAGCGCTCACCAAGCTGCACTTGGCGGCGACCATCCAGGCGGCCGCTCCGCATCAGCTGGCCCGAGGACGGGCCGGGCGTGGGCTGGTCGTGCGCCGGGACGATCTGCGGCAGGCGACGCGGGAGGGGCGTGAGGGCAACCTCGTGCTGTTCGTCGTGGACGCCTCCGGGTCGATGGCGGCCCGGCAGCGGATGAGTGCGGTGAAGGGGGCTGTGCTGTCGTTGCTGCTCGACGCGTATCAGCGGCGGGACAAGGTCGGTCTGGTGACCTTCCGGGGGGCGGCGGCCGATGTCGCGCTGCCTCCCACCTCGTCCGTGGACGCCGCCGCCGTACGGCTGGAGTCGTTGCCGACCGGGGGGCGTACGCCGCTCGCTGCCGGGCTGCTCAAGGCGCGTGACGTGCTGCGGATCGAGCGGTTGCGGGATCCGGCGCGGCGGGCGCTCGTTGTCGTGGTGACCGATGGACGGGCGACGGGCGGGCCCGAGCCGGTCGCGCTGGCCGGGCGGGCGGCGCGGTTGTTCGCGGCCGACGGGGTCGCTTCCGTGGTCGTGGACTGCGAGTCGGGGCCCGTACGGCTGGGGCTGGCCGGGCAGTTGGCCGGTGAGCTGGAGGGTACGGCTGTGACGCTGGGCGAGTTGCGGGCCGACTCGATCGCCGGGCTCGTGAAGGACGTACAGAGGAGGGCCGCGTAATGCCGCAGGGGCAGCCAAGTGTCGTACCGGATGACGGACTGACGACTCGTCAGCGGCGGAATCGGCCACTTGTCGTTGTGCATACGGGAGTTGGGAAAGGTAAATCAACCGCTGCTTTCGGGCTCGCGTTGCGTGCCTGGAATCAGGGGTGGCCGATCGGGGTGTTCCAGTTCGTCAAGTCGGCGAAGTGGAAGGTCGGGGAGGAGAACGCCCTTCGGGTGCTGGGGGCTTCCGGCGAGGGCGGGACCGTCGACTGGCACAAGATGGGCGAGGGGTGGTCGTGGGTGCAGCGCGACTCCCAGATGGACAACGAGGAGAAGGCGCGGGAAGGGTGGGAGCAGGTCAAGCGGGATCTTGCCGCCGAGACCTACAAGCTCTACGTGCTGGACGAGTTCGCCTATCCGATGCACTGGGGGTGGGTCGATGTCGATGAGGTCGTCTCCGTGCTGCGGGATCGGCCCGGGAACCAGCACGTCGTGATCACCGGGCGGAACGCGCCCGAGAAGCTCGTCGAGTACGCCGACCTCGTCACCGACATGTCCAAGGTCAAGCACCCCATGGACGCCGGTCAGAAGGGTCAGCGGGGTATCGAGTGGTGAAGCTGTCGTGACTTCCTCGTCCTCCCCGTGCTCCGTTCCTCGGTTGGTTGTTGCCGCGCCGTCTTCCGGTAGTGGCAAGACCACTGTTGCTACGGGGTTGATGGCCGCGTTCGCCTCGCGGGGGCTTGCCGTGTCTCCGCACAAGGTCGGGCCGGACTACATCGATCCCGGGTATCACGCGCTCGCGACCGGGCGGGTGGGGCGGAACCTCGACGCGTATCTGTGTGGGCCGGAGTTGGTCGGGCCGCTGTTCGCGCATGGGGCTCGCGGGTGTGACCTCGCTGTCGTCGAGGGTGTGATGGGGATGTTCGACGGGGCTGCGGGGGAAGGGGAGTTGGCGTCCACCGCGCATGTGGCGAAGTTGCTGCGGGCGCCGGTTGTTCTTGTTGTCGACGCTTCTTCGCAGTCTCGGTCTGTTGCCGCGTTGGTGCATGGGTTTGCTTCCTGGGATCCGGAGGTTCGGGTCGGGGGGGTGATCCTCAACAAGGTGGCGTCCGATCGGCATGAGGCGTTGTTGCGGGAGGCGTTGGACGCTGCGGGGGTTCCTGTCTTGGGTGTGCTGCGGCGGGCCCCTCAGGTAGACACCCCTTCTCGGCATCTGGGGTTGGTGCCGGTCGCTGAGCGGCAGTCGGCTGCGGTGGAGGCCGTTGCGGCTATGGGGGTGCAGGTGGACGCCGGGTGTGATCTGGAGGCGTTGCTTGCGCTGGCGCGTAGTGCCGGTGCGTTGTCCTGTGCGGCTTGGGATGCGGCTGAGGTTTTGGGTTCTTCGCCTCCGCCGCCCCTACCCGTCCCATCCCTGGGGGCTGCGCCCCCAGACCCCCGCTTCGGCCCTGAAGGGGCCTCGTCCTCAAACGCCGGACGGGCTGATGGTGCCGGCCTGCACTCAAAAGTGCCGGAACAGCCGAAAATTGCCGTCGCCGGCGGGCCCGCCTTCACCTTTTCCTACGCCGAGCACGCCGAGCTCCTCGCCGCGGCCGGTGCCGACGTCGTCGTGTTCGACCCTCTCCGCGACGAGCAGCTCCCGGACGGAACACGTGGGTTGGTCATCGGGGGTGGGTTCCCCGAGGTGTATGCCGCTGAGCTGTCCGCCAACGAGCCGCTGCGCAAGGCCGTTGGTGCCCTCGCCGAGAGTGGGGCTCCCGTCGCCGCCGAGTGTGCCGGGCTGCTGTATCTGTGCCGGGAGTTGGACGGGCTGCCGATGTGCGGCGTGCTCGATGCCTCCGCGCGGATGAGCGAGCGGCTGACGCTGGGGTATCGGGATGCCGTCGCGCTGAGCGACAGTGTGCTGGCCGTGACCGGGACGCGGATGCGCGGGCACGAGTTTCATCGGACCGTCGTCGAGCCCGGCTCGGGGGCGGCTCCCGCCTGGGGGGTTCGCGCCCCTGACCGGCGGGTCGAAGGTTTCGTACAACAGGGTGTGCACGCGAGTTATCTGCACACGCACTGGGCGGCCGAGCCCGGTGTGGCCCGTCGGTTCGTGGAGAGGTGCCGGACGTCATGAGCAGCAGCAGGTTGATCGGAGTCGGGGTGGGTCCCGGGGATCCGGAGCTGGTGACCGTCAAGGGTGTCAATGCTCTGCGGGCCGCCGATGTGGTGGTGGTGCCGGTCATGGACAGTGGGGAGCGGGGGCGGGCCGAGGCCACCGTTCTGCATTACGTGCCCGAGGAGAAGGTGCTGCGGGTCGTGTTCGCGCTCAACGAGCGGACCGACCGGGCCCGGCGCGAGGCCGCCTGGGATGCCGCCGGGGCGAAGGTCGCCGAGCTGCTCGGCGCGAATCGCGTCGTCGCGTTCGCCACCATCGGGGACCCGAACGTCTACTCCACCTTCACCTATCTCGCCCTGACCATCGGGGAGTTGGTGCCGGGGGTCGTCGTGGAGACCGTGCCCGGAATTACCGCCATGCAGGATCTCGCCGCGCGGTCCGGGGCCGTTCTCACCGAGGGGACCGAGCCGCTCACGCTCGTACCGGTGACCGCCGGGGCCGCCGTACTCAAGGACGCGTTGGCCGGGCCGGGGACGGTCGTGGCGTACAAGTTCGGGCGGCAGGCGGGCGAGGTCGCCGAGGCCCTGCGGGAGACCGGGCGGATCGAGGACGCGGTGTGGGGGTCGGCGCTCGGGCTGCCCGAGGAGTCGATCCGGCCTGCCGCCGAGCTGGACGGGGAGCCGTTGCCGTACCTCTCCACGCTCATCGCGCCCGCGCGGCGTGAGGGCGGACGGGGCGGGAAATTGTGACCGGTCGTAGATCAGGCCGCCGCCAGGCCTACCACCAGCCAGATGAACGCCGCTCCCGCGACCGTGCACAGCAGGGTCGCGGGTGCGGGGTGTTCGTGGTGGGCCTCGGGGAGGATCTCGGCGGCGGCGAGGTAGAGGAGCACGCCTCCGAAGAAGCCGAGATAGCCGCCGAGCAGGGCCTCCGGGATGGTGAGGAAGGCCGTCGAGGCGGCGCCTGCCACCGGGGCCGCCGCGTCCGCGACCAGCATCGCGATGGCCTTGCGACGGGCGTTCCCGTACAGGCTCGTGATCGTGTACGTGTTGAAGCCGTCCGCGAAGTCATGGGCGATGACCGCGAGCGCGACCGCCGTGCCCATGCCGCCGCCGACCTGGAACGCGGCGCCGATGGCGACACCGTCCATGAAGCTGTGGCCGACCATCGCGCCGGCGGCCGTGAGGCCGACCTCGGGCGCCCGGCCGTTGCTCTCCTCCGCGCCGTGGGCGGCCTGGCGGGCGGCGAGCAGGCGTTCGACCAGATGGGCCACGAGGAAGCCGGCCACGAAGAGCAGCAGGGCGGCCGGTACGCCGAAGACCTCGCGGCCCGCCGCGTGCAGCGCCTCCGGCAGCAGGTCGAGGCCGACCACGCCCAGCATCAGGCCGCCGGCCAGGCCCAGGACGAGATGACGGCGGTCGGTCACGCGCTGTGCCGTCCAGCCGCCGGCCAGCGTCATCAGGAACGCGCCGAGCGCGACGAAGACCGCCATAGTCCCCTTGCTATCCGATCAACCCCTGTTCGCGCACATCCTGGACCACTCCACCCCCACGTGCACTGACGTTCCCGTTCTGTTTGTCCCGCTTGAGAGGATCCGACCCCATGGCCGATGCCGTTGCCGATACCCCCACCGGCAAGGTGACCTTCGTCGGTGCCGGCCCCGGCGCCGCCGATCTGCTGACGTTCCGTGCCGCGCGCGCCATCGCCGAGGCCGACGTCGTGATCTGGGCGGCCAGCCTGGTGCAGGCGGAGGTCCTCGACCACGCGCGCGAGGGCGCCGAGATCCTCGACTCGGCGACCATGTCCCTGGAGGACGTCGTCGCCGTCTACGAGCGGGCCGGGGCGGAGGGGCTGCGCGTCGCCCGTATCCACTCCGGCGACCCGGCCCTCTGGGGCGGTACTCAGGAGCAGGTCGACCGGTGCGCCGCGATCGGTATCGCGACCGAGATCGTCCCGGGTGTCTCGGCCTTCTCCGCCGTCGCCGCCCTCGCGCAGCGCGAGCTGACGATCCCCGAGGTCGCGCAGTCGGTCGTCCTCACCCGGCTCGGCGGCGGCAAGACGCCGATGCCGCCCGGGGAGGAGGTGCGGGAGTTCGCGCGCCACGGGACGACCATGGCGATCTTCCTGTCGGCCGCCCGCAGCGGGCAGTTGGTGCGAGAGCTGCTGGAGGGCGGCTATCCGACGGAGACGCCCGTCGTCGTCGCCTACCAGGCGACCTGGCCCGAGGAACTGATCGTGAAGTGCACGATCGCCACGCTGGAGGAGACGGTCAAGGAGCACAAGCTCTGGAAGCACACCCTCTTCCTGGTCGGCCCGGCCCTCGACGCCCACGGCACCCGCTCGCACCTCTACCACCCCGGCCACTTCCACGGTTACCGCAAGGCCGACCCGGAGGCCCGCAGGGCCCTGCGCTCGCGGGGTGCGAGCACGTGATCACCGTCATCGGGATGGGGACGGGGGCGGCGGTCGCGGAGGGCGTGCTCGCCGGTGCCCGGCTCGTCGTCGGCGGGCAGCGGCATCTCGCCGCCGTCGCGGTCCCCGAGGACGCCGAGCAGGTCGTCCTCGGTCCGCTGGCGCCCGCCCTCGACACCATCGAGGTCTACGTCGGGAAGGGCGAGCCGGTCGTCGTGCTGGCCTCCGGGGACCCCGGGTTCTTCGGGATCGTACGGGCGCTGGCGGAACGGTTCGGCAGCGCCGCCCTCGACGTCCGCCCCGGCGTCTCCTCCGTCGCCACCGCCTTCGCCCGCGCCGGGCTGACCTGGGACGACGCCGTCGTCGTCAGCGCGCACGGACGTGACCTTCGTACGGCGGTCAACGCGTGCCGCGCGCATCCCAAGGTCGCCGTGCTGACCGGGCCGGGGGCCGGACCCGCCGAGCTGGGGGCCGCGCTCACCCACCGGACCGGCGGGCGCGTCCTCGTCGTCGCGTCCGCGCTGGGTTCCGGGGAGGAGCAGGTCGAGCGGGTCACGCCCGCCGAGGCCGCCGCCCGGGACTGGGGTACGGCGGTGAGTGTGGTGCTGTGTCTGGACGAGGCGCGGGTGCCGGGTGCCGTGCGTACGGTTGCCGGGGCTGCCGTCGGGCCCGCCCAATGGGCGCTGGACGAGCGGGAGTTCGAGCACCGGGACTCGATGATCACCAAGTTCGAGGTACGGGCGCTGGCGCTGGCCCGGCTCGGGCCGCGGCTCGGCGAACTGGTCTGGGACGTCGGCTCGGGCTCCGGGTCCGTGGCCGTCGAGTGTGCGCGGCTCGGCGCCGCCGTCACCGCGGTCGAGAAGACCCGGGACGGTGTCGAGCGGATCCGTGCGAACGCCGAGGCGCACGGCGTCGACGTCCACACCGTGCACGGGGCGGCGCCGACCGTGCTGTCCGATCTCGACGACCCCGACGCCGTGTTCGTCGGCGGGGGCGGGCGCGAACTGCCCGCCATCGTCACCGCGTGCGCGCGGCGGGCCCGGCGGACCGTGGTGGTCGCGATGGCCGCCCTCGACCGGGTACCGGCCGTACGGGAGGCTCTCTCGGCGGCCGGGCTGAAGGTCGACGGGGTGCTGTTGCAGTCGTCCCGGCTCGCGCCGCTGCCGGGCGACGTGACCCGGCTCGCGGCGACCAATCCCGTTTTTCTGCTGTGGGGCATCCGCCCCCCGGCACCTGCTGAAGGAGTTGCAAAGTGATCGGCCTCATTTCCGCCACCGCGGCGGGAGCGACGGCGCGGGACCGGCTGGCCGCCGCGTGGCCGGACCGTACTCGCGTGTACGAGGGTCCCGTCGGGGACGCCGTCCGGGCCGCGTTCGCGGAGTGCGAGCAGCTCGTGTGTTTTCTGGCCACGGGAGCCGTCGTACGGCTGATCGCCCCGCTGTTGGGCGACAAGCGGACCGACCCGGGGGTCGTGTGCGTCGACGAGGGCGGACGGTTCGCCGTGTCGCTGGTCGGCGGGCATGGCGGCGGGGCCAACGAACTCGCCGTGGAAGTCGGCGAGTTGCTCGCCGCGCAACCCGTCGTGACCACGGCCACGGACGCGGTGGGCGTGCCCGGCCTGGACACGCTCGGGTTCCCCGTGGAGGGCGATGTCGCCGGGGTCTCGCGGGCCCTGCTCGACGGCGAACCGGTCTCCCTGGACGCCGAGTTGGCGTGGCCGTTGCCACCACTGCGGGTGTCGGACGGGGGCGGTGCGTACGTCATCCGCGTCACCGATCGGGCGGTCGAACCCGGCGAGCGGGAGGTCGTGCTACGGCCGCCGTCCCTCGTCGTCGGGGTCGGCGCGTCCAGGGGCGCACCCGTGAACGAGGTGCTCGGGTTGGTCTACGACGCTCTGCGTGAGGCGGGGCTGTCCGTCGGCAACGTCGCCGAACTCGCCACCGTCGACGCCAAGGCGGACGAGCCCGGCATCATCCAGGCGGCGCAGCGGCTCGGCGTGCCGCTGGTGACCTACTCCGCCGGGGAGTTGGCCGCCGTAGAGGTGCCCAACCCGTCCGACGCGCCGCTCGCGGCCGTCGGCACGCCGTCCGTGGCAGAGGCGGCGGCGCTCGTGGGCGGGGGCGAACTCCTCGTCCCCAAGCGGAAGTCGGAGCGCGTCGACGGGCAGCCCGCGATGGCGACCTGTGCCGTCGTACGGCGGGTCGCTCGCGGGCGGCTCGCGGTGGTCGGGCTCGGGCCGGGTGCCCGGGATCTGCTCACCCCGCGCGCCAAGGCCGAACTCCGGCGGGCCGCCGTGCTCGTGGGGCTCGACCAGTACGTCGACCAGATCCGCGATCTGCTGCGGCCCGGGACGCTGGTCCTGGAGTCGGGGCTCGGTGCCGAGGAGGAGCGGGCCCGTACCGCCGTGGCCGAGGCACGCAAGGGGCAGGCCGTCGCGCTGATCGGCAGCGGTGACGCCGGGGTGTACGCGATGGCCTCGCCCGCGCTCGCGGAGGCGTCGGACGACATCGACGTGGTCGGAGTCCCGGGCGTGACCGCCGCGTTGGCCGCCTCCGCGATCCTCGGGGCGCCGCTCGGCCACGACCACGTGTCCATCAGCCTCTCCGACCTGCACACGCCGTGGGAGGTCATCGAGCGGCGGGTGCAGGCGGCGGCCGAGGCCGACATCGTGGTGACGTTCTACAACCCCCGTAGCCGGGGCCGGGATTGGCAGCTCCCGAAGGCCCTCGCGATCCTCGCCGAGCACCGGGAGCCGACGACGCCGGTCGGTGTCGTACGGAACGCGTCGCGGCCCGACGAGTCCAGCCGGCTGACGACATTGGCCGCGCTGGATCCGGCGTGGGTCGACATGATGACGGTCGTGACCGTGGGCAACACGGCCACCCGGGACATCGCGGGGCGCATGGTGACGCCGCGCGGATACCGCTGGCAGGCATCGCAGACCTCGCAGGAGGGCGCCAAGTGAACGGTGCGGACCGTGTGATCCATCCGATCGAGGTGGAGTCCTACCGGCGGCTGCGTGCCCGGCTGGACACCTCGCACCTCCCGCCGCTGACCCGCGCGGTCGTGGAGCGGGTCGTCCACTCCGCCGCCGATCTGGAGTACGCGACCGATCTCGTCCTGGACGAGGGCGAGTTGGCGAAGGCACACAGAGCGCTGCACGCGGGGGCGCCGGTGGTGGTGGACGTGGCGATGGTCGCGGCCGGCATCACCGGGCTCCGGACCGTGTGCCGGCTCAAGGACGCCAAGTCCGGTCCCGGGCTGACCCGTTCGGCGCACGCGATCCGGCTCGCCTACGAGGAGGTCGGGCCCGGCGCCCTCTGGGTGATCGGCAATGCGCCCACCGCCCTGGAGGAGTTGCTGACCCTGGACGCCTCCCCCGCGCTCGTCATCGGTCTGCCCGTCGGTTTCGTCGGCGCGGTCGAGTCCAAGGCCGCGTTGCGGGAGAGCGGGCTGCCCGCGGTGAGCAACGTGTCCGAGAAGGGCGGGTCGGCTGTGGCCGCGGCTGCCCTCAACGCCCTTCTGTACCACCCCGTTTCACATCTAGAGGAGAAATCGTGACCACCCCGCCGCCCGCCCTGCTCATCGCCGGACACGGCACCCGGGACGAGGCCGGAGCCGAGGCGTTCCGGGACTTCGTACGGGAGTTGGGCCGCCGTCATCCCGAACTGCCCGTCGCGGGCGGGTTCATCGAGCTGTCGCCGCCGCCGCTGGGCGACGCGGTGACCGAGCTGGTGGAGCGCGGGGTGCGCCGGTTCGCCGCCGTACCGCTGATGCTGGTGTCCGCCGGGCACGCCAAGGGGGACATCCCGGCGGCGCTGGCCCGGGAGAAGGAGCGGCACGAGGGGATCTCGTACACGTACGGGCGTCCGCTGGGCCCGCACCCGTCGCTGCTGAAGGTGCTGGAGCGGCGGCTCGACGAGGCGCTCGGCGAGTCGGCGCGCACGCCGGCCGACCGGGCCGACGTGACCGTGCTCCTGGTGGGACGCGGGTCGACCGACCCGGACGCCAACGCCGAGGTGCACAAGGCGGCACGGCTGCTGTGGGAAGGGCGCGGATACGCGGGCGTGGAACCGGCGTTCGTGTCGCTCGCTGCGCCGGACGTGCCGAGCGGCCTTGACCGGTGTGTGAAGCTGGGTGCCCGGCGGATCGTCGTCCTGCCGTACTTCCTGTTCACCGGCATCCTGCCGGAGCGGGTGCGGCAGCAGACGGAGGGCTGGGCGGCGGCGCACCCCGAGATCAACGTACTGTCCGCCGAAGTCATAGGCCCGGAGCCGGAGTTGCTGGATCTGGTGATGGAGCGGTACCGGGAGGCGGTCAAGGGTGATCTGCGGATGAACTGCGACTCATGTGTGTACCGCATCGCGCTGCCCGGCTTCGAGGACAAGGTGGGGCAGCCGCAGCAGCCGCACTTCCACCCGGACGACGACGGTCACGACCACGACGGTCACCACCACGGGCATCACCATCACGGTGGGCACGCCCATGCACACTGACAGAGCCCACGACCACGACCCCACGGACAGAGCCCACGATCTGCGCCACCACGGTGACGCCGAAGTCCGGGACGACGGCGCCCGGTTGATCGACCTCGCCGTGAACGTCCGCGCGGACACGCCCCCGGCCTGGCTGCGCGAGCGGATAGCCGGTTCGCTGACCGGCCTCGCCGCCTACCCGGACGGGCGGGCGGCGCGGGCGGCGGTCGCGGCGCGGCACGGACTGCCGGTGGAACGCGTGCTGCTGACTGCGGGCGCCGCCGAGGCCTTCGTGCTGCTCGCCCGCGCCCTGAAGGTCCGTCAGCCGGTCGTCGTGCACCCGCAGTTCACGGAGCCGGAGGCGGCGCTGCGGGAGGCGGGGCACTCGGTGCAGCGGGTGCTGTTGCGGGAGGCGGACGGTTTCCGGCTGGGCCCGGGGGCGGTCCCCGAGGACGCGGATCTGGTGTTGATCGGCAACCCCACGAACCCCACGTCGGTCCTTCACCCCGCTGCGACGATTGTCCAACTCGCCCGCCCTGGGCGGACGTTGGTGGTCGACGAGGCGTTCATCGACGCGGTGCCCGGCGAACGGGAGACCCTCGCCGACCGGACCGACGTCCCCGGACTCGTGGTCCTCCGCAGCCTCACCAAGACGTGGGGCCTGGCGGGACTGCGGATCGGCTACGTCCTGGCCGCCCCCGAGACGATCTCGGAACTGGAGCGGGCCCAGCCCCTGTGGCCCGTGTCCACGCCCGCGCTCGCCGCGGCGGAGGCGTGCATGGACTCCCAGGCCCTCGCGGAGGCCGCCCACGCCGCCCACCGCGTCGCCGCCGACCGGGCCCATCTCGTCGCCGGGCTGGCCGAGTTCGCCCCGGACGGACTCCGGGTCATGGAACCCGCCGAGGGACCGTTCGTCCTCGTCCGCGTTCCGAACGCGGTGGCCGTACGGCGACATCTGCGCGATCTGGGCTTCGCCGTTCGCCGTGGGGACACGTTTCCGGGGTTGGGCGGGGAGTGGCTACGGCTCGCTGTGCGGGACCGGGCGACAGTGAACCGGTTCTTGCAGGCGCTGGATCAGGCGGTGACGTTGGCAGGGCGGTGAGGTTGGCTCCGCCTCCGCCCTTCGCCCACCCACCCGCCCGACTCGGTCGGCCAAGAGGTCACCCTCCAAAAGCCTTTCCCACCCACCCGCCCGTTTGCTGTGGGTTCAAGGTGAACCTCTAAAGCGCCCGAGACGGGTGGGTGGGTGGGAAAGGTAGTTGCCTCAGCTCCGACGCCGGCGCGCCGTCAGTACCGCTCCCCCGCCCACCGCCAGCAACAACACCGCCCCACCCGCGACGTACGGCGTCATGGAGCTGCCCCCCGTCTCGGCCAACCCCGCCTCCGCAGGCGCCCCCTGTGCCTTGACGTCCGGCGCCGGATCGGCACTCCGCTTCACCGGCGACGGTGCCTCACAAGTCGCCTGCGCCAAAGTCACCGTCCCCTCCACGTCCGCCACGTTCAGCTTCAACGGGTTGACGGACACCTTGAGTTCGAGAGCCGTGGCAGCCGCCGTACGGGACGTGGTCGACGTCTTGGACAGATCGAGCCGGACCGACCCGACCCCCGGCACCTGAACCTCCGTAGGCCCACCGGCAGTTACCGTGACCCGCTTGCCTAGCACCGTCACCGACCCGAGCAGATTCGACGTGGCGACCGGCGTCTTCCCCGCCTCACAGGTCGCCTTGGACGTGACCGCGCCGACCTCGATGAGCGAGAGCAGCGGCAGACCGGGAACATGGAGCCTGGCGTGGGCGAGGTTCGTGTAGCCCTCGGCCTTCGTGTCGGAGACAGTCGCCTTCGCCGTGGCGACGTCCGCGCCGAGCACGCTGAACGGCTGCCCGCCGTTCACCCCGTCCAACTGGGCGGAGAGCGCGGTCTTTTCGGCGCTCTGCGGCGCCTGGACCTCGTTGAGGGAGACCGCGAGCGGGACGTCCACGGTCTTGTTGAGCAGGGACACGTCGAGCCCGGTGCGCAGGACGACGGCGCTCGCGCGACCCTGGTCGGTGGTCGCGCGGGCGGAACCCGCGCCGGCCAGCGCCACGGGACCGGCGGCGAGGGCGGTGGCCGTGGCAACGGTGGCCCAACGGCGTGCGGGCATGCGGAAGTTGGTGCCGTTCAAGGTGGGGACCCCTAAAGGAGGCTTGTTTGGGACCCGCCAAGAATTACGCATCGAGGGTGGACCGTCAGCGATCCTGCGTCACTTCACCCCATCGTGGGTTTTCCGTGAACGTATTCGAATCGGCTGGCGACTATTCGACCACCAGCCCGTTCAGCACCACTCGCCGCGGGGACGCCAGGACGCGAACGTCGGCGCGCGGATCCGTCTCGTACACGACGAAGTCCGCCGGTGCGCCCTCCTCAAGACCGGGCCGGCCGAGCCACTGCCGCGCGCCCCACGCGGTCGCCGACAACGCCTCCACGGCGGGGATGCCGGCGGTGACCAGTTCGGCGACCTCGGCGGCCACCAGGCCGTGGGCCAGGGAACCGCCGGCGTCCGTGCCGACGTAGACCGGGACGCCGGCGTCGTAGGCGGCGCGGACGGTGTCGTAGCGCCGCTCGTACAGTCGCCGCAGGTGGGCCGACCAGCGCGGGAACTTGGCGTCGCCGCCCTCGGCGAGCTTCGGGAAGGTCGCGATGTTCACGAGGGTCGGCACGATCGCGACACCCCGCGAGGCGAACAGCGGGATCAGGTCCTCGGTGAGGCCGGTCGCGTGCTCGATGCAGTCGATGCCCGCCTCGACCAGGTCGCGCAGCGCGTCCTCCCCGAAGCAGTGCGCGGTGACACGGGCGCCGAGCCGGTGTGCCTCGGCAATGGCCGCGTCCACCGCTTCGCGCGGCCAGCAGGCGGAGAGGTCGCCGAGGTCGCGGTCGATCCAGTCACCGACCAACTTGACCCAGCCGTCGCCGCGTTGGGCCTCCTGGGCGACGTATGAGACGAGTTCGGCGGGCTCGATCTCGTGGGCGAAGTTGCGGATGTAGCGGCGGGTGCGGGCGATGTGCCTGCCCGCGCGGATGATCTTCGGGAGGTCCTCGCGGTCGTCGATCCAGCGGGTGTCGGACGGCGAACCCGCGTCGCGCAGCAGCAGGGTGCCGGCGTCGCGGTCGGTGAGGGCCTGCGTCTCGGCGGTCTCCGCGTCTACGGGGCCGTGGGTGCCGAGGCCTACGTGGCAGTGGGCGTCGACGAGGCCGGGGAGGGCCCAGCCGTCGACCGTCCGGATGTCGTCGGCGTCGACGGGACGGTCGTAGGAGATACGGCCGTCGATGACCCAGAGTTCGTCGCGGATGTCCTCGGGGCCTACCAGGACTCGGCCCTTCATGTGCAGCACCGGTTGATCGCTCATGGGACGCACGATAGTTCGTCGGGTGCGGGGCCGTCGTGGCTGGTCGCGCCCACGCGGCGGAGCCGCAAATCGATACAGCCCCGCGCCCCTTCAGGGGGCGCTGTCGTCGTCCTGTACCTCAGCCATCGCTGGGTCCAGGAGCCTCGACAGGAAATGCCGGGTGCGGTCGTGCTGTGGGTTGGTGATGACCCGGTCCGGGGTGCCGTCCTCGATGATCACGCCACCGTCCATGAACACGACCCGGTCGGCCACCTCACGCGCGAACGTCATCTCGTGGGTGACGACCATCATGGTCATGCCCTCGTTCGCGAGCATCCGCATGACCGCCAGTACGTCCCCCACCAGCTCGGGGTCGAGTGCCGAGGTCGGTTCGTCGAAGAGCATGACCTCGGGGCCCATCGCCAACGCCCGTGCGATGGCGACGCGTTGCTGCTGTCCGCCGGAGAGGGAGGCGGGGTAGGCGGATGCCTTCTCCGACAGGCCCACGCGTCGCAGGTTCTCGGCGGCCACCTTCTCCGCCGCCGCCTTGTCCCGGCGGAGGACCCGGCGCTGCGGCAGGGTGAGGTTCTCGGTGACGGTCAGGTGCGGGAAGAGGTTGAACTGCTGGAAGACCATGCCGATACGGCGACGTACGGCATCGATGTCGACGTCGGGGTCGGTGACTTCGGTGCCGCCGACGAACACCCGCCCCGCGGTGGGTTCTTCGAGCAGGTTCACGCAGCGCAGGAGGGTCGACTTGCCGGAGCCGGAGGGGCCGATGACACACACCACCTCGCCCTGTCCGATCTCCAGGTCGATGCCGCGCAGCACCTCGTTGGCGCCGAACGACTTGTACAGGCCGCAGACTTGGATCTCCGGAGTGCCGGTCACCGGATCGCCTCCCCCGTCTTCGTCTCCATCCGGCGGACCACGAAGCTCAGCGGGATCGTGACCAGCAGATAGCACAGGCCCGCCACCAGGATCGGCGTGGAGTTGGCGGTCGTACTGGCCAAGTCCCGTCCGTATTTGGAGAGTTCGCGTTCCTCCAGGGTGACGCCGAGGAACAGGACCAGAGAGGAGTCCTTGAAGAGGAGGACGAGTTCGTTGGTCAGCGGCGGGAGGATGATCCGGAACGCCTGCGGGACGATGATCGACACCATGGCCCGCGCCGGCGAGAAACCGAGCGAACGGGCCGCCTCCAACTGCCCCTTGGGCACCGCCTGGATGCCCGCGCGGATCGTCTCCGCCATGTACGCGGCCGACACCAGGCCGAGCGCGAGGGCGACCTTGCCGTACGTACCGCCGACGATCTCCGTGCCCGGGAAGGCGAGCGGCACGGCGACGCCGACGAAGATGAAGATCAGCAGGGCGGGCAGGCCGCGGAAGATCTCGATGTAGATCCCGGCGAGCCAGCGGTACGGCCCGACCGACGACAGCCGCATCAGCGCGACGACCATGCCGAGGACGAGCCCGAAGACGAAGCCGGACAGGGTGTAGAGCACGGTGTTCTTCAACGCCAGTGTGATGACGTCCGGGAACATCTGCTTGGCGATGCTCCACTGCGCGAACTGGTTCTTCAGCCGCCCCCAGTCGGCCGTGACCGCGAAGGCGATCACGGCGGCGAGGAACACGGCGTACTGGGCGCCCTGGGACAGTCGGCGTCTCTGACGTCGGCTCAACCCCTGTTTCCGGGGCTGGAGTCGGGGATCTGCGGTGTCGCCGGTCATGAGGCCGACGGAGAGGCGGTGGCCGACGCGTCGTAGGGGCCGATCCACTTCTCGTACAGCTTCTTGTACGTGCCGTCGGCCTTCGCGTCCTTGATGGCCTTGTTGATGGCGGCGAGGAGCTTGGTGTTGCCCTTCTTGACCGTGAAGCCGTACTGCTCACCGGTGTTGAGGTTGTCGACGACCTTGAAGGCGTCGGCGTTGGCCTTGGTCTTGAGCCAGCCCTGGACGACCGGGTAGTCGATGATGACGGCCTGGACCTGGCCGGTGCGCAGGCCGTTGAGGACGGCGTCGGACGACTCGAAGGAGACGGGGTCGAAGCCCTTGCTCCTGGCGTAGTCCTCGCCGGTGGTCTGCGCCTGGGCGCCGAGTTTCTTGCCCTTGGTCTTCACGTCGGCGAGGGAGGTGATCCCGCTCTTCTTGTCGACGAGGACGGCCTGGGTGGCGTCGAAGTACGGGTCGGAGAAGTCGACGTTCTTCTTGCGCTCGGCGGTGATGGTCATGCCGGCGGCGGCCAGGTCGCATTCGTCGGCGTTGAGGAAGGCGCCGGTCTTGAAGTTCTCGAAGGGGGTGTCGAGGATCGTCTGCTTCACGCCGAGGTCCTTGGCGACCAGGTCGATGAGGGAGACGTCGAAGCCCTGCACCTTGCCGTCGATCTCGGACTGGAAGGGCGGGTAGGGGAGGTGGGTGCAGGTCGTGAGCCGGCCGGCCTTGACGAGTTCGACGCCACCGGCGGCGGTCTTCGAACCACTGCCGCCGCTGCCGCTCGACGTGCAGCCGGCCACGAGGACGAGTCCGGCCGTCGCGGTGATGGCGGCCAGGGTGCGGGCCCGGCGGCCGAGGAGCGTGTTCACGGAGGCCTCCTGTGACGGAACTGTGGCTTCCGATTATTCGGAGGAGCCGGGTGGACCGCTCGCCGTGGACCGGTGCCCACGGGGCCGTACGGGCTAAGAAGTCGCCGGTCGGAGGGGCGCGGAGGGCACCGGGGAGGGCCGGTTACCCTCGTTCCCATCGACTCCCGCGAGTGAAAGAGCACCGCCGTGACGCACCCGTTCCTCGACCTGGCTCCGCTGAGCGCCGCGCACTTCGCCTCGATCGAGGACCGGGTGGCGCGGTTGCTCGGCACGGAGCAGGACGTCGTGATCATGCAGGGCGAGGCGCTGCTGCCGCTGGAGGGCGCGATCCGCTCGACGGCCGGTCCGGGCACGGTCGCGCTGAACGTCATCACCGGTCCGTACGGGCAGACCTTCGGGAACTGGCTGCGGGACTGCGGCGCCGAGGTGATCGACCTCGCCGTCCCCTTCCACACGGCGGTGACCGCCGACCGGATCCGGGAGGCCTTCGCCGAGCGTCCGGAGATCGACTTCGTGTCTCTCGTCCACGCGGAGGCGGCGACCGGCAACACCAACCCGGTCGCGGAGATCGGCGAGGTCGTGCGCTCGCACGGCGCGCTCTTCTACCTCGACGCGGTGGCCTCCGTCGGCGCGGAGCCGGTGCTGCCGGACGCGTGGGGTGTCGACCTGTGCGTGATCGGCGCGCAGAAGGCGATGGGCGGTCCGGCGGGTGTGTCGGCGGTGTCGGTGAGCGGGCGGGCATGGGCCCGTATGGCGTCCAACCCCGGAGCCCCGCGCCGCTCGTACCTCTCCCTCCTGGACTGGAAGGACCGCTGGACCGATGCCGGCCGCACGGCCCTCCCCCACGCACCGGCGCAGCTGGAGATGCTCGCGCTGGAGGCGTGCGTGGAGCGGATCGAGACGGAGGGCCTGGACGTGGTGATGCGCCGCCACGCGACCGCCGCCGCGGCGACGCGAGCGGGGGCGACCGCCCTGGGCGGCGGCCTCGAACCGTACGTCCACGACGCGGCGGACGCCGCACCGGTCGCTACGACCCTCAGGACGCCGTCGAGTGTCGTCGCCTCGGAACTGGTGACAAGGGCCCTCGCCTCGGACCCCACCCTGCCGCTCGCCGCGGGCGGAGGTGCCCTGGCGAAGGAGATGATCCGGGTCAACCACTACGGGGTGGACGCGACGGTGGGGGCGGTGCAGAGCTCCTTGGCAGCGCTGGGCGCGGCGCTGGCCGAGCAGGGGGTGCCGGTGGACCTGGAGGGCGCCCGGTCTGCCGCGGAGAACGCGTGGCGGTAGTCGTGAACTGAGGTGTCCCTGGGGGCTCCGCCCCCAGACCCCCGATGGGCTCTGAAGGGGCCTCGTCCTCAATCGCCGGACGGACTGGATCACGCCGGACCCTATTCGAAGAGCACGGTGCCATGCTCCCCGCATGACCACTGACACGCGCCAGACCCTCCCCGACGGCCGCCTCATCCCCTTCATGACCGGCACCGAGCGCCCCATGCTCGAAAGCTGGCTCGACTTTCATCGCGCCACACTGGAGTTGAAGTGCGCCGGTCTGGACGACGTACAGGTGCGGCTCGCGGCAGCCGAGCCCTCCTCGCTGACGTTACTCGGCCTGGTCCAGCACCTGTCCGAGGTCGAACGGAACTGGTTCCAGCGGGTGTTCGGGCTCGACGTGCCGTCGGTGTACGGCACCGAGGACGGGTACGCCCTCGAACCCGGGCGTGGAATCGAGGAAGCGCTGGCAGTGTGGCGCCGGGAGATCGCGCGCGGGCGGGAGCACTGCGCCGGGCTGTCGCTCGACGACCACGGGCGGATCCCCGACGGGCCGATGGCCGGGACCGAGGTCAGTCTGCGGTGGGTGCTGATTCATCTGGTCGAGGAGTACGCGCGGCACAACGGGCACGCCGACATCCTGCGGGAAAGCATCGACGGCACCACCGGCGCCTAATTCTGATGTAATTCCCCGGGAATTCCACCGCCTTCTTCGCGGGCAGCTTCCCATATTCTTCTGCCCGATTTCCGCGCACCCAAACGCAAATAATTCGCGTAGATCTCGTGAGGGTTACACCCTTGTGACCCGTTACACAGGTCGGCCGTTTTGCCCTTTATATGCGGGAGAAATCAGCACATAGCTCACGCACACGCACGCGTGATAACACAGCGCAGCCTCAGACGTAACCCCACTCCTCCATGCAATTTCGCATTTCCCTCGGTAAATTCAATTCGCATGACTGCCACCCAAGCAGACCTGCACATCGACCGCCCCACGGTGGCCGACGGCGCCGCGTTGTGGCGTATTGCCAAGGACTCGAACGCCCTCGACCTGAACTCGTCGTACAGCTATCTGCTGTGGTGCCGGGACTTCTCCGGTACCTCGGCCGTCGTGCGGGACGAGCGCGGGGAACCGGTCGGGTTCGTCACCGGGTACGTCCCGCCGGACCGGCCGGGCACCCTGCTCGTGTGGCAGGTCGCCGTCGACGCCGCGCAGCGTGGCCGCGGGCTGGCCGCCCGGCTGCTCGACGGGCTGACCGAGCGGGTCGCGGACGAGTACGGGCTGACCGGGATCGAGACCACGATCACGCCCGGCAACACCGCGTCCGAGCGCCTCTTCACCTCGTACGCCGAACGCCACGGCGCCACCGTGGAGCGCACGGTGCTGTTCGAGGCCGGTGACTTCCCGGACGGACCGCACGATCCCGAAGTGCTGTACCGCATCGGCCCGTTGAGCCTCTGACGACACCCGGCCGGTTCCCCGGTCTTCCTCTTCCCGCCGCACTCCCTCACCCCCCACACCGAGGAGCGATCCGCGTGACCATCACCCAGCCCGATCTCAGCGTCTTCGAGACCCTGGAGTCCGAGGTCCGCAGCTACTGCCGCGGCTGGCCCACCGTCTTCGACCGGGCCCGGGGCAGCCGTATGTACGACGAGGACGGCCACGCCTACCTGGACTTCTTCGCGGGCGCCGGTTCGCTCAACTACGGGCACAACAACCCTGTCCTGAAACGGGCGTTGATCGACTACCTGGAACGGGACGGCGTCACGCACGGGCTCGACATGTCGACCAGTGCCAAGCGCGCCTTCCTGCAGACCTTCCAGGATCTGGTGCTACGGCCCCGCGACCTGCCGTACAAGGTGATGTTCCCTGGCCCGACCGGCACCAACGCCGTTGAGTCCGCGCTGAAGTTGGCGCGGAAGGTGAAGGGGCGCGAGTCGATCGTGTCGTTCACCAACGCCTTCCACGGGATGTCGCTGGGCTCGCTGGCGGTGACCGGCAACGCCTTCAAGCGGGCCGGGGCCGGTATCCCGCTGGTGCACGGCACGCCGATGCCGTTCGACAACTACTTCGACGGGAAGGTCCCCGACTTCCTGTGGTTCGAGCGGCTGTTGGAGGACCAGGGCTCCGGCCTCAACAAGCCGGCCGCCGTGATCGTCGAGTCCGTGCAGGGCGAGGGCGGCATCAACGTCGCCCGGCCGGAGTGGTTGCGGGCGCTCGCCGAACTGTGCGAGCGCCAGGACATGTTGCTGATCGTCGACGACATCCAGATGGGCTGCGGTCGGACCGGCGCGTTCTTCTCCTTCGAGGAGGCGGGGATCGTGCCCGACATCGTCACCGTCTCCAAGTCCATCAGCGGGTACGGCCTTCCGATGTCGCTGTGCCTGTTCAGGCCCGAGCTGGACATCTGGGAGCCGGGCGAGCACAACGGCACGTTCCGCGGCAACAACCCGGCGTTCGTCACCGCCACCGCCGCCCTGGAGACGTACTGGGCGGACGGGTCCGCGATGGAGAAGCAGACCCGGGCCCGCGGTGAGCAGGTCGAGCAGGGGCTGATCTCCGTCACCGAGGAGAACCTCGCCGACATCAAGGCGTACCGGGGCCGCGGGCTGGTCTGGGGCATCGAGTTCAAGGACCCCGAGCGCGCCGGGCGGATCTGCGCCCGTGCCTTCGAACTCGGGCTGCTCGTCGAGACGTCGGGCCCGCAGGGCGAGGTCGTCAAGCTGCTGCCCGCGCTGACCATCACCCCGGAGGAGCTGGACGAGGGGCTGAGCATCCTCGCCCGTGCCGTACGCGAAACCGTTTGAACAACCCGACCAGCTGACACCACGTCAAGGAGGCATCACAGCACCGTGATTGTCCGTTCGTTCAAGGAACTCGAAGGCACCGACCGGCACATCAAGGCTGCTTCCGGCACCTGGGAGAGCAAACGCATCGTCCTCGCCAAGGAGCGGGTCGGCTTCTCGCTCCACGAAACCGTCCTGTACGCGGGTACGAAGACGTCCATGTGGTACGCCAACCACGTCGAGGCCGTCGTATGCGTCGAGGGCGAGGCCCTGTTGACCGACAACGAGACCGGGCGGACGTACACGATCACGCCCGGGACCATGTACCTCCTCGACGGGCACGAGCGGCACACGATGCGGATCAAGGAGGACTTCCGCTGCATCTGTGTCTTCAACCCGCCCGTCACCGGACGGGAGGACCACGACGAGAACGGCGTCTATCCGCTGCTGACCGAGCCCGAGCCCGAGGAGGTGTGACGAGCATGACCACCGTCACCGACATCACCGACCTGTACCCCAGCCGCGGCATCACCGAGGCGTCCGTCCCGCGCAAGGACCCGGTCCTCTGGGGCTCCCCCGACGCCCCGGGACCGATCCCGACGGCCGACCTCCAGTCCTTCGAGCGCGACGGTTTCCTCGCCATGGACGAACTTCTCGGGGACGACGAAGTCGACGTCTACCGGCGGGAGTTGGAGCGACTTGTCGCCGACCCGGCGATCCGGGCCGACGAGCGGTCGATCGTCGAGCCGAAGTCGAAGGAGATCCGGTCCGTCTTCGAGGTGCACCGGATCAGCGAGGTGTTCGCCCGGCTCGTGCGCGATGAGCGGGTCGTCGGGCGGGCGCGGCAGATCCTCGGCTCGGACGTGTACGTCCACCAGTCCCGGATCAACGTGAAGCCGGGCTTCGGGGCGAGCGGCTTCTACTGGCACTCCGACTTCGAGACCTGGCACGCCGAGGACGGTCTGCCGAACATGCGCGCCGTGTCCGTGTCGATCGCGCTCACCGAGAACCACGACACCAACGGCGGCCTCATGATCATGCCGGGCTCGCACCGGACGTTCCTCGGCTGCGCGGGCGCGACCCCCGAGGACAACTACCGCCAGTCGCTCCAGATGCAGGACGCGGGCACCCCGTCCGACGAGGCGCTGACCGGCATGGCCTCCGAGTACGGCATCAAGTTGTTCACGGGCAGGGCCGGTTCGGCGACCTGGTTCGACTGCAACTGCATGCACGGCTCCGGGGACAACATCACGCCGTTCCCGCGCAGCAACGTCTTCATCGTGTTCAACAGCGTGCAGAACAAGGCGGTTGAGCCGTTCGCCGCGCCGGTCCGACGGCCCGAGTTCATCGGGGCACGGGACTTCACGCCGGTGAGGTGACCCGCCGCCAGCCGTGCCCCGGTCGGTGTCAGTCTGCGAGGACGTCCAGGAGCCGGTCGACGTCCTGCGGGGTGTTGTAGAGGTGGAAGGCGGCACGCAGGTTCCCGGCGCGGTCGGAGACTTCGACTCCGGCCGCGCTCAACTCCCCCTGCCTCCGCCCGAGTCCGGGTACCGACACGATCGGTGAGCCGGGGGACGCGATGGGCACGTGACCGAGGGTGTCGAGGCCCGCGCGGAAGCGGTCGGCGAGGGCCAGGTCATGGGTGCGTACGGCGTCCACGCCCAACTCCTCCAGCAGGGCGAGGGAGTGGCGGGCACCGGCGTAGGAGAAGAGGGCCGGGCTCTCGTCGAACCGGCGGGCGGAGTGGGCGAGTTCCTCGACCGGGCCGTAGCAGCTGTCCCAGGGAGCCTCGCCCGCGACCCAGCCGGCGAAGATCGGGTTGAGGCCGCCGAGGTCCTCCGGGGTGACCAGGAAGGCGACTCCGCGCGGGCAGACCAGCCACTTGAAGCCGACGGCGGCGACGTAGTCGTAGGCGTCCGCGTCGAGGTCGAGCCAGCCGGCGGCCTGCGAGGCGTCGACGTACGTACGCGCTCCGTGTTCGCGTGCCGCCGCCCGGAGCGCGGGCAGGTCGGCGATCCGGCCGTCCGCGGACTGGGCGGCGCTGACCGCGACGAGCGCGGTGCCGGGGCGTACCGATTCGGCGAGCCGCTCCAACGGGACGCTGCGCACCTTGAGGTCGGCGCGCATGTGGAAGGGGTTCACGACGGAGCTGAAGTCGGCCTCGGCGGTGAGGACTTCGGCGCCGGCGGGCAGCGAGGAGGCGATCAGTCCGCTGTAGACGGCGACCGAGGCCCCGGCCGCCACCCGGTCGACCGTCACGCGGGTCAGCCGTGCGAAGGTGGCGCGGGACGCCTCGACGTCGTCGAACATGTCGGTCGGTGTGCCGACCGCGGCGGCCTCGATGGCGGTGTGCATCGCCGTGACGGTGCGGGTCGGGAGGAGGCCGGTGCTCGCGGTGTTGAGGTACGTGTTCTTCGGGGCGAACTCGGCGCGGACGAGGCTCTCGAAGGTCTCCATGCCACCACTCTGCGGTGCCGAGAAGCCCTCGTCCATTGCGAATTTTTACGTGGATCCGCTAAGGAACGCTTATAGATCCGCCGATGTTCAGCCCTGACCTGCGGCTTTCAGGCCGGCGGCTTTCAGGCCTGCGGTACCGCGCACCCGTCGGGGCCGCACGCCTCGGCGCCGCCGTCGGCGCTGCTGTCGATCAGCTTCAGCGGGGAGTGCTCGCCCCAGGCCTGGGTCAGTGCCTGGGCGAAGACCTCGGCGGGCTGGGCGCCGGAGACGCCGTACTTGCGGTCGAGGACGAAGAAGGGGACGCCGTTCGCGCCCAGCTCGGCGGCCTCGCGCTCGTCGGCGCGGACGTCGTCGGCGTACGCGGTCGGGTCGGCCAGCACCTTGCGGGCGGCGTCCGCGTCCAGGCCGGCGCCCACGGCCAGCTCGACGAGGCGCTCGTCGTCGGCGAAGACGGACCGCTCCTCGACGAAGTTGGCCTTGTACAGCGCCTGGATCAGCTCGTCCTGGCGGCCGTGCTCCTTGGCGAAGTGGAGGAGGCGGTGCATGTCGAAGGTGTTGCCGTGGTCGCGGTCGCGGGTGCGGTAGTCGAGGCCCTCCGCGGCGGCCTGCGTGCCCAGGTTGTCCTCGCCGGCCTGCGCCTGCGCCTCGCTCATGCCGTACTTCTTGGTGAGCATCTTCAGCACGGGCTGGACGTCGTCCTTGGCGCGGCCCGGGTCCAGTTCGAAGGACCGGTGGACGACCTCGACGCCGTCGCGGTGCGGGAAGGCGTCGAGAGCCTTCTCGAATCGGGCTTTTCCGACATAGCACCAGGGGCAGGCGATGTCCGACCAGATCTCGACGCGCATTCTTCGGCTCTTTCCAGGACGTACGGATGGGAACGGAGAGTCCCTCCGTCTCCCCCGTGAACGTCCAGGCAGCGCGCTTCATTCCCCCGTCACGGCGAACCGCATCCCCAGGTGGTGGCTGCCGTCGGAGGGGTCGGCGACCCAGCCCTGACGGACGTAGAAGGCCTGCGCCCGCTCGTTGTCGACATGGACGTCGAGTACGGCGGTCCGCCGGGCGTCGGCCCGCCACTGCTCGACGCAGGCCGTGTGCAGGGCGGTGCCGAGGCCGGAGCGCCACTGGTCGGGGTTGACGTGGAACTGGAACAGCTTGACCGTTTCCGCCGGGCCGCCCTCCGGCGTGCGGAACGAGGCGACGGCGTTGATGCGGCCGTTCTCGACCACGCACAGCACGTGGGCGTCGGGCCGTGCGATGACGCCCTGCCAGGCGGCGAGCCAGTCCCTGCCGTCCTCCGGGACGCCCTCGGGGTAGTACGTCGCCCGGGCCCGCGCGTGCAGCGCGGCGATGCTCTCCGCCTCCGCGGGCAGGGCCGTGCGGATCACCCGGGTCCCGATGACACGGTCACTTTTCATGCCACCGATGACGTGACCTCGGCCGCTCCGGTTCCCAGGCGGCTGAACTGCACCCGGTAGGCGCTCGGTGTCAGCCCGGTGCGGCGGACCAGGTGGCCGCGCAGGGAGTCCGCCGTGCCCAGGCCGCAGGCGCGGGCCACCTGGTCCATGGGGAGCGTGGTGGTCTCCAGGAGTTCCTTGGCGCGCTCGATGCGCTGGTGGAGCAGCCACTGCAGGGGGCTCACCGCGCTCTCGGCGTGGAAGCGGCGGGTGAGGGTGCGCACGCTGACGCCCGCGTGCCGGGCCAGGTCGGTGAGGGTGAGCGGCTTGTCGAGGTTGCGCATGGCCCAGCCGCGGGTGTCGGCGCAGGCGGTGCCGCGCTCAGGCGGCAGCGGGGTCTGCGTGAACTGGGTCTGGCCGCCCGGCCGTACGGGTGCGACGAGGGCGAGGCGGGCGACCTCGTTGGCGACGGCGGCGCCGTAGTCGGTGCGGATGATGTGCAGGCAGAGGTCGATGCCGGCGGCGTATCCGGAGGCGGTGAGGAACTGGCCGTCCTGGACGTAGAGGACGTCGCCCCTGAGGTCGAGGGCCGGATAGCGCTCGCGCAGTTCGTCCGCCAGCCCGTGATACGTGGTGGCGCTGCGGCCGTCGAGCAGCCCGGCCTCGGCGAGCACGAAGGCGCCGCTGCAGATGGAGGCGATGCGCTTGCCCGCGGCGGCGGCCTCGCGGACGGCGGCGACGGCGGCCCGGTCGGGCTCGTACCGCTCGCCGGTGCCCGCGATCAGCACGGTGTCGGCGCTCTGCAGGATGTCGAGGCCACGGCCGATCCGCAGGTCCAGCCCACCGGTCGTGACGACCGGACCGGCGTCGCTGCTGCAGATGGTCACCTCGTAGCCCGGGGCACCGTCGACCTCGACCTTGGCGAAGAGCATCTCCGGGACGGCGAGGTTGAACATCGAGACGGGCGACGGCGCGACGATCGCGACGCGGTGCGGGGGCCGTTTTCTCGGCATGGCCAGAACCTCCGGGTGGGTGGCATTCCGGCCACTACTGTACGGCGTCGCGTTTCCGCAGCATGGACGCATGACAACGCCCACCCCCGCCCCCACGCCCACGTCCGCCTCCCAACTCGCGCCTCGCACCGGCAACTTGAGGAACCCCTCCCCCGCCCTGATCCTCACCGCCGCCCTCCTCGGGTTCGCGCTCATCAGCCTCGACGCGTCCGTGGTGAACGTGGCACTGCCGTCCATCGAGGACGCGTTCGGCGGCGGGATGTCGGGGCTGCAGTGGGTGGTCGACGCGTACACGTTGTCCTTCGCGGCGCTGATGCTGTCCACCGGCGCCTTCGCGGACCGGGCCGGTGCGAGCCGCGCGTACGCGATCGGCATCGCGGTCTTCACCCTCGCCTCGGCGGCCTGCGGCCTGGCCCCGAACCTGCCCGCGCTGATCGCCGCGCGCGTGGCCCAGGGCGTGGCGGCGGCCGTCGTCCTGCCGGCCTCGCTGTCCCTGGTACGACAGGCCTACGCCGAACCGGCCAAGAGGGCGCGGGCGGTCGCGACTTGGGGGGCCGGGGGTGCGGCGGCGGTGGCCCTGGGCCCGGTGGCGGGCGGTGCGCTGACCACGTTCTGGGACTGGCGGGGCATCTTCTTCATCAACCTGCCGCTGGGCGCGGTGGCGCTGTTGCTGCTGCTCCGGGCGCCGCGCTCGGAACGCCGGCCCGCACCGCTGGACCTGCCGGGCCAACTCCTTGCGGTGATCACGCTCACCGCCGTGACCTTCGCGGTGATCGAGGGCGGGGTGACCGGGATCGTCGCCCTGCTCGTCGCGATCCTCGCGGGCGCGCTCTTCGTCCGGGTCGAGCTGCGCCAGTCCCATCCGGTGGTGCCGTTCGGCCTGTTCCGCAGTCGCACGGTGTCCGTGGCGGTCGCGGCGGGTGTGGCGTGCAGTGTCGCCTTCTACGGCGTGATCTTCCTCTTCTCGCTCTTCTTCCAGCAGGTGCAGGGCCGTTCGGCGCTGTACGCCGGGCTGATGTTCCTGCCGATGACCGGTCTGATCGGAGTGACGAACATCGTGTCCGGCAAACTGGCGGCCCGCCACGGCCCCCAACTGCCCATGCTGATCGGCCAGTCGCTCGCCGCGCTGGGCTCACTCGTCCTTCTCTGCGTCGACGAGAGCACGCCCCCGCTCCTGGCGGCCTGGCTCCTCGTCCCGATGGCCCTCGGCTGCGCCCTGACGGTCCCGCCGCTGACCATCGCCATGATGGACGCGGTACCGGCCGAACGGGCGGGACTCGCGGCCGGTGTGCTCAACTCGGCGCGGCAGGTGTCCGGCGGGCTGGGGATCGCCGTGTTCGGCGCGCTGGTCTCCGACGGTTTCACGGCGGGCCTGCGGGAGAGCCTCGCGATCAGCGCGACTCTCTTCGCGGTGACGGCCTTCCTCAGCTTCCGTCTCTCAGGTCGTCCGGCCAACTCGGCCTGAACTCAAGGTGGTCGTACGTCACGACACACCCCTCCCCCATCGGCGACTGCGTCATGAAGCCGACCAGGGCGGCGTCCGTCTCCTTCTCGTCGCCGAGGGTGAAGAGCCGGATGAATATCCACCGCTCACCGTCCCGGGAGGCGTGAAAGGCGAAGGCCCGCCCGGTGCGACTGACCCGCAGCCACACCGAACTGCCGTCGACGGTGAAGGAGTTGGCGTCGTCGGAGTGTCCCCGGGTGACCACAGTGCAGACGGTAGGCACATCGGGCGAGTACTCCAGACACAGCTTGGCCCAGGCCCGCTCCCCGACATGGACGTAGAGCACCCCGGCATCGAAGGACCCCGCGAACCCGACGGTGACGCGGGCGATCAGCTGGAAGTCCCCGTGCGGTGCCCCGAGCAACCGGGGCGCGTCGGAAGCGGGTTCCAACCCTTCCCCGGTGGGCGGCACGAAGCGATCCTGCCGGGGCCCGGCCCATCCACTGAGCACACCGTCGTCGTACGACCAATGCCCGTCGGGCCCGTAAGTGCGGAGAGGAAAGGGCAGTTGGGAGAGTTCCAAGTCCATCCACTCACTATCTCAGGCGCAGGAATTGCCGTTCGTCTTTAGGGGCGCGGGGAACTGCGCGACCAGCCACAGCGGACTGCAAGCCCGAAAACCACCGCACCCCCAACGGCGCTACCGCTCCAGGTGCCCGTCATAACGCCGAGGCAGCCCCAGCGGATTACCGTCCCGCAACTCCAACGGCAGCAACGCTTCAGGCGTGTTCTGGTAAGCAACAGGCCGCAGCCACCGCTCAATTGCCGTACCGCCAACAGAAGTCGACGTAGAAGTCGTAGCCGGGTACGGCCCCCCGTGATGCTGCGCCGCCGCAACGGCAACACCCGTAGGCCACGCATTGACCAACACCCGCCCGGCCAACGGAGTGAGCTCCGCGAGGATCTCCGCCCCACGCCCCTCCCCGGCCGCCTCCCCCGCCGACAGATGAACCGTCGCCGTAAGATTCCCGGGCAGTCGCGACAACACGGCATGCGCCTGCGCGTCATCGTCATAGCGGGCCACCACGGTGACCGGACCGAAGCACTCCTCAAGGAGCAGGTCGTACGAACCCTCCGACGCCAGCTTCTCCGCCGGCACCGTCAGGAACCCGGGACTCACCGTGTGCTCACTGCCCGCGCCCGGCGTCACGGGCGACTCCACCTCGGGCAACCCGGCCCGCTCGGTGACGCCCGCGAGGAAGTTGTCGCGCATCCGGTGGTCCAGCAGCACCCCGGAGTCCGTGTCGCTGACGGCATCGGTGAGGGACTTGACCAGCCCGTCCCCCGCGGAGCCGGACGGCACGAGCACAAGCCCCGGCTTCACACAGAACTGACCGACACCCAGGGTCATCGAACCGGCAAGACCCGTACCGATCGCCTCGGCCCGCTCAGCGGCAGCAGCCTCGGTGACAACTACCGGGTTCAGAGAGCCCAGTTCGCCATGGAACGGGATCGGGACCGGTCGCGCCGCCGCCGCGTCGAAGAGCGCACGACCGCCTCGTACGGAACCGGTGAAACCGGCCGCCGAGACCAGCGGATGCTTGACCAGTTCGACACCTGCGTCGAAGCCGTGCACCAGGCCGAGGACGCCGTCCGGGATGCCGTGTTCGGCGGCGGCCCGGCGCAGCACCTTCGCGACCAGCTCGGACAGGCCGGGGTGGTCGGGGTGGGCCTTGACGACGACCGGGCAGCCGGCCGCGAGCGCGCTCGCGGTGTCTCCGCCGGGGACGGAGAAGGCGAAGGGGAAGTTGGAGGCCGAGTAGACGGCGACGACGCCCAGCGGCACCTTGTAGCGGCGCAGGTCCGGGATCGGCGGGGTGGCCGTGTCGTCGGGGTGGTTGATGACGACGTCGAGGAAGGCGCCCTCGTCGACGATGTCCGCGAAGGCGCGCAACTGGTAGCAGGTGCGGGCGAGTTCGCCGTTGAGCCGGACCGGGCCGAGCGCGGTCTCCGCGTCGGCGACCTCGACCAGCTGGTTCTTGGCCGCTTCGAGCTGGTCGGCGGCGCTCCGCAGGAAGGCCGCGCGGACTGTACGGTCGGCGAGCGAACCGCGCGCGGCGTGCGCGGCGCGGACGGCGGCGTCCACCTCCTGGGCTGTGGCCTCCACCGCAACCTGTTCCCGCTGCTTCCCGGTTCGGGGGTCGACACTCCAGACTGGTGCTGCTGCCACCGCGGGTCCCTCCACATGTAATGCCGCAGTTCTGGGTCATTCACCAGGGTCGTTCGATATGCTGAACGCTGTCTCTGATGATGAATATGCTCTCGGAGACTATTTCCCGTCGAACGAAGGGGTCAAGGGCGATGTCGGCAGGCGAGACAGGCGGCGGGGCGCAGGTCAAGTCCGCGGTGCGGACGGTGGAGCTGCTCGAATACTTCGCGGGCCGGCCCGGTATGCACTCCCTCGCGTCGGTCCAGGAGGCCGTCGGTTATCCGAAGTCCAGCCTCTACATGCTGCTGCGCACGCTCGTGGAACTGGGCTGGGTGGAGACGGACGCGACGGGCACGCGGTACGGCATCGGCGTACGGGCGCTGTTGGTGGGCACGTCGTACATCGACGGCGACGAGGTGGTCGCGGCGGCCCGCCCGACGCTGGACCGGCTCTCCGACGACACCACGGAGACCATCCACCTCGCCCGCCTCGACGGCACGAACGTGGTCTACCTGGCCACCCGCCAGTCGCAGCACTACCTACGCCCCTTCACCCGCGTCGGCCGCCGCCTCCCGGCGCACTCGACCTCGCTGGGCAAGGCGCTGCTGAGCACGTACTCCGACGAGCAGGTCCGCAAGATGCTCCCGGAGACCCTCCCCGCGCTGACCGAGCACACGATCACCGACCGCGAGAAGCTCATCGAGGAGCTGCACACGGTCCGCGAGCAGGGCTTCGCCGTGGACCGCGAGGAGAACACGCTGGGCCTGCGCTGCTTCGGCGTCGCGATTCCGTACCGCACCCCGGCCCGGGACGCGATCAGCTGCTCGGTGCCGGTGGCCCGGCTCACCCCCGCCCACGAGCAGATGGTCAAGGACGCCCTGTTCGACGCCCGTGACCGGCTCACCCTCGCCACCCGGAGGCTCTGACTCCATGGAGATCGCGCTCCGCCCGGTCCACGACAGTGATCTGCCGGTCTTCTTCCGGCAGATGAACGACCCCGAGTCCCTCCGGATGGCCGCCTTCACCCCGAAGGACCCGGCCGACAGGGACGCCTTCGACGCCCACTGGAAGCGCATCCGCGCCTTGCCCGGCGTCCGGAACCGCACGGTCCTCGCCGACGGCGACGTCGTGGGCAGCGCGGCGGTCTACGGGGAGCCGGGCGAGCGCGAGGTGACGTACTGGATCGACCGCGCCTACTGGGGCAAGGGCATCGCGACGGCCGCGCTCCGCGACCTGCTCGCCGAGGAACCCGAACGCCCGCTGCACGCGCGCGTGGCGGCCGACAACCCGGCGTCCCGGCGGGTGCTGGAGAAGTGCGGGTTCGTCGTCAGCGGCCATGACCGGGGGTTCGCGAACGCGCGGGGCGAGGAGATCGACGAGCTGGTGCTCACGCTGGGTTCATGAGCACTCGATGAGAAATGCGATGTAAGGGAACGATTCGCTCCCGGCCGGTCGTCTTCAGAGCGGGATGAACAAGACGATCAGGCGCACCTCCGTCTTCGTACTGCTGCTGGTTCTCGCTCTCCTGGTGAGGGCGACCTGGGTGCAGTTCTACGACGGCCAGGCACTCGCGGACGACAAGGACAACCGGCGCAACGCAATCGAGACGTACGCGGACCCGCTCGGGAACATCATCGTGGCCGGAAACGCGATCACCGGCTCGGCGCGGACGGAGAGCAGCAGCGACCTCGCGTACAAACGCACGTACACGGACGGCAAGCTCTACGCGGCGGTGACGGGCTACGCCTCGCAGAGCTATGCACCGACCCAGCTGGAGGGGATCTACGCGAACCTCCTCGACGGCACGGACAGCAGCCTGAAAACCGTCATGGACACGGTCACCGGCGAGCGGGCCGCCCCGGGCAACGTGGTCACGACGATCGACCCGGATGTGCAGAAGGCCGCGTACAACGCGCTCGGTGACAAGAAGGGCGCAGCCGTCGCGATCGATCCGACGACCGGCAAGATCCTCGCCGTCGTCTCGACCCCGTCCTACGACCCCTCGTCACTGACCGACGCGAACACCGCCGGGTCGGCCTGGAAGCAGCTCACCGCGGACTCCGACAAGCCGCTGACCAACCGCGCGCTGCGCCAGCCGCTGCCGCCGGGCTCGACGTTCAAGCTGGTCGTGGCGGCGGCGGCCCTGGAGGACGGGCTCTATTCCTCGGTGGACGAGAAGACGACCAGCCCCTCGCCGTACACGCTGCCGGGCACGGTCACCCCGCTGAAGAACGAGAGTTCGTCCGCGCCCTGCACGAACGCCTCGATCCGGGTCGCGCTCCAGTACTCCTGCAACACCGTGTTCGCGAAGATGGCCGTCGACCTGGGGCAGGACAAGGTCAGGGCGATGGCCGAGAAGTTCGGCTTCAACGACGACAAGCTGGACATCCCGGTGCGGGCGTACACCAGCGTGTACCCGTCGAACATGAACAAGTCGTCCACGGCCCTGACCGGCATCGGCCAGTACGACGTGACCGCCACCCCGCTCCAGATGGCCATGGTGTCGGCAGCCATAGCCAACGACGGCAAGCTGGTGTCCCCGCACATGGTGTCCGAGACCACCGACAGCGGCGGAGACGTGGTCCACAACTACGACGACAGCACGACGACGAAGCAGATCGTCAGCTCACACACAGCGCAGCAACTCCAGTCGGCGATGCAGACGGTCGTCGAGAACGGCACGGGTACGAACGCGCAGATCTCGGGCGTGACGGTCGGCGGCAAGACGGGTACCGCCCAGCACGGCGAGAACAACGACCAGTCGCCGTATGCCTGGTTCACGTCCTACGGCAAGTCCGACTCGACCGGCAAGGAGGTCGCGGTCGCGGTGGTGGTCGAACAGTCGGACGCAGCAAGGTCGGAGATCAGCGGCAACGGCCTGGCGGCCCCCGTGGCCAAGGCAATGATGAAAGCGGCCTTGCAGTAACGCCGTTGTTTTCAGGGGCGCGGGGAACTGCGCGACCAGCCACAGACGGCCGCAAGCCGACCGCGCAGCGACCCCTACTTCTACTTCACACCCAGAATCTGCTCCACAGGGTCGATCGCGAAGTACACCAGGAACAGCGCGGACACCGCCCACAGCAACCAGTTGACCTCCTTGGCCTTGCCCAGCACCGCCTTGATCACGACGTAAGAGATGAACCCGGCACCAATGCCGTCGGTGATCGAGTACGTGAACGGCATCGCAGCGATGGTCAGGAACGCCGGAATCGCGATCTCGTACTTGTCCCAGTCGATGTGCTTGACGTGGGTCATCATCAGGAACCCGACGGCGATCAGCGCGGGCGCCGCCGCCTGCAACGGCACGATCGTGAGCAACGGCGTAAGGAACAACGCAAGCCCGAACAACCCCCCGGTGATCAGGTTCGAGAACCCGGTCCGCGACCCCTCACCGACACCGGACGCCGACTCGATGTACGCGGTGTTGGAGGACGCGGACCCGATACCGCCGGCGACGGCTGCCGCACCGTCGATGAACAGGACGCGACCGATGTTCGGCACCTGCCCGTCGTCGTCCAGCAGTCCGGCCTCCGCGCTGATACCGACGATCGTGCCCATGGCGTCGAAGAAGTCCGAAAGGATCAGCGTGAAGATCAGCAGGATCACGGTGATCGCACTGGTCTCGCCGAAGGAGCCGAACAGGCTGAAGTGGCCGATGAGTCCGAAGTCGGGCGCGGCCACGATCTTGTCCGGCACCTTGGGGGTCATCAGACCCCAACTCTTGATGTCGGCAACGGAGTTGATGATGATCGCGAGGACGGTCATCGTAACGATGCTGATCAGGATCGCGCCCTTCACCTTGCGGGCGACGAGCGCGATGGTCAGCAGTACGCCGAGACAGAAGACGAGCACGGGCCAGCCGGTCAGATGACCGACGTCACCGAGCTGCACGGGGACCGTGGTCTGCGCGGCGTCCGGTATACGACTGACGAAGCCGGCGTCGACGAAGCCGATGAACGCGATGAACAGGCCGATGCCGACGCCGATGGCCTGCTTGAGCTGTTGCGGGATCGCGTTCATGATCGCCTCGCGCAGCCCGGTGAGGACCAGGACGCAGATCAGGACGCCCTCGATGACGACGAGTCCCATCGCGTCGGGCCAGCTCATCAGCGGCGCCAGCTGGAAGGCGACGACGGCGTTGAGGCCGAGGCCCGCGGCGATGGCGAGCGGCAGGTTGCCGCCGACCCCCATGATGACCGTCATCACGCAGGCCACCAGGGCGGTGGCGGTGACCAGTTGGCCGGTGTCGAGGGTGTGCCCGAACTTGTCCTTGGCGCTGCCCAGGATGATCGGGTTCAGGACGAGGATGTAGGCCATCGTGAAGAACGTGGCGAAGCCGCCGCGTATCTCACGGCCGAAGGTGGATCCCCGTTCGGAGATCTTGAAGAACCGGTCGACGCTGTTCGCCGCCGGTGGTTCGGCACTTGGCCGATCGGCCACCTTCTGTGACTCGGACATGCGGGTACTCCTCGTGGCTTCAATGATCGGTGCGCGGATGCTGGCTGGATTGTTCCCGCGTTGAACCTGTTTCAGGTTTTCCCCGTGTTACGGAATCGAGGTCGGCCCGCCAGTCCCTGGTCGACCTGCCAGACGCTGTTCGAAGGTCTGTACCAGATCGGCCAGTTGATCACTGCTACGCTTCCGGATCTCGTCGGGGTCATCCCCGAAAAAACACGTGTCATCTACATGACACACACAAACCGCAGCGAGGAGAGGTCCGCCGTGGGCACAGTCGTCGACGACGCCGCCTCCGTGGAGTTCCACGCCTTCTTCGAACGCCACTACGCCGAACTGTCCCGGCTCGCCCACCTGTTGACGGGGGAGGCGGACGCCGCCGACGATCTCGCGGCCGACGCGCTGCTCGCGCTCTGGCACCGCTGGGACCGGGTGCGCGCCGCCGACCATCCCGCGGCCTACGCCCGCGGGGTCGTCGCCAACCTGGCTCGCACCCGGATCCGCAGCGCGGTGCGCGAGCGGCGGCGGGTCGCCCTGTTCTGGTCGCAGCGCGAGGAGAAGACCGAGAACCCGGACGTGGCCGGCGTGGTCGACGTCCAGGAGGCGCTGCGCAGACTGCCGTTCCGGAAACGCGCCTGTGTGGTGCTGCGGCACGCCTTCGACCTCTCGGAGAAGGACACCGCGCTCGCCCTCGGTGTTTCCGTCGGTACGGTTAAGAGCCAGACGTCGAAGGGCATGGCCGAGCTGCAGCGCCTGCTCGGTCCGCAGAGCCCTCCGCTGCAGATGCACGCGGTGATGGCGCGCGGCGGCGAGACCGGAGGGAGGACCCGATGAGGCACCAGGACGTGCACGACGACGAGTTGATCGCCCGGCTGCACGAGGCGGCCGAGAGGCATGAGCCCGACCGGACGCGCATCCTGGCGCGGGTCGAACGCGGCATGGCCGCGCAGTCCCGCCCCGACCACCGGGCCACCCGGCCGCCCGTGTTCGGCTGGGTGCGGGTCGTCAGCGCCACGGCCGCGGTGGCGAGCGTCCTCGCGATCGGCGGCTACGCGGTGGCGTCCGCGGTGAAGCACAACGCCCCCGCCGAGCAGACGGTGTCCGTCTCACCGACGCCGACGCCCACTCCGTCGCCGGACACTACGAGTCGTAACCCGGTCAAACCGGTTGCCCCGAAGCCGAGTTCGGGTTCCGGCGACACCTCGCACGACTCTCCCAAGGCGAGCACCTCACCGACGACGTCCGCGACCGCCTCGCCGTCCGCGCCCGTCCTGCCGCCGGCCTCCGGCACCCAGGACGGCCCGCTGTGGTCGGACGGCTCGATCGACCCGGGCAGCAGCGACTTCTGGGCGCAGAGCGACGTCACCCTCAAGACGACCAAGCAACTCACCTCACTCACCGTCCAGTTGAAGGTCAGGCTGACCGCTGGGGTCACCTCCGCGGGCGCCTGGCGCTCGCTGCCGGAGCAGGACTTCACGCAGACGGTGACGGAGCAGGACGGGTTCCTCGTCTACACCTGGGTGCTCAAGGAGGGCCGTACGGTCGCGGTCGGCGAGTGGGTCTTCGCCGGGCAGTACAACCATGAGCGCGGCGGGCGGGACGCCAAGGACGACAGTTACTCGGCGGCGGGCAGGGCGGCCGGCCAACAGCTGTCCGTGAAGGGCGACTTCGCGGCGCAGAAGTCGTAGCAGGCGGTCGTAGAGAAATCTTCGGGCGGGCGGCAACCCTTTCTCCGCCGGTGGCGACAAGGAAGCGCAAGGTTCCTCTCGCACGGAGTCACACGGAGCAAGTCGCTTGAGCACGCACAAGAAGCACCTCACCCGCAGACGGGTGCTCGGGGCCTCCGCGATCGGTGTCGCCGCCACCGGCGCGGCCGTCGCGGGCGGTACCGGTCTCCTCTCGTCCGCCTCCGCCGCCGCATTCGGTTACACCGACGACGGCTCCAACTACGTGATCACCACGGGCGCTTCACTCGTCCTCAAGGTCTCCAAAACGACCGGTGACATCACGTCTCTCGCCTACAAGGGCAAGGAGTACGAGGGCTACGGCGGCAAGCACTCGCACGTCGAGTCAGGACTCGGCGCCTCAACGGTCACCATCAAGCAGTCGGCCTCGACGATCCTGGTGAAGGTCGTGCACGGGGCGATCACCCAGTGGTACGCGGCCCGCAGCGGCGAGAACAACGTCTACCTGTGGACGAACAAGGCGGACGCCTCCTTCACGGCGACGCGTTACATCGTGCGCGTGAAGCCGGGAGTGTTCCCCAACTCCGGTTCGGACGCGTGGGATTCGACCACCGACACGATCATCGAGGCCGGCGACGTCTGGAAGCGCCCCGACGGTACGACCCGCTCCAAGCACTACTCGGGCAAGCGGACCATCGACTACGACCACGTCGGCTTCACGACGGGCTCGGTCGGCCTGTGGGTCGTCCGCTCCAACCACGAGAAGGCGTCCGGCGGCCCGTTCTACCGCTCACTGCTGCGCCACTCGAACGAGGGCGGGGCCGGACTGTACGAGATCCTCCACTACAACGAGGCCCAGACGGAGCCCGAACGCTTCGGCCTCCAGGGCCCGTTCGTGGTCGCCTTCACGGACGGCGGCACCCCGTCCCCCTCCCTCTTCGCGGCGAACCTCGACACGTCCTGGGCGGACTCGCTCGACATCACGGGCTGGGTCGGCAAGGCGGGCCGGGGCAAGGTGGCGGGCGTCGGCCTGAAGGGCATGGACGCCAAGTACCCCTACACGGTGGGCTTTTCGAACGCCGACGCGCAGTACTGGGCGAAGGCGGCGTCCGGCACCGGTGCGTTCTCCTGCAAGGGGATGCTCCCGGGGACGTACACACTGACCGTCTTCAAGGGCGAACTCGCCGTCCACACAGGGTCGGTGACCGTGACAGCGGGCGGCACGACGTCCCTGCACACTCTGACCGTCACGGGCGACCCGTCCACCGCGTCGACCGTGTGGCGACTCGGCAACTGGGACGGCACACCAGGGGAGTTCAAGAACGCCGAGCTGATGACGTACGCCCACCCATCGGACGCCCGCGCGTCCAAGTGGACCGGCAACGTCACGATCGGCAGTGGCAGCGAGGCCGCATCCTTCCCGGCGTACCTGTGGAAGGGTGTCAACGACGGCATCCTCGTCTACTTCAAGCTGACCGCGGCCCAGGCCGCCGCCGCGCACACGCTGCGTGTCGGTGTGACGACGGCGTACATCAACGCCCGCCCCCAAGTGACCGTGAACGACTGGGTCTCGGCCATCCCCACGCCTCCCACACAGCCCTCGACGCGCGATCTCACCACGGGTTCCTACCGTGGAAACAACCACACGTTCGTTTTCACCGTCCCTTCCAGTGCGTGGAGTTCGGACGCGACGAAGTACAACGTGCTGAAGATCAACGTCGTCAGTGGTTCGACGGGTTCGGGATTCCTCAGCCCGGGCACGTCGTTCGACTGCATTGACCTGCTGGCCTGAGCCCCCCTCGGTCAGCAGAAGAGCGCCCCCGCCGGTGACGACCGGCGGGGGCGTTTCCTCGTGGCCTCTCAGGGACTCGTGCGTCGTACGTGGAGGTGGCCGTCGCGGGGGAAGGAGGGCGGCGCCGCGGGCAGGACGCTGTCCAGGTCGTAGCGGCTCTTCTGCGCGACCCGGCACGACGCCAAGTTGTCCACCTGGTGCAGGAGTTCGAGCCGCTCCAGCCCGTCGACTTCGAAGGTGTCGAAGGCCCAGCCGGTGAGTGCCTCCAGAGCGCGCGGGGCCACCCCTCGCCCGCGAGCGTGCGCCGCGGTCCAATAGCCCACCTCGGCCACCGGCTTGCCGGAGGTGACCCCCTTGAGAACCACGTTGCCCACCAACTCCTCGCGAACCGAACCGGGTTGCGCCTCAAGGACCGCGAAGCCGAACCGCTCCCTCGCTACCCAGCCCCGCTGCTCGGCCTCCACCCAGCGTGCCCCGTCCACCTCGTTGTCGACGACGGAAGTCGTCCACTGGCGCATTGCGGGATCCCGGCCCACCTCGACCAGCACGGGAACGTCCGTCAGCTGCCAAGGCCGAAGAACGAGAGTGGGGGCGGCCGATGTCGCGGCCACGTGAAGTACGACGGGGGCGTTCATGAACTGATTATGCGCAGCGACGCTTTCACACCCGACGTTGGCCGCCTCCGACCACCCATGCCGCCTCGCGACCGCCCCGTCATTGCGGTGTCCGGACGCGCAGAGCCTGGACGGACCAGTCGAACACCGGAGCCAGACTCTCCGGGGCCGGCCAGCCGTTGACCACGGCGAGCAGCACTCCTCCTCGCGCCCGAAGTGGCCGACTGAGTGGCCGTTCTCCATCCACTCGCGTGGTCGGTCCGCTGCGAACGCGGGGTGGCGTCCGGTGGGTCCAGTCGGGCCGCCTGTGGGTGTGGCTGTCTCGCCGGCGCTGTGTCCTTTCGTTCGATGGAGTGAGGTCGGTCCGACGGTCGTTGGCTGCGTGCCTGTCCGGGCATTCCGGGCGGATGTCAGTGGGGCCTGCGATCGTGTGCGTCGTGGATGAACTCGTGGAGCGCGTTGATGCGCAGGATCGTGTGCTGGGGGTAGTCAGTCGGCGGGACGCTGTTCGGGAGGGCTGGCTGCACCGGGTTGGCGTGGTGGTGTGCCGCGATGGGCAGGGCCGCTTTCTCGTTCACCGGCGTGCCGAACAGCTGTCCCGTTTCCCGGGGCACTACGAACTCGGTGTGGGGGGCGCTGCGGGAGTCGGCGAGTCCTATGAGCAGGCCGCTGCCCGCGAGCTCAGTGAGGAGTTGGGGGCGCGGGCGACAGTGTGCCTTCGGTTCAAGTTCCTCAACCGGGGTGGGCTCAGCCCTCACTGGCTTGGGGTGTGCGATGCCGAGCTTGCGGAGATCGGCGCCCCCGATCCGGGAGAAGTGGCCTGGCACGGGTGGCTGACCGAGTCCGAGCTGCGGCGGAATCTGCAGCAGTGGACCTTCACTCCTGACAGTCAGGAGATTTTCGGTCGGTATCTCGCCTGAAGTGCTGACCCGTCGCTTTCGTGGAAGCGGTACTGATGAGCTGGGTCAGAGGGACGAAGACGCTGGTCGTTCCGATCTCCTTGGGGGTTGGGCCGGCGGGGGTGGGGGTGTTCACGAGACGTTCCTCGTCGGTGAGGTTGAGTTGTCCCCGAGACCCTTACGAGGCAAAGGCCACCACAGCGAGAAGAGGCCCCGGTCAACTCGCACCGACCGGGGCCTCTCGCGCGTCAGCAAGGAGTTTGCGGTGAGGCTCCTCAGTCCATCGTCGCGCCGATAGTCGTAGACCCCGTCGTCAGGAACGTCGTCGTCGGCAGCGTCCCGCTGGACGAACGAACGCCGTACGCCGAAGTCGCGTCCGTCGACCTGAAGGACGGAGTCGCGACCCCGCTGTCCCAGTTGTTGGCCGCCGAGACCGCCGGCGAACCGAGCTTGTCCAGGCCGCCCTTGTTGCCGACCGCCAGGTTGCGGGCCAGGCGGGCCTTGCTCGTTGCGAAGTAGAAGCCGGCCGCGGTGTTGGAGTAAGCGGTGTTGCGGTTGAGGACGATCGCGCCGGTGTTGGAGTTCTCGGTGAAGCCGTTGAGGCTGTTGTCCCAGGCCGCGTTGTCGTTGACGACGTGCGCGACCGCGACGCCTCCGCCGCCCAGCTTGAAGCCGTTGCCGTTGCCCTCGAAGGCGGAGTCACCCCAGCGGTTGGCCCCGTTACCGAACGCCCAGGAGTGCTCGATGGTGACCGGCGAGGAGAACTGCCACAGGTCGAGGCCGTCGTCCGAGTTGTTGTAGAGGCGGGCGCCGGTGACCTTGTTGCCGGTGCCGGAGCCGAACTTGATGGCGATGCCGTCGGCGTTCTGGCCGTGCCCGGCGGCGTCGTAGTTGCCGTAACTGTCCAGGTTCTGCACGAGGTTGTTGGTCGTGCCGTCGCCGCGCAGGGTGAAGCCGGAGTCGCCGTTGTTCGCCGTCACCAGGTTCTTGAAGACGCCGCCGACGGAGGACGTGGCTACGAAGCCCTGGGCCGGGGAGTTCTGGAAGGTGAGGTTCTGGACGGTCCAGTAGTCGCCGTAGATTCCGGCCAGCCACTGGCCTGCGGGCAGCTTGGAGCCGTCTATCTTCACCTTCTCCGTGCCGTACGCCTGCAAGGTGATGCGGGCCGAACTGGTGCCGTTCGCCGTGGACTTGAGGGTCGCGGCCGGGGTGTAGGTGCCCGCCCTGACCTGGATGACCGTCCCCGCCGTGGCGTTCGCCACGGCCGACTCCAGTTGGGCGGTGGTGGACACGGTGACCGTCGACGAAGCGGCTTGTGCGCCGCCGCTGTTGAGGCCGAGGTAGACGCCGCCCGCCCCCGCGGCGACGGCCACCGCGGCGGCGATCGTAAGGGTGCGGGTCCTGCGGTGGCGTCCGGTGCTCGTACGCACGGCGTTGGTTCCTTTCCTTGACGACGAGGACGAAACGAGCCGGAGGGGCCGCCCCGGCCCGTTTCTGAGTCCTGGTCGCCACCGCGGCCGGAAAGGGTTGCCGTGGTGAGGGGAATAGGGAGCGAAACTTTCGCTCCGCCCCGTCCCACCCGCACCGATTGACGCACCGCACCCCACTGATGACACTCCGAAGGCAGCACGGTCATTCAACAGAATCCCCCACACCCCCACAGGATGTGCCATGCGACCCCGCACCGCCCGCGCCCTCCTGCTCCCCTTTCTGGCCCTCATCCTCAGCCTGCTCGCCGCCCCGCCCAGTACCGCGCACTCAGGAGCACCGCCCGTGAACCACCCCAAGTACGCCGGCTATCTCTTCGCCTACTTCACCGGCGAGGGCACCGCCGACGGCGAGCAGATCCGTTACGCCCTCAGCCGGGGCAACGACCCTTTGCACTGGCGGGAGTTGAACGCCGGGCAGCCCGTGCTGACCTCGACGATCGGCGAGAAGGGGCTGCGCGACCCGTTCGTTATCCGCTCCCCCAAGGGCGACAAGTTCTACCTCATAGCCACCGACCTGAGGATGTACCGGAACAGCAGCGGCAGTTGGGACGACGTCCAGCGGCACGGCAGCAAGTCCGTGATGATCTGGGAGTCGACCGACCTGGTCCACTGGACCGATCAGCGGCTGGTGAAGGTGGCCCCGGACAATGCGGGCAACACCTGGGCGCCGGAGGCCTATTGGGACGACTCGCTCGGTGAGTACGTCGTCTTCTGGGCGTCGAAGCTGTACGCCGACGACGACCCCGAGCACACCGGCTCGACGTACAACCGCATGATGTACGCGACGACGAAGGACTTCCGCACCTTCAGCGACCCGAAGGTCTGGGACGACCCGGGTTACTCCGTCATCGACTCAACTGTCGTGAAGTACAAGGACACTTACTACCGCTACACCAAGGACGAACGCGATCCGTCCTCCAGCTCCCCCTGCTCGAAGTTCATCACCGGCGAGAAGTCGACCTCGCTGACCTCCACGTCGTACGACTTCGTCTCCGAGTGCATCGGCAGCGGGGCGATCGAGCGGGGCGAGGGGCCGACGGTGTTCAAGTCCAACACCGAGAAGAAGTGGTACCTGTTCATCGACGAGTACGGCCTGCGCGGCTACGTCCCCTTCGAGACCACCGACCTCGACTCCGGCAGGTGGACGCCGTCCACGGACTACCAACTGCCGGCAAGTCCGCGGCACGGCACGGTACTTCCGGTGACTCAGGCGGAGTACGACCGGCTGCTCGCCGCGTATCCGGCGACACCGACGTCGGTCGTGGACGCGACGGCGCACGGGCAGAAGGGGTACGCGGTCGTCACGGAGGCCTCGTCGAAGGTCGTGCTGCCGATGCAACCGGGCGCGGATCTACGGCACTTGGCGCCGACGCTGGCCGTGGGCGCGGGGGCAAGGATCAACCCGCCGTCCGGTAGCCGACGTGACTTCCGCACACCACAGCAGTACACGGTCACAGCCGCGGACGGGACGAACCGCACCTGGACGGTGGAGGCCGTGCCGACGCGGAGTCCCGTGCTGCCGGGGCTGACCGCCGACCCCGATGTGCACTATCTGGACGGCCAGTACTGGATCTACCCGACGAGCGACGGCTACGCGAACTGGGGCGGGACGAGCTTCAAGGCGTACTCCTCAAGGGACTTGGTCCACTGGCAGGACCATGGAGTGATCCTCGACCTGGGTCCGGACGTCTCCTGGGCCGACAAGAACGCGTGGGCGCCGGCGGTCGCGGAGCGCGACGGGAAGTACTACTTCTACTTCTGCGCCGAGCAGCAGATCGGGGTCGCGGTGGCGGACTCGCCCACGGGCCCGTTCAAGGACGCGCTGGGCCAACCCCTCGTAGAAAAAGGACAGTTGGCGGGCCAGATGATCGACCCCGCCGTCTTCACGAACGACGACGGGCAGTCGTATCTCTACTGGGGCAACGGGCACGCGTACGTCGTGCCGCTGAACGCCGACATGACGTCGTACGACGCGACGAAGGTGAAGGACATCACGACGGACAACTTCCGTGAGGGGTCCTTCGTGGTGAAGCGCAAGGGGACTTACTACTTCATGTGGTCCGAGGACGACACCCGTAGCGAGAACTACCACGTGGCCTACGCGACGGGACCGTCCCCGCTCGGTCCGTGGACCAAGCGGGGCACGATCCTGTCCAAGAATCCCGAGTACGGCATCCTGGGCACCGGCCACCACTCAGTGGTGAACGCGCCGGGGACCGACGACTGGTACATCGTCTACCACCGGTTCGCCCTGAACGGGCCAGGAAGGCCTGGTGGGGACGGCACGCACCGGGAGACCACGATCGACCGCCTGCGGTTCGCGGCGGACGGAACGATTCAGCCGGTGGTGCCCACCCTCGGGTCGGTCAGCCCGGTACGGACCACCCGTACGAACTAGCTGACGAAGTAGGTCGGGTTCGGGATCTTGTACGTCTTGTCGGCGTAGCCCCCGTCGAGGTCCGAGTACTGGTCGCCGAAGTTGGCGATGATGTCGTACCCGAGGTCCTCGATGTGCTTCCTGGTGCCGGACTTGTACTGCACGGTGGTGCAGGTCCAGGCCGTCACGGTGGCGCAGTCGCTCAGGTACGCCGGCGGGTTGGCCGTGTCCTTGAGGAACATGTGGTCGGCGTCGAGGTTGACGTCGGCGCCGACCTTCTTCAGGTTGTCGACCGCGTAGGTGCGCTGCGACTCCTTCAGACCCGAGTTGTAGAAGACCGTGACGCCCTTGGACGCGGCGTACTCGACCAGCTCGGGGGTGCCGAAGACCTCCGGGCGGTTGGCCTGGGCCACGTACGCGGCCCAAGTGGCCGAGCTGTAGCCGTAGTTGTTCTTCTTCTCGTAGTCGAGGCTGAGCAGCAGCGTGTCGTCGATGTCGAAGACGACCGCGGGCTTGACGCCCTTGTGGTGCCTGCGGACGGCCTCGTCGATGTACTTCTTCGCCGACGCGTCGATACGCGCCAGGTCCTTGGCGTACGGGCTGGTCGCCGAGGCCTGGTACACGCCGCTGCTGTCGAGCGTGGTGCCGTAGTAGGTGTCGATGTCCTTCGACAACAGGCCGATGTTGTACGGCTCGTGCGTCGAGTTGGCCGTCGACTGACCGGCGGTGGCGACACCGGTGCCGTACAGGGCGGCACCGGCGACGACACAGGCGGCGCCGAGGGCGGCCGCTCTAAGGGACTTCCGCATGGGATCTCCGGATCTGGTTGATGAGTGATGCACCAGGTCAGGGATTGTCTACGCGCATCACACCCCGGACGCGAGGACCTTTATCCGATCGATACACAATGCACAGGACGGGGAATTGCCCGCACATGGGGTCCACTTGACCTTCTCTTGGTCGGCTTCTCCTAGGGTCGTGGACGCGACTGCGAACGGGGGAACGCACGATGGGTGACGGCAAGGACCCGACCAAGGTCCTCGACATCAAGACAGCCGATATCAAACGGGCGGCACCGGACTTCCAGACGGCGGCAGTTGATCTGGGCAAGGCGCTGACCGCGCTCGTGAAGTCCCTCGACGGGCTGGGCGAGCCCTGGGGAAACGACAAGCAGGGCAAGGAGTTCGGCGACTCCTACAAGCCGTTGCAGAAGAAGATCGAGAGCGCGGCGGGCACGCTGGTGCTCGGTCTGACGAGCATTCACGAGGCGATGGCCGACATGGCGGACGGTCACGTGGACAACGACGAGTTGATCGCCGGGATGTTCACCGAAGTGAAGGTCACCAAGACGGACGGTGCCGGTGAGCGTTGAGGACGAGGCCCGGAAGATCCTGCTGGATCTGGGCATGTGGTGGCCGGAGGCCGATTCCGGGAAGCTGCGGTCGGCGGCGACGGCCTGGCGTACGTTCGCGGACGCGGTGGACGACGTACGGGGTCCGGTCAATCAGAGCGCTTCGTCGATCATCCACAACAACACCGGTGAGTCGATCGAGGCGTTCGGGAAGTTCTGGGGCCGTTACGCCAAGGACAAGGACAGCGGCTGGCTGAGTGACCTGGCCGGCTCGGGGCGCCAAATGGCCACCGCGCTCGACAAGTTCGCCGACGCGATCGACGACGCCATCAACAAGCTCTGGACGCAGATCGGCATCGATGCCGCCGTGATCGCGGGCGGGGTGGCGCTGGCCTTCTTCACCGCAGGCCTGGCCTCCGGCGCGGCCGTCGCGGCGGCCGACCTGGTCATCGAGTTCGGCGCGGGCCTCGGCGTCGCCGTCTCCACGACGATCGCCGAGATCGCCGCGGGCACCCTGGTCGCCGCCACCTTCGGCGGGATCGAATCGGTGACGGTCGACCTGGCCGTGGCCCAGCCGCTGAAGATGGCGACCGGTCTGCAGCAGGGCTTCAGCCTCGACGAGGTCAACCAGGCCGCCAAGGACGGCATGATCTTCGGCGGCGCGCTGGGCGCGGGCGGCGGGGTCGTCAAGGCGGGCATCGAGGGCGCGTTCAGCGACACGACACCGCTGTTGCTCCGGCCGCCCTCGCTCCGCCCCGACCTGGTGGAACTGGGCCCGGCCGCCCGCAACGCCGACCGCACCCCCTGCGTCGGCGAGCCGATCGACGTGGCGACCGGCGCGATGCTGATGACGGCGACGGACCTGGCACTGCCGGGGAGTCTGCCGCTGGAGTTCACCCGCACCCACCTCTCCTCCTACCGCGGCGGCGTCTGCTTCGGCCCGACCTGGATATCCACCCTCGACGAATGCCTCCAAATCGACGGCGAGGGCGTGGTGTTCGCGGCGGCGGACGGTATGCGCCTGGTCTACCCCGTGCCGGAGCCGGGCGTGGCGACCATGCCCGTCAAGGGTGTCCGCTGGCCCCTGGAATGGGACGGCAAGCCGGACAGCGCGATGACGGTCACCGACCCGGCGACGGGAGTCGTCCGCACCTTCGCCGCCCCGGTCCCCTCCCCCACCTTCGGCGTCTTCCACCTGGCGCTGGACTCCTGGAGCGACCGCAACGGCAACCGCGTCGACGTCGAACGCGACGACGAGGGCGTGCCGTTCGGCCTCCGCCACTCCGGCGGCCACTACGTCGCCGTCGACACGACCGGCCCCCGCATCACGGCGTTGCGCCTGCTCGACGAACTCCCGTCGCGCTACGGCCCCGACGGCCCGATGGGCGAGGGCACGGTCGTGATGCGCTACGGCTACGACGGCGCCGGCAATCTCACGGAGGTCGTCAACTCCAGTGGGGAACCACTGCGGTTCGCGTACGACGAGCAGGGCCGGGTCGCCAAGTGGACCGACCGGAACGGCACTTGGTTCGCCTACGTCTACGACGAGCGCGGCCGGGTCGTCCGCACCGAGGGCGTGGACGGCATCCTCTCCGGCGCGCTGACGTACGACGACACGTCACGTACGACGACGTACACGGACTCGCAGGGCCGCGTCTCCACGCACCGCCACAACGCGGAGGGCCTGGTCGAGGAGGAGACCGACCCGCTGGGCAACGTCACGCGCACGCGCTGGGACGAGTACGGCGCGCGGCCCGTCTCTGTCACCGACCCACTGGGCCACACGACCCGATACGGCTACGACGAGGCGGGCAATCTCACCGAACTCACCCTGCCCGACGGGTCGTTGGCGCGGGCCGCGTACAACGCGCTCGGTCTGCCGACGGAGGTCGTGGAGCCGGGCGGGGTGGTGTGGCGGCACGCGTACGACGAGCGGGGCAACCTGCTGGCGACGGTCGATCCGATCGGCGCCGAGACCCGCTACGCGTACGACGCGTCGGGCCATCCGACCTCGATCACGAACGCGTTGGGCCACACCCGGACGGTCGCGTACGACGCGGCCGGCCTGCCGGTGTCCCTGACCGACGAGTTGGGCCACACGACGTCGGTCCACCGGGACTCCTTCGGCCGGATCACCGCGGTGACCGACCCGCTGGACCACACCACCCGCATGGGCTGGACCCCGGAGGGCAAGCCGTCGTGGCGCGAACTGGCCGACGGCGCAAGGGAGTCGTGGACGTGGGACGCGGAGGGCAACCTCCTCGCCCACACGGACGCCGCGGGCAACGTCACACAGCACTCCTCCACCCACTTCGACGTGCCCGCCTCACGGACCGACCCGGACGGGGCGCGGTACGAGTTCGCGTACGACACCGAGTTGCGGCTGACGGGAGTGACCAATCCGCAGGGGCGGACGTGGTCGTACACGTACGACGAGGCGGGGCGGCTGGTCGGGGAGACGGATTTCAACGGACGGACGCTGGCGTACGCGCATGACGCGACGAGCGGCCTGCGGTCGCGGACCAACGGCGCGGGAGAGGGCCTGCGCTTCACCCGGGACGCGCTGGGCCGCATCATCGAGCAGAGCACCGACGACGGAACCGTCACCACGTACGCATTCGGCTCGGACGGTCACCTGGCCCGCGCCACCCATGCCGACGCGGAGATCGTCCTGGAGCGGGACGTCCTGGGCCGCACTCTCACCGAGACCGTCAACGGCCGCTGTACCGCCTTCACCTATGACGCACTCGGTCGCCGCACCAGCCGCACCACTCCCTCAGGCCTGGTCACGCACTGGATCCACGATCCCGCCGGTCGCCCCACCGAACTCCGCGGCGATCACGGCTCCTTGTGCTTCTCCCACGACGCGGCCGACCGGGAGACGGAGCGCCGCCTCGGCACCCACGTCACTCTCACCCAGACCTGGGACGCCGGCGACCGCCTCACCACCCAGTCCCTGACCGCACTCGGCACCCCCGAAGCGGCTCGTCTCCTCCAGCACCGTAGCTACGCCTACCGTGCCGACGGCTCCTTGACCCAGATCCGCGAACTCACCTCAGGCACTCGCACCTTCGACCTCGATCCCCCGGGCCGGGTCACCGGCGTACGCGCGCACGGTTGGCGCGAGGCCTACGCCTACGACAACACGGGCAACCTCACCCATGCCACCGCCCCCGGGCACGAGGCGCCCGGCGACCGCGAGTTCGACGGCATGCTCATCCGCCGCGCCGACCGTACAACCTACGAACACGACGCCCAGGGCCGCCTCACCCGAAAGACCCGCAAGCTGCTCAACGGACAACAGCACACGTGGGCTTACAACTGGAACGCGGAGGACCGCCTCACCGACGTGACGACTCCGCACGGCGAGCACTGGCACTACACCTACGATCCGCTCGGCCGCCGGATCTCCAAGTCCCGCCTCCACGCGGACGGTTCGCAGGACGCCCGTACCGACTTCAGCTGGGACGACACCCGCCTCGCCGAGCAGGTCGCCCCCGACGGCAATGCCACCACCTGGGACTACGCCCCCGGCTCCCACCACCCCCTCACCCAGACCATCCATCGACCACGACAGCGGACCCGAAGCGCGTCCTTCCTCGCCCAACTAGCCGAGGACACCACGGCCGACCACACCACCCGCTTCCATGCGATCGTCACCGACCTGGTCGGTACCCCCACCGAACTCGTCACGCCCGACGGCGAACTGGCATGGCAGCAACGCACCACCCTGTGGGGCACCCGCTTCCCCGGCCCGACGGACGAGATGGAATCGGTGAGCTGTCCCCTCCGCTTCCCCGGGCAGTACGCGGACGACGAATCAGGTCTGCACTACAACCATTTCCGCTACTACGACCCCGAGACCTCGCGCTATCTGTCCACCGACCCGCTCGGCCTCTCCCCGGCGCCCAACCCCATGGCGTATGTCCCCGCGCCCCACACCTGGTTGGACCCGCTCGGCCTCGCCTCCTGTGACATTCATGCGTCCGTGGCGTTCCAGGACTGGGGCACGAAGGGTGCGCACATTCACATCGGGAAGAACGAAGTGCGCGTCTTCCCCGACGACAACGGCGGGATCGGGGCCGAGCCGATCAGGCTGAAATCGGGTACGGCCAGTGCCCGCGACGTCCAGAAGGTGTTGGCCGAGATCCAGTCCAACCAAGCGCTCCGAGATGACATCATCAGCAAAGCCACGTCCGCTCGCGACAGCATGAACAAGGGAGAGTTCGGTATGTCGCAGAACAGGGCAGCCGAAATGCACTTCCTCATCAAGAACCTGGAAAAAATGAACAAGCAGGCAGGAACCCCTTGATGGCAGATATCGATTTCTACGCGGACACGGTGCTGCGCCACAGGGTTCTCGATATCCCGTTGGGGTCCCCTCCCTCCGTGTGGGAAGAGCGTCTCGGCACGGACTTTCTCGACGACTTGAAGAAGGGACGGATGCGCCGCGACTACGGTCTTGTCGAGCTCACATTCGCCAAAAAGGGTGAGAAGTGGGAGTCGGTCACGGCGTCTCTGCAGATTCATCGCCTCGAAGGAGGGGGCGAAGGACTGGTCCCCTCGCAGTTGGAATACTCCTTCGGACAGTTCACACAGAGCGTCCTGTTCGGCGCCTTCATTGAAGCCCTGAGATCTCGCGGCGTGGACCTGGAAGAGGTCAGCGGCGCCCCCACCAAGGGGTTCAGCCAATTCCGTGCCCAGGGCAGCCAGACGTCCGTCTATGTGAGAACCACCGAGCCGGGCGAAAAGCCGGAGGGCGGCACCTTGTGGTCGATCGTCCTGCCTTACTCCGCACCGTGAGGAGTTCTCCTGATACGGTGCTCGATTCGGTTGACATACGGCATTTCACGGAAGGACACGAAAGACGTGCAGCACCTCGCCGCTGGAACACACGGGCCGTCACCGGTGATCATCGCCCTCTTCACCCTGGGTGGGCTCGCGGCCGTCTGGTTCGGTGGGAGCTGGGCGTTCAACGTGCGCGGGATCGCCGTACAGAGGGCGCGGAACATCCGTGACAGGCACCAACTGGGCGGTGGCTCCGCGCTGATGTGGGCCCAGCCTTGGTACCACCGGATGCTCGGGGCGTTCATGACCGTCGCCGGTCTTGTGCTCCTGACCGCCGCCTACGCCCTGTGGCACCTCAACTGAGCCCACCGCACAGGTCAGTTCATCGTCGCGCCGATCGTCGTGCTCCCCGTGGTCAGGAACGTCGTGGACGGCAGCGTGCCGCTCGACGAGCGGGCGTTGTACGTCGTCGACGCGTCCGTGGAGATGAAGGACGGGGTGGAGATGCCGGAGTCCCAGTTGTTGCCGGACGAGGTGACCGAGGAACCCTTGGTGACCGAGCCGCTGCCGTTGCTCACGGCGAGGTTCTTGCCGAGTTTGGCGGAGCTGGTGGCGAAGTAGTAGCCCCAGCCGCTGTTGGCGTAGGCGGTGGTGCGGTTGATGACGATGGCGCCTGTGTTGGAGTTCTCGGTGAACCCGTTGCCGGCGTTGCCCCAGGCGGCCGAGTTGTTGACGACGTGGGCGACGGTCACTCCGTTGCCGCCCAGTTTGAAGCCGTTGCCGTTGCCCTCGAACGCGGAGTCGCCCCAGCGGTTGACGCCGTTGCCGAAGGACCAGGTGTGCTCGATGGTGACCGGTGAGGAGAAGGACCAGAGGTCGATGCCGTCGTCCGAGTTGTTGTACAGCCGGGCGCCGGTGACGAGGTTGCCGGTGCCGGAGCCGAACTTGATGGCGACCCCGTCCGCGTTCTGACCGTGGGTGGCGGCGTCGTAATTGCCGTACGAATCAAGGTTCTTGACGGTGTTGTTCACCGTGCCGTCGCCGGTGAGCGTGAACCCGGAGTCGCCGCCGTTGATGGTCTTGACGTTGCTCCAGTTGGTGCCGGTGCAGGACTGGCAGACGACCGCGCTGTCCGGGGAGTTCTGGAACGTCATGTTGGAGACGTTCCAGTAGTCCGCCGTCAGCTTGAAGATCCAGGACCCCGACGGCAGCGACGAACCGTCGATCTTGACCGTCTCCGAGCCGTACGCGGTGAGCGTGACCGGCGAGGACGACGTGCCGTTCGTCGTGGACTGGAGGGTGGCCGTCGGGTAGTACGTGCCGCCGCGCACCTGAATGACCGTGCCGGCGGTGGCACTTGAGATCGCGCTGGTCAGTTCGGCGGTCGTGTCGACGACGACCGTGGCGGCCTGGGCCTGGGTGGGGAGGACGGCCAGCCCGGCGCCGAACGCCAGGGCCGTGCCGAGGGTGAGAGCGGTACGACGAGACATAGGAGTGCGGTCCTTTCGTCGTTCTGTTCGCTTTTGCTGCGGATGGGGGGACTTCAGGGACGCCAGTCACCGAGGTAGGTCGCTGGGGTGTGCAACTTGGCCTCGGTGGCCGTGAGTTGGGGCCGGTTCTCCGCGACGGTGATCACGGAGCCCGGTCCCGTGTTGCGGTACTCGTGGAAGCGCATCGACTGCCAGGGGTAGGCGTCGCGCATGTTCGTGTAGGGCGCGACCGGGTCGATGCCGGGCCCGATCCGGGTGTCCCGCACGACGAGGGACGGCCAGGCCGTCGTCTCGTACGACGGAACCCACGGCCGGGCCAGCTTGTACGCGGCGTCCTCGGCGCCGGAGGTGATCCGCGAGCGGACCGCGAGGATGCCGTGCGGGTTGGCACGGGCGGTGGACGGGGCGAAGACCATGCCCTTGGGGGTGAAGGCCACGTCCCGTTGCAGGGTGTGGAATTGGCAGTCCGCGAAGACCGCGGTGGCCCGCCCGAAGACGAAGTCGACGTCCCCCTCGATGTAGCAGTGGGAGAAGTACTGCCGGTCGAAGGCGTCCAGCGCCGACGTGTCCACGAAGAGCGTGTCCTGGTGGGCCAACAGCCGGACGTGCGCGAACTGCGAGCGGTCGCCCGTGACATACGCGGCCACCGCCTGCGTCCCCGTGATCTCCGGGTGGTCAGCGCGCAGCCAGTCGTTGGCGAGGGTCAGGTCCCGTACGGTCAGCCCGGGCGCCGCCGAGGTGAAGGTCGCGGAGCCCGCCGTACCGTACGTCCCCGAACCGTCCGGCCGCTGCGTCCCGTTGGCGTTGTCGTGGACGATGACGACGTCACGCGGATCGCGGGTGGCACCGCGCAACGTCAACTCGCCCGCCCCCACAGGCACGTTGACGACCTCGCGGTACGTCCCCGGGTGCACCACGATCGTCCAGCCGGTGCCCTCCACCGCGTCGACGGCGGCCTGCACCGAGTCGCCGGGTCGGACGTGCAGGACACAGCGACGGTCGAGGGCTGCGGCGGGGGCGGCACCGGCGGTCACCAGACCGCCGGCGATGCCCGTCAATCCCGTCAGGAGTGTGCGTCTGCGCAGTGTCATCTCAGCGCCTCCACCCCGGTGTCCAGTCGCCGAGATAGGCCTCGCGGGTCGCCGACTCGGCCTGTTCTGCGGTGAGTTGGGGCCGGCTCTCCGGGACGCTGATCGCTGCACCTGGGCCCGTGTTCCGGTACTCCGCGAACCGTTGGCTCTGCCAGGGATAGGTGTCCGACATGTTGGTGTACGGCGCCACCGCATCGATCCCCGCACCGAGCGCCGTGTCCCGGACGGTGAGCATCGGGCGGGCGGTGGTGTCCGAGCCGGGTACCCAGGGCCGGGCCAACTTGTAGTAGCCGTAGGGGGCTTGGCTGCTCACGCGGCTGTGCGTCACCAGGTATCCACGCGGGTTGGCGACCGCTGTGGAGGGGGCGAAGACGAAGCCGTACGGCGCCGTCGCCAGGTCGGTGCGATTCAGGGTGCGGAAGTGGCAGTGGTCGTAGACGGCGGTCGCCCGTCCGAAGACGAAGTCGACGTCTCCCTCGACGTAGCAGCGCGCGTAGTACTGGCGGGCGAAGACGCCGAGGGCGAACGAGTCGGCGTACAGCGTGTCTTGATGACCCAGGAAACGGCAGTCGAAGAACGCCGAACGGTCGCCCTGCACTTTGATCGCGACCGCCTGTGTGCCGGTGATGTCGGCGTGGTCGGCGCGCAGCCAGTCGTTGGCGAAGGTGATCCAGCGGGCCGTGAAACCGTCGGTGCGGATGAGGGTGGTGGCCGAGCCGGAGGTGCCGTAGGTGCCCGAACCGTCGGGTTTCTGGCTGCCGTTGGCGTTGTCGTACACCACGACGACGTCACGCGGGTTCTCGCTCGCGCCGATCCAGGTCATCTCGGAGGCGGCGGGGGCGAGTTGGCCGGTCGCCGGGTCGGTGACTCCGGCGGTGACCGTCTCACGGTAGACGCCGGGCGCGACGACCAGGGTGTACCCGGCGGTGGTCGCGGCGGTGACGGCGGCCTGGACGGTGGTGAAGTCACCCCGGCCGCGCGGGTCGACGTACAGGGTGAGCGGGGTGAGGCGCGCGGCCGGTGAACCGTAGCGGCCGAACGGGTGCGGCCTGCCGACGGCGAGGACGGGGACGGCGGTGAGGCCGATCGCGGCGCCCGCGCCGGCGCTCGCCATGAGAAAACCCCGTCTGGACAGGGGAAGTTGGAGGGAGTGGTGGTGCGAGGGCATGCGGGTGCTCCTTCGCGGTGCGGCTCATGAGGGGGACGCCGGTGCCGGGCCGGTCGGACGGGACCGGCCCGGATCCCGGTGTGGTGGTGTCAGCGCAGGTGGCCCGCGCCCGCGCCCCGGTCGACGATGAACGGCACGGCCTTCGCGGGGTCGATCTTCGTGCGCAGGGTCGGTGTCCAGCCCGCACCGGACTGGAGGATCTCGGTGGGGACGCCCGCGTTGTGGACGGCGATCAGGTCGGTGAGGGTGCCGTTGACGTAGTTGTCGTCGGCGGTGAGCGGCGCCTCGGACCACTTCTTGAGGATGGTGGCCTCCGAGATCCCGGCGGGGACGGTGAACGCGTTGTGTTCCGCGACGAGTTGGGACTCCAGGCCGATGCCGTAGCTGTAGCCGTATCCGGGCTCGGCGACGAAGTGGTTGTTGTACGAGTCGACTTGGCCGAAGCGGACGCGGGGTGCGCGCTCGACGAGGTTGGAGAACAGGTTGTGATGGAGCGTCACCTTCAAGTGGCCGCGGTCGATCGCGGCGGTGGAGGCGTTGTCGCTGTTGCCGATGAGGATCGTCTTGTCGTGGTCGCTGAAGACGTTCCAGGACGCGGTGACGTAGTCGGCGCCCTTGACGATGTCGAGTTCGCCGTCGTGCTGTTCGAAGATCCGCCCGTAGTAGGTGGGCAGCGAACTGTCCGGGTGGTCGCCGTCGGTGAACGTGTCGTGGTCCAGCCAGACATGGGTGGAGCCGTAGATGACGGCGCTGTCGTACTCGGAGTTCCAGTTGCCGGTGTCGCCGTCGGTCGGGTCCCACTGCGGGAAGCAGTCCAACGGGCTCTCGAAGGCCAGGTTGCGGATGATGACGTTGTCGACGGCCTTGATCTGCAGGCTGGCGCCCTTGAAGCCGGCGTTCCGACCGACGCCGATGATGGTGGTGTTGGCGGGGATGAACGCCTTGATGGCGGTGTCCTGGTTCGCGGCGGACACGCGGCGCAGGCCCTCGGGGCTGTCGGCGGGCTCGTTGTCGAGGTTCTGGTCGTAGCCCCAGACGGCGGGGTCGTAGGTGGCGAGGTACTGGGCGAAGTCGTAGCCGGGCGCGGCGAAGGAGTCGCAGCCCTCCGCGTTGGCGTCGATCGTGCCCTTGATTCTGATGATCTTCGGTGCGGTGCCGCCGGCAGCCAACGCGGCTTTGAAATCGGCCCAGTTGGTGACGGTGTAGACGTAATCGGGGGTGGCGGCGGCGCCACCGCTGGTGCCGGTGCCGTAGGAGGCCCAGCCGTCAGCGGCGCCGAGGGTCTCGCGGGCGAGGCTGCGCGGATGGGCCTGGGCGGTGGTGCCGGTGAGGGCGAGAGCCAGTGCCGTGCAGCCCACGAGCGACGCGATGACGCGGCCATGACATGTAGATATGCGCACTGTGCGGGTCTCCTTGCTCAGAGGGCAGAGGCGTCCGTCGCCTCGGGCCAGGTGATCCAGGACGTGGGAATCTCGTCGCGCAACCGGACGACGTCACGCGGCGCGAGCACCCGGGTGCGCAGCAACTCCCGCGCCACGAGCCGCGCCACGGCGATCGCACCGGGCGGATTGAAGTGCGTGTTGTCCTGCTCGGTCTCGGTCCAGTTGAAGTAGACCTTTGTCTCCTCGACCCCGATGCGCTGCCACAGCGCGAGCGACAGCGCCTCGATGTCGAGCAGCGTGACGCGTTCCTGCTGGGCGAGCGCGCGCATCGCCGCCGGATAGTCGCCGTGGGTCGGCACGGCGTTGCCGTCGGCGTCGAACCTGCGGCGCTCGGCGGGGGTGGCGAGCAGCGGCCGGGCGCCGCGGCCTCGGGCCCCGTCGACGTACAGCCGCAGATAGTCCTGGTACGTCGTCCAGGGTTCGGTGTAGCGGGTGGGGTCGTCGATCTTCTCGTCGTTGTGCCCGAACTGGATGAGGAGAAGATCGCCGGGCCGGATGGCGGCGAGAATGGCATCGAGCCGCCCCTCGTCGGCAAAGCTCTTCGAACTCCGCCCGTTTATGGCCCGGTTGGCGACCTCCACCCCCTTGCGCAGAAAGAAGGGAAGCGCCATTCCCCACCCCGTTTCCGGAGCTGCGTCCGCATACTTCTGGGCAGCGGTGGAGTCACCGGCGATGTAAAGAGTCCGGTCCCGCCGACCACCGCCGCCACGCAACGGAACGGCGGCGAGAGCACCCAACTCGACTTGCCTACGGGTAAGAGACACGATTGGTCCACCTCTCGGCTTCTGTCTTTCAGGGGCGCCCGACTCAGTGGTTCTGCTTCCAGTCCGCCTGTGCCTTGTTCAACTGGTCGGCCAGCGTGTCCAGGAACTCCTTCGCCGTCATCTTCCCGAGCAGCAGCTTCTGGAAGTTCGGCTCGTTGTCCGCCTTGGAGATCGTGTTCCAGTCCGGCAGGTAATACGGCAGCTGCACGATCTTCGTGTCGGCCCCGTTCAACGCCTCCGCCGCCAACTGCGTGGGCTCGGACTTCTGGATCCAGGTTGCACCGGCCGCCTCCGTGTTGGCCGGAACCTGACCTGCGGACTCGTTGTACTTGGAGTTCTCCGTGGCGGATACCGCGAACTCGACGAACTTCCAGGCCGCTTCCTTGTTCTTGCTGGACTTGAACAGACTCAGCCCGTCAACGGGGTTGGAGATCTGCACCCGAGTCCCGTCGTCCAGCGTCGGATTGGGAATGCCCTTGAACTTGTCCGCGCCCAGCGCCTTCAGGTGATCCTGATACGACCCGAGGTTGTGACTCAGCATTCCGATCGTGCCGCTGTCCCACTGCGCGACCATCTTCGTGAAGTCGTTGTTGAGGTCGGCGGACGGAGTGTCCTTCTTGAACAGGCTGACGTACTTCGCCAACGCGGCAACGTTCTTGGGGTCGTTGACCGTCGTCTTGTCGCCGTTCCAGAACGAGGTGATCCCGGTCTGGCCGTACACCGCGTCGAGGGCCGGCGCGATGGACCCCTCGCCGCCTCGGATGGTGAAGCCGAACCTGTTCTTCGCCTTGTCGGTGAGTTTGTCGGCGGCGGCGTAGAACTTCGCCCAGGTGGTCGGCGCGTCCAGTCCCGCGGCCTTGAAGAGGTCGGTGCGGTACCAAAGCGTGCCGTTGTTGGCGGAGGTCGGGATCTGGTAGAGCTTGTCCCCGCCGCCCGCGCTCTTGCTGACGTCGAGCAGGTTCTGGCTCAACTTGCCGTTCAGAGAACTCGACTTGAGCCGGCTGTCCAACGGCTCCAACGCCCCCTGCACCGCGACCTCGGCGAGCACCGCCGTCCCCACACCGCCGACGTCGGGCAGGCCGCCGCCCTGGATCGCGGTGTCGTACTTGGACTGGGCACTCGCCGCGGGTATCCCGACGTACTTGACCTTGATGTCGGGGTACTTCTTCTCGAAGTCCGCGATGATCTGCTTCCAGATGTCGGTGCGGACACCGCCGTTGTTGTCCCAGAAGGTGATCGTGCCCTTGCCGGACCCCTCGTCACCCTTGTCCCCCGCGCCGCCGCTTCCGTCGTCGCCGCAGGCGGTGGCGGTCAGCGCGAGCACGGAGCCCAGGGCGACGGCCATGGCGGCACGCCTGCTTCTGCGGATGCTGGTCTTCATAGGTCGGCTCTCTTCCGATGGATCCAACGGGGTGATGACGTCACGGACAGGGGCTGGCAAGCGCTTGCTACGGAGGTGCGTCATTGCGACTCCCAACAGGCGTACAGGCAGGGTGAGTTAGCGGAGCGAACTGATCCGGAACCGCGTGAACGTGGCCGCGCCGGCATGTCCCGTGCCGACGGGCGCGAGCGCGAAAAGCCCGAGCAGGGCGCCGACCCAGCGCCAGGAGGTGGCGGCGAACACCTGGCCGGTCGAACGCGGCCCGTCCCCGACGTCGTAGAAGAAGCGGCAGCGCGCCCCGGCGCCGATCTCGATGCGCAGCCGGACCCGCCCCTCGGGTGCGAGGCAGGACTTCCCCGCGTCCCGCTCCCGCTCGGCGACGGGCTCGGCGAACCGGTGCACGAACCGCACCACGCCGTCCGCGCCCCGCTGGAGTCCGATCCAGCTGTACGCGTCCCCGAGCACCGCGAGCCCGGCCCGCGCCCCCAACTCCTCGCTGTGCAGCCGCAGTTCGACCTCGACCGCGACGGGCGTGCCGGGCAGTCGCTGGGTGAGGAGGTTCGGGAGTCGGCGCAGGTCGTGCGCGTCGGCCGAGCGTACGCAGGTCAGTCGCAGGCCGTCGCCGGAGTGGTGGGTGGCCCAGCCGTCCTGCGGGTTCGCCGTCCACTGCCACTGACGGCCGTACCGCCCGCCGGGGAAGTCGTCGTCGGTGGCGGGCGCGGCGGGCTGCTGCGGCGGCAGGTCGGGTTTCGGGTGTACGGCTACGGGGGCGCCCTCGTTGCCGATGACCGGCCAGCCGTCGTCACCCCACCTCATGGGCTGAAGGTGGACGACCCGGCCGTAGGCGCCGCGCTGTTGGAAGTGCAGGAACCAGTCCTCGCCGGACGGGGTGCGCACCCACGCGCCCTGGTGGGGGCCGTTGACGTCGGTGTTCTGCTGCTCCAGGACGACCTTCTCCTCGTACGGGCCGAAGAAGCCGCGTGCGCGGAACGCGCCCTGCCAGCCGGTCTCAACTCCCCCTGCGGGGGCGAGGATCCAGAACCAGCCGTCGCGTCGGTGGACCTTGGGACCCTCCAGAGTGAACCAGCCGGGGATGCGGTCCGCGTCGACGATCACCTTGCCGTCGTCGAGGAGGGTCGTGCCGTTGGGGTGCATACGGTGGCCCGTGAGGCGGTTCTTGATGCCCGCGCGGGACTTGGCCCAGGCGTGGACGAGGTACGCCTCGTCGCTGTCGTCGTCCCACAGGGGGCACGGGTCGATGAGGCCCTTGCCCTGCTTGAGGAGGTGCGGGCGGGTCCAAGGGCCGCGTATCTCGGGGGCGTTGATCTGGAAGATGCCCTGGTCGGGGTCGCCCCAGAAGATCCAGAAGCGTTCATCGTGGTATCTCAACGCGGGTGCCCAGACTCCGCAGTCGTGGCGTGGGGTCCTGAACTCCCTCGCGGGTTCGAGGCGTTGGAGGGCGTGGCCGACCAGGGTCCAGTTCACCAGGTCGCGGGAGTGCAGCAGCGGCAGGCCCGGTACACGGCCGAAGCTGGATGCCGTGAGGTAGAAGTCGTCGCCGACGCGGATGACGTCCGGGTCGGACCAGTCGGCGTTCAGGACGGGGTTCGTGTACGTCTCGCGGGTCACTGGCTGACCGCCTTCCGCACGAGCGCCGCGGCCTCGGTCCGGTCGAGGCTGCCGTCGGCGACGACGGTGACGATCCGCCGTACGACCGTGTCGCCGGGCGGTATCGGCAGCCGCTCGTCCGAGGCCAACGACGCGCCCACGCCCGGGTATTCGGCGGTGCGGACGAACCACGGGTCGCGGCGGGAACGGTCCGTGGCACCGGCGAAGACCAGCGTCCAACCGGTGCCGGCGAGCGCGAGCCAGTCGGCACGGGTGCCGTGGACTTCCGGCTCGCCCTCACGGTCGGGGGTGAAGACACGCGGGGTCTCCGCCTCTTTGCGGGCCCGCCAGAAGAAGCCGCCGTACGCGGCTCCGGGGCGGCCGTTGGTGGCGGGGCTGCCGATCGAAAGGGGGTCGGGTGTCACGTTGGTGAGGGAGAAGGTGAAGTCCAACGCCCAGGCGGTGTCGGTGAGTTCGGTGGCGGCGACCGTACGGCGTTCGCGGAGAAGTTCGGCGCCGGAGGCGACCCAGCGGAGCTCCTCCACGAAGCCGTCGGGGTCGCGGAGCTGGAACGTGGAGTGGCGTTGGGCGCCGTGGTTGTCCAGTTCGGTCGAGCCCTGGTCCGGGACGTAGGTGCGTCCGCCCCAGAAGTTGTGCCCCTCGACGTCGGGAACGGCTACACCGACGCCGAGGTGGTGAGTGTGGTCGACGGGGCTCAACTCGGTGACCGCCGTGCCGGCCAGGGTGGTGACGGGGTGCAGATACGGGCGCGGGGAGAGCCGGGCGGGCAGCTCGGGCCGGGTGACGTACCGGGCGACCGGGCGGCCCGCGACGCGCAGCACCGGGGTGTCGTGGGTGATCATCAGGTGCTCACCTCTTTCGGTGGGGCCCAGGAGGCGCCCAACTCGGAGTAGAGGGCGAGGGTGTCGGCCGCCGCCGTGACCAGTGCGTCGATGCCGGGGACGACCCGGCGGTTCTCGGCCGGGATGAGGTGCCAGGCGTCGGTGGGCAGCGGGGCCGGGTCGGGTGCCTGGCGGATCGCCTCAACGACCTTCATGAAGGCGCCTGTTGCGTCCGGTTCGACCAACAGCGCGTCGCCATCGGTGAGATGGGCGACCAGGTTCTCCAGCAGGTCCGTGCTGCCGTACTCGAACTCCTCAGGGCCGTGGCCCGCCCGTTGGAGCAGGACACGGTCCTGCTTGTACCAGTAGGTGATTCGGCCGCGGCTGCCGTGTACCAACACGTAGGGCTCGCCGGGGTGTTCGGCGCACAGGGTCACCGCGACGGTGACCGGGCGGCCCTGGACGGTGGTGACGCGGACGCAGGAGGTGTCGTCGGACTCGATGTCGTTGGCGCGCACGAGTTCGGTCTCGATGCGGACGACGTCCTCGGCGCGGGTCGTGCCGTTCAGGGCGAGGGCGGTGGCGACCGCGTGCGCGAGGGGGTTGGTGAGCGCGCCGTCGATCACGTCGACGCCGTTCAGGCGCCGCTTGCCCGCCCAGGGAGCACGCCGGTAGTACGCCTCGTCGCGCGCCCAGGCACCGGCTCCGCCGACCCCGGTCACCGTGCCGATCGCGCCCTTGGCGATCAACTCGCGGATATCGGGCACGGCGTGCGAGCCGAGCGACTGGAACCCGATCTGACAGGCGACCCCGGCCGCGGCGACCCCGTCGGCCATCCTGCGGAACTCGGCGTACGACGGCGCGGGCGGCTTCTCCAGCAGCAGGTGCACACCCCGCTTCGCGGCGTCCAGGGCGAGGTCCGTGTGGGTCGGGATCGGGGTGCAGATCACGGCGACCTGGGCGCCGGTGGAGTCGAGAAGAGCGCCGAAGTCCGGTGACTGGGCCGGGAGTTCGCCGCCGAATTCCTCTTCGGTCAGCGGGGTCAGCTCGCAGATGCCGACGAGGCGTACGAGTCCCTTGTCCTGGAGCCGGCGGATGTTCTCGACGTGCCAACGACCGTGACCCCGGGCGCCCGCGAGGACGATGGAGACGGGCGGGGCGAGGGCTGTGGAGCCGGGTGCGGTGACGGTCGTAGGACCGGTGGTGGATGTCATGGGATTCTCCCTGCGTCGACGATCTTCGCCAGCAGGGTAAGCGGTTGCCTCATCCCTTCACCGCCCCCGCGCTGAAGCCGGTGATCAGCCACTTCTGGATGAAGGCGAAGACGATCACCACGGGTACGGCCGCGACGATGCCGCCGGCGGCGAGTGCGCCGAGGTCGACGCTGTCCGCGCTCATCAGGGTGTTGAGGCCGACCGGGATGGTCTGCTTGCTCTGGTCGGAGAGGAACATCAGGGCGAAGAGGAAGTGGTTCCAGGCGTGTACGAAGGCGAAGGAGCCGACGGCGATCAGCCCGGGCCGCAGCAGCGGGAGGACGACGATGCGGAACGCGGCGAAGCGGTTGCAGCCGTCGACCCAGGCGGCCTCTTCCAGGGACTGCGGGACGTTCCGGATGAAGCCGCTGATCAGGATCATCGAGAGTGGTAGTTGGAAGACGGTCTCCGCGAGGATGACACTGCCGAGCGAGTTGATCATCTGGAGCTTGGCGAAGATCTGGAACAGCGGGACCAACAGCAGGGCGCCCGGCACGAATTGGGAGCAGAGCAGGGCCAGCATGAACGCGCGCTTGATCCTGAACTCGAAGCGGGCGAGCGCGTAGCCGCCGGCCAGCGCGACCACGGTGGTGAGGATCAGGGTGGCCACACCGACGTAGACGCTGTTCTGGAAGTAGACGCCGAAGCTGCGTTCGGTCCACACCTTCTGGAAGTGGTCGAGGGTCATCGGCCAGGGCACGAGGGAGGTCGAGCCGGCCGGGCGGAACGCGAAGAGGAGAATCCAGTAGAAGGGGATCAGGGTGAAGACGAGGTAGATGCCCAGGGGTACGTAGATCTGCCAGCGCGGGACCTCGTCCCAGGCGCGGCGGACCTTGCGCGGCTGCTGCGGTGCGGCGGACTCGCGCTCGCGGGCCGGAGCGATCTCGGTGATCACTTGTCGCCGCCTCCGAACTTACTCAGGCGCAGATAGATGATCGAGAAGAAGAGAAGGATGACGAACGCGACCGTGGTGAGGGCCGACGCGTAGCCGAAGTTGTGGGCTTCGACGCTGGTGTTGGCGACGTAGAGCGGGAGCGTGGTCGTCTCGCCGGCCGGGCCGCCGCCGGTCAGGGTGTAGAGGAGGTCGACGTTGTTGAACTCCCATACCGCGCGCAGCAGTGTGGACAGCACGATCGCGTCCTTGAGGTGCGGCAGGGTGATGTGCAGGAACTGCTTGAAGCGGTTGGCGCCGTCGACCTCGGCGGCCTCGTACAGGTCCTTCGAGACGGACTGGAGGTCGGCGAGGATGAGGATCGCGAAGAAGGGGACGCCTCGCCAGAGGTCCGCAACGACCGCTGCGGAGAAGACAGTTGAGGGGTCCGAGAGCCAACTCGTGCCGTACTGGCCGATGCCCATGTCGGCGAGGTAACGGGTCACGCCTGTCTGGGAGTTGTAGAGCAGCACCCAGATCGCGGAGGTCAGGACGCCCGACACGGCCCAGGGGGAGAACACCAGCGCGCGGCCGATGGACCGGCCCACGAAGGTCTGGTTGACGATGAGGGCGAGGGCGAGACCGAAGAGAAGTTGGAGGCCCACCTCTACGACGACCCACTTGGCGCTGAACGTCAACGTGTCCCAGAACTGGGGGTCGTTGGTGAAGGCGTGGGTGAAGTTGTCGAGACCCGCGAAGCCGTTGCGCCACGGTTTGGTGGGGTTGTAATTCTGCAGGCTGTAGTAGAAGACGCTGATGACCGGGTAGGCGATGAAGCCCAGCATGAGCAGCGCCGCCGGGGCGATCAGCAGGTACGGAAGCCTGCGCGGGGTCGCGGAGGCACGGCGCCGCCGGGGTGGCGCGGGCGGTTTCGCCACGGCTGCGGCTTGGGCCATGACTGTTCTCCGTTCAGTACAGGACGCTCAGTGCAGGAAGCGCTTGCTTTACAGGCATGGGAAGGTGCTCAACCGGCGTACGGATCAGGCACCTTGCCCGGCCGGGCCAGGAACTCGAAGTCGCAGCCGGTGTCCGCCTGGGTGATCTGTTCGTTGTAGAGCGCGCCGTAGCCGCGCTCGTACCGTGCGGGCGGTGGCGTCCACTCCGCCCGCCGTCGCTCCAACTCCTCGTCGTCCACGTTGAGTTGGAGGGTGCGCGCCTCGACGTCCAGGGTGATGGCGTCCCCGGTCCTGACGAGCGCCAGTGGTCCGCCGACGTACGACTCGGGCGCGATGTGCAGCACGCACGTGCCGTAACTCGTCCCGCTCATCCGGGCGTCGGAGATCCGGACCATGTCCCGGACGCCCTGCTTGAGGAGGTGGTCGGGGAGCGGGAGCATGCCGTACTCGGGCATGCCGGGGCCGCCCTTGGGGCCGGAGTTGCGCAGCACGAGCACGCTGTCGGCGGTGATGCCCAACTCCGGTTCGTTGATGGTGCGTTGCATGGTCCGGTAGTCGTCGAACACGACCGCGGGGCCGGTGTGTTTGAGCAGGTGCGGTTCGGCGGCGATGTGCTTGATCACCGCGCCGTCGGGGCAGAGGTTGCCGCGCAGGACGGCGACCCCGCCCTCGCTCGCCACCGGGTTGTCGCGCGGGCGGATCACGTCGTCGTTGTGCACCTGGGCGCCGTCGAGCTGCTCGCGCAGGGTGTCGTACGAGACCGTCGGCCGGTCCAGGTGGAGCAGGTCCGTGATCCGGGAGAGGAAGCCGGGGAGGCCGCCGGCGAAGTGGAAGTCCTCCATGAGGTACGTCCGTCCGCCGGGCCGTACGTTCGCGAGGACCGGGACCGTGCGGGCGATGCGGTCGAAGTCGTCGAGCGTGAGGTGGACGCCCGCGCGGCCGGCCATGGCGATCAGGTGGATCACCGCGTTGGTGGAGCCGCCGAGGCCGAGGACGGCGGTGACGGCGTCCTCGAAGGCTTCCTGGGTGAGGATCGACGAGAGAACACGCCCCTTGTGGACTTGTTCAACGATCCTCATGCCGGATTGCGCGGCCATCCGATCGTGCCCCGAGTCCACGGCGGGAATGCTCGACGCGCCCGGCACGGTCACGCCCAGCGCCTCCGCCGCCGCCGTCAGCGTGGACGCCGTCCCCATGGTCATGCAGTGCCCGGGCGAACGCGCGAGGCCGCTCTCCAACTCGGTCATCTCGCACTCGCCGATGAGGCCGGCGCGCTTGTCGTCCCAGTACTTCCACATGTCGGTGCCGGAGCCGAGGATCTCGTTGCGCCAGTGGCCCGGCAGCATCGGCCCGGCGGGGACGAAGACGGTCGGCAGGTCGACGGAGGCGGCACCCATCAGGAGCGCGGGCGTGGACTTGTCGCAGCCGCCCATCAGCACGGCACCGTCCACGGGGTACGACCGCAGCAGTTCCTCGGTCTCCATCGCGAGGAGGTTGCGGTAGAGCATCGGGGTCGGCTTCTGGAAGGTCTCACTGAGGGTGGAGACCGGGAATTCGAGCGGGAAGCCGCCGGCCTGCCACACGCCCCGCTTCACCGCCTGGGCGCGCTCACGGAGGTGCACATGACAGGGATTGATGTCGGACCAGGTGTTGAGGATCGCGATGACGGGCTTGCCGAGGTGTTCCTCGGGGAGGTAGCCGAGCTGGCGGGTCCGGGCCCGGTGGCTGAAGGAGCGCAGCCCGTCGGTGCCGTACCACTGGTGGCTTCTGAGCTCTTCCGGTGCCTTCATATGGACCATCCGGCGGCTATCGCGGCGACTTCGGCGCGCTCGCTCTCGGGCAGGGGCCTGCTGGGCGGGCGGACCTCGCGGCGGCAGAGCCCGAGGGACGCAAGCGCTTCCTTGACGATCGTGACGTTGTTCGCGGAGCCGTTTGCGGCCCTTAGTTCCTCAAAACGGCGGATCTGCTCCCACACCTTCATCGCCCCCGGATAGTCCCCTGATCGAAGCGCTTCGATCATGTTCAGCGAAACGGACGGGGCGACGTTCACGAGCCCTGAGGTGAAGCCGGTGGCGCCCGCCGAGAAGTAGGAGGGCGCGTACGGTTCGGCCAACCCGGCCACCCACACGAAGCGTTCGAGCCCCGCGTCCCGGGCGAAGGCGGCGAAGCGGGCCGCGTCGGGGACGGCGTACTTGACGCCGATGACGTTCGGGCAGTCGTCGGCGAGTTCGGCGAGGCGGTCGCCGAGGAGTTGGGCGTTGCGGATGTACGGGACGACGCCCAGGTCGGGCACGGCCTCGGCGATGGCGCGGTGGTAGTCGACCCAACCGCCCTGCGAGACGTAGGGGTGGACGGGCTGATGGACCATCACCATCTGGGCGCCGAGGTCGCGGGCATGCCGGGCGGAGGCGATGGCGGTGGGTACGTCGTGCCCGACGCCGACGAGGATCGCGGCGCGCCGGCCCGCCTCGTCGATGGTCAACTCGGTTACGAGCTGGCGCTCTTGAGGGGTGAGGGCGTAGAACTCGCCGGTGTTCCCGTTGGGCGTGAGGATCTTGACCCCGCCGTCGAGCAGGCGGCGCAGCAGGGCCCGGTGGGTGTCCTGGTCGACGGTGCCGTCCTCGGCGAACGGGGTCACCGGGATCGCCACCACGTCGGCCAGGGCTGCCCGTTGGGTCTCGAACGCCGCCGTCATGCCCGACCGTCCTCTCCGTGGGTGTCCCGCCCTTGGGTCTCCAACTCCGTGCCGGGGAAGGCCCGTTGCACGAACGACGCGATGTGGGCGTGCAGCGCGGTGGCCGCGCCGTCCGCGTCACCGTCGAGGGCGAGCCGCAGGATCTCCCGGTGTTCGCCGGCCTCCCGTTCCCAGGAGGGCGAGGCGGCCCAGGCGACGGTGGAGACGAGGGCGGCCTGGTCGCGGACCTCGTCGAGCATCCGGCCGAGCAGCGGGTTGCCGCACGGCAGGTACAGGGCGCGGTGGAACTCCCGGTTGGCGAGGGAGCGTTCGGCGGTGTCGGTGGCCTCGTCGGCCATGGTCAGGGCGTCGCGCGCGGCGTCCAGGGAGGCGTTGCGTCGTACGGCACGCCGGAGCGCCTCGGGTTCGAGGAGCAGTCGGACGTCGTACACCTCGCGCGCCATGTCCGCGTCCACCATGCGCACCGTGACGCCCTTGTACTGGTTCATCACGACGAGCCCGGTACCGGCCAGGGTCTTGAGCGCCTCGCGCACCGGGGTCTTGGACACCCCGAACTGTGCGGCGAGGTCGGTCTCGACCAGTGGCTGACCTGGCGTCAACTGCCCGGTGAGGATGCGGTGTTTGATCCCTTCCAGCACGAACTGCGTGCGGGACGGGATCGGCGTGGGCACAGAGGTCATGCGCGCCTCTCGGATGTCACGTGGCTGCGGTCGCGTATCGCGTCTCATATATGACGTATGAAGTACGACGCGTTGAAGGTAGGAGCGGCCCTGTGTTTCGTCAATGCTTCTGACAAAGGAACGAGAAAGCGCTTCACACGGTCTTGGTGACGCCTTCGAGCGCGGCCGAGGTCCGGCCGGGGAAGATCGCGGCGGCGCGTTCCAGGGCCGCTTCGCGGGTGAGAGTGGGTCCCACGTGGGTGATGAGGAGTTCGCGCGCGCCTTTGGCGCAGGCCCCCGCGTCTTCCGGCGTGAGGTGGACCTGCCGTTCGCCTTCGCGATGCCGGTCGATGTCGGCCTCGCAGAGGAACACGTCGGCGCCGCCCGCGAGTTCGGCGAGCGCCTCGCAGGGTCCACTGTCCCCGGAGTACCCCAGGACACTCCCCTGGCACTCGGCGCGCAGCCCGTACGCCTCGGTGTCGTGGGCGACCGCGCGTGCGGTGAGCCGGAGGTTCCAGTGCCGGACGGCGTGGCCGTCGTAGAGCGGCCGGAAGTCGAAGACACCGCTCAGGAACCGTACGTCCGGCTGCCCGAAGAACCCGGCGAGCCGGCGTGCGCAGTCCTGCGGGGCGTAGAGCGGGATCGGTGCGGCCGGGGTCATCCCGCCGAAGGCGAACGCGTAGGCCGCCGCGAGGAGATCGGCGCTGTGGTCGGCGTGCAGATGCGAGATCCAGATCGCGGTGAGCCGCGCCGGATCCATGTGCCGCTGCAACTCGGCGAACGTCCCCGTCCCCGCGTCCACCCACACCTCAGCGCCGCCGCCGCGCAGCAGATACCCGGAACACGGGCGGCCGGGACGCGGATGCGGGGAGGCGGTGCCTAGGACGGTCAGACTGAGAGGCATGGTGGGGAAGAGTACGGTTCCGGGACCCACGGCGCTCATATTTCGGGGCGGTCTGTGGAGGCTGGGGGCGAGGTGGGCTATGGGCCGGATTCGGGGCGTTCGCCGGGGTCCGGCTACGCGGGGTCCTGGGCGTGGGGCGCCTAGGCCTTCCACCCCGGGTCACGCCCACTGAGCCCCAACGCCCGGTCCAGCAGCGGCGCTTCGTCCGGTACCGGGACCACCGGGCCGAAGATTCCTCCCCCGCGGCTCGGGTCCTGCGTGGCCGCGAGGAGGAAGCCGTACGACGTCTGGAGCGCGGCCGGATCGGGCTCGTAGGGACGGCCGGTGGCCACCGCCAAGTCCCAGCCGTGGATGACCAGTTCGTCGGCGACAACCGCTGCGGCGACCGCGCCGGGGAGGTCGACGCCGCCCGCGCGGGTCATGCCGGTCCAGGCGGCCGGGTCGCGCCAGGCCTCGGCCAAGTCATCGAGGGCCTTGGGCAGTTCCTCGCGCCAGCCGGGGCCGATGTCCGGCGCGGCGGCACCCGGATTGGTGTCGGTCGTGGCGCCCAGGTCCTTGCGCGCGGCGTCGCGAAAGGCGACGGACAGCCCGAGCACGTGCCCCACCAGATTGCGTACGGCGAGCTCGGGGCACGGCGTCCCGTCCGTCAGCTGCTCGTCGGTCACCCCCTCGGCGAGCCGCGCGATGACCCGGGTCTGCGGGCCGAGGTCCAGGATCGTGTCGTCGGTCATGCGAATCTCCTCAGGGGGCCGAAAGCGGATTGGACTCCGCTCATGAGGTAGACCGACAGCGGCCCCGAAACTCATCGCGCACCCCCACCGCACCCCGCCGCACCCCCACCGCACCCCCACCCCCACGCATTTCTACGGCACCTGCCCGATGCCGCCACCTCCGCCTTAGACCCACGATGACCAGGCATGACGACAAACTGGACGGTGACCCGCATCCTCCGGGACCGCAACGCGGGGCTGTATTTCGTGGGCCTGGTCGTGTCCGCCTTCGGCTCGTCCGCGATGAACCTGGCGGCCGGCGTGTGGGTGAAGGACCTCACCGGCTCGAACGGCCTGGCCGCGCTCTGCGTGTTCGCGATCTGGGCGCCGACCCTGTTCGGCCCGGCCCTCGGCACGATCGCCGACCGGGTCCGCCGCAAACCGCTGCTGATCTGGACGAACCTCGGCCTGGCCGCCCTCCTCCTCGCCCTCTTCGGCGTCCACTCCCGCGCCGGCCTGTGGCTCCTGTTCACCGTCCTGTTCGTCTACGGCACGACCATCGTCGTCCAGGACCCCGCCGAGTCGGCCCTCCTCGCCACCGTCGTCGACCGGGACCTCCTCGGCGACTTCAACGGCCTGCGGATGACGGCCGTGGAGGGCATGAAACTGGTCGCGCCGCTGACGGGCGCGGGCCTGTACGCCGCGTTCGGCGGGCCTACGGTGGCCGCTCTGGACGCGGTCACGTTCGCGCTGGCGGCCGGCCTGTGGCTGTTCGTCCGCGCGCACGAGGAGCGGCCCGAGCGCCCCACCGGCACCTGGCGGACGCAAACCGCCGAAGGCGTACGCGAGTTGTGGCGACATCCCCTGTTGCGCCCGCTGGTCCTGGCGGGCGGGGCCACGATGTTCCTCGCCTCCCTGAGCAGCAGTACGACCTACGCGCTCGTCGACGCCCTCGGGCACGCCCCGACCTACACCGGCGTGCTGTACACGGCCCAGGGCGCCGGCTCGGTGGCGGTCGGACTGGTCTCCGGGCCCGCGCTACGCCGGCTCGGCGCGCGTCGGTTCGGGGCGGCCGGGATCGCGCTCACGGCGGTCGCGGTGGCCGCTCGGGCGGTGCCGTCCGACCCGGTGGTCCTGGCGAGCAGCGCGGCGATCGGACTGGGGCTGCCGTGCGTACTGATCGCCGCGTTCACCGCTGTGCAGGGCGAGTTGCCGGGTCCGCTGCTCGGCCGAGCGACCGCCACCGCCAACACCCTGATCTTCACGCCGAACGTGATCGGACTGGCGGCGGGGGCGGCGCTGGTCGAACTGGCCGACTACCGGCTCCTGTTGGTCCTGATCGGCCTGGCGTTGCTCACAACGAGCGCTTCACTGGCGCTGCTCGGGACGGGAGCATCCCGCGCTCAGAGCCCGGCCAGCGCCGACCGCACCTCCGCCAGGTCTCCGTCCGACGCCAACCCCGCGTGATAGAGCCGCAGTTCGGTCGCCCCGAGCCCGCGCGCCCGTGCCGCGTCCGCCGCCAGCGCTCCCGGCCGTCCCCCCATTCCGGAGACCACGGTGAAGTTGGCGGCCAACACGGCGCCGTCGCGGGCCTGTTCGGCGAACGGGGTCAGCAGTCCCGTGCCGCCCGCGCAGGGCACGACCACGCCGTCGGCCACGGACAGGATGTACCGGGGGTCCACGCCCGCGTTGGCGCCGACGTGGTACGAGACCGGGTCCGCGTGCAGCAGCACCTGGAAGCCGTCGGGCGCGGCGGCCCGGACCGCGGCGACCGCCGTCTCCTGGAGCGTGCGGGCCCTGTCGTCACGCCATGCACGCGTGGTCGTCGCGTGCGCGTCGCCGAGGAGTTTCTCGACCCCCGCCCAGCCTCCGTCGGAGGGTGCCCCCTGCCACACCGGTTCGAGTGCGGCGCGTACGGCGGACGCCAACTCCTCGGCGTCGGCGCCCTGTTCACCGTAGCCCTGTCGGCAGGTCGGGCAGAAGCACAGGGACATCAGGTACTGGCCGGCGTCCCCGAGGCCGATTCCGGCGGTCTTGTCGTGGGCGTGCAGGTGGGTGAGGCCGTACCAGCCGAGGGACTCCAGTTCGGTGCCGCGCGCGCCGGGTCGTACGGCCGCCTCGGCGGCGAGGTCGACGAGGTACGCGCGCGTGGCGGGCTGGGCGATGCAGGGTGCCCAGGGGTAGCGGTCGCCGTAGGCGTTGACCACCGAGGTGTCCGGATGGTCGGCGCCCAGGCGGGAGTTGTGGGCGAGCACGACCCAGGTGTGCACCTCAAGGCCCGCGTCCGCGAGGGCGGCGGCGGCCTCTCCGTAGGCGTCGCCGGGGGCCCAGTCGCCGGCCGCGTACGGCCTCAACTCCCGCCCCTGCCAACGGGTGTCCGTGGGGTACAGGACGGCCGCGTGCTCGGCGGTGACGATGCGGTGGCGCGGGTGGCGGGGGGTCAGCGCGCGCGTGGAGTGGTACGCGGAGGCGAGGGTCGCCTGCTGGACGCCGAGTTCGGCGATCCTGCCGCCCGCCTCCGGGTCGCCGTTGACGTCCCAGGGGTAGACGAAAGCCGACGCCTTCACGCGCCCTCCTCGATCAACGCGTAGCCGCGCTCGATGAGTTGGGCGAGTTGCTTGACGTGGTCCTCGGTCGGTTCGGTCAGCGGTGGGCGGACCTCGCCGACGTCCAACCCCCGCATCCGCACGCCCGCCTTGACGAGCGAGACGGCGTAACCGCGGCCCTGGGCGCGCAGTTCGACGAACGGCAGGTAGAAGCCGTCCAGGAGGCGGTTGGCCGTGGTGTCGTCGCCGGTGGCGAGTGCCCGGTGGAAGGCGAGCGCGATCTCGGGGACGAAGCAGAACACGGCGGAGGAGTAGAGGGTGATGCCGATGCCCCGGTAGGCGAGCTGGGTCTGTTCGGCGGTCGGCAGTCCGTTGAAGTACAGGAAGTCGCCCGGGACTTCGGCGCGTACGGTGCTCACGATCCGCTGCATCAGGTCGAGGTCGCCGAGGCCGTCCTTGAAGCCGATGATGCCGTCGGTGCGGGCGAGTTCGACGACCGTGGCGGGGGTGAACACGGCGTTGTCGCGCTGGTAGACGATGACCGGCAGCGCGGTCGCCGCGGCCACCTCCCGGTAGTGCCGCAGCAGCCCCTCCTGGCCGGCGACCACCAGGTACGGCGGCATGGCGAGCAGGCCGTCCGCCCCGGCGGACTCCGCGAGCCGTGCGTACCGTACGGCGAGCGCGGTGCCGTAGCCCGCGCCCGCGACCACCGGCACCCGGCCTTCCGTCGCCTCCACCGCGGCCCGGACGCACGCCTCGAACTCCTCGGGCAGCAGCGCGTGGAACTCCCCGGTGCCGCAGCACGCGAACACGGCGGCGGCACCGGCCTCGACACCCCGGCGGACATGTGCGCGGTAGACGTCGAGGTCGACGGAGCCGTCGGGGCCGTAGGCGGTGACGGGGAAGAACAGCGGCCCGCTGGGGATACTGAGCCGGTCGGCGAGAGGGGCTGGCGTCACGGGCTCTCCCTTGAACAAGGCGCGTACGTTCTTCTGATCAATGTCTACATCTCTGAACAACCTCACCCTAAGGAGCCGCCTCAGGGCGGGTCAAGCAGGCAAATGAGCAAGAAGGAAGCAGATTTCCCAGGTCCACGCGACACTTGACGGACACGACGACCGATCCCTAGCTTGTCCACGCATGTGAATATGATTCATGGATGAGGCCGTAGCTCCGACCCGATCCGTCATCGACCCCAAGGAGACCTGGGATGCCCGCTCCCCGCACCGTCCTGCTCACCGGCGCCGCAGGCGGAGTCGGCACCCTGATGCGGGACCTGCTCCCCTCCTACGGCTACGACCTGCGCCTGCTGGATCTGAACCCGATCGAGGGCGAGCCGGACGCGATCACCGCCGACCTCTCCGACCGGGCGGCGCTCCGCGAGGCGGTACGGGGCGTCGACGCGATCGTCCATCTCGCGGGCATCTCCCTGGAAGCCTCCTTCGACAAGATCCTCAAGTCGAACATCGAGGGCACGTACAACCTCTACGAGGCCGCCCGCGAGGAGGGTGTCCCCCGCATCGTCTTCGCGTCCTCCAACCACGCGGTGGGCTACACCCCGAGGCCGCAGCACGACACACCTCCTGATTCAAGGGTGCTCATCCCGGTCGACACCCCGCACCGCCCCGACACCTTCTACGGCCTGTCCAAGTGCTTCGGCGAGGACCTCGCGCAGCTCTACTGGGACAAGCACGGCCTGGAGACCGTCTCCGTGCGCATCGGCTCCTGCTTCCCTGAGCCCCGCAACGTGCGCATGCTGTCGGTCTGGATGAGCCCCGCCGACGGCGCCCGCCTCTTCCACGCGGCCCTGACCGCCGAGGACGTACAGCACACCGTCGTCTACGGCTCCTCCGCCAACACCCGTCTGTGGTGGGACCTCTCGACCGCGCGGGCGCTCGGCTACGAGCCGCAGGACGACTCCGAGCCGTACGCCGAGAAGATCGTCGCCGAGCAGGGCGAGCTCCGGCCGGGCGTCGAGGCGCACGCCTACTTGGGCGGCCACTTCGTGAACGACCCGCCGATCTGGCCGTACTGACGAAAAAGGGACTCCACGGCGACGGGCGGGCACCGAACGGGCCCGCCCGCCGCCGTGTTCGGGCACGGAAGCTGCCCGATCCCACGCCCCGGCGCACAGCCGCGCAGGTCCGCGACGGGCACACCTCACGGTAAACGGTCACACACGGGCAGCATCGGGCGTGCAACAGGCCTGGTCAGTGCCGCGCACCCGCTGTAGAACTTCCCCCAAGGGTCCCACCGGGCCCGAACGGGCAGTACTCCAGATGAGCGGGAAGGCGGTGTCGGCCATGAGCACGAGTTCGGCGGAGGAACGTCAGCGGGAGATCGTGCGGGTCGCGCGCCGCACCGGCTCGGTCGACGTCACCGCGCTCGCCGCCGAGCTGGGCGTGGCCAAGGAGACCGTACGGCGCGATCTGCGCGCCCTGGAGGACCACGGGCTGGTCCGCAGGACCCATGGCGGCGCCTACCCCGTGGAGAGCGCCGGTTTCGAGACGACGCTCGCCTTCCGCGCCACCAGCCACGTTCCCGAGAAGCGCCGGATCGCGGTCGCCGCGGCCGAGCTGCTCGGGGACGCCGAGACGGTCTTCGTCGACGAGGGCTTCACCCCCCAACTCATCGCCGAGGCGCTGCCCAGGGACCGACCGCTGACCGTGGTCACCGCGTCCCTGCCCGTGGCGGGCATACTCGCCGAGGCCGAGAACACCTCGGTGCTGCTGCTCGGCGGCCGGGTCCGGCACGGCACCCTCGCCACCGTGGACCACTGGACGACGAAGATGCTCGCCGGCTTCGTCCTCGACCTCGCCTTCATCGGCGCCAACGGCATCTCCCGCGAACACGGCCTGACCACGCCCGACCCCGCGGTCAGCGAGGTCAAGGCACAGGCCATCCGGGCCTCCCGGCGCACCGTGTTCGCGGGCGTCCACACCAAGTTCGGGGCGGTCAGTTTCTGCCGGTTCGCCGAGATCGGCGCCCTGGAGACGATCGTCACAAGCACGCTGCTCCCGTCGGCCGAAGCCCACCGCTACTCACTGCTGGGGCCACAGGTCATACGCGTCTAGAGCGTCACGAGCATCTAGAACGCCGTTTGGAATTCCAACTCACTCTCCACGTAGGGCGCAGCCATGCCCGGCTCGCGCCTTTATCTCCCCATATCTGCAGGAGCGATCCATGCGAACCCAGAGCCGACGACGGCCGCCGCGAGCCACGCTCGCCCTGGCCGCCGTAGGGACGCTGCTCGCCCCGCTGCTCTCCGGCTGCTGGGTCGGAGCGGGCGGCGCCGGATCAGGCGGCAACTCGATCAACGTCCTGATGGTCAACAACCCCCAGATGACCGAACTCCAGAAGCTGGCCCCGCACTTCACGAAGGAGACCGGCATCAAGGTCAACTTCACGGTGCTGCCTGAGAACGACGTCCGCGACAAGATCAGCCAGGACTTCGCCAACCAGGCCGGCCAGTACGACGTCGCGACCCTCTCCAACTACGAGATCCCGATCTACGCCCGCAACGGCTGGCTGCACGAGATGGACTCGTACGTCGCGAAGGACCCGGCCTACGACGAGCAGGACATCCTCAAGCCGATGCGGGAGTCCCTGACCGCGGACGACGGCAAGCTCTACGGGCAGCCGTTCTACGGCGAGTCGTCCTTCCTGATGTACCGCAAGGACGTGCTCGCCGATAAGGGCCTCACCATGCCCGCACACCCGACCTGGACCCAGGTGGCCGACATAGCCGCCAAGGTCGACGGCGCGAAGCCGGGCATGAAGGGCATCTGTCTGCGCGGACTGCCCGGCTGGGGCGAGCTGATGGCGCCGCTGACCACCGTCGTGAACACCTTCGGCGGCACCTGGTTCACCAAGGACTGGAAGGCGCAGCTCGACTCCCCCGCGTTCGAGCAGGCGACGAAGTTCTATGTCGACCTCGTCCGCAAGCACGGTGAGTCCGGCGCGGCCCAGTCCGGCTTCGCCGAGTGCCTCAACAACATCACCCAGAGCAAGGTCGCCATGTGGTACGACGCCACCTCGGCGGCCGGATCACTGGAGGCCAAGGGCTCCCCGGTGAAGGGCAAGATCGGCTACGTCCCCGCCCCCGTCGAGAAGACCGACTCCTCCGGCTGGCTCTACACGTGGGCCTGGGGCATCCAGAAGGCGTCCCACAACTCCGACAAGGCCTGGAAGTTCGTGTCCTGGGCGTCCAGCAAGGAGTACGAGCAGTTGGTCGGCGACACGGACGGCTGGTCCAACGTGCCGGCCGGCAAGCGCGCCTCGACGTACACGAACCCCGACTACGTCAAGGAGGCCGCCGCCTTCCAGGAGATGACGAAGGCGGCCATCGAGGGCGCCAAGCCCAACGACCCCGGCGTGCAGCCGCGGCCCGCGCCCGGCATCCAGTTCGTCGACATCCCCGAGTTCACCGACCTCGGCACCAAGGTCTCCCAGGAGATCAGCTCGGCCATCGCCGGACGCCAGTCCGTCGACTCGGCCCTGAAGAACTCCCAGAAACTCGCCGAGAAGATCTCCAAGGAGTACGAGGGACGATGACCGCCACGACAACGGCCCCTCTGGCCGCCGCTCCAGCACGCACCGCGCGTCCGCCCTCCGACCGGCTGCGCGCCTGGGCCACCCGCGCCCCGCTGCTCCCCGCCCTCGTGTTCATGATCGTCGTGACCCAACTCCCGTTCGTGGCCACGCTGGTGATCTCCTTCTTCGACTGGAACGCCCTCTACCCGAAGGCCCGCCACTTCACCGGTTTCGACAACTATCAGCAGGTCCTCAGCGACGCCGACCTGCGCCACTCCGTGTGGACGACCGTCCTGCTCACCGTCGCGGTCGTGCTGGCCAGCCTGGTCCTGGGCCTGCTCCTCGCGCTGCTCCTGGACCGGAAGTTCCGGGGCCGGGGCTTCGTCCGCACCCTGCTGATCGCCCCGTTCCTGGTGGTGCCGGTGGCCGCGGCCCTGCTCTGGAAGCATGTGCTCTACAACCCTGAATACGGCCTGCTCAATGGGCTGTTGCACTATGTGGGCGGCCCACAGCCGGACTGGATCTCCAACAACCCGCTGCTCGCGGTGGAGGCCTCGCTGGTGTGGCAGTGGACGCCGTTCATGATGCTGATCCTGCTGGCCGGGCTGCAGAGCCGCGACCAGCAGCAGATCGAGGCCGCGAAGGTGGACGGCGCGAACGACTGGCAGGTCTTCCGCTACCTGACCCTCCCGCACCTGCGCCGCTACCTCGAACTCGGCGGTCTGCTGGGTTCGATCTACATCGTGCAGAACTTCGACGCGGTCTTCACGATCACGTCGGGCGGCCTGGGCACCGCCAACCTGCCCTACACCGTCTACCAGAGCTTCTACCAGGCCCACGAGAACGGCCTCGCCTCGGCGGCCGGCGTCCTGGTCGTCATCGGCTCGATCATCATCGCGACCTTCGCCCTGCGCGTCGTGTCGTCCCTGTTCCGTGAGGAGGCGTCCCGCGCATGAGCAGCATCGCCGTACGCGCGCGTGCCCGCCGCAAAGGCTCGGGCCTCGGCCTGGTGGCCTGGCTTCTCGGCATCGTGTTCTTCCTGCCCATCGCCTGGATGGCGCTGACGTCCTTCCACTCGGAGACCGACGCGGCGACCAACCCGCCGTCCTTCGGGGCCGCCCTCACCCTGGACAGCTACCGGGAGTTCTTCGGCACGGGCGGCGGCGCGAGCCCCTGGCCCGCACTCGTCAACTCGCTGGTCGCGTCGGTGGCTTCGACGCTCTTCGTGCTGCTGCTGGCGTTCCCGGCGGCCTACGCACTGTCGATCCGTCCGGTGAAGAAGTGGACGGACGTCCTGTTCTTCTTCCTGTCCACGAAGATGCTCCCGGTGGTGGCGGGCCTGCTGCCGATCTACCTGTTCGCGAAGAACGCCGGGATGCTGGACAACATCTGGCTCCTGGTCATCCTCTACACCTCGATGAACCTGCCGATCGCGGTGTGGATGATGCAGTCCTTCCTCGCCGAGGTCCCGGTCGCCGTCATCGAGGCGGCACAGATCGACGGCGCCCGGCTGCCGACCATCCTCGCGCGCGTGGTGGCCCCGATCGCCCTCCCCGGTATCGCGGCAACCGCCCTGATCTGCTTCATCTTCAGCTGGAACGAGCTGCTGTTCGCCCGCGTGCTCACAGGCGTGGTGGCGGAAACCGCCCCCGTCTTCCTGACCGGCTTCATCACCAGCCAGGGCCTGTTCCTGGCCAAGGTGTGCGCCGCGTCGCTCGTCATCTCCCTGCCGGTGCTCGCCGCGGGGTTCGCCGCCCAGGACAAGCTGGTCCAGGGCCTCTCCTTGGGAGCCGTCAAATGAAGGCCGCCGTCATCGAGTCCGTGGGCCGCGCCGTCGTCACCGAGGTCCCGGACCCGACGCCGGGCCCCCGCGAGGTCGTCGTCGAGGTCGCCGCCTGCGGGCTGTGCGGCACCGATCTGCACATCCTCCAGGGCGAGTTCGCGCCCAAGCTGCCGATCGTGCCGGGCCACGAGTTCGCCGGCGAGATCGTCGCGGTCGGCACCCAGGTCACCGAGGTCTCGGTCGGCGACCAGGTGGCCGTGGACCCGTCTCTCTACTGCTACGAGTGCCGGCAGTGCCGCAACGGCCACAACAACCTCTGCGAACGCTGGGCCGCGATCGGCGTCACCACGGCGGGCGGCGCGGCCCAGTACGCACTCGCCCCCGTGGCGAACTGCGTGAAGCTCCCCGAGCACGTACGCACCCAGGACGCGGCCCTCGTAGAGCCCCTGTCGTGCGCGGTGCGCGGCTACGACGTCCTCAAGTCACGCCTCGGCGCGCACGTCCTGATCTACGGCTCCGGGACCATGGGCCTGATGATGCTGGAGCTGGCGAAGCGCACCGGTGCGGCGAGCGTCGACATCGTGGACCTGAACCCGGCCCGCCTGGAGACGGCCCGCACGCTGGGTGTCTCCGGGTCCGCGGCGAACGCGGACGAGCTGGACCGGCCGCAGGGCTGGGACCTCGTCGTCGACGCGACCGGCAACGCGGCGGCGATCCAGGACGGCCTGGAGCGGGTGGCGAAGGCGGGCACGTTCCTTCAGTTCGGGGTGGCCGACTACGCGACCCGGGTGTCGATCGACCCGTACCGCATCTACAACCAGGAGATCACCATCACCGGCTCCATGGCGGTGCTGCACAGCTTCGAGCGGGCGGCGGAGCTGTTCGCGAACGGGGTCCTCGACCCGGAGATCTTCATCAGCGACCGGATCGAGCTGGAGCGCTACCCGCAGGCGCTGGAGCAGTTCGCGGCCGGAGTGGGCCGGAAGATCGTGGTGATTCCATAGGGAATCGGAGGTTTCAGGAGGGGTCCGGGCCGGGGTTTCGGGGTTCCACCAATTGGCCGCTTGGTAAGGGAACGGCAAAATGGTCTCGCGCGTTCACCAGTCATGACAGCTATGACCCCCGGCTCGAACATCCCTCTCTCCGCCGCGCGCGTGACGGTGGACGTCGCCGCCCCGGTGCGGCTCGACGTATCGGGCCTGCTGCTCACGGGCGACGGCAAGGTGCGCTCCGACGACGACTTCATCTTCTACAACCAGCCCACGGGCCAGGGCGTGACGTACCGCTCCGGCGGCGGTACGGCACCCGACGCGATCACCGTCGACACCGGCGCCGTCCCGCCGGGCATCGAGAAGATCGTCGTCACCGCCAGCCCGGACGCGGCCGGCCAGAGCTTCCAGGGCATCGAGCCCACGGCCACGATCCGCAACGCGGACGACAACAGCGTCCTGGGCACCTTCACGCCCCCGCAGCTCGGCGCCGAGACGGCACTGGTGGTCGTGGAGATCTATCTGCGCAACGGTGTCTGGAAGGCCCGCGCGGTCGGTCAGGGCTACGCGAACGGCCTGGCGGGCATCGCCACCGACTTCGGCGTCTCGGTGGAGGAGCCGGCCGCGGCTCCGGCGCCGGTGGCCCCGCCCACCCCCACGGTGCAGACCCCGGTGGCACCCCCGGTACCCGCCGCTCCCCCGGCCCCGCCCGCCGCACCCCCGCTCGGCGCCGGAAAGATCAACCTCGACAAGGGCCGCGTCAGCCTCCAGAAGAACCAGACGGTGTCCCTGGTCAAGGGCGGCCGCGCGCTGCTCTCCCAGGTCAAGATGGGCCTCGGCTGGGAGCCCGCGTTCCGCGGCAAGGACATCGACCTGGACGCCTCGGTCATCGCCTACGGCCCGCAGCGCAACCACATCGACAGCTGCTACTTCGGCAAGCTGTCGATTCTGAACGGCGCGGTGAAGCACTCCGGTGACAACCTCACGGGCGAGGGCGGCGGTGACGACGAGGTGATCGTCGTCGACCTCGGCCGCCTCCCCGAGAATGTCACCGCCCTGGTCTTCACGGTCAACTCCTTCTCCGGCCAGAAGTTCACCGAGGTCGCCAAGGCCTACTGCCGCCTCCTGGACGCCGCGACCGGCGAGGAACTGGTCCGCTTCGACCTCACCAGCGCCGAGGCCCAGACCGGCGTGATGATGGCCAAGCTGATCAAGCAGTTCTCCGGCGAGTGGGACATGACAGCGATGGGCGACTTCGTGAAGTCCCGCACGGTGAGAGGCATGGTGAAGCCTGCGGCACAGGCACTGTAGGCAGTTCTACGACCGCTGCGGGCGCCCCTTTCGAGGGGCGCCCGGCGTTTTTCAGCCCCCGGCCGGGGGCCGTAGCCCGTCCGTCAGCAGGGACAGGTAGCGGCGGATGAACTTCCCCTGGCCGTCCGCCAGTTCGGAAGCCGTGGACACCCCGTGGGCCAGCCGCAGGACCTCGATCGGCTCGATGTCCTGACGCAGGGTCCCCTCCCGCTGCGCCGCCTCCACCAGCCGCTGCGCCGCGCCCTTCATATGCGTGCCGCAGGCCGTGAGCGCGAGATTGCCGCCGTCCGTCACGGCCGAGCCCAACAGGGCCTTCATGCCCCGCACTTGAATCGTGCCGACGCACACCTCGTACAGCCACTCGGCCAGCGCCTCGCCCGACGGCAGTTCCTTCGCGAGCTCGTCCGCGCGGGACGCAAGCGCCTCGATCCGGTCGACGTAGGCCGCCTCCAGCAGCGCCTGCCGGGTCGGGAAGTGCCGGTACAGCGTGCCCGATCCGACGCCCGCACGCTTGGCGATGTCGTCGAGGGACGCGTTCTCCCCGTGCTCGGCGAAAGCCTCCGCCGCCACCGCCAGCAGCCGCTCGTAGTTGCGCCGGGCGTCCGCGCGCATGGGTCTGACCTGCGCCATCCAGATACTCCTTGCGAACCGGGGACCGTCTCCGTATCTTACCGAGTATTAAACGGAGACAGTCCCCGCTTATCTCTGCGGGCAGTCCGTGCTGCCCGCACGCCTTTCACGCGGGGACGCCAGACCGGGAGAACTCCATGTCCACCCCGTCCGCACCGTCCACCACCCCCGATGCTCTCTCCGCACCACCCCGGGCCGCCAGGCTCGGGACCGTCCTCTTCGTCATCGTCACCGCCTACCTGATGGTCGGCGTCGACGCCACCGTCGTCAACGTCGCACTGCCCGACATCCAGAAGGACCTCGACTTCAGCCCCACCGGCCTGTCCTGGGTCCTCAACGCCTACACGCTCGCCTTCGGCGGGCTGCTCCTGCTCGGCGGCCGGGTCGGGGACATCGTCGGCCGCCGCCGTACGCTCACGATCGGCGTGCTGCTCTTCGCCTCGTCCTCCCTGCTCGGCGGACTGGCCACCGACAGCGCCTGGTTGCTCGCGGCCCGCGCGCTCCAGGGCGTGGGCGCCTCGCTCATCGCGCCCAACACGCTCGCCCTGATCACCACCAACTTCCCGGAGGGCCCGCGCCGTCACCACGCGCTGGGCATCTACACGTCCATGGCCGGCATCGGCGCCTCGATAGGCCTGGTCATCGGCGGCATGCTGACCTCCTGGGCGTCCTGGCGCTGGTCCCTGCTGATCAACGTGCCGATCGGCGTCGCCGTGGCCCTGGCACTGCCCCGCTTCGTCGGCGAAACCCCGCGGCACGCAGGGCGGTTCGACGCGGCCGGCGCACTCACCGGCACCGCCGGGATGACCTCACTGGTGTACGCGTTCATCCGGGTCTCCTCGGACGGCTGGGGCGATCTCCAGGCGCTGTTGGGGTTCAGCGCCGCGGCGGCCCTGCTGGCCGGCTTCACTCTGGTCGAGTCCCGCGCCGCCCAACCCATCATGCCGCTGCGCCTGTTCGCCAACCGCAACCGGGCGGGCGGCTACGTGGGCGTCCTGCTGCTGCCCGCGGGCATGTTCGGCGCGTTCTACTTCCTCACCCTGATCAGTCAACGGGTCCTGGACTACAGCCCGTTGCGCGCGGGCTTCGCCTTCCTGCCGTTGACCCTGGCGATGTTCACGGTCGTCCGCTTCGTACCGCGTCTGCTCGGCCGCCACGGCGCCAAGCCGATCCTGCTGACGGGCATGACCCTGCTCGTCGCATCGGCGGGGTGGCTCTGGCAACTCCGGCCCGGCGACGGCTACTTGACCGGTCTCCTCGGCCCCCTGCTCCTGATGGGCATGGGCGTCGGCCTCAGCTTCATGCCGCTCAACGCGACGATCCTCGCGGGCATCGAGCCCCGCGAGGCGGGCGCCGCTTCGGGCCTTCTCCAGACCCTGCAGTGGCTCGGCGGCACCCTCGGCCTGGCCATCCTGGTCACGGTCTACGGCACGGCGACCCGGCACGCGACCGGATCGCCGTCCGCCGTCCTCGTCCACGGCTCGGCCCGCGCGTTCGGCGTCGGCGCGCTGATCGCCCTGACCGCGCTGCTGGTGTCGGCGTTCGTGATCACCGGCAGGAAGACCGAGGGGGCTGCCCGGAGCGCGTCTTCCTGACGGGTTCGCCGGGCGGATCAGCGCTCCGGGTTCGCAGGGACCGTCGTCACCTGCGCACCCGGAGCACATGGTTCCGTTCAGTGCGCCGGCGGTGGACCGGCGCTCTGCTCGGCCGCTCGTGTGTCTAGGCTCTTGAGCGTCCGGGATGCGCCCGGAGGCCCGGCGGTACCGGCGTTCAGACGGCGCCGCAGGACGAGCGCCCACCACAGGAAGCCGACAGCCAGGACGACCGACACCGTCACCGCGTTCTGGTTGTTCTCCGCGGGGAACGTGAGCACGGCGATGACGATGCCGCACCACAGGAGTGCGAACCCGACGACGGGGTTCAGCCAGCGGCCGAGGTCGAAGACCCCTTTGGTGGCCGCGGGAATCGTGCCGCGTCGTTCGGCGACCGCCGTGGCGGTCATCGTCAGCGCGTAGGTCAGGTAGTAGGTGAGCCCGACCATCGCGTAGATCTTGCCCACGAGACCGGAGTTGAGCAGGTTGAGTACGACGGCCACGACGGTGACCGCGACGATGGCCGTGATCGGGGCCCTGCTGCGCCGCCCGACGCGCTGCAGGCCCTTCGACGCGGGGAGCATGTTGTCCCGGGAGAGCGCGAAGACCATCCGGGTGGCGACCGCCATGTTGGCGATGAGGCAGGCGAAGATGGAGGCGAAGGCCACCACGATCATCAGCGCCCGGGCGAACGGCCCGACCTGCTGCGAGACGAGCTTCAGGACCGGGTTCTCCGATCCGGTCAGGAAGGCCGCAGGACTGCTCGGCAGAGCCATCGCCAGCAGGGCGAAGACCACGAAGCCGATGATCCCGGAGACGACGACCGAGCGGAACATGGCGCGTGGCGCCGCCCTGCGCGGGTCGACCGTCTCCTCGGCGAGGTCCGCCGCGCCCTCCCACCCGAGGAGCACGTAGACCGGCAGCAGACCGGCCAGCGCGACACTCGTCAGTGTGACCGGCTTCCCGGTCAGCGGCTTGGCGTCGGCGAGGATCGCCAGGCCCTGGGTGTGCTTGAAGAACACCAGGACACCCGCGGCCAGGACCAGCACCAGGACGAACGTGCCGATCAACTCGATCGACGCACCGATGTTGTTGATCCGGGTCGCGACCTTGACCCCGATGATGTTGAGCGCGGCGGCGACGAGGGTGCAGCCGATGGACAGCGCCTGGATCTGGTGGGTGGTCGGGTGCCGCCAGATCTCCGGGGCGAAGACCGTGCCAACCGCCGCGGCGGTCCCGGCGGTGCCCGCGAGGAAGGAGACCAGCGCGATCCAGCCGGTGAACCAGCCGAAGTGCGGCCCCACCAAGCGGCTGGACCACTGGTAGGCGTAGCCGGTGATCGGCATCCGCCCCGACAGGTGTGCGTAGACCGCGACCAGGGTGAGCACCATGGGCAGGACCAGCAGCCACAGCAGCACCGCCGCGCCGCCGACCCGCGAGAACGGGTCGGTGAACAGGGTGACGATGCCGGTGTTGATCGAGACCATCGAGAAGGCGAGCGCGAACGCGGTGAAGGAACTCATCGACCGGTTCAGCTGCTGGCCGTAGCCCAGCGCCGCGAGGTCGTCGGCATCGGTGGTTCTCGCCGGCAGGTCTTCGGCAGCGGTCATGACAGCTCTCCCGTCCTGGTCCCGGCGGTCTTCTCGACCTCGGTCAGCACCTCGTCCAGGACGTCGAGGGCGGTCGCCAGGTGGTCCCGGCTGATGTCGAGCGGCGGTTTGACCTTGATCAGGTTGCCGAGTCCGGCGTAGCGGCTCTCGCCGAAGATGACGCCGCGCTGCTGGGCCAGCTCGAACACGGCGTGTGCCTCGGTGGTGGCCGGCTCCTTGGTGACCCGGTCGCGGACCAGCTCGATCGACACCATCAGTCCCGGTGAGCGTACGTCGCCGATGAGCGGGTGGCGGGTCTGCATCTCGCGCAGCCGTCCGGTGGCGTACTCGCCGTGCGCGGCGGCGCGGTCGCACAGGCCGTCGTCGATGATCGCCCGGACGGCGGCGAGGCCGGCGGCGACGGAGACGGGGAACTGGCCGAAGGTGAGCTGGTCGTCGCCGGGGAGGAAGGCGGCGAAGCGGTCCTTGGCCAGTACTCCGGCGAGGGGGAAGCCGCCGCCGACGCCCTTGCCGAAGACGAGGACGTCGGGCTCGATGCCGTAGTGGTCGCCGGCCCACATGCTGCCCGTGCGGCCGAGGCCGGTCTGTACCTCGTCGATGATCAGCATGATGCCGAGTTCGTCGCAGATCTCGCGGATGCCGCGGTGCCAGCGCGCGGAGAAGGCGTTGTGGCCGCCGTTGCCCTGGATGGGCTCGTAGATCAGCGCGGCGACGGGGCCTTCGGTGCCCTTGGTGAGGATGTCGCGGACGATCTGGAGTGTCAGCTCGGTGTCCTGGTCCGCGGTCAGGCCGGGGCGCGGCCGGTACTGGTCGGGCCGCGGGAGCCGGAGGAACTGCGGCTGGAGTATCCCGAAGGCGTTGCCCGGGTGGGGCCAGCTCGCGGCCATGGTGGTGATCGAGCGGCCGTGGTAGGCGTCGTGCAGGACGGCCACGTGCCGGGCGTCGGGGCGGTTGCGCAGGGCGAGCTTGAGCGCCATCTCCACCGCCATCGAGCCGTGCAGCGTGAAGCCGACGCGGTCGAGACCGGCGGGGGCTATCGACACGAGCAGTTCGGCGAGTTCCAGCAGGGCGGGGGTGTGGAACGTCGGCCGGGCGTGGGTGAGTTGCCGGGTCTGCTCGATCGCCGCTTCGATGACGCGCGGGTCGTTGGCACCGAGGTTGTTCGACCAGGCCTGCGCGGTGCAGTCGATGTACTGCCTGCCCGCCTCGTCCCACACGAGCGAGCCGCGTGCCTTCACGAGCGTGAGCTTGTCCGGATCGCCGCCCGCCGGCTCGTGCAGCAGGACCTCGCGGCCCCGGGCGTGGACCTGTTCCTGATGGATGAGGGTGTCTGTCACGGCGACTCCGTCTCGGGTGTGAGCTGTGTCTCCGCAGGCTAGGAGCGGGGTCGGGCTCCTGTGAAAGACCGAATTCCGTAGACTTCATAGATGGCGTCTATGAATGTGGAGCTTCGGCACCTGCGCGCGTTCGTCGCCGTCGCCCGGACGGCGAACTTCACCCGGGCCGCCGAGCAGTTGCACATCGCGCAACCCTCGCTGAGCCACACCATCCGTCAGCTGGAGACGGCGCTCAACATCCGCCTGTTCGCCCGGACCACGCGTTCCACCGCCCTCACCCCGGACGGCGAACGCTTCCTCGTCGAAGCGCAGGCCGTGCTCGACCGCTTCGACGTGGCGATGGAACAGTCCGCGCGGATGGCGAGCGGCGAACTCGGCCGGCTGCGCGTCGGCTACCTGATCGGGGCCGCCGTCGATCATGTGCCCGCGATCCTGCGGGCGTTCGCCGACCAGTACCCCGATGTCACCGTCGAACTCACCGAGTACGACTTCGCCTCCCCCAACGGCGGCCTCGACAGCGGGGAGACGGACGTCGCCCTCGTCCGGCCGCCGCTGGACGGAGTGCCGGACGCGGTGACCACCACCCTGCTCAGCGAGCGGTGCGTGGCCTGCGTCCCCGCACTCCACCCTTTCGCGGCACTGCCTCGGGTGACCGTCGAACAGGTCCTCCCCGAACCCATCGTCGCGGCACCCGGCGACAACGCCTGGCGGGACTACTGGATCCTCGCCTCCTACCGCGACATCCCGGCGAACATCACCCACGAAGCGGCCACCTTCGAGGCCGAGTTGCAGTCCGTGGCCATCGGCCGCGGCCTCTCCGTGGTCCCCGAATCCGTCGCCCGCCTCTACGGCCGGCAGGGCGTCCGCTACGTACCCATCGAGGGCATGGCCGACTGCGAGGTAGCTGTCGTGCACCGCGAGGACGCACCCCGGTCCGCCGCCAATTTCGCCCGGATCGCGGCCCGAGTCACGGCGGACGGAGGCGGCCCGCACCTGCGCGGCTGACCCCGACGCGGTCGGACCTGTCAGAACAGCGCGCTGTACGCGTTCAGCGCGGGCTGTCCGCCGAGGTGGGCGTACAGGACCGTGGAGTTGGCGGCGATCTCACCGCGTGCGACCAGGTCGACCATCCCGGCCATCGACTTGCCCTCGTACACGGGGTCGGTGACCATCCCCTCGGTGCGGGCAGCGAGGCGCATCGCCTCCAGGGTGGTCTCGTCCGGGATGCCGTAGATACCGGCGTGGTAGCGGTCGTCGAGTTCGACGTCGTCGACGGTCAACTCCTGCTTAACGCCGATCAGTTGGCCGGTGCCCTGCGCGATGCGGGCCACCTGCTCGCGGGTCTCGGCGGGCTTCGCCGACGCGTCGATGCCGAGCACGCGGCGCTCGCGCCCACCCGCCTCCTCGATCGCCTTGAACCCGGCGACCATGCCGGCCTGGGTGGAGCCGGTCACCGAGCACACCACCACGGTGTCGAAGAAGACGCCCAACTCCTGCTCCTGCTGAGCGACTTCGTGAGCCCAGTTGGCGAAGCCGAGGCCGCCGAGCGGGTGGTCGGAGGCGCCGGCCGGGATGGCGTACGGCTTGCCGCCGCTCTCCTCGACCTCCCTCAGCGCCTGCTCCCAGCTCTCCTTGAAGCCGATACCGAACCCGGCCTTCACCAGCCGTACGTCCGCTCCGGCGAGGCGGCTGATCAGGATGTTGCCGACCTTGTCGTAGACGGAGTCGGGCCACTCCACCCAACTCTCCTGGATCAGCACGCACTTGAGCCCGGCGCGGGCGGCACAGGCGGCGACCTGGCGGGTGTGGTTCGACTGCACGCCGCCGATCGAGACAAGGGTGTCGCAGCCCTTCGCGAGGGCGTCCGCGACGAGGTACTCCAGCTTGCGGGTCTTGTTGCCGCCGTACGCGACACCGGAGTTGCAGTCCTCGCGCTTGGCCCACAGGGCGGCGCCGCCGAGGTGGGCGGTGAGGCGCTCCAGCGGGTGGACGGGCGAGGGGCCGAAGAGGAGGGGGTAACGGTCGTACGAGGAAAGGGACATGAGGTCTCCAGGGTCAGTCGGCGTCGGCCAGGTCTGCGAGGGTGTGCCAGATGTCGGCCGTGACGCGGACCGCACCGTCCGTGTCACCTGCGGCGCAGGCCTCGATCAGCCGCTCGTGCAGTCCGGCCGAGCGGCATGAGCCGCCCTCGCCGAAGCGTCGTCGCTCCAGTCGGCGGATGAGCGGGGTGTAACGGGCGACGGTGGCGGCGGCGGCGCGATTGCCGCTCACCCGCACCGGCACGTCGTGGAGTTCGTCGTCGGCGCGCAGGGCCGCGTCCACGTCACCGGCGGCCACCGCGGCGGCGAACCGGTCGTTGGCCGCGCGCATCACGTCAACGTCCGTGTCCCGCAAGAGGGGTACGGCGACCCGGGTCACCAACTCGTGCATGGCCCCGACCACGGCGGCGGCGTCCCGCACCTCGGCGGCCACGACCGGCGTCACCCGGGTGTAGCTCTGCGGCTTGCTCTCCAGCAGCCCCTCCTCCACCAGCCGCGAGAACGCCTCCCGCACCGGCGCGCGCGACAGCCCGAGCCGCTCGGCGAGATCGGCGTCCCGCACCACCGCCCCGGGCTCGATCTCACCGGCGACGATGGCGCCGCGGATCGCTTCGTAGGCGCGGTCGCGGAGGAGGGTGCGCGGGACGGGCCGTAGGGCTTCCATGAACCGAATAGTAGAACTGAAATGTTAGATGTCAATGGCTCGCCCATACCCTTGCCCGGACATGGGTGTGGCCCGCACCCATGTGTGGGTGCGGGCCACATGTCTCGCTTCAGGCAGCCCAGGGCCAGTCCGCGTCCCGGGCCGCCTCCAGCAGCGGCACCATCCGGAAGGCCGCGTCCGAAAGACCGCCGAAGGTGTGCCGATTGCCCTTGCCGGACGGGCCGTGGCCTGCCCGGTACCCGGCGAGGTTCCAGGTGTAGACCGGCACGTGGGCCGGGACCTGCTCGGTCGGGTCGCCGTAGTGGCTGTACGTGGCCTGCTCATCGGTGATGATCAGCACCCGGTCCTGCCCCCGGTAGTGCGCGCGGACCGCCGAGGTGGTGTCGGTGCCGCCCAGGTCGCCGAAGCGGCCCAGGATCTTGAGCACCGACTCGCCCGCGCCGAAGTCCAGGCGCTTGCTCGTGGTGCCGAACTCGACGAGGTCCGCGTCCGCCGCCCGCAGCGCGAGCGCCGTGCCGAAGATCGCCGCCGCGTCGGCCCGGTTGAGCTCCGAACGGTCGGACAGCCGCGAGTAGAACATCGAGCCCGAGCGGTCCACGAGCACCAGCGTGCGGCCGGGCAGCGCGGGCACGTTGGCCAGCGAGTGGCCGAGCGCCTGCTCCAGCGGGTACGCCCAGCGCAGCGAGGGCGCGTGCTGGTACGCGGCGAGGTACCGGAAGGGGAACTGCCGCGAGCGCGCGACCTCCGCCGGGTCGCTGATCTTGGCCGCTACCTGGGCCGCGACCTCGTCGGAGACCCCGGCCTCGTCGAAGTTCCGGAGGTTCCGGACGAGCGACATCGAACCCATGGACGGGATGACCGCCTCCCAGGCCGCCTTGTCCATCGGCCCCTGAAGCCAGCCGGCCAGCGCCTCCCACGTCATCCCGGCCGCCGCGAGCCGCTCGGCCCCGTCGGCCGCCGTGACGACCGCGCGCCGCTCCGCGACCGGCAGCGCCATCAGGTCGCGGTGCGCGGTCAGGACACGGTTCGACGCGGGCGGTACGGCGGTGTCCGGGTGGTGCCGGCGGTCCAGCGCGTACTGGAACAGCTCGCCCTGCCACGCCTTGTCCGGGTCCGGCGCCGCGTGCACCAGGTTGAGGATGTCGCCGAAGCGGTAGCCCTTGGACACGGTGTCGTACTTCAGCAGCGACTTGCCGCCGTAAAGGCGTCGTACGGCGTCGGCGACACCGCGCTTGACGGGCTTCGGGATGTTACGGCCGTAGCGCGCGGTCCAGTATGCGAGCAGCTCGCCGGGCTCGTCCGGGCGTCGGAGGACGGAGTCGACGACCTGTCGGTTCGAGGGGCCGTCGGTCGCACCGGCGTCGAGGCGGGCCTTCACGTACTCGGCGGCGCCCACGACGGAGGCCGTACGGAGGTTGCCCTGGCCGCGCAGCCAGCCGAGGAGACCGGCCGTCCAGGCCGGGTCGGTGACGGCAAGCTCGCGCACGAGGGTCGCGAAGCGGTCGTCACGGTCGGCGCCGGTCTCGTAAAAGGTCTGCTGGGAAACGAAGTTGGCGACGGCGAGCAGAAAAAGCTCGGAGCGCGCGTCTCGCTCACTGCCTCGGCCGCCCTGGTAAGTACGGAGCACTCGGCCCGTGGAGGTGACCCGCGAAGTGGGCTGGTTCTTCGCCGCCTTGGTGTTGAATCGCGCCATGGTGAATTCCCCCGAATTCCTTGGTGTTTCGGAGGAAGGCGCAGCGGAAGGTGGATGCCCGAGTTCAGAAAGCGGCGACGGACTTGTCAGATGCTCTACCCAATTGAGCTACACCGACCCGAAGTCGATGACGGGACTCGAACCCGCAACCGTCCGGCCCAATGAAGTAACCGTTGCCTGCGCACCGGGCACCCACCATGAGCTGCGCCTCCCGAGATCAAGAACGGCTGCGGTGTCTTTTTCGATTGCAACGAAGTAACCGCCGCCTGCGCACCGGGAGGTGCGTGCTGTTGTGATCTCAGAGTAGGAGGCACAGCTCTGGAGAGGCCAACCAATTAAATGCGTACGGGAGTTCAGCCGCGCTTCTGCCGCTTCCAGGGGCCGGTGACCGCCAGCATGATCCCCGGAGTCTGGATGTTCGCGTACAGAGTGCGGCCGTCGGGCGAGAAGGTCACACCGGTGAACTCGCTGTACTCCGGCTTCTCTTCCGTGCCGATGTTCAGTTCGTTGCGGGCGATCGGGTACGTGCGCCCGCTGTCGGTCGCGCCGAACAGGTGCTGGACGCCCTCGCCGTCCTCGGCGATGACGAGGCCGCCGTAGGGAGAGACCGTGATGTTGTCGGGGCCGTCGAACGCGCCGTCCACGGACGGGTCGGGGTTGACGCCGAGGAGGACCTTGAGGGTGAGGGTGCGGCGCTTGGGGTCGTAGAACCAGACGGCGCCGTCGTGTTGGACGGGGCTCTCCGTGCGGGCGAACGAGGAGACGATGTACGTGCCGCCGTCACCCCACCACATGCCCTCCAGCTTGCGGGCGCGGGTGACCTCGCCGGTGGCGAACTGCTTGCGGACCGACACCGACTTCGCGTCGCGGTCGGGGACGGTCACCCAGTCGACGCCGTACACCGTGCCGATCTTCGTCGCGCGGGAGAGGTCGTCGATGAACTTGCCGCCGGAGTCGAAGCACTTGAAGGCCTGGAGGACGCCCGCGTCGTCGGCGAGGGTGCGCAGCTTGCCGCGGCCGTGGTGGAAGTGCTGCGGCGGGGTCCAGCGGTAGAGGAGGCCGTTCGGGTTGGACGCGTCCTCGGTCAGGTAGAGGTGGCCGCGCTTGGGGTCGACGACCACGGCCTCGTGGGCGTAACGGCCAAGTGCCTTGATGGGCTTGGGGTTTCGGTTGGCGCGACGGTCCACCGGGTCCACCTCGAAGACGTAACCGTGGTCCTTGGTGAAGCCGTTGGTGCCGGCCTTGTCCTCGGTCTCCTCGCAGGTGAGCCAGGTGTCCCAAGGGGTGTTGCCGCCCGCGCAGTTGGTGGCGGTGCCGGCGATGCCGACCCACTCGGCGACGTGGTCGCGGCGGACCTCGACGACCGTGCAGCCGCCGGCCGCGGCGGGGTCGTAGACGAGGCCCTCGGTGAGCGGGACCGGGTGGGGCCACTGGGCGCGGGGGCCGGCCAGCTCGTGGTTGTTGACGAGGAGGGTGGCGCCGCGCGGGCCGTCGAAGGTGGACGTGCCGTCGTGGTTGGAGGGGGTGAACTCGCCCGACTCCAGCTTGGTCTTGCCGCTGTAGGTGATGACGCGGTACTTGAAGCCGGCGGGGAGGGCGAGGAGGCCGTCCGGGTCGGCGATCAGCGGTCCGTAGCCGACGCCGACGTGGCCGTAGCCGGTCGCCGACTCCTCGGCCGCGGTCTCGGTGTCGGTGTCGGTGGCGGCGAGGGCGTTGGGGGCGGTGGCGAGGGCGCCGACGCTGCCCGCCAGGGCGACCCCGGCACCGGTGATCGCGGATTTTGCTGCGAAGTCTCTACGGGTGAGCGACATGGTGTCTCCTGTGACGGTGGGTGTGCCGTGGAGGGTGGCGGACCTCGGTCGGCGCCACGCTTCCGCCCATGTCTGAACACGAGTTGAACACCGGTCGACTTCTCCGGGCTCTCTTCCATGAATCCGTATGCAATCGGCCATCGATCCGTATGCGATCAGCCACGAATCTGCATGCGGTCACCCATGGGAATCAAAAGCCGCCGCGACGGACTCGCTCAACTCCCTTGCTGGGAGCGCGCCTTGAAGGCCGCCTTCCTGGCTTCCTTCGCGATCCGCTTGTCCGGGTGCAGCCGGCCCATCGCCTCCAGGACGTCCGCGGTCGCCGGGTGGTCCACCCGCCAGGCCGCCGCGAAGAACCCGTTGTGCTGCTGGGCGAGTCCCTCCACGAGGGCCTGTAGCTCCTCGGAGTTGCCCTCGGCGGCGAGTTGGGCGGCCACCGTGTCGACGGTCAGCCAGAACACCAGCTCCTCGGAGGGCGCGGGGACATCGCTCGCGCCGTTCTCGCTCAGCCACACGCGGGCGAGTCCGCCCAGCTCGGGGTCGTCGAGCACTTCGCGCAGCGCGGGCTCGGCCTCCCCGCCGACGAGCGACAGCGCCTGCTGGCAGAGCAGCCGCCGCAGCGGTGCGCCGGCGTCGGTGCCGCGGGCCGCCGCGAGCAACTCCCGTGCGGCGGCGAGGGGTTCGCGGCGGGCCAGCCACTGCTCGGTCTCGGCCCGCGCGGCCCCCTGCGGGAACGTGGACGTCCCGTCGAGCAGCGCGTCCGCGCCCTTGTCCGCGAGGTCTCCCACGGCGGGCGCCACGAAGCCGGCCTCCAGGAGCCGGGCCCGCAGGCCGTAGAGGCCGAGCGGGGTGAGCCGGACCATGCCGTAGCGGGTGACGTCGGTCTCGTCGACGGGCGCGGAGGGTCCGTCCGTCAGCTCGTCGGAGTCAGCCATGAGGGCCTCGTCGACGGGCTGGTACTCGACGATGCCGACCGGTTCGAGGAGCCGGAACTGGTCGTCGAGGCGCATCATCGCGTCGGAGACCTGTTCCAGTACGTCGTTGGTGGGCTCCCCCATGTCGTTCGGCACGATCATCGACGCGGCGAGCGCGGGCAGCGGGACGGGGCCGTCGCCGGGGCCGTCCTCGTTGACGGTCAGGAGGTAGAGGTTGGCGAGGACTCCGTCGAGGAACTCGGCCTCCGCCTCGGGGTCCCAGTCGAGTGACGAGAAATCGACCTCGCCGCCGTCGTCCATGGCATCGACAAGACCGTCCAGATCGGGCACGCTCGCGTCCGCGAGGAGGGTGTCGAGGGCGCCGAGCCACACCGCGAGCACGTCGTGCGGCGAGCCGGAGGTGAGCAGCGCCAGCTCCTCGCCGGCCGCGACGGTGCCCTCCTCGTCGTCGACGATCTCGACGAGCCCGGTGTCCACCGCGACCCGCCAGGCCTCGCTGGCGTCGGCCGCGGCGTCGTCGCCGGTCAGTCCGAGCGCCTCGGCCGCGGTGGGCAGCTGCTCGTCGACAAGGCCGCCACCGGCGTCGATGCGGGTGTCGGGACCCGCCCAGCGGGCGAGCCGCGCCGCCCGGGCGAGCAGGGGTGTGGACAGCGCGTCGCGCGCCAGCTCCGCTTCGGAGTGCAGCCGCACCGGCGGCAAGGGGGAGCTGTCTGACATCGGTGGGTTCTCCTAGGGCGCCTCGATGGCCGTACGACGGCCGTACACGACACACGACTCAGCCGCTCAGCCTAGACGGATTTCGACCCATGCCGCCCGGTTCATGTTCCGGCCACGAGGAGTACATGGCTGAAACCTTGACAACTGGGCTGCGCCGCAATGAGATTGACGCGCGTAGAAATGTCATGGACACCTATTCCAGGTAAGTTCTACGCGCGTCGCCACCGCCCCACCGGTTCGCGGCTCCCACCGCCGTATCACCTGTTCCCGTTCCATCACCCTCGTCCCGGCACTCATGCATGTCCCCGGAGGGATCCCGTTGCCGAGCAAGTCCTCCGCGCGTCTCGCCGCGCTCACCGTCGCCGCCGCCTGTTCCATGGCGTCCGCGATCGTTCTCACCTCGCCCGCGCACGCCGACAGCGTCCGCATCCACGACATCCAGGGCACGACCCGGCTGTCGCCGTACGCCGGCCAGAAGGTCGCCGACGTCCCGGGCATCGTCACGGGCGTACGCACCTACGGCTCGTCCAAGGGGTTCTGGTTCCAGGACGCGACCCCGGACGACAACCCGGCCACCAGTGAGGGCGTCTTCGTCTTCACCAGCTCCGCGCCGAAGGTCGCCGTCGGCGACGCGGTCACCGTCTCCGGCACGGTCTCCGAGTACGTCCCGGGCGGTGCCTCGACGGGCAACCAGTCGCTGACCGAGATCACCAAGCCGACGGTCACCGTCGTCTCCAGCGGCAACGCCGTACCGGCCGCCACGGTGATCAGCGACAGGTCCGTGCCGAGCAAGTACACGCAGGCCGGCGACACCGCCGCGAGCGGTTCGATCAACGCGCTGACCCTGGAGCCGACGAAGTACGCCCTGGACTACTACGAGTCCCTTGAGGGCATGAACGTCCAGGTCTCCGACGCGCGCGTGGTCACCGCGACCGACCCGTACTCCGAGCTGTGGGTCACGGTGAAGCCGCACCAGAACGCCAGCAAGCGCGGCGGCACGGTCTACGGCTCCTACGACTCGCAGAACGGCGGGCGCCTGCAGATCCAGTCCCTGGGCGCGACGGCGGACTTCCCGGTCGTCAACGTCGGCGACAAGCTCACCGGCACCACGGCCGGTCCGCTGGACTTCAACCAGTACGGCGGCTACACCCTCGTCGCGAACGAGATCGGCACCGTGAAGAGCGGCGGCCTCCAGCGCGAGACCACGCAGAAGCAGTCGCGGAACCAGCTCGCGGTGGCGACGTACAACGTCGAGAACCTCGACCCGTCGGACGGCACCTTCGCCGCGCACGCCGCCGCGATCGTGAACAACCTGCAGTCCCCCGACATCGTGTCCCTGGAGGAGATCCAGGACAACAACGGTGCCACGGACGACGGTACGGTCGACGCGAGCGTCACGGTGAACAAGCTGATCGACGCGATCGTCGCGGCGGGCGGCCCGAAGTACGACTGGCGCTCGATCAACCCGGTCAACGACCAGGACGGCGGCGAGCCCGGCGGCAACATCCGCCAGGTGTTCCTGTTCAACCCGGAGCGGGTCTCCTTCACCGACCGCGCGGGCGGCGACTCCACCACCGCCGTCGGTGTCACCAAGGTGCACGGCAAGGCCCAACTGACCGTCTCCCCCGGCCGGATCGACCCGGCCAACGCGGCCTGGAGCGCGAGCCGCAAGCCGCTCGCGGGCGAGTTCGTGTTCAAGGGCAAGACGGTCTTCGTGATCGCCAACCACCTGATCTCCAAGGGCGGCGACCAGCCCCTGACCGCGCAGTACCAGCCGGTCACCCGCAGCTCCGAGACCCAGCGCCACGCGCAGGCGACGGCGGTCAACGCCTTCGTCAACGAGATCCTCGCCGCGCAGAAGAACGCGGACGTGATCACGCTCGGCGACATGAACGACTTCGAGTTCTCCGACACCGCGAAGATCCTCGAAGGCGACGGCGAGCTGTACTCGGCGATCAAGTCCCTGCCGAGGAACGAGCGTTACACGTACGACTACCAGGGCAACCAGCAGGTCCTGGACCAGATCCTGATCAGCCCGTCGATCCGCAAGGACTGCTTCGAGTACGACAGCGTCCACATCAACTCGGAGTTCAACGACCAGATCAGCGACCACGACCCGCAGGTGCTGCGCTTCCAGCCGTAGCACCTACGGGGAGCCACGGGGGGCTCACGGGGGGGGGTGGACGGGGTCTCGCCGACTTGCACCAGGTCAGGCGAAGGCCCCGTCCAGCCAGTTCTGCCAGGCGAGTTCGTTCGTCTCGGCGTCGGCGTCCGCGGCGAAGTCGTGGACGCTGATGCCGACCGGGGCACCCCAGTGGTTGCGCCCGAAGAAACGGATCAACGCACCGTCCGTGCGCAGCCCGATGAAGTACGGACTGCGGAAGTCGAGTACGGCGTCCAGGAGTTGGCCCTCGGGCCCGCGCGCCTGCACCCGTGCCCCCTCGGCGGTGTCGTCCGCGAGGCCGAGCGCGCGGGCCGCAACTTCCAGCGCGTCAGGGGCAGTTGAGGCATCGGGCCCGTTGAGTGTCGCGAAGGCGACCGGCCGACCGGCGAAGTGGGTCACGTACTCCCGCAGGGTGTGCAGATAGAACGCGTTGTGCTTGCTCGCGCCGTCGTACTGGTTGTCCCAGTCGTCGGTGAAGATCCCGCTGTGCACATACCGCACCCATGCCCGCCGACCATCGTCACGGGGCTCGATGGTCTCGTCGATCTGGTTGAGGCTCTGGATCGGGAAGCCGACGTCCTCGGTGCGGGCGGTGAGCCGGTGCGGCGGGTCGAAGTTCGTGAGCGTGGACCCGAAGGGCCCGACCCGCTTCTCCGCGTCGAACTCCATCGGCCACAGCCACCCGCCCGTACCGGACGTGATGGCGTCCCACACCTCCCCCGGCGTGGCGTCGACCTCAAACTCGTAGACGATCTCGAATTCCTTGGACATGGCTGACTCCTGAGTACTACTGGTTCTACTGGTCCAGTTCTGGGGTGGGTGGCGTCTTGACCGTGGGGTGGACGGCCACGACGATCCGGTGGTCACGGCCCTCCTCCGCGTCACCCGCGTCGTACTTGCGGATGAGCGCGCTCACCCCGGCGGTCAGCTCCTGGATGAACGCGGCCCGGTCGGCGGCGGACGCGAAACGCACCTCGCCGTCCAGGGCGTACGTCGCGAGCCGCTTGTGGGCCTTGGCCGCACCGGTGATGAGCATCCCGACGTCCCGCACCAGCCGGGCACCGAGCGCCAGCAGCCAGCGCGCGGAGAGCTGGTCGCGGAAACGGTCCGGGTCCGGCTGTACGGCGGCGAGCGCGAGCGGCGAGATGACGTACGACGCGGCGGTCGCCCGCATCAGCCGCTCGGTGACGTTGCCCTTGCGCCGCTCCCCGGCCAGCTCGACCAGGCCGTGCCGCTCCAGCGCCTTGAGGTGGTAGTTCACCTTCTGCCGGGGCAGTCCGACCTTGCCGGCCAGCATGGTGGCCGACGCGGGCCCGGCCGCCAGCTCGGCGAGCAGCCGGGCCCTTATGGGGTCCAGCGAGACGGCTGCGGCCTCGGGGTCCTCGATCACGGTGACGTCCAGCATGCGTCCACCGTCTCACCGAACACTTTTTTTGTCCAGGCGGGTGGGATTGTCGGTGGGATCCGCCGATATTCGCTTGCTCGCTTGCGGACCATCATCATGCGGGTGGACGTCGCCCGACGACTGACGAAGGCAGAGAACATGACCACGCAGACCCACCCCGTCGACCACGAACTCGTCCAGGCCGCGGCGCACGTCGCGCGCACTCGCTGCCGCGGCGACAACCACACCATGGCGGCCGCGGCCCGCGCCAGGGACGGCCGGATCGTCACGGCGGTGAACGCCTACCACTTCACGGGAGGCCCCTGCGCCGAGCTGGTCGTCATCGGCGCGGCAGCCGCTCAGGGCGCCTACGAGCTGGACACGATGGTCGCCGTGGGCGACCGCGACCGCGGGGTCGTTCCCCCGTGCGGCCGGTGCCGGCAGGTCCTTCTCGACTACTTTCCCGCCCTCAAGGTCATCGTCGGCGAAGGCGACCGCGTCCGGACCGTCCCTGTCACCGACTTGCTGCCCGAAAGCTACGTCTGGGCCGACCACCAGCTCGACGCCGAGTAGACCGCGCCACTCAGCACGAGCCGGCACCATCGGCCGACCACAGGGCGGACGTCGCTTGCTGCGGCACTAGGGCCTGTCACCACCGCCCCCACCCCCTTCCAGGCGCGCCAACCGACTCTGGAACCAGTCCAGCCGAGCCTGCAACAGGGCTGCTTCCGCGACGAGTTCGGGCACACCGAGCCCCTCGGGGAGTCCGGGGTCGACGGTGAGCGTCTCCGCGCCGCTCCCGGCCACCACCCGCAGTCCGTCCCCGGCCAGCCGGGCGAACGCGGCGAGCGAGACGGACGTACGGCCACGGACGCAGCCCGCGCACGCGGCGGCCAGGGCGCGCCAACCGGGCCTGCCCCAGCCGGCGTCGGCCAGCGCGACGGCTCGGGCACCGCAGGTGCAGGGGCCGACGGTGGCGGTGCGGACGCGCTGGCGGGCGTAGCGGAAGCCGAGTTCGAAGCGGATGTAGGAGCCGAGGACGGTGATGTCGAGGAGGACCGCCGCGCGGTGCTCGGCGGTGCACAACAGGGCTTCCGCCGCCGCCCGTTCGTGCACACAGTGGAAGCCGCAGTCGCAGAGTCGCGCGGGCGAACGGTGGCGGCGGCCGTACACGCAGGACGCGTCGGCCACGACTCCGTACGGCAGCGCGCCGCCCAGCGACACACCGGTGAACCCGGCCCGGGTGCCGTCCTGGGACAGCACCGGGTGGGCGATCTTGAATCCGGTCGGCGGCTCCGTCGGGCGTTCCTCGGGGAGCCGCAGCCTCATCGGGCGGCCGGGACCTCTTCGGGCGCCTTCTCCTCCACCAACTCCGCCGCCCTCTCGGGGAGTTCGAGTGTTTCGTCGTGGATCTGCGGCCGTTCTTCGGCGACTCCGGTGGCCAGTGCCTTGCCGAGCTTCATGACGCCTCCCGTGACCAGGGGTGGACCGACTTGCCACGCCTGTGACCTTCCTGGCCATGGTGACCCATGAAGGGGCCAATTGGACATAGGGCCTTGGTGCGTGACCTCTGATCCTGGCCGCCGGTCCCGGCGGCTGGTAAGGACCGCCCCGGAAGCAGAGGCTCCCGTACGGCCGTGGGCGGTCGCCGTGTTCGTGGGCGGCGTCCGAGCGGTCGGCGGGGGCCGTGCGCTCGGCCAGGGCCCGCAGCGTCTTCAGGCCGGCCAGGATCTCGGCGCGGTGTTCGGAGGTCTTCATCCAGGCCGGCAGCCGCGCGGACATCGCCCTCGTCGGCGACAGCCCGCCCCGCTCGCGCAACTGCGCGCCGACATAGGCCGCGAGGGCATCGACATGCTCCTAGTAGAAGGGGTCATCGGTGCCGCCCGGTGCCACACCGATCAGGGCGTTGTCCCGCATCGCGGCTGCCCGGTCGGCGACGGCCCCGCACCCGGCGCGCACGCCAACCGGCGTGGCTGGTAGAGGAGCTCCGTGGCGTACCGGGGCGCGGGCAGACCACCAGCACGCGGTCGGTGAACCGGGCCGGCGGGACGCCGTCGTCGCGGTGCCGTGCGGGATCCCCGGTGGTGTCCTTACCGGTCACACCGCCCCCAACGCCTTGGCGACCACGTCCCTGACCTCTTCCTCGGAGGGCGCGGACCGGCCCTGTCGCGCCGCCAGTCGGGCGAGCGATGTCATCGTCACGTCGGGCAGGCCGCAGGCGGTGAATCCGGCGAACTCCCCAAGATCCGACGTGATGTTGAGGGCGAAGCCGTGGCTGGTCACGCCGCCCCGGATGCGCATGCCGATCGAGGCGAGCTTCGCGCCGTCCGGTGTCCACACGCCGACCAGGGACTGGGCGCCGGGCGGGGTGTCCCGTCGTAGCGTCTCGAAACCGAGGGTGGCGCAGGCGTCGATCAGGGCGTTCTCGACCCAGCGCACGATGTCGCCGGGGCCGCGCTCGCGGAGGTTGAGGACCAGGTAGCCGATCAGCTGGCCGGGGCCGTGGTAGGTGGCCTGTCCGCCGCGGTCGACCGGGACCAGGGGGATCGCTGAGTCGGCGGGGAGTTCGGTGGGCGGGGTGCGGGAGCCGTAGGTGATGACGGGCGGGTGGCTGAGCAGGGCGAGGCGGTCGCGGATCTCGCCGGCGCGGCGCTGTCCGACCCAGCCGGTCATCCGCTCGACGGCCTCCTCGTACGGCACCTCGCCGAGGTCGATCCGCTCGATGTCGCTCCCGCTGTCCACGGCACTCCCACCAGCCACCATCGCGCAGTATCCCTTACCGATATCCCGTAGAAGAATTAAGTGGAGCTTCACTGTTGCTCTGCCGAGACTACTCCCATGACGAACACCGCCACCTCCGCACCACCGCCCTTCGGTCGCGCCCTGTGCGCCATGGTCACCCCCTTCACCGAGGCGGGCACGCTCGACCTCGACGGCGCCCAACTCCTCGCCGAACGGCTGGTGTCGGAGGGCTGCGACGGGCTCGTGCTGTCCGGGACGACCGGCGAGTCGCCGACCACGACGGACGCGGAGAAGTCGGCGCTCATCGCGGCCGTCCGCGAGGCGGTGGGCGACCGCGCGTCGCTCGTCTCGGGCGTGGGCACCTTCGACACCCGGCACACCGTGGAACTCGCCCTGCAGGCCGAAAAGGCGGGCGCGGACGGGGTGTTGGTGGTCTCGCCGTACTACAGCAAGCCCCCGCAGGACGCCCTGGAAGCCCACTTCCGCGAGGTCGCCGACGCCTCGGGACTGCCCCTCGCGCTCTACGACATCCCCGGCCGCACCGGCACCCGCATCGAACCGGAGACCATGATCCGGCTCGCCGAGCACCCCCGGATCGTCGCGGTCAAGGACTGCTCCTACGACTTCCTCGGCACCCAAAAGGTGCTGGACCGCACCGACTTGGCGTACTACGCGGGCTGCGACGAGCACATTCTCGCGCTGTACGCGGTGGGCGGGACGGGGTACGTGAGCACGGTCGCGAACGTCGTGCCCGGCCAACTCCGGGCGATCCTGGACGCGTTCGAGGCGGGCGACACCCCCGTGTCCGCCCGCCTCCAGCAACGCGCCACACCGCTCATCGAGTTGATGATGTCGGCGGGACTGCCCGGCACCGTCACCGTCAAGGCTCTCCTCAACGAACTCGGCCTGCCCGCGGGCCCGGTCCGCTCACCGCTGCGGCCCGCCGGCCGCGAGGCGGTCGGCGGACTGCTGGCGGCGTACGAGGAGTTCGTGGCCGGCTGACCCGGGCTCGGCCCCGGTCAGCGCTCCGCGAAGACCGGCTCCCACCGTCCGGCGCTGGAGTCGGTGCCCTTGCGGAAGCCGCTCAGCGGTACCTCCTTGTCGCTGCCGATGGTGACCAGCACCAGCCGCTGGTGGTACTCGCTCTCCTTCGCCCCCTTCCCGATGTCCCAGGCGATGAGGGACTTGTCGTCGGCCCAGGCGAGCAGTTGCTGTCCGTGGATCTCGGTCTTGCCGCCGGTGGTGGCGTCGACGACGTAGGACGAGGTGTGCCACTTCTGGCCCGCGAAGTCGCCGGCGACGAGCTTGCCGCTGGGCGAGTCCCACGCGTCGACGTACCAGACCAGGTACTTCTGGTTCTCCGGCACGGGCATCGCGGTGCCCTTGAGGTCCCAGAACTGCTTGCCGATGTCGCCCTCGGGGTTCCCGGCCCAGATGTACCTGCCGTCCCGGGTGAGGGCGAAGTCCTGGCGGGAGTTGATGAAGCCGGGGCCCATGGGGTTGTTCGGGTCGCCGCCGATCTTGACCTCGCTCCAGGAGCCGTTGCCGGAGGCCACGTCGAAGACGTAGAAACCGGTGCGGCTCGACGGATCCTTCCCGCTCCAGCCGTTGGAGCCCTTCGGCTTGACCATCTGGTCGGGGTTCTCGCCGTAGGTCGTCGCGACGAGCTTCCGTCCGTCCCGCGAGAACTGGAGCCCCGCGACCTTGTGGTCGACCTGGATCCACCGCTCGACCTTGCCGGTGGTCAGGTCGAGCAGACCGATCCTGGAGGCGGGCAGGGTCTTCTCCAGGACGGCGGCGGTCTTCATGCCGGGGGCGACGGCGACGATGGACCACTGGGGGGCCTTCACGTACTTGCCCGTCTTCTGGTCCAGCAGCCAGTAGACGCGCTGGGAGACGGCCTCCGTGGCCGACCGCTTGACGGTGGTCGGAATGTAGTAGGCGGCAAGTGCCGTGTTCCCGGCCGCGATCAGGTCGCGCGGCGGCGACTGGTCGGGGGCGGCGCTGATCTTCTGCTGTTCCACGACACCCGACGGACGGACGTCGTGCTTCCCGGAGTCCAGCAGCGGGACGGCGACCGCGACGGCGACCACGGCGGCCGTGGCGGCGGCGATGCTGGCGAGCCTGCGGTTGCGGCGACGCCGGCGGACGGCCAGCACCCAGTCGGCGAACCCCGGTCCTGCCGGGGCCTGTTCGGCGGCCTGCTCGCGCAGCGCGTCGCGGAGGAGTTCCTCGACGTTCACGGACGCACCTCCACGGGCGAGTAGTCGCGGGACGGCTGGAGCTCGACGTCGGCCGGGCCCAGGGCGGCCAACTCCGGTGCGAGAGCGCGCAGTCGGGCCAGGGAGCGATGGGTGGTGGAGCGTACGGTGCCGACGGAGCAGCCCAGGAGACGGGCCACGTCGGCCTCGGGCAGGTCCTCGAAGTAGCGCAGCACGAGCACGGTGCGCTGGCGGGCGGTGAGCCGGGACAGCGCCTCGCGCATCACCAGGCGCAGTTCGGCCGCCGACGCCGCGTCGACCTCCGCGCCCGCCTCCGGCGGTTCGGCGACGCTGACCTCGCGCTTACGCCACTTCAGCCGCCAGCGGCTGACCTGCTGGCGGTAGAGGATCCGCCGTACGTAGGCCTCGGGTTCATCGATCCGCTGCCACCGCCCGGCCGCCTTGGCCAGGGCGTTCTGCAGCAGGTCCTCACCGGCGTGCTGGTCGCCCCCGCTGAGCAGCACGGCGGTCTTCAGCAGTGCCGACGACCTGCTGTCCACGAAGTCCCGGAAACTCTCCAGCCCTTCGGCATTCATCGTCACCTTCTCTTCCCCCGGCGGTGCCCGTGCCCCGCCTCTGTATTCCTTGTGACGCTCGCGGGGGTGCGTCGCTATGCCTGTCGGCCCGAGAAATTTCCGCCCGGCCCGCGCGGGCCCTGTCATGCGGCCCGACGGTGTCCGTCTGGAAGACGGAGGCGATCGTGGCGTATGCCGAGGGCGAGGTCACGGCGTTGGCGGGTTTCGCGGCGACCGTACGGACATGAGCGAGCGCCCTCCCGGCGGGCGGAAGGGCGCTCGACTCACGTCACGGCACTGCTAGTTGTGGCTGTGCAGGATCTCGTTCAGGCCGCCCCAGACCGCGTTGTTCGGGCGGGCCTCGACCGTGCCGGTGACCGAGTTGCGGCGGAAGAGGATGTTGGAGGCACCGGACAACTCGCGGGCCTTGACGATCTGGCCGTCGGGCATCGTGACGCGGGTGCCGGCGGTGACGTAGAGGCCGGCCTCCACGACGCACTCGTCGCCGAGCGCGATGCCGACGCCGGCCTCGGCGCCGACCAGGCAGCGCTCGCCGATGGTGATGCGGACGTTGCCGCCACCGGACAGCGTGCCCATCGTGGACGCGCCGCCGCCGATGTCCGAGCCGTCGCCGACCACGACACCGGCGGAGATACGGCCCTCGACCATCGACGTGCCGAGCGTGCCTGCGTTGAAGTTGACGAAGCCCTCGTGCATGACGGTGGTGCCCTCGGCGAGGTGCGCGCCGAGGCGGACCCGGTCGGCGTCGGCGATACGGACGCCCTTCGGGACCACGTAGTCCGTCATGCGGGGGAACTTGTCGACGGACGTCACCTGGAGGTGCAGTCCCTCGGCGCGCGCGTTCAGCCGGACCTTCTCGACGTCGTCCACGGCGACCGGGCCGAGCGAGGTCCAGGCGACGTTGGCGAGGAAGCCGAACATGCCGTCCAGGCTCTGGCCGTGCGGCTTGACCAGGCGGTGCGAGAGGAGGTGCAGGCGCAGGTAGACGTCGTGCGCGTCGAGCGGCTTGTCGTCGAGGGAGGCGATGACCGTGCGGACCGCGATGACCTCGACGCCCCGGCGGGCGTCAGGACCGATCGCCTTGGCCGCACCCTCACCGAGCAGCTCCACGGCACGCTCGGCGGACAGCCGCTCGGTACCGGCGGGGCCAGGTTCGGCGGACAATTCGGGCGCGGGGAACCAGGTGTCGAGTACGGTCCCGTCGGCGGCGACGGTGGCGAGGCCGGCGGCAACGGCGCCGGTGGTGCGAGGTGCGGTCGTGTCGGTCATGAGGGAAACCTAACCTGGCGGGGGCGGCAGGGACCAACTCGTCCACGGGGCGTCTCAGGGAACGACACACCCGTACGCCCCACGGCAGTGTTACGGGCGGCCCGCACCCCCCTCGTAGTGCGGGCCGCCCGTGCCGGGGTGCCGGGTCAGCCGCGTGCGCCTGCCTTGTCCACCACGGCGCGCGCGGCGATCGACTGGCCGCCGACGACCTTTCCGTCCACAAGCATCCGTGTCCCGACGATCCGGTAGGTCTGCGGGTCGATCAGCCACTGGTCCGCCATCGACCCCCCGGACTTGAGGGTGCCGTCCCTGGGATAGGCCAGCGCGATCACCCGGCGCCCCGCGGCGTCCTTCACCAGGTGGTCGGCGACCTTGCCTCCGGGCAGGGTCGCGAGGGCACGGTAGAGCGAGGCCAGCCCCTTGGACGGCATCACGTGGGCGGTCAGCAGCACGCTGATCTCCGTGTAGTCCGACTCGGCCCGGGTCGTCCCCTTGCCGTCGGCGATGGCGTTCTTCTCACGGAGGAACTTCAGGGTCTGTCCGGCGCCGGCGGGCAGGGCGTCCAGCACCCGGTACATCTCACGCGGCGAGCGGTCGTCGCCCTCCCCGCCGTTCTCCAGGTGCATCTTGGTGACGGAGAGCTTGGACTTCTGCCCCTTGGGGACGGGATTCACGGAGGCCATCGCGCTGCCGTCGTACCGGATCCAGCCCGGTTGCTCGATCGCCGCCCTGCCCAGCGCCTTCACGGTCCCCGGATCGGGTGCCTCGGCCATCTGCAGGGTGTAGATCCACTGATCGGCCCTCGGTACGGCGGAGTCCGGCTCCTTCTCTACCAACTCGGCTGCCCGCTCCAGGAGTTGAGCCGCGCTCAGCCCCCTCAGATCCGCGTTCGGCGTGGCCGCGGGCTCCACCTTCCGGCCCGGGGTCGTCCCGGCCAGCAGCACGGTGACGGTGACGGCCACGGCGGTGACCGCGGCCACGACCGCGACGATCACGAACTCCCGTCGCCGCCAGAGCGCTCGGCGCCGCTGTCCGGCCAGCGCGGCCTCGGTCAGCCGGGTACGCCCCGCCGCGAGGCGTCCGCGGTCGGGCTCCGTCGCTTCGGCGCGCAGCTCGCGCACGTGTGTCATCTCGTCCATCGCTATGCCACCTCCGCCGCGTCGTTCACGAATGCGGGATCGGCGCCGAGCGCCGTACGTACCTTGCGCCGCGCCCGGTTGAGCCGGGAACGGACGGTGCCGACCGGGATGCCCAGCGCCTCGGCGACCTCCTGGTAGGTGAGGTCGGCCCAGGCGACGAGCAGCAGCACGTTCCGGTCGCCCGCCGACAGCGCGGCGAGGGCACCGGCGAGCGGCCCCTGCGCGGCGATCCGACTGTCGGTGTCCTCGACCCAGGACTCCCCCCAGGACGCGGCGACGGGGTCACGCCCGGTGCGGGCCAAGGCCTTGAGCGCCCGCACTTCGGTACGGCGCTGCTTGCCGATGAGGTTGCCCGCGATGCCGTAGAGCCAGGGGCGCGCGTTGGCCCGACTCAGGTCGTACCGCGACCGGATGCGAAACGCCGCGAGAAACGTGTCGGCGGTGACGTCATCGGCCGCACCGTCCCCCAACCGCCGCGCCGCGTACCGGTGAATGTCCGCCGCGTACCGGTCATAGAGCAGGGCGAACAACTCCGGCTCCTCCAACGACCGGGCAACAACCTCCGCATCGTCGCCACCCCGCGCCGCGGCTGACGGTGGTCCACTCACAAGGCTCCCCCATTCATTCCGGTTCGTCAGTGCCGACGGTTCACCAGTGCCGAGTGGTGCGGTGTCGCCTGCTGTTACCCGGTGGGGGGCGGAGAGTTCACGGTAGGCCGACGAAAGTCGCGCGGGGGCCGGAGAGGCCATGGGGGACTGGAGAGTTCACCGAGAGGCTGGGGAGGGAGCGGGGGGCGAAGAGGTCATGGGGAGGCTGAGTGGTCGCGGGAGGGCGGCGGATTCACGGCGAGGGCCGGAAAGTTCGCGGAGAGGCTGGGGAGAGAGCGGAGAGCGAAGAGGTCATCGGGAGGCTGAAGTAGTCGCGTGAGGCCGGCGGACTCACGGCGAGGGCCGGAGAGTTCATGGGGAGGCTGAAGTGGTCGCGTCGGCTGGCTGGTTCAGGGGGCGAAGAGGTCATCGAAAAGCGGGAGGGATCGCGGAGGCCACAGAAGTCATGGGGCCGACAAGTCCACGAGGAGGCTGACGCGGTCGCGGAGGGGACCGGCGAGTTCAAGGGGAGGGGCGAAGTGGTCGCGAGGGGCGGCGACTTCACGAGTAGGCCGAACACGTCGCAGGGGGTAGCCACTTCACGGAGAGGCCGGTGAAGTCACTAAGGGGTGCAGCGGGTACCGGGCATGGCGCGCGCAAGCACCTCAGCCCTCCCCCTCAGTCCCGGCCCCGGATCCGGACCTGCCCTCAGCCCCCGGACCTGACCTGGACCTCGACGCCGACCCCAGCCCCAGACCCAGCTCCAACCCCAGGCCCAGGCCCAGGCCCCGCCCCCAGAATCACCCGCCCCAACACCTCCCGCGCATACCGCTCGTCATACACCGCGTCCGTCAACAGCACCTGCAGACAGATCCCGTCGATCAGCGCGACGAGCGCTCGCGCGGTCACCGGGTCCGTCCGCCGGGCCAGTTGCTCGGCGAGGTCGCGGGTCCACTCGTCGGCGACGGGGCGCAGCGCGGGGCGGCGCAGGGCGGCCAGGTACAGCTCGTACTCCAGCTCGACGCCCGTGCGGTCGCCCGCGAGCCACTCCCCCATCCAGCCGGCCAACTCCCCGGCCAGGTCGGTGCGCGGGTCCTCAAGACCACCTCGCGAGGCGATCACCTTGGCGAAGGCCTCGTTGGCCTGGCGCAGTGCGGCGACCATCAGTTCGTCGAGGGTCGTGAAGTGGTACGTCGTCGAGCCGAGCGGCACATCGGCCTCGGCGGCGACGGAACGGTGGCTGAGGCCCGCGATGCCCTTCTCCCCGACCACCCGGATCGCCGCGTCGATGATCCGCTGACGCCGCTCGGGGTCGTAACGCCGAGCCATCAGTGCGCGCCGCCCAGGTTGAGGACCACGACCCCGACGATGATCAGCGCGATGCCGACGGCCTTCGCGAGGGTCATGCCCTCACCCAGGAACACCGTCCCGATCCCCACGATGGCCGCGGTGCCGAGGCCGGCCCAGATCGCGTAGGCCGTACCCACCGACATCGACTTCAGCGTCTGCGCGAGCAGCGCGAAGGACAGCACGTATCCGACGACCGTGAGGACCGACGGCCACAGCCGGCTGAAGCCGTGGCTGAACTTCATGGCGGTGGTGCCGCCCACCTCCGCGGCGATCGCCGTGAGGAGCATCAGGAATCCCATGTGTACGAGTGTACATAACGGCACCGGCACAGTGGACGTGAAGTCCCATACGTCACGTGAGTGCCTCTACGTGACACACGGACCCGGGAATCTCGTAGAAACCGCTCACTGAAACGGCTGCTCGGAGCCCCCTCCCTCCACTACTGTTTCACCGTTCACACACCTGGCTCTTACGGTCACGGCCGTCGCCATGGGCGCCGCTGGAGGAACAGCGCATGCCAGACAGCACGTCCCAGCCCCCTTCCCCGCACAACACCCCCTGGGAGAACGGCTGGACCCCCGACAGCTCCCGGGCCCCCGGAACCCGCCGGCTCTGGCTGGCCGGAGCTCTCGCCGTCACCACGATCGTCACGTGCGTCACGGCAATTGTCGTGACGGACAAGGATGCTGACGACAAGTCACATATGAAGCAGGCGGATCAGAACACACCCGACAGTGCCGACGGTCCCGGCCTGCTCTCGTTCGCCTCACCGTCGACGAAGAGCACGCCCACGCCCGACGAGCACACGCCGGCCTCCGCGAAGGCGCCCACCACCTCGACCGCCGCCACGGAACACAGCTCCACTCCCTCACCCTCGACGAAGGCGCCCGCACCCTCCAAGTCGACGTCGTCCCACGGGAGTTCGTCCGGCTCGTCGAGTTCCTCGACCACCTGGAGATCGGTCCGCTCGGTCAACTACCCGGACCGCTACTGGCAGGTGAGCGGCGACTTCGTCAAGCTCAACCCGGTCAGCTCCGCCGCGGCCCGCCGCGCCGCCACCTTCAAACTGGTCAAGGGCCTGGCGAAGAGCTCCTGTTACTCCTTCGCGACGGCCGACGGCACCTACCTCCGTCACCGCAACTTCGTCCTCCGCGCGGAACGCAACGACGGCTCGTCCCTCTTCAAACAGGACGCCACCTTCTGCCCCCGCGCGTCGCCCGACTCCGGAGCGGTGATGCTGGAGTCGGTCAACTACCCGGGCCGTTTCCTCCGCCACCAGAACTTCCAACTCAAGCTGGACCGCTACCAGAACAGCAGCCTGTACCGGTCGGATTCGGCGTTCCGGCTGGTGGCCGGGCTCAACTAGGCGGACACGTCTCGAAAAGCGATCAGCGAGGCCTTGGGCCGCAGTACGCAGAACTCGTTGCCCTCCGGGTCCGCGAGCACCACCCAGCCCACGGCCTCGCCCTGTCCGACGTCGACCCGCCGCGCACCCAGCGCGAGAATCCGCTCGACCTCGGCCTCCTGGTCGTCGGGGGCGAGGTCGAAGTGCAGCCGGTTCTTGACGGTCTTCGGGCCGCTCACCGGCATGAAGCAGATCCCCGTCTCCGCGAACTCCCCAGGCCCGATGACGACTTCGCGTTCCCGCTCCGAGAGAATCCGCCAGTCGAGCACCCCGCACCAGAAGCGGGCGAGCCCGGGCAGATCGTGCGTGTCGATGACGACGTGATGCAGAGAAACGGCCATACCCCAAAGGTATGGCCGTTTCCGGTGAGTCAGCAGGCTCAGACGTTGAACCCCAACGCCCGAAGCTGATCCCGCCCGTCGTCCGTGATCTTGTCCGGGCCCCACGGCGGCATCCAGACCCAGTTGATGCGGAGTTCGTTGACGAGGCCGTCCGTGGCGGACCTGGCCTGGTCCTCGATGACGTCCGTCAGCGGGCAGGCCGCCGAGGTCAGCGTCATGTCGATGGTCGCGATGTTCGCGTCGTCGATGTGAACGCCGTAGATGAGGCCGAGGTTGATGACGTCGATACCCAGTTCGGGGTCGACGACGTCGAGCAGGGCCTCGCGGACCTCCTCCTCGGAGGCGGGCTTGATCTCCATGGTCTCGGTGTCGCTCATGCCGTCTTCCTTTCCGCGTCGGCGTCGGCTCCGCCCAGGGCCTGGGCCGTCGCGTCCTTCCACGCCATCCAGCTCAGGAGGGCGCACTTCACACGTGCCGGGTACTTGGAGACACCGGCGAACGCAATCGCGTCCTCCAGCACCTCCTCCATCGCGTCGTCGGGCTCGATCCTGCCCTTGGACTGCATCAGCTCCAGGAAGGTCTCCTGGATCTTCTGCGCCTCGGACAGCTCCTTGCCGACGAGGAGGTCGTTCAGTACGGAGGCCGATGCCTGGCTGATGGAGCAGCCCTGGCCCTCGTACGAGACGTCGCTGATCGTCGTGCCGTCGTACTTCACGCGCAACGTGATCTCGTCGCCGCATGTCGGGTTGACGTGGTGCACCTCGGCGTCGCCATCCCGCAAGCCCCGCCCGTGCGGGTGCTTGTAGTGATCCAGGATGACTTCCTGGTACATCGAATCCAGCTTCACGGTCTCAGTTCACGTCCCTCAGCCGAAGAAGTTCCGTACGTGCTCCAGACCGTCGACCAGTGCGTCGATCTCGGCCGGCGTGGAGTACAGATAGAACGACGCTCGCGTGGTCGCAGGAATTCCGTAGCGGAGGCAGACGGGTCGTGCGCAGTGGTGGCCGACCCGGACCGCGATACCTTCCTCGTCCAGTACCTGGCCCACGTCGTGCGGGTGGATGTCACCGAGCGTGAAGGAGATCGCCGCGCCCCGGTCCTCGGCCGTGGTGGGGCCGATGATCCGCAGGTCGGGGACGTCCAGCAGGCGCTTCACCGCGTACTCCGTGAGCGCGTGCTCATGGGCGAGGATCTTGTCCATGCCGATGGCCGACAGGTAGTCGATCGCCGCGCCCAGACCGACCGCCTGCGCGATCGGCGGGGTGCCCGCCTCGAACTTGTGCGGCGCCGGGGCGTATGTCGACGAGTGCATCGACACCGTCTCGATCATCTCGCCGCCGCCCAGGAACGGGGGGAGGTCTTCGAGCAGCTCCTGGCGGCCCCACAGCACACCGATGCCCGTCGGGCCGCACATCTTGTGGCCGGTGAAGGCCACGAAGTCGGCCTGGAGGGCCTGGACGTCCAGTGGCATGTGCGGTGCGGCCTGCGAGGCGTCGATCAGGACCAGGGCCCCGACCTCCTGCGCGCGGCGCACGATCTTCTCGACCGGGTTGACCGTGCCCAGGATGTTGGACACCAGCACGAAGGAGACGATCTTCGTCTTCTCCGTGATGACCTCTTCTATGTTCGAGAGGTCCAGCCGGCCGTCGTCCGTGAGGCCGAACCACTTCAGCTTCGCGCCGGTGCGCTGCGAGAGCAGCTGCCACGGCACGATGTTGGAGTGGTGCTCCATCTCCGTGATGACGATCTCGGTCTCGTGGTCCACGCGGTAGGGCTCGTCGGCCCAACCCAGCATGTTGGCAACGAGGTTGAGCGACTCGGAGGCGTTCTTGGTGAAGATCACCTCGTCGCGGCTGGGCGCGTTGATGAAGGTGGCGACCTTGTCGCGCGCGCCCTCGTACAGCGCCGTGGCCTCCTCGGCGAGCACATGCACACCGCGGTGGACGTTGGCGTTGTAGCGCTCGTAGTACTCGTTCAGGGCGTCCAGCACCTGGCGCGGCTTCTGCGAGGTCGCCGCGTTGTCCAGGTACACGAGCTTCTTACCGTCGTGGACCGTGCGGTCCAGGATGGGGAAGTCCTTGCGGATCGCCTCGTCGAGCAGCTGAGAAGAACTCGTGAGGAGGCCCGGCGTCTGCGTCACGCGGATACGCCACCCTTCGTGTAAGCCTCGTAGCCCTCGTCCTCCAGTTTGTCGGCGAGCTCGGCGCCGCCGGACTCGACGATCTTGCCGCCGGAGAAGACGTGCACGAAGTCGGGCTTGATGTAGCGCAGGATGCGCGTGTAGTGCGTGATCAGCAGGGTGCCGACCTCGCCGGTCTCGCGGACGCGGTTGACGCCCTCGGAGACGACGCGCAGGGCGTCGACGTCCAGGCCGGAGTCGGTCTCGTCGAGGATCGCGATCTTCGGCTTGAGCAGCTCCAGCTGAAGGATCTCGTGGCGCTTCTTCTCACCGCCGGAGAAGCCCTCGTTGACGTTGCGCTCGGCGAAGGCGGGGTCCATGGAGAGGCGCTCCATGGTCTCCTTGACTTCCTTCACCCAGGTACGCAGCTTGGGGGCCTCGCCACGGATCGCCGTGGCGGACGTACGGAGGAAGTTGGAGACGGAGACGCCGGGGACCTCGACCGGGTACTGCATCGCGAGGAAGAGGCCGGCGCGGGCGCGCTCGTCGACGGACATCTCCAGGACGTCCTCGCCGTCGAGGGTGACGGTGCCGCCGGTGATCGTGTACTTCGGGTGGCCCGCGAGCGAGTAGGCGAGGGTCGACTTGCCGGAGCCGTTCGGGCCCATGATGGCGTGGGTCTCGCCCTGCTTCACGGTGAGGTCGACGCCCTTGAGGATCTCCTTCGTGGCGTTGTCGGCCTCGACGGTGACGTGCAGGTCGTGGATTTCAAGCGTTGCCATGGGTTCCTCAGGACTCCTGGGTGAGGGAGACGAGCACGTCGTCCCCTTCGATCTTTACGGGGTAAACGGGTACGGGGCGCGTGGCGGGAAGGCCGGACGGCTTGCCGGTGCGCAGGTCGAACGCGGAGCCGTGCAGCCAGCACTCGATTTGACAGTCCTCCACCTCGCCCTCGGAGAGCGAGACGTTCGCGTGCGAGCAGATGTCGTTGATCGCGAACACCTCTCCCGCGGTACGGACGACCGAGACCGGCGTGCCGTCGAGTTCCACCCGTTTCGGGGTGTCCTCCTCCAGCTCGCTCAGCCCACAGGCGCGTACGAACGACATCAGACCGACGCCTCCAGCTCCGCGTCGATCTTCTCCAGCAGCCGCTCCTGGATGTCGGCGACACCGATCTGCTGGACCAGCTCGGCGAAGAAGCCGCGGACCACCAGTCGGCGGGCGTCGTCGGCGGGGATGCCGCGGGCCATCAGGTAGAAGAGCTGCTCGTCGTCGAAGCGGCCGGTCGCGGAGGCGTGTCCGGCGCCGACGATCTCGCCGGTCTCGATCTCCAGGTTCGGCACGGAGTCGACCCGGGCGCCGTCGGTCAGCACGAGGTTGCGGTTCATCTCGTACGTGTCGGTGCCCTCGGCCGTGGCCTCGATGAGCACGTCGCCGATCCAGACGGCGTGGGCGCCCTCGCCCTGGAGCGCGCCCTTGTAGACGGCGTTGGACTTGCAGTGCGGGACGTTGTGGTCGACGAGGAGGCGGTGCTCCTGGTGTTGGCCGGCGTCCGTGAAGTACAGGCCGAACAGCTCGGCCTCGCCGCCGGGTCCGGCGTAGGCCACGCGCGGGTGCAGTCGTACGAGGTCGCCGCCGAAGGTGACGACGAACGACTTGAAGGTGGCGTCGCGGCCGATCAGCGCGTTGTGCTGGCCGACGTGTACGGCCTTGTCGTCCCAGTCCTGGACGGAGACGACGGTCAGCTTGGCGCCGTCACCGAGGACGTAGTCGACGTTGGCCGCGAGGACCGCGTCTCCGGTGTGGTCGATGACGACGACGGCCTCGGCGAAGGCTCCCAGCTCGATGACCTGGTGGCCGTAGGCGACCCCGCCCTCGCCGTGCACGACGATGCGGATCGGCTCGGTGAGGACCGTCTCCTTGGGAACGGTGACGACCGAGGCCTTCTCGAAGGACGAGTAGGCCTGGGCGGCCACCCGGTCCACCGGGGTGCCCGCCTTGCCGAGTCGCGCGTCGTCACGGCCGACGGTCTCCACGGTGACCCCTTCCGGGGCCCCGATGGCGACCTTCACGCCGTCGCCGGTGGCGACCGCGGTGCCGTCGTGCAGTCCGCGCAGGCGCTCCAGCGGGGTGAACCGCCACTCCTCCTCGCGGCCGTGGGGGACCGGGAAGTCCGCCACGTCGAAGGACGGGGGCGCGCTCATGCGCGTGGCGACGGTCGACTCGGCGGCAACGGCCACCGCGCCGGCGGTGGTGGAGCCCACCGGAATACTCTGAGCCTCAGCCATGGCTGTCGGTCTGCTCTCTTTCCTGCATCAGAATTCGCTGGCTACTTGCGGAAGGACCGGTCTTAACCGACCGAGCCTTCCATCTGCAGCTCGATCAGCCGGTTGAGTTCGAGCGCGTACTCCATGGGCAGTTCCTTGGCGATCGGCTCGACGAAGCCGCGCACGATCATCGCCATCGCCTCGAACTCGGTCATGCCCCGGCTCATCAGGTAGAAGAGCTGGTCGTCGCTGACCTTGGAGACGGTCGCCTCGTGGCCCATGGACACGTCGTCCTCGCGGACGTCCACGTACGGGTACGTGTCCGAGCGGGAGATCGTGTCGACGAGCAGCGCGTCGCAGAGCACGTTCGACTTGGAGCCGTGGGCACCCTCGCCGATCTCGACGAGACCGCGGTAGGACGTACGACCGCCGCCGCGCGCCACCGACTTGGAGACGATGTTGGAGGACGTGTTCGGCGCCATGTGGACCATCTTGGAGCCGGCGTCCTGGTGCTGGCCCTCGCCCGCGAAGGCGATGGAGAGGGTCTCGCCCTTGGCGTGCTCGCCCATGAGGTAGACGGCCGGGTACTTCATCGTCACCTTGGAGCCGATGTTGCCGTCGATCCACTCCATGGTCGCGCCCTCGTAGGCGACGGCGCGCTTGGTGACCAGGTTGTAGACGTTGTTCGACCAGTTCTGGATGGTCGTGTAACGGCAGCGGGCGTTCTTCTTGACGATGATCTCGACGACCGCGCTGTGCAGCGAGTCCGACTTGTAGATCGGGGCCGTACAACCCTCGACGTAGTGCACGTAGGCACCCTCGTCGACGATGATCAGGGTCCGCTCGAACTGGCCCATGTTCTCCGTGTTGATCCGGAAGTACGCCTGCAGGGGGATCTCGACCTGCACGCCCTTCGGCACGTAGATGAAGGAACCGCCGGACCACACGGCGCTGTTCAGCGAGGCGAACTTGTTGTCGCCGACCGGGATGACGGTGCCGAAGTACTCCTTGAAGAGCTCCGGGTGCTGCTTCAGCGCGGTGTCGGTGTCGAGGAAGATGACGCCCTGCTCCTCCAGGTCCTCACGGATCTGGTGGTAGACGACCTCGGACTCGTACTGCGCGGCGACACCGGCGACGAGGCGCTGCTTCTCCGCCTCGGGGATGCCGAGCTTGTCGTACGTGTTCTTGATGTCCTCGGGCAGGTCCTCCCAGGACTCCGCCTGCTTCTCCGTGGAACGCACGAAGTACTTGATGTTGTCGAAGTCGATGCCGGAGAGGTCGGAGCCCCAGTTCGGCATGGGCTTCTTCTCGAACAGGCGCAGGCCCTTGAGGCGGAGCTTGGTCATCCACTCCGGCTCGCTCTTCTTGCCGGAGATGTCCCGGACGACGTCCTCGTTGATGCCGCGCTTGGCGGAGGCACCGGCCACGTCGGAGTCGGCCCAGCCGTATTCGTACGTGCCCAGACCCTCAAGCTCGGGGTGGGCAGTCTCCTCGATGGGGAGCGTCATGCGGGGTTCCTCCCGGCGGTACTCGCGGATGCGTTGGGTAGATCAGGAACGGTCTTGGAATTCTTCGGAATGAACGTCGTGCACACGCCGTCGCCGTGGGCGATGGTGGCCAGCCGCTGGACATGGGTGCCGAGCAGCTGGGAGAAGAGCTCGGTCTCCGCCTCGCACAGCTGCGGAAACTGCTCGGCGACATGGGCGACGGGGCAGTGGTGCTGGCAGAGCTGCTCACCGACCGGTGCGCTACGCGCCGTAGCAGCGTACCCGTCCACGCTCAGGGCCTTGGCCAGGGCTTCCGCGCGATCCTCGGGGGCGGCGGCCTCGACGACCTTGCTGTACGCGACGGCCTGGGCGGCCATGCGGTCACGGGCGAAGGCGACGACGGCCTCGTCCCCGCCCTCACGCTGCGCGATCCAGCGCAGCGCGTCCGCGGCGAGCTTGTCGTAGGACTGGTCGAAGGCGTCGCGACCGCAGTCGGTCAGGGCGAACACCTTGGCGGGACGGCCGCGCGTGCGCGCTCCGTAGATCCGCTGCTCACGTGCTTCCACGACGTCGTCGGCGACGAGTGCGTCGAGATGACGGCGTACGGCGGCCTGGGTCAGCCCCAGTCGGCCTGCGAGGTCGGCCACGGTCGACGGGCCGTGGTCCAGGATGGAGCGCGCGACACGGTTGCGGGTGGACCGCTCACCGGTCGCGAGTTCCTCCTGCGGGGCCTCGCCAACGTATTTCACAACGCCATTGTTGCGTAATTCCTCAGAGCCTGACAACCCGCGCCCGACCGATGGACGGTGCGCTACATCACTTAGGTTTACCTAATCTGACCTGCGAAAACGATCTTTGATCGATCAATTCACTGGTGCCACCGACCCCCTTCGAGGACACTCCCGACCATGTCCACACCCCCTCCCACCGGCCCACTTGCCACCCGGGACACAGTCGCCGCACAACTGCGCGAGCTGGGCGTCCGCCCCGGTGAGATCCTCCTCGCGCACACCTCCCTCAGCTCCCTCGGATGGGTCTGCGGAGGCGCCGTGTCGCTCGTCCAGGGACTCCTAGACGCCCTCACCCCGGAGGGCACCCTGGTCGTCCCCACCCAGACCGGCGACCTCTCGGACCCGGCCCACTGGGGAAACCCGCCGGTCCCCCGCGAGTGGTGGGACACCATCCGCACCTCCATGCCGTCCTACGACCCCCTCGTCACGCCCTCACGCGGCGTCGGCATCGTCCCGGAGACCGTCCGCACCTGGCCCGGCGCCGAACGCTCCGCGCACCCGCAGACCTCCTTCGCGGCGCTCGGCCCGCGCGCGGGCGAGATCGTCGCAGGCCACGCGACCGACTGCCGGCTCGGCGAGCGCAGCCCGCTGGCCCGCCTGGAGGCCCTCCACGCGCGCGTGCTGCTGCTCGGCGCGGGCTACGACGCCTGCACGAGCTTCCATCTCGCTGAGTACCGCATCCCGTCCCCGCCGGTCCCGATCGGCCGCCCGGGACCGGACGGCTGGGAGACGGTGACCGAGGTGTCGATCTCCTCCGACCGCTTCGACGAACTGGGCCACGACTTCGAACGGGACCGTCCGGTCGTACGGGGGCGGGTGGGCGCGGCCGACGCACGACTGTTCCCGGTGGCGGACGCCGTGGCCTACGCGGAACGCTGGCTGCCACTTCACCGCCCCCGTGAGGAGGAGATCCTGCACCCGCCGCTCTGAGACAAGGTCGGGCTACCTAGACTCGGGCCCATGCGAAGTGAGCCCGTGCTCCAGGTCCAGGCCCTGGTGAAGCGGTACGGCACGAAGACCGCGGTGAACGGCCTCGACCTGGTGGCCGATGCGGGTGTCACCGCGGTGCTGGGTCCCAACGGGGCGGGCAAGACGACCACGGTCGAGACCTGCGAGGGGTACCGGAAGCCGGACTCCGGCACGGTGCGCGTCCTGGGCCTCGACCCGGTCCGTGAGTCCGCCGCGCTGCGCCCCAGGATCGGCGTGATGCTCCAGTCCGGCGGTGTCTACTCGGGCGCCCGCGCCGACGAGATGCTCCGCCACATCGCCAAGCTGCACGCGCACCCGCTGGACGTGGACGCGCTCATCGAGCGCCTGGGCCTCGGCAGCTGCGGCCGCACGACGTACCGCCGCCTGTCCGGCGGCCAGCAGCAGCGCCTCGCGCTGGCGATGGCCGTCGTAGGCCGCCCGGAACTGGTCTTCCTGGACGAGCCGACGGCGGGCCTGGACCCCCAGGCCCGCCACGCCACCTGGGACCTGGTCAGGGACCTGCGCACGGACGGCGTTTCGGTGATCCTCACGACCCACCACATGGACGAGGCCGAGCAACTCGCCGACGACGTCGCGATCATCGACGCCGGCAAGGTCATCGCGCAGGGCTCCCCCGAGGACCTGTGCCGCGGCGGCGCCGAGAACACCCTCCGCTTCACCGGCCGCCCCGGCCTCGACGTCGGCTCCCTGCTGAAGGCCCTCCCGGCCGACTCCACGGCCGCCGAACTGACCCCGGGCTCCTACCGCGTCGGCGGCAAGGTCGACCCGCAACTGCTGGCCACGGTCGCCTCGTGGTGTGCGCAGCACGGGGTGATGCCGGAGAAGATCTCGGTCGAACGGCACACCCTGGAGGACGTGTTCCTGGAACTCACCGGCAAGGAGCTGCGCTCGTGACCACGGCGACCTACACGCCCGCGCCAGGGGCGGCACCCCTCCCCCGCATGATCGCGGCGCAGGCGGCCCTCGAAACGAAGATGCTCCTACGGAACGGCGAGCAGCTACTGCTGACGGTCGTGATCCCGACCCTCCTCCTGGTCCTGTTCAGCTCGGTGGACATCGTCGACACCGGCAAGGGCAAGTCCGTCGACTTCCTCGCCCCGGGCATCCTCGCCCTCGCCGTGATGTCGACGGCGTTCACGGGCCAGGCCATCGCGACGGGCTTCGAACGCCGCTACGGCGTCCTGAAGCGCCTCGCGTCCTCCCCGCTCCCCCGCTGGGGCCTGATGACCGCGAAGACGGCGTCGGTCCTGGTCACGGAGATCCTCCAGATCATCCTGCTGACGGCGATCGCCTTCGCCCTGGGCTGGTCCCCGCACGGCAACCCCCTCGCTGTGTTCCTGCTCCTGGTCCTCGGCACGGCGGCCTTCTCGGGCCTGGGCCTCCTGATGGCGGGCACGCTGAAGGCGGAGGCGACGCTGGCCGCGGCCAACCTGGTCTTCCTGCTGCTGCTGGTCGGCGGCGGGGTGATCGTGCCGATGGACAAGTACCCGTCGGGGGTCCAGGACGTGCTGGGGCTGCTGCCGATCTCGGCCCTTTCGGACGGGTTGCGGGACGTGTTGCAGCACGGGGCCGGGATGCCGTGGGGGGACCTGGGGATTCTGGGGGTGTGGGCGGTCGTGGGGCTGACGGCGGCCGGGAGGTTCTTCCGCTGGGAGTGACGTTCGTACGGAGCGGGAAGAGTCGCTCCGTGGTCAAGACGGCGGAACCTCAGACTGCGCGCGCCCTACAACCGCTGCTGCACGACGTGGTGATCTGCGTCGCGGCTCCGGCGTTCGCCGTGTCACCCCGGGACGGGCAGTTGCGCGGTCTGCGCGCCGACGGGTTCTACGGCCACGACCGCAGGCTGCTGCACACCGTGTGCCTGCTGATCGACGGACGGGAGCCCGAGCCGATCGGAGTGCAGCCGCTCGGCCCCGACGAGGTGCGGTTCACCGCGATCCACCGCTATCCCGGGGGCGGTACGGACGATCCCACCGTGATCGTCGAACGCGTACGCACCGCCGGTGCGGGAGAGACCGTCCTGCTGCGCAATGTCGGCACGGTCACCCGCCGATTACACGTCGAGCTGGCTCTGGCGACCGACCTCGCGGACATCGCCGTGGTGAAGCGCGGCGATTCGGGAACCTCCGCGCCTTGCACGACCACGTCCGACGCCGTCGGCCTGGACTGGCAGACGCCCACCGGCCGGGCCGAGGTGCGTGTCGTGGACAAAGAGACCATCGCGCCGGAGATCGCCGTGGCCCCCGAGGGCGGCACCCTCACCTGGCCCAGGATCACGTTGCGGCCCGGCGAGAGTCGGCAGATCCGGCTGACCGTCGAGGGCGGAGCGGTTCCTGCCCCGCCCGGCCACCCCGACGCTCCCCGCTCCGCGGCGCCCTGGGCCGAACCCGTCGTGGAAGGCGACCGCCGGCTGGTGGAGCTGGTGCGCCAGGGCCTGGGCGATCTGCGCGCGCTGCGCTTGGCGGACCCCGAGCGAACAGCCCCGGACGGTCCCGAGGACCAGTTCGTCGCGGCGGGCTGCCCCTGGTACCTGACGCTGTTCGGCCGCGACTCGATCTGGTCGGCACGGATGCTGCTGCCGCTGGGCACGGACCTGGCGCGCGGCACCCTGTGGGCGCTGGCGCGCCGCCAGGGCACGGTGGACGACGAGACCCGCGAGGAGGCCCCGGGACGGATCCTGCACGAACTGCGCCAGGCCGACTCCGAACACGGCCACGGCCTGCGCGTGCCGTCGCGCTACTACGGCTCGGTGGACGCGACCCCGCTCTTCGTGACCCTGTTGGTGGAGGCCTGGCACTGGGGGCTGCCGGACGCGGAGGTGGACGCGCTGCTGCCGTACGCGGAGCGGGCCATGGAGTGGGTGGTGAAGACGAGCGACGGCGACGAGGACGGCTTCCTGCGCTACTACTCGCGCGCCGGCGGACTGCACCACCAGTCGTGGAAGGACAGCGAGGACGCGGTCCGGGACGCGGCGGGCCGCCGTATCGAGCCGCCTCTGGCCCTGTGCGAGGTGCAGGGGTACGCCTACCAGGCGGCGAGCGGGCTGGCCGAGCTGCTGTCGGCCCGTGGCCGCCACGAGCAGGCCGAGCGGTTGCACGCGTGGGCGCAGTCGCTGCGAAAGCGCTTCGCCGACGCGTTCTGGCTGCCGTCGCCGGACGGTCCGGCACCCCGCTACGTGGCCATCGCCGTCGGCCGCGACCTCACCCGGATCAGCGGCCCCGCGTCCAACATGGGCCAGTTGCTGTCCACCGGCATCCTCGACCCGGCCGGCTCCCGTGACGTCGCGGCCTGGCTCGCCTCCGGGGAACTGAACTCCGGCTGGGGCCTGCGCAGCCGCTCCTCGAAGCTCCCGGGCTTCAACCCGATGAGCTACCACGGCGGTTCGGTGTGGACCCACGACACGGCGATAGCGATCCAGGGGTTGTGCGCGACAGGCTGCCACGAGGAGGCGTATCTCCTTGCAGACGGCCTCCTGGACGCGGCAACCCGCTTCGGATACCGGATGCCGGAACTGTACGGCGGCGATGACCGCACCCCGGGATCACCCGCTCCCCTCGCCTACCCCGCGGCCTGCCGCCCGCAGGGCTGGTCCGCGGCGTCCGGAGTGGCGCTGCTGGGCGCACTCCTCGGGCTGCGCCCGGACGTCCCGAGCCGCACCCTGCGGATCAGCCCCATGCCGCCGGAGCAGTTCGGGCCGCTGCGCGCCGAGGGGGTGCGACTGGCCGGACACACGCTCACGATCAGCGCGGACCGCTCGGGCGGGGTGGACGTGACCGGGCTGCCCGGGGGCTGGAGCTACGTCGTCGAATGAGCCGACGGGTGAGGAATCCGCGCAGCCGCCTGTGGAAGGGGATACCGGCAAGCGCGTCGCCGTACGCCAAGACCAGTGGCGGCAGACAGCGGGCTTCGAGGTCGAACTCCTCCTGCACCCTCTTCCGCGCCGCGTTGCCGACGGACCAGGCCAGTTGGGGGGAGCGAAGCAGCTCGGCGATGCGTCCGGCGAGGTCGTCGGCGTCCTTGGGATCCACGAGGAAGCCGGACACACCGTCCGTACCGATTCCCTCCGAGAGACCGCCCACCTTGGTGGCGATAACGGGACGCGCCGCGCACATCGCTTCCAGTGCCGCGAGCCCCATGGGTTCCGCGAACGTGGACGGGCAGATCACGACCCGCGCCCCGCGGTACATATCAGTCATTCCATCCACACCGGCTCGTTCGAAGCGCACCCGATCGAGAATTTCAAGAGTTTTTGCGAGCGTGCGCACGGAAGCCCGAAATCCGACTTTCTCACCGTGGAAATCGACCGAGTCCGGCGTATCCATGAGAACCAGGTACGGCCGAACCGGAAGATCCTCCCCAATAACCTTGGCCAAGGCTTTCACAGCCAGTTCGGCACCCTTGTTGGGAATGAGCCGGGCCGGCAGAAGAATGGCGACCGCCTCACCCTCCTTCGGGTCGGAAAGCTCGGGTACCCGCAGATAGGACTCCGTGTCGATCCCCAGATACATGGGTTTCGCACAGTGCACGCTCAGCACCTCCGAACAGGCACCCCTGAGGAAGTCGGAGACCGCGAAGTGCGCGTCGAACCGGCCGCACGCCTCGGCCGGGGCGACGTTCTCAGGCTTCTCCCAGATGCTGTGATACGTGTGCAGCAGCACCAGCCCCAGCGCATCGCGCAGGTCGAGCAGGGCCTCGGCGGGCGCCGCGGAGAAATGGTGCAGATTGTGACCGTGCACCAACCGGATGTCCCGTGCGGTCAGTTCGGCCCGGAACCAGTCCCGCAGGGACTCCCTTTCCTCCCGACCCTCGGTGACCCGGGACAGATCGAGGCCGGGGTGGTACAGCACCTCAACCCCGTCCACCGGGGGCGTCCTGGCCCCTGGTGTCCCCGTGAACACCGTCACCCGGTGGCCGAGTCCGGCCAGCAGCCGGGAGCAGTTCCACAGGTAGGACTCGACCCCGCCGACCGTGGGCGGGAACGCCCAGTGGACAAAGGCGATGTTCAGCCTTTTCGGGGTCTGGAAACCGCTCGCCTGCCCCATTGCCGCCTCCGGCGCACTGGCCACCGTGCTCGGGCCAGACCCGGTAAACGGTAGAACAACTTCCGCGAGCGGGAATCGTATCCATACGACGCGCGGCTTGTCTCTTGAACGAACCAGGTTCTCGTTGGTTGTAAGCGCGAGCACCGGGGAAAACTGAAGATTAGATGACATTCGCCCGCAAACACGAGAGGGATGCTCGTGGTGTGTAGCGGAGCGATTTCGGGGGGTCACATGCGTTCGTGGGTGATCAATTTATCCGCTGGTACGGGGGCCGGAGCAGCCGCCTTCCTCACCGTGGCGGCCAAAGCCGCCGAGTCGGGCAAGGCACTGCTGTGGTGGCTGGCCGCAGGAGCCGCGGTCGTCGTGGGTCTGACCGCTGCCGTCGCCGCGCAGGTGGCGCGAAAGCCTGCCGAGAACCCCCGTCCGAAATCGCCCAGCCCCTTGCAGGGCCCGCCGAACAACCTCCCCATGCTCAGCATGTACTTCACAGGCCGCGCGGCGGAGAGCGAGCGGATCGTGAGCGTGCTGCGCCGCCCGGACGTCGAACGCCGCGAGAAGAACAAGAGGTCTCTCCCGCGCGTCTGTGTCCTGTACGGAGCGACCGGCGCCGGCAAGTCGCAGCTGACCGTGGCCTACGCCCTCCAGCACCTCCACCGGCACAGCCTCACGTGGTGGCTCCACGCCTCCCGGCCCGACGCGCTGCGCACCGAACTGCTGGAGCTCGCCGAGTACGTGGGCATCCCCGAGCAGGAGAGCAAGAACGTCGTCCTGATGAACCTGTGGTCCCGGCTTCGCGACCAGCAGGGATGGCTCCTCGTGTACGACGGATGGCCGGCGTACGACGATTCCCTGCGCCCCCTGCTGCCGCCCGAGGGCGACGGCGAGGTGCTGATCACCACCCAGCAGCACGACGGGTGGACCGGCCTGCGCGCCGACCCGATCGAACTGCGGGCGTTCCCCGAGCACGAGGGCATCGAGTTCCTGCGCCGCCGCTTCGGTATCGCACGCGACCACGTCACCGACGCGGACCATCGGGCCATGGCCTCGCTGGGCCGCCAGCTCGGCTGGCTGCCGCTGGCCCTCGAACAGGCCGCCGCCTACATCATGCAGGCCGAGATCACCGTGGCCGAGTACCTGCGCGACCTGCCGGGCGGGGCCTCCGTCGAGGACACCTTCCGGCTGTCCATCAGCAGGGTCTCGGACGCCTCGCCGGCCGCCGTGGACCTGTTGCAGCTGTTCGCGTTCCTGGCGTCGGAGGACGTACAGAAGACGACGCTGACCCAGAACCGGTCGGTGCTCCCGGGCCGGCTGTGCGCCATCATGACCGACCCGGTCACCTTCAACCGCGAGGTGATGCTGCTGGTGGACCACTCCCTGGTGACCCGCAGCGGCGACTGGCGCGACGGATCGGCCGCGTACGGCATGCATCCTCGGGTCCAGATACTGATCCATGACGAGCTGAGCGAGGCCGAGCGGCTGGAGTGGTCCCAGGCGGCGGTACGGCTCATGGAGGCCTGCTTCCCCACGACACCGGACCTGCTGGCGTCGTGGCCGGTGTGCGAGCGCCTGATGCCGCACGTCGAGGCCGTCATCGACAAGCTGGCCTGGGGCGACGACGCGGACGGCGGATACGGCGCCTCGCAGGACCCGGAGGCGTTGGCCCGGCTGCTGCACCGCGTCGGCATGTACCAGGAACACCGCTGCGACTGGGTACGAGCGCTGGACTTCTTCGAGCAGGAGGCCGAACTCCGCGAGATAGGGGACGACGACGAACTCGCCCGCGCCACCGCCCGCTACGCGATGGCCCGCCAGCACTACCTGCTCGCCGCACTCGACGAAGCCGAACAGGAGTGCCGCCTGGCCCTCGACCTGTGCGCGGACCACGAAGGGGAGGCGTTCCTTCGGCTACGGGCGCAGTGCCAGCGGCAGTTGGGCGGCATCATGCGCGAGCGCAACCGCTTCCCGGAGGCGCTGGAGGCCGTGCAGACGGCGGTGAAGATCTACGAGGGGCAGACCTGGCGGGAGGAGAGTCTCGACTGGGCCGTCGCCGAACAGGAGATCGGCCTGATCCACCGCAACGCGGGCCAACTTGCCCAGGCCGCCGTCCACTACGAGCGCGCCGAGGAACGGATACCCAGCCGGGGCAGTCAGGAGCCGCCGGAGTACACGGTCTTCCGTGCCATGCTCCAGCGCGACCTAGGCATCGTCGCCCAGGACCGCGGGCAACTGGAACTCGCCGAGGAGAGGCTGAACTCGGCCCTGGAGACGTGCAAGGTCCACCGGGGAGGGGAGGACTTCGAGACGGCGCAGGTCGCCAAGTTCCTGGCGGACGTGCTGCGGCGACGGGGCGAACAGCACCGGGAGGATGCCCGCCGTACCGTGCAGCCGCTGCGCCGCCTCGACCTGGCGCGCCAGGCCCGTGCGGCGCTGGGGCGGGCCGACGCGCTCCTCGGCCCGGTGGTGGAACTCCACAGCAAGCGCAGTGAGGCCGAGGAACACAAGTACGCGTCCTGCCTCAACAAACTGGGCTCACTGCGGCTCGCTCAGGGCCGGACGGCCGAGGCGAAGCGGATCCTGGAGCAGGCAGAGAAGATCTACCGGCGTGCCTACGGCAATCAGCACTACTACCGTGCCAAGTCGCTCACCCGGCTCGGACCCGTGCTGCGCGCCGAGGGCGACGACCAGGGTGCGGAGCGCGTGCTGCGGGACGCGGGTGAGATCTTCCGAACCGCGCTCGGCGGCGACCACCCCGTGCTGATGGCGGTGTACGAGCACCTGGCCGACTGCGTCGCGGACCGGGGCGACCCCCGGGAGGCCGGTCTGCTCAGGGCGGAGGCGAAGCGCATCCGGCAGTCGCTGTGACCAGCACCTCCGCATGATCCACCCGGCAAAGCACCGCCCACGTGAATTCATGCACAAGCACCCCCCTACGATGGTCCCCGTGCCCAACGTGACCCCCGCCGACGTCGTAGCCGCCGCGCGCAACCCCCTCGCCTTCATCGCCGCTCGCTGGACCCCGGATCCCCGGACGGTGCAGCGCGCGGCCCTCGCCGCGCTCGTCATGTCGGTGGTCATCGTGGTCACCGGCGGTGCCGTGCGGCTGACGGGTTCCGGGCTCGGCTGCCCGACCTGGCCCAAGTGCACGGACGACTCGCTCACCACGACCAGCGCGATGGGCTTCCACGGTGCCATCGAGTTCGGCAACCGGATGCTGACGTACGTGCTGTGCGCCGCCGTCGGCTGGGCGATCATCGCGGCACGCTCGGAGAAGCCGTACCGCCGCACGCTCACCCGGCTGGGCTGGGCGCAGTTCTGGATCGTGATGAGCAACGCGATCCTCGGCGGCATCGTGGTGCTCGTCGGCCTCAACCCGTACACGGTCGCGGCACACTTCCTGCTCTCCTCGGCGCTGATCGCGGTCGCCACGCTGATGTGGCAGCGCAGCCGGGAGGGCGACGCGGAGCCCAAGCCGCTGGTCGGCAAGGCCGTGCAGCAGCTGGTGTGGTTCCTGGTCACCGCCTCCGTGCTGCTGATCGCGGTCGGCACGGTGGTCACCGGCGCGGGCCCGCACGCGGGCGACTCCAAGGAGGTCGACCGCATCCCGATCGACTGGGAGACGGTCGCCAAGCTGCACGCGGTGCTCGCCTGGATCGTGGTCACGCTGACCTTCGCCCTGTGGTTCGTCCTCAAGGCGGTCGACGCCCCCAAGGGCCCCCTGCACCGCACCCGGGACCTGTTCCTGATCCTGCTCTCCCAGGGCGTCATCGGTTACGTCCAGTACTTCACGAACCTCCCCGAGGCCCTGGTCGCCCTCCACATGCTGGGCTCCTGCCTGGTGTGGATCGGCGTGCTGCGAGTGCTGCTCGCGCTGCGGGAACGACCGGAGGTCGTGGCCGACCTGCCGGGCCCGTCGGTGGAACAGTCACTCCCCACGCGCGCGTGAAGCGTCACCCGTAATAAACGGCTCACCCGTAGCGCGTCACCAGGTCGTCGATCGCCGGGCCCAGATAGGCCCGGGTCAGCTCGGCCCGGCGGCGGAGCCAATCGCCCTCTACGGAGGCTGCGGACGGTACCGGATCGTCGTAACGCCGCCGTACGACGTCCTCCACGACCTCCACCGGAGCGCCGAGCGCGGGCAGCAGGTCGAGTGCCTCGCGCTTGGTGATCAGGCGGCCGTCCCGTCGGGTGACCGTCGCGCGGGCGAAGGTGGTCAGGCCCACATCGACCCAGCCGTTCTCAAGCCAGATCTGCGGCTTGTCCACGGCCGGCCGCCAGAACTCCCGCTGGTCCCGTACGACGAACTCGGCCAGCTCCTGGTCCGTCACGACCGGCAGCAGGTCCTTCGGTGATCCGCCGTGCAACACCCGCCCGAATTGGTGCAGTTCACGCCGGGTGACAGGCGTGACGGGCCGACGGGTGACGTGGTCGTGCGCCCAGGTGAGGTGGCGCTGGTTCGGGGCGTCCTGGGTGCCCGGGGCGAGGTAGCTGCAGTGCAGCCGGACGGCGAGGGGGTCGGTGCGCAACCCCCGGTGCAGGGCGACGAGCTGTCGGGCGGTGCTCGGCTTGAGGGGATGGTCGAGGATGGCTATCAGGTCCAGGTCGCTACGGCCCTCCTGGTAGTCGCCCCCGCCGAGCGAACCGTGAGCCCACACGGCGATGGGCTCCAGGGGGGCCAGTTCGTTCAGGAAGCGGGCGAGCAACGCGTCGGTCGACATGGGCCCAGTCTGTACAGCTCACTCCAGCCCGTACACCCTCTTTGCGTTGCCGACCGCGATCAGTCCCGCCACCCGTTGGGCGTCCGCCGGCGACCATGCCCCTTCGGCGACCCAGGTACCGAGCACCCTGCCCAGCGCCTCGCGGAACAACCGCGCCCCCACGACGTGCAGTTCGGGCAGTCCGTGCGCCCCGCTGGAGAAGAGGATCTTGCCGAAGGGGGCCAGCTCCAGGATCTCGGCGAGTACGGTCGCGGCGCGGGCGCCGGTGCGGACGAGGGCGGCGCCGGAGTCGGCGTAGACGTGCGGGAAGACGCCGGCGAGGTGGGCCGCGTGCCGGTGGTACGGGTAGCTGTGCAGCAGCACCAGGTCCGTGCCGAGCCCGGCCGTCGCGCGCACGAAGTCGGTGAGCAGGACGGGGTCGGTGCGGTCGATGCGCAGGCCCGGTTCGCCCAGTCCGGCGTGCAGTTGGAGCGGCAGTCCGGACGCCACGGCGTTCCACAGCAGGTGTCGTAGGAGCACGGGATCGCTGAGCGGTCCGCCGACGCGCCGCCCGGCCAGCCAGCGGCCCGCCGCGCCCCGCACCTCGCCGGGTCCGGGCGGTTCGGGCGCGAGTGCGAGACCGTGCCGTACGCCCGCCACCGAGGTGAAGGCGACCGCGCTCGCGGCGGCGCCGTGCACCGACTCGGCGAGGTTGGCGAGGAAGGACTCGACGGTGCCGGAGGTGTCGGCGACCTGTTCGGCGAGGAGTTCGAGGCGGACGATCTCCCGCGCGTCCGCCTGCCCGGCCGTCGCCATCTCCGCGGGTCCGGTGAGGTCGCCGGGCAGGCCCGTGTCGATCAGATACGTCGTGATGCCACTGCCGCGCAGCAGCCGGCGGCCCGCTTCCAGTACGCCGAGTTCACGGCGCCGGGCGAGATAACGGGCGGGCGGACAGTGCGGCTCCAGACCGAGCAGGGGTGGGCACCATCGTCGTACGGCGAATCCCGTCTGGGTGTCGAAGAGGGTGGTGCCGGCTGCGGGTGGGCCCTCGGTGCGGGCGAGTTGGGCCTCGAAGGTGCCGAGGCCCAGCTCCGTTCTCAGTACGCCGTGGCAGTACTGGTCCACGAGGGACGGCGTTTCGATCATCCGGGCTCCCCATGGCTGGACCTTGCGCTCCTCAGGTCCTAACGGGTGAACCGGGTGTGAGGTGTTGCTCGTACACACCCCGTGTGAGGGGGCGCCCCTCGTCAGCCGTTGCTCGGGCCGCCGACCTGGATGCCCGCCATGCGGCTCCACTCGTACGGGCCCGTCGTCACCTTGGCCGCGAACTCGCCGTCGAAGTCCTCGTGGACCGTGATCCCGGACTTCTCCACGGCCTGCTGGGCGATCTCGTACGACGTGGCCACCAGGTCGCCCCAGCCGCCGTCCTCGCCGACGAGGACGATGCGGGCGCCGCGCTCCCCGATGTACGCGACCTGGCCCTCGGCCCCGCCGTGCGCCTTGGAGAAGGTGCCGATCTGCTTGGCGAGGCGGGCCACCTGGCGCTCGGCCTTCGCGTCAACCTGCTGCGTGTCTGCCATGGCCAGGATGCTACCGACGGGTAGATCGAACGGCGACGGGCGGGGGGAGTGACTCCTGCCTCAGGAGGAGACGCACTACCTCAGGAAGGGGTCCACCGCGATCGCCACGAACAGGAGCGACACATAGGTGATCGACCAGTGGAACAGCCGCATCTCCTTGAGCTTGCCGCCCGTCACCTCGGCCTTGGCGCGGTTCTGCAGCCCGTGCGCCTCCCAGAGCCAGAAGCCGCCGGCCAGCAGCGCGACCAGGGTGTAGAACCAGCCCGTGTAACCGAGGGGCGTCAGCAGCAGCGAGACCGCGACCATGACCCAGCTGTAGATCACGATCTGCCGGGCGACGACCTTGTTGGAGGCGACGACCGGGAGCATCGGAACGCCCACGCGCGCGTAATCGTCCTTGACCTTCATGGACAGCGGCCAGTAGTGCGGCGGCGTCCAGAAGAACATGACGAGGAAGAGAATGATCGGGGCCCAGGACATGGAGTCCTTGACCGCGGACCAGCCGATGAGCACCGGGAGGCAGCCGGCGATGCCGCCCCACACGATGTTCTGCGAGGTACGGCGTTTGAGGATCATCGTGTAGACGACGACGTAGAAGAGGAGCGCTCCGAGCGCGAGCCAGGCCGACAGCCAGTTGACGGTCAGGCCGAACATCAGGGTCGAGACGACGGCGAGCGTGATGCCGAAGGCGAGGCACTCGCGGGGGCTGACCATGCCGGTGACCAGGGGGCGCTGCGAGGTGCGGTCCATGAGCGCGTCGATGTCGCGGTCGATGTACATGTTGAGGGCGTTGGCGCCACCCGCGGAGAGGTAGCCGCCGACACAGGTGAGGAGGACCAGCTTGAGGTCCGGCACACCCTGCTGGGCCAGGAACATCACCGGGACGGTGGTGATCAGCAGCAGCTCGATGATCCGCGGCTTGGTCAGCGCCACGAACGCCATGACCCGGGCCCTGATCGGCCGCCGACTCGGGCTCTGGCTCGCCCCGACAATCCCCGCTGGACGGGATTCAACGGCCGTCACGCACACCCCTGACAGAGACATCCCAGCAAGCCTCCGGGTGTGAACTCCCCGTAAAGGCTCGCGCGTACCACGCCACTGTAGACGTTGCCCAGACCCGGACATTCGCGGGGGTGGGGTCGTGTTGGGCACCGCCCCCGGAAGAGCTGATCACCTCTCTGTTGAGCACTCGAACGAGCACCTCCGTATTCAGTTGCCGAATGCGAAACGGACCAGTAACGGACCGGTCGGGAGGCGGATCCGCGCGAGTCCCGGCAGTCTGGAATGACTCGAAAAAATGCGCGTTCTTACGGGGGTAGGCTCGACAACGGCCGGTGGGCGCCAAGTGCACCGGTATTCGACATGCGTGACATGTGGAGAGGAGCCCTGACCCAGGGTGAGCACCAAGCCGACCACAACAGACCTCGACTGGACCGAGTTGGACCAGCGCGCGGTGGACACCGCGCGCGTCCTGGCAGCCGATGCCGTACAGAAGGTCGGCAACGGCCATCCCGGTACGGCGATGAGCCTGGCCCCGGCCGCGTACACCCTCTTCCAGAAGGTGATGCGCCACGACCCCGCCGACGCCGACTGGGTCGGACGCGACCGGTTCGTGCTGTCCGCCGGTCACTCGTCCCTGACCCTCTACACGCAGCTCTACCTGGCCGGTTTCGGCCTGGAGCTGGCCGACCTCGAAGCGTTCCGTACGTGGGGCTCCAAGACTCCGGGGCACCCCGAGTACGGCCACACCACCGGCGTGGAGACGACGACCGGCCCGCTGGGCCAGGGTGTCGCCAACGCCGTGGGCATGGCCATGGCCGCCCGCTACGAGCGCGGTCTGTTCGACCCGGACGCTCCGCAGGGCGAGTCCCCCTTCGACCACTTCATCTTCGCCATCGCCGGTGACGGCTGCCTCCAGGAGGGCATCTCCGGTGAGGCGTCCTCGCTCGCCGGCCACCAGGAGCTCGGCAACCTCATCCTCCTGTGGGACGACAACCACATCTCCATTGAGGGCGACACCGAGACCGCCGTCTCCGAGGACACCGTCAAGCGCTACGAGGCCTACGGCTGGCACGTCCAGCGCGTCGCCCCGAAGCCGGACGGCGACCTCGACCCGCACGCCATCTACAACGCCGTCGAGGCCGCGAAGAAGGTGACGAACAAGCCGTCGTTCATCGCGATGCGCTCGATCATCGCCTGGCCCGCGCCGCACGCGCAGAACACCGAGGCCGCGCACGGCTCGGCGCTCGGCGCCGACGAGGTCGCGGCCACCAAGCGCGTTCTCGGCTTCGACCCGGAGAAGTCCTTCGACGTCTCCGACGACGTCCTCAAGCACACCCGCCAGGCGCTGGACCGGGGCCGCGAGGCGAAGGCCGCGTGGGACCCGTCGTACCAGCAGTGGCGCAGCAACAACCCGGAGCGCGCCGCCGAGTACGACCGCATCGCCGCGGGCGAGCTGCCGGCCGGCTGGGAGGACAAGCTCCCGGTGTTCGAGGCGGGCAAGGGTGTCGCCACCCGTGCCGCGTCCGGCAAGGTGCTCCAGGCGCTCGGCGCGGTCATCCCGGAGCTGTGGGGCGGCTCGGCCGACCTCGCGGGCTCGAACAACACGACGATCGACAAGACGTCGTCGTTCCTGCCGGCGGACAACCCGCTGCCGGAGGCGAACCCGTACGGCCGCACCATCCACTTCGGTATCCGCGAGCACTCCATGGCCGCGGAGATGAACGGCATCACGCTGCACGGCAACACCCGTGTCTACGGCGGTACGTTCCTCGTCTTCTCCGACTACATGCGCAACGCCGTCCGGCTGTCGGCGCTCATGCACGTGCCGGTGACGTACGTGTGGACGCACGACTCCATCGGCCTCGGCGAGGACGGCCCGACGCACCAGCCGGTCGAGCACCTGGCCTCGCTGCGCGCCATCCCGGGCCTGAACGTGATCCGCCCGGCCGACGCCAACGAGACGGCCATCGCCTGGCGCGAGGTCCTGCGCCGCTACACCAAGGTGTACGGCGAGGGTGCCCCGCACGGTTTCGCGCTGACCCGTCAGGGCGTGCCGACGTACGAGGCCAACGAGGGCACCACCAAGGGCGGTTACGTCCTGTTCGAGGCGTCCACGGGCACGCCCGAGGTGATCCTCATCGGTACCGGTTCCGAGGTGCACCTGGCCGTCGAGGCCCGCGAGCAGCTCGAAGCCGACGGTGTGCCGACGCGGGTCGTGTCGATGCCGTGCGTGGAGTGGTTCGACGCGCAGGACAAGGAGTACCGGGACAGCGTGCTGCCGCCGTCGGTCAAGGCGCGGGTCGCGGTCGAGGCCGGGATCGGTCTGACCTGGTACCGGTTCGTCGGGGACGCCGGTCGCATCGTTTCCCTGGAGCACTTCGGGGCTTCCGCCGACGGCAAGGTGCTCTTCCAGGAGTTCGGCTTCACTGCCGAGAACGTGGCTGCCAAGGCCCGGGAATCCATCGCCGCCGCCCAGAGCTGACGCTGACAAACGACACGTAGGAGATGCATTTTCCATGACAGACGCACTCAAGCGCCTCTCCGAGGAAGGCGTCGCGATCTGGCTGGACGACCTGTCGCGCAAGCGGATCACGTCCGGCAACCTCGCCGAACTGATCGACCAGCAGCACGTCGTGGGCGTCACCACCAACCCGTCGATCTTCCAGAAGGCCATCTCGTCGGGCGACGGTTACGAGCAGCAGCTCACCGACCTCGCCGCCCGCAAGGTGACCGTCGAGGAAGCCCTCCGCATGATCACGACGGCGGACGTCCGTGACGCCGCCGACATCCTGCGTCCGGTCTACGACACGAGCGGCGGCCAGGACGGCCGGGTCTCCATCGAGGTCGACCCGCGGCTGGCGCACAACACGGCGGCGACCATCGCCGAGGCCAAGCAGCTGGCCTGGCTGGTGGACCGGCCCAACACCCTGATCAAGATCCCGGCCACCAGGGCGGGTCTCCCGGCGATCACCGAGGTCATCGGCCTCGGCATCAGCGTCAACGTCACGCTGATCTTCTCGCTGGCGCGCTACCGCGAGGTCATGGACGCGTTCATCGCCGGCCTGGAGAAGGCCAAGGAGCGCGGCCTGGACCTGGCGAAGATCCACTCCGTGGCGTCCTTCTTCGTGTCCCGCGTGGACACCGAGATCGACAAGCGGATCGACGCGCTGGGCACCGACGCGGCCAAGGCCGCCCGCGGCAAGGCCGGCCTCGCCAACGCGCGGCTCGCCTACGAGGCGTACGAAGAGGTCTTCTCCTCCTCGCGCTGGGCCGCCCTCGACAAGGCGCAGGCCAACAAGCAGCGTCCGCTGTGGGCCTCGACCGGCGTCAAGGACAAGGCGTACAAGGACACGCTGTACGTGGACGACCTGGTGGCGCCGAACACGGTGAACACCATGCCGGAGGCCACCCTTGAGGCCACCGACGACCACGGCCGGATCACCGGCAACACCATCTCCGGTACCTACGAGCAGTCCCGTGCCGAGATCGCCGCGGTCGAGGCGCTCGGGATCTCGTACGACGATGTGGTCCAGCTGCTGGAGGACGAGGGCGTCGAGAAGTTCGAGGCGGCCTGGACCGACCTGCTCAAGTCGACCGAGGCGGAGCTTTCGCGCCTCGCCCCCTCGGAGGGCTGAAACCTTGTCGAGCAGCAACCCGCTGCGTGACCCCGCCGACCGACGGCTCCCGCGTATCGCGGGGCCGTCGGGCCTGGTCATCTTCGGCGTAACAGGCGATTTGTCACGCAAAAAGCTGATGCCCGCCGTGTACGACCTCGCGAACCGGGGTCTGCTGCCGCCGGGTTTCTCGCTCGTCGGCTTCGCCCGGCGCGAGTGGGCCCACGAGGACTTCGCGCAGGAGGTCCATGACGCGGTCAAGGAACACTCCCGTACGCCGTTCCGTGAGGAGGTCTGGCAGCAGCTCGTCCAGGGGATGCGCTTCGTCCAGGGCACCTTCGACGACGACGACGCGTTCGAGCGGCTGCGCGACACGATCGACGAACTGGACAAGGCGCAGGGCACGGGCGGCAACTTCGCCTTCTACCTGTCGGTGCCGCCGCGTTCCTTCCCGGTCGTCATCCAGCAGCTGAAGAAGCACGGTCTTGCCGACCAGGAGGGGGGTTCGTGGCGTCGCGCGGTCATCGAGAAGCCCTTCGGGCACGACCTCAAGTCGGCCGAGGACCTCAACAAGGTCGTGCACGAGGTCTTCGCCGCGGACCAGGTCTTCCGCATCGACCACTACCTCGGCAAGGAGACCGTCCAGAACATCCTGGCGCTCCGCTTCGCCAACACGATGTTCGAGCCGATCTGGAACCGGTCCTTCGTGGACCACGTGCAGATCACCATGGCCGAGGACATCGGCATCGGCGGCCGGGCCGGCTACTACGACGGCATCGGCGCCGCCCGTGACGTCATCCAGAACCACCTGCTCCAGCTGATGGCGCTGACCGCGATGGAGGAGCCCTCCTCCTTCTCCGCCGACGCGCTGGCCGCCGAGAAGGAGAAGGTGCTCGGCGCGGTGCGGCTGCCGAAGGACCTGGGCAAGAACACGGTCCGCGGGCAGTACGCGGAGGGCTGGCAGGGCGGCGAGAAGGCCGTCGGCTACCTCCAGGAAGACGGCATCGACCCGCAGTCGAAGACCGACACCTACGCCGCGATCAAGGTCGAGGTCGACAACCGCCGCTGGGCGGGCGTCCCCTTCTACCTGCGCACCGGCAAGCGCCTTGGCCGTCGCGTCACCGAGATCGCGGTGGTCTTCCAGCGCGCCCCGCACTCCCCCTTCGACCAGACGGCGACGGAGGAGCTGGGCCAGAACGCGATCGTCTTCCGCGTCCAGCCCGACGAGGGCGTCACGGTCCGCTTCGGCTCCAAGGTGCCCGGCACCTCGATGGAGATCCGGGACGTCTCCATGGACTTCGCCTACGGCGAGTCGTTCACGGAGTCGAGCCCCGAGGCGTACGAGCGGCTCATCCTGGACGTCCTCCTGGGCGACTCGAACCTCTTCCCGCGCACCGAGGAGGTCGAGCTGTCCTGGAAGATCCTCGACCCGATCGAGCGGTACTGGGACAAGCACGGCAAGCCCGCGCAGTACCAGTCCGGCACGTGGGGTCCGGTCGAGGCGGACGAAATGCTCGCACGAGAGGGACGGAGCTGGCGCCGGCCATGAAGATAGACCTCACCGACACCACAGCCAGCAAGATCAACAAGGGGCTGGTGAAAGCCCGCCGCGCCATCGGCACCCCGGCCGTCGGCATGGTGCTCACCCTCGTCGTCGTCACGGACGAGGAGAACGCCTACGACGCCCTGAAGGCCGCCAACGACGCGTCGCGCGAGCACCCCTCGCGCACACTCGTCGTCATCAAGCGCGTCTCGCGCTCACCCCGGGACCGCACCCAGTCCCGCCTCGACGCCGAGGTACGGGTGGGCACGGACGCGGGCAGCGGCGAGACGGTCGTCCTGCGGCTCTACGGCGAGGTCTCCGACCACGCCCAGTCCGTGGTGCTGCCGCTGCTGCTGCCGGACGCGCCGGTGGTGGTCTGGTGGTCGGTGGACGCGCCGAGCGACCCGGCGGCCGACCCGCTGGGCGCCCTGAGCCAGCGCCGGGTCACCGACAGCTACGCGGCGGAGAAGCCCGTCGACGAACTGCGGTCCCGCGCCGAGAGCTACGAGCCGGGCGACACCGACCTGGCCTGGGCCCGGATCACGCCGTGGCGTTCGATGCTGGCCGCCGCGCTCGACCAGGTCGACTCGGAGATCGTCTCCGTCGAGGTGGCGGGCGAGGAGTCCAACCCGAGCGTCGAACTGCTCGCGATGTGGCTCGCCGACCGGCTCCACGTGCACGTCCGGCGGGCGGTCTCCGCGGGTCCCGGTCTGACCCAGGTGCGCCTGGAGACGACCGGCGGCCCCATCACGCTGCACCGCTCCGACGGGGCGATGGCCACGCTGGCGCTGCCCGGCCAGCCGGACCGCGCGGTGGCGCTCAAGCGCCGCGAGACGTCCGAACTGCTCGCGGAGGAGCTGCGCAGGCTCGACCCGGACGACACCTACGCGTCCGCGCTGCGGTTCGGCGTGGACCGGCTGGGCGGCATCCAGTCGGCCGCGGAGCGCGCCGAGGCGGCGGCTCAGCCGGTGCCGGCGCTGCCGGTGCGTGCGGTGACCGAGCCGGCGGCGACCGGTGTGCAGCCGGCCTCCTCGGAGAGCGGGGGCGCCGACCGGCCCACCCCCGCGAAGATGCCCCCGGTCAAGAAGGCTGATCCGCAGTGAGCACTCCCCAACTCGTCGTCCACCGCGACAAGGAACTGATGGCCCAGGCCGCCGCGGCCCGGCTGATCACGAAGATCGTGGACGCGCAGGCCTCGCGCGGCTACGCCTCGATCGTGCTCACCGGCGGTCGCAACGGCAACGGTCTGCTGGCAGCTCTGGCGGGCCAGCCCGCCCGGGACGCCATCGACTGGGGCCGGCTCGACCTGTGGTGGGGCGACGAACGCTTCCTGCCCGAGGGCGACCCGGAGCGCAATGTCACCCAGGCCCGTGCGGCACTGCTCGACGCGGTGCCGCTGGACCCGAAGCGCGTGCACGCCATGCCCGCGTCGGACGGCCTCTACGGCAACGACGTGGAAGCGGCGGCGGCAGGCTACGCCGAGGAACTCGCCCGGTCCGCCGGTCCCGAGAACCATGGTTCCGTCCCGACCTTCGACGTCCTGATGCTGGGCGTCGGCCCGGACACCCATGTGGCGTCGCTCTTCCCGGAGTTGCCCGCCGTACGGGAGACCGAGCGCACGGTGGTCGGCGTGCACGGCGCGCCCAAGCCGCCGCCGACCCGGGTCACCCTGACCCTCCCGGCGATCCGGTCGGCCCGTGAGGTGTGGCTGCTCGCGGCCGGCGAGGACAAGGCGGAGGCCGCGGCTATCGCCCTGTCGGGCGCGGGCGAGATCCAGGCACCGGCCGCCGGTGCCCAGGGCCGCTCCCGCACCCTGTGGCTGCTGGACGCGGCGGCGGCCTCACAGCTGCCGCGCTCGCTGTATCCGCCTGCCTCTCCGTGACACCGGCGTCCTTCTGAAGAGCCCGTACGACTCCGGTCGTGCGGGCTCTTCCGTGTGTCAACGCCCGCGCAGCTCGCGGTACTTGGCGACCAGGGCCGTCGTCGACGCGTCCAGGCCGGGCACGTCGGCGCCCTCGCTCAGGGCGGGTTCGACGCGCTTGGCGAGGACCTTGCCCAACTCCACGCCCCACTGGTCGAAGGAGTCGATGTTCCAGACCGCGCCCTGCACGAACACCTTGTGCTCGTAGAGCGCGATGAGCTGGCCGAGCACCGACGGAGTCAGCTCGCGGGCCAGGATCGTGGTCGTGGGGTGGTTGCCCTTGAACGTCTTGTGCGGCACCAGCTCCTCCGCCACGCCCTCCGCTCGCACCTCGTCCGGCGTCTTGCCGAACGCCAACGCCTGTGTCTGGGCGAAGAAGTTGGCCATCAGCAGGTCGTGCTGCGCCTTGAGCCCGTCACTCAGCTCGGCCACCGGCTCGGCGAAGCCGATGAAGTCCGCCGGGATCAACTTCGTGCCCTGGTGGATGAGTTGATAGTAGGCGTGCTGCCCGTTCGTGCCGGGCGTGCCCCACACCACCGGTCCCGTCTGCCAGTCGACCTCCTGGCCGTCCCGGCCCACGTACTTGCCGTTCGACTCCATGTCCAACTGCTGCAGATACGCGGTGAACTTGGACAGGTAGTGGCTGTACGGCAGCACGGCATGCGACTGGGCGTCATGGAAGTTGCCGTACCAGACACCCAACAGGCCAAGCAGCAAAGGCACGTTGGACTCGGCGGGCGCGGTACGGAAGTGCTCGTCGACGAGGTGGAAGCCGTCGAGCATCTCGCGGAAGCGGTCCGGCCCGATGGCGATCATCAGCGACAGCCCGATGGCCGAGTCGTACGAGTAACGGCCGCCGACCCAGTCCCAGAACTCGAACATGTTGGCCGTGTCGATGCCGAACTCGCTGACCTTCCCGGCGTTCGTGGACAGCGCCACGAAGTGCTTGGCGACGGCGTCATGACCGGCCTTCAGCTCGGTCAGCAGCCAGTCGCGGGCGGAGGTCGCGTTGGTGATCGTCTCAATCGTGGTGAACGTCTTGGAGGCGATGATGAACAGCGTCTCCGCCGGGTCGAGGTCACGGGTGGCCTCGTGCAGGTCGGCGCCGTCCACGTTCGACACGAACCGGACCGTCAGACCGCGGTCGGTGAAGCCGCGCAGCACCTCGTACGCCATCGCCGGACCGAGATCGGAGCCGCCGATGCCGATGTTGACCACGTTCTTGATGCGCTTGCCGGTGTGCCCGGTCCACTCGCCGGAGCGGACGCGGTCGGCGAAGCCGGCCATCTTGTCGAGCACGGCGTGGACCTGCGGCACGACGTTCTCGCCGTCGACCTCGATGACCGCGTCACGCGGAGCGCGCAGCGCGGTGTGCAGGACCGCGCGGTCCTCGGTGACGTTGATCTTCTCGCCGCGGAACATCGCGTCCCGCAGCCCGAACACATCCGTGGCGGCGGCCAGCGCGTGCAGGAGCCGCAGGGTCTCGTCGGTGACGAGGTGCTTCGAGTAGTCGAGGTGCAGGTCACCGACCTTGAGCGTGTAGCCGGTGCCGCGCCCGGGATCGGCGGCGAACAGCTCCCGCAGCTGCACCTCGCCGAGCTCCTCACGATGCTTGGCCAAGGCGGTCCACTCGGGCGTCTGGTTGAGCCTGGTACGGCCGTCTGCGTTCATTGCGACTTCAGCCTTCTTTCCTACCGACCTGGGGGCCGGTTCCAACCTAATTGATCAGCCCGTGGCGTGAGCGGTCGTCCCGTTGTCCTGCGGGGCAACAACAGGTACGTCCGGCTTGACCGCAGGTATCAGTGCGATGACCGACAGGACGAAGAAGGCGGCGGTGAGCAGGGCGGGTGTGTTCAGGCCCCAGGCCGTGGCGGCGGCGCCACCGAGGAAGGCGCCCAGCGGGGCCACGGCGACGGCCAGGGTGCGGAAGGCGGAGCTGACCCGGCCCAGCATGTCGGCGGGCGCGCGCTGCTGCATCAGTGTGGTCGTGTTGACGTTCCACAGCATGCTCATGAAGCCGAAGACGCCGAGTGCCGCCACGACCGCGATCAGGCTGCGCACGGAGCCCATGACGACGAGAGCGCCGGTCTGCACCAGGCCCGCGAGCAGCACGCTCCGCATCGGGCCGAGGAGGACAGTGACGCGTCGGTTCACCACTCCCCCGGCCAGGCCGCCGACGGTGAACGCGGTGGTCGCCGCCGCGTATCCGGCTGTTCCGGCGTCCAGCCAGCCGGTCACCAGGATGACCAGGGTGGCGATCAGGGCGCCCATGCCGACGTTGCACAGGGCTGTCGCTACGCACAGTCCGCGCAGAGGCCGGTCGCGCCACAGGGTGCGCAGCCCGTCCGCGATCTCTCCGCGCAGGGTGCTGCCCACCGGTTTCGACTCCCGGTCGGGTGCCCCGGTCCGCAGCGAGGCGACCAGTGCGGCGGCCAGGAGGAAGGTCCCCGCGTCGGCCACGAAGGGAACCGCCGCCCCCGCGGCGATCAGGAGGGGCACCACGGGCGCTCCCATCAGGCCGCCCGCGATCTTCTGCCCGGTCATCAGCCGGGCGTTGGCGCTGCCGAGCGCCGCACGGTCCACCAAGGCGGGCAGCAGGGCCGTGGAGGCGTTGTCGAAGAGGGTCTGGAGCGTGGTCAGCGCGAAGGCGAGCGCGATGAGCAGGAGGATCGAGGCGTGGCCGAGCGCGACGGTCACGGCGAAGGCGGCGACGAGCAGCCCGCGGACCGCGTCCACCGTCCACATCGCGCGCCGCTGGTCCACCCGGTCCGCGACCGCGCCGCCGAGCAGTCCGAAGACGATCCAGGGCAGATAGCCGCAGGCGGTCACGGACGCGATGAGGAGGGGCCGGTCCGTCAGAGAGACGGCGAGCAGCGGCAGTGCCGCACCACGCAGCGCGTCCCCGAACCGCGAGATCACGGCGGCACCACACAGCCGCCCGAACCCCCCGCGCCACGCGGGCACATGAGTGCCCGTCACCTCGACCGTCGTCACCGCTCCCCCTCACGATTCGTCACTTCACAAACCGTAGAGGGCGCCACTGACAATCGGTCCGGAGGCGGGTCGGCCACCGGCCTGCGAAACAGCTCCGGCCAGACACCTTGTGGGCGTCCGGCCGGTTCAACTCCTAGATTTCTCCCCGCAGTTTGGCGAGTGCCTCGGCGAGGATCGCCTCGCCGTCCGCGTCGCTGCGCCGCTCCCGTACATACGCGAGGTGCGTCTTGTAGGGCTCGGTGCGCGGCGGGGCCGGCGGATTGTCCCGGTCCTGTCCGGCCGGGAAGCCACAGCGGGGGCAGTCCCAGGTTTCGGGAACCTGCGCGTCGCTGGCGAAGCTGGGCTGCGTCTCGTGTCCGTTGGAGCACCAGAAGACGATGCGCAGCCGGGGCGCGGACTCGCCGCGCTCGGCCTCACCCATCGGCCCCGCCCCGACCCGGCTTCCTCGGATCGCGTTGCCACTTGCCACGGTCGTAACTCCCTGCGTGATGGTGCCGCGAAGCGAGTCGGCGTTTTCGCTTCGTTGCGAGCGCCTCAGTCTACGTAAGGCCCAACGCGCGTCCAGTGGTTGGAGTTACAGCCCCTACACCTAGACGCAAGCCCCATGATAGGCCGCGCTCAGCTGCGCGTACCGAACATGGGGCCTTACGTACAGAATGTGCGTGTGGAACGTGCGGTCAGTTCGTCTTCATCAGCAGGCCGAGCACGACGATGCAGGTGAACCACAGCAGAGCGAGCCCCACGGTGATGCGGTCGAGGTTGCGCTCGGCCACCGAAGAACCACCGACGGACGACGACATGCCGCCACCGAACATGTCGGAGAGACCGCCGCCCTTCCCCTTGTGCATCAGCACCAGCAGCAGCAGCAGCAGGCTGAAGACGATCAGGGCGATCGAGAACCCCAAAACCACGGCTGGACCAACTTCCTCGGATTCGGATGGACGACGGGGACATGGCCGTCGGGCCATGTCCCCGCAAGGGTACGACGGATCGCCGCTACGGCCTACTCACGGCCTCACTGGTCGCGGAAGCGCGCGATCTTGACGAACTCGTCCGCGTCCAGCGAGGCACCGCCGACCAGGGCGCCGTCGACGTCGGGCTGGGCCATGATCTCGGCGACGTTGCCGGACTTCACGGAGCCGCCGTACTGGATGCGGACCTGGTCGGCCAGCTCCTGCGAGTACAGCTCGGCGAGCTTGCCGCGGATGGCCTGGCAGACCTCCTGGGCGTCGCCGGCGCCGCAGACCTTGCCGGTGCCGATGGCCCAGACGGGCTCGTAGGCGATGACGATGGACTCGGCCTGCTCGGCCGGGACGTCCTTGAGGCCGCCCTCGACCTGGGAGAGGGTGTGCGCGACGTGGTTGCCCGCCTCGCGGATGTCGAGTTCCTCGCCGACGCACAGGATCGGGGTCAGGCCGTGCTTGTACGCGGCCTTGACCTTGGCGTTGACGATCTCGTCGGTCTCCGCGTGGTACTGGCGGCGCTCGGAGTGGCCGATCGCCACGTACGTGCACTTCAGCTTGGCCAGCATCGCACCGGAGATCTCGCCGGTGTAGGCGCCGGAGTCGTGCGCCGAGATGTCCTGGGCGCCGTACTTGATCTTGAGCTTGTCGCCGTCGACCAGGGTCTGCACGGAGCGCAGGTCGGTGAAGGGCGGCAGGACGGCGACCTCGACGGCCTCGTAGTCCTTGTCCGCGAGGGCGAAGGCGAGCTTCTGGACGTGGGCGATGGCCTCAAGGTGGTTGAGGTTCATCTTCCAGTTGCCCGCCATGATCGGCGTGCGCGTGCTCATTAAGGTCAGTCCTCCAGTGCGGCGAGGCCGGGGAGCGTCTTGCCCTCTAGGTATTCGAGGGAGGCGCCGCCGCCGGTCGAGATGTGGCCGAATGCGGTCTCGTCGAAGCCCAGGATGCGGACGGCCGCGGCGGAGTCGCCACCGCCGACGACCGTGAAGGCCGGGGAGTCGAGAAGGGCCTGGGCGACCGCTTTGGTGCCCTCGGCGTAGTCGGGGTGCTCGAAGACGCCCATCGGACCGTTCCAGAAGATGGTGGCCGCGTCGGCGAGCTTCGAGGCGTACAGGGCACCGGTCTCGGGACCGATGTCGAGGCCCATCTGGTCGGCGGGGATGGCGTCCGCGGCGACGACGGTGGGGTTGGACGGGGCCTTCGTCTTCAGGTCCGGGAACCCGGCCGAGGTCACGACGTCGACCGGGACGACCAGCTCGACGCCGTTCTTCTCGGCGCGCTCGACGTACTCGGTGACGGCGGGCAGCTGGTCGTCCTGGACCAGGGAGGCGCCGATCTCGTAGCCCTTGGCCTTGAGGAAGGTGAAGGCCATGCCGCCGCCGATGAGGATGCGGTCGGCCTTGCCGAGCAGCTGGTCGATCACGGCGAGCTTGTCGGAGACCTTGGAGCCGCCGAGGGCGACGACGTAGGGCCGCTTGACGTCCTCGGTGAGCTTCTTCAGGACGCCGACCTCGGTGGCGATGAGGTAGCCGGCGTAGTGCGGCAGGCGGGCCGGCAGGTCGTACACGGAGGCGTGCTTGCGGTGCACGGCACCGAAACCGTCGCCCACGTAGATGTCCGCGAGGGCGGCGAGCTGGTCGGCGAACTCGCCGCGCTCGACGTCGTCCTTGGAGGTCTCGCCCGGGTTGAAGCGCAGGTTCTCGATGACCGCGACCTGGCCGGGTTCGAGGCCGCGCACCGCGTCGTGGGCGGCGGGGCCGACGGTGTCCTGGGCGAACGCGACCGGCGCGCCGAGGAGTTCGGCGAGGCGCTCGGCGGGCTGGAGGAGGGAGAAGGCAGGGTCCGGGGCGCCCTTGGGGCGGCCCAGGTGCGAGGCCACGATCACCTTGGCGCCCGCTTCGACGAGGGCCTTGATCGTGGGCAGGACGGCGCGGATCCGGCCGTCGTCGGTGATGAGGCCGTCGGCCAGCGGGACGTTGAGGTCGGCGCGGACGAAGACCCGCTTGCCGTCCACGCCTTCGGCGAGAAGTTCGTCGATCGTCTTCATAAAGGGACTCCTAGGGAGGGCTCTTCAGATCCGAGAGGGCTGATCGATCACTACGTAGCAAGGGCTCGGACAGCGCGGCGTGCGCTGCCCGAGCCCTGACTCACATCGAGTTGCCTGCTCTGGGAGTTAGAGCTGGCCGCCGACGAAGACCGTGAGGTCGACGAGGCGGTTGGAGTAGCCCCACTCGTTGTCGTACCAGCCGAGGATCTTCACCGTGTTGCCTTCCTGAACCATGGTCAGGAGGGAGTCGAAGGTGCAGGAGGCCTGGTCGCCGACGATGTCGGAGGAGACGATCGGGTCCTCGGTGTAGGACAGGTAACCCTTGAGGTCGCCGTCCTCGGAGGCCTTCTTGAACGCGGCGTTGACCTCGTCCTTGGTGGTCTCGCGGGCCAGCGTCACGACCAGGTCCGTGGCCGAACCGGTCGGGACCGGGACACGCATCGCGATGCCGTCCAGCTTGCCCTTGAGCTGCGGGAGGACCAGGGCGGTGGCCTTGGCGGCACCGGTCGTGGTCGGGATGATGTTCTCGGCGGCGGCACGCGCGCGGCGCAGGTCCGAGTGCGGGAAGTCCAGGATGCGCTGGTCGTTCGTGTACGCGTGGACCGTCGTCATCAGGCCCTTGACGATGCCGAAGTTCTCGTCGAGAACCTTGGCCATCGGCGCCACACAGTTGGTGGTGCAGGAGGCGTTCGAGATGACGTGGTGGTTGGCCGCGTCGTACTTGTCCTGGTTGACGCCCATCACGATCGTGATGTCCTCGTCCTTGGCCGGAGCCGAGATGAGGACCTTCTTGGCGCCGCCGGCGATGTGCTTCTCGGCGTCGGCCTTCTTCGTGAAGATGCCGGTCGACTCGATGACGATGTCGACACCGAGGTCGCCCCACGGGATGTCGGAGGGGTTGCGCTCGGACAGGACCTTGATCGTGTGCCCGTCGACGGTGATCGTGTCGGCGGTGTGCGACACCTCGGCCTGCAGGCGGCCCAGGATGGTGTCGTACTTGAGCAGGTGAGCGGTGGTCGCGGTGTCACCCAGGTCGTTGACAGCCACGATCTCGATGTCAGCACCCTGCTTCAGCAGCGCGCGGAAGTAGTTACGACCGATGCGGCCAAAGCCGTTGATGCCTACGCGGATCGTCACGAACCGATCTCCTCGTTGGTACGCCGGCTCAGTGCCGGCGAGTTGTATGGGATGTCCCCGACCGCCTACGACCCTACCTCCCTGAGCCCTCCGTGGTGACATCGAGATGCCCCATACACGGCAGGGCGGTCCGTACCCGCCAGTAGGGGTACGGACCGCCCTCGATGTTCATGACATCGTCACGCAGGGTCAGCTGGTCAGAGCGGTCAGCGCCTTCTTGAGAAGGGCCGCCCGGTCGGTCGCCGAGGTGACCTGTTCCAGGCCGAAGCCGAGCAGCACGGTGCGGTCGGTGGTGATCGCGCCGTACGTCTGGAACAGGGCTCCGGTGCGGGTCCAGTCCTTCAGGACCGCCGGGCTGCCCGGGGGCGGTCCGGTGACGCTCCAGGCGCCGAGGGAGGTCTCGAAGCCCTCGGTCTGGGTCGCCGTGCCGCCGACGACGAGCGAGGCGTCGTCGGCGAGGACGCCGTGGCCGCCGGTGCCCGGGTCGGTGACGTAACTGAGCGAGACCTCGACCGACTTGCCGGCGTAGGCGCTCAGGTCGAAGTTGACCTGCTGCCAGCCGTTGGAGGCGCCGGTGAAGCTGTTCCACGAGCCGGTGGAGCCGGTCGCGGTGCAGCCGCTGGTGGAGAAGGTCAGGTAGTGCTTGAGCCAGGGGTGCTCGGCGACCAGGAAGCCGGCCTCGCACTCCGACGGCAGCGCGGTGCTGGTGGCGCCGCCCGCCTCCGGGAGCGTGGTCCAGTCGTCGGCCCCGGTGGTGTGGATCTCGACGACGGCGTGGTCGTAGCCGGGCTCGGTGTCCCACAGCAGTTCGCTGCGGAGCGTGGGCTTGTCGGCCGCGCTCACTCCGGTGAGGTCGATGGTGCGGGTGAGGCGCTTGTAGGCGTCGTCGGTGTGGACGGCGGCGGCCATGTAGGAGCCCGAGTAGGGCCCGTACGGGTTGACGGTCCCGGCGAACTGGCCCGCCCCCGCGCTCGCGAACTGCGGGTAGGTGGCCGGGGACAGCGAGTCGGAGGTGACGCTGTAACTGCCCGCCCGGTCCAGCGGGTTGCCGGGCGCGCCGCTGAGGGCACCGGAGAAGCCGTCCAGCTTGCCGGAACCGGTGAAGCCGGTGGCCCCGGGGAGGGACGTGCGCGAGTAGGCGCCCAGGTAGTACTGGCTGAAGTCGTTCGAGGGAGTGCCGTCGGCGAGCGCGACGGAGCCGCCGGCCTGTTCACCGGCCTCGATCAGCTTGCCGCCCTCATTGAGGAAGGCGCGCAGTTGGAGCTGGGTGTCGTTGCCCGGTCCGGCCGGGCCCGAGTAGTGGACGACCGTCTTGAAGTGGTCGAGCACACCGAGCGCGTCGGGCGCGCCCTGGGTGGCGACGTCCCAGACGGCGGCCTTGCGGCCGTTCGCCTTCAGCGCGTCGACGTAGGTCTGCGTCTGGGTGGCGGCAGCGCCCTCTTCGGCGACGACGAGGGTGTCGGCAGCGGGTCGTGGGGCCACCGTGTACGTGAAGTGCGCGCTGGAGGTGGGCTTCCCGGCCTTCGTCTCGCCGGTGAACCACACCTCGACCTTGTCACCCGGGTCGCCGTCCTTGACCTTGGCCCGGTACTCGTCGAAGTACAGGTTGTCGTCCCCGCCGTAGGTCTGGCCGCCCTTCCAGGGCTTGAGTGCCGTGTCGTGCGTACGGCCGCCGTTGACGCGGTACTTGAGCTCCTTGTCGCGCACGGACTTCCGTACGACGACGGAGACCTTCTGGTCGGCGCCGCGGGAGTACGACGTCGGGAAGGTGGCCGGGGTGAAGTCGGCGGCGCTGAGGCCGACCGACGACGTGGGCTGGTCGGGGTGGGCGGCGGTCTCTGCGACGGAGAGCGCGAAGGGGATGTTCTTCGCGAACTCGTCCTGGATCAGCTTCTCGTCGTCGGGGAAGTTGAAGACGGACTGGCAGTCGGCCGCGTTCCAGGCGTCGTTCGGGTCGATGTTGGACGCGGTCTGGCAGGTCGACATCTCCGGGGTGAACATCGACATGCTGTTGACGTTCGACGCGTGGCCGTCCGCCTCGCCGTTGGTCGTGTACAGCTCCGAGGAGACCTGTGAGTGGTAGCCGGGGATGGCCGGGTTGTCCGGGGTGCCGGCGAGTGCCTTGTAGAGCACGTCGTCCGGGGTCGGGGTCGCCACCTGCCAGCCGACTCCGTAGAGGAGGAGTTCGGCGGCGGAGTGATAGTTGATGCCGTACGTGAAGCCGATCCGCTTCTCGAAGTTGTCGAGCGCCTGGGTCTCGGGCTCGGAGGCGGGGGCCGTGCCGCGGTAGGTCTCGCTGGTGGGGTTCGGGGACGAACCCTCGTCGTCGTAGCCCCACTTGTAGGCGAAGTTGCGATTGAGGTCGACGCCGTCACCGGCGGAGATGACGCCGTCGCCGTTGACGTCCCGCAGGTTCTTGCGCCACAGGCGGGTGTTGGAGTCCTTGAAGGTGTAGTCGTAGCCGTCCGGGTTGGCGGACAGCACGAACCACAGCTCGGTGTTGTCGACGATCTTCTTGATGCGCTTGTCGGTCTTGTAGTTGTCCAGGTAGTAGTGCATCAGCCGGCGGGTCATTTCCGGCGTGATCCACTCGCGCGCGTGCTGGTTGGACACGTACAGCACGGAGGGCTTGGAGCCGTCCTTGGTCTTCTTCGCGTTCTTGGTCAGTTTGAGCGCGAGGATGTCCTGGCCGTCGATCGTCTTGCCTATGGACTCGACCTTGGTGAGCCCGGGGTTGGCCTGGCCCGTCTTGAGGATCTCCTCCTCCAGACCGCCGCTTCCGCTGTACGGCCGGAACACGCCCTGCGCCGCGTTCTCGACGCGGGTCTCCGCCTTGGCCGAAAGCGTGTGTTCGGTGAGGTCGACGCCCTGCTTCTCCAGCTTCTGGGCCTGCTGGTCGGTGAGGTAGACCTCGACGGAGGTCTTGCCGGCCGCCGAGAACTTGTTGTCGCCGAGTTCGTGGGCGTCCTGTCCCGCCTTCAGGAGCAGGGGTATCTGCTTCTGGGTGACATCGGCGTGGAAGACCTTGACCTCGTCCGGGTCGGTCTTCGTCGAACTCCCGCCCTGCGCCTGGGCGATCGGTGCGATGCTCGCCCCTGCGATCAGGAGCGCGCCGACAGCGAGGATCGATCTCGCTCTGTGTCTCATGAACCCCCCTAGCAATTGTTCGCCACAACGGCGAACAGTTGCCAGGCTCATGACACTTCATGATCGAGTCAAGGGCGCCACAAGGACAGACAAACGCCGGTACGGGGCCCTCCGGGGGCTCGGCGGGCTTGTGCGGGGGCGAGGACCGACACCCGTTCTTCCCGGCGTGGGCGGCGCTGCGGTCGGGGAGCCCGGCGGATCCCTCCAGGGACGTGAGGGCGGCGGCACGCACTCGCCGAGTGAACATGAAAACGCCGGTGCGGCTGCCCCAAGGGGACATCCGCACCGGCGTGTTGAGGGTTCGTCAGCAGACAGGGGGTCAGCCGACCATGTTGTCGGCCATCTCCTCCGTGATGCTGGACTCCGTGCCCGGGATGCCCAGGTCCTGTGCCCGCTTGTCGGCCATCGCCAGCAGTCGGCGGATACGGCCCGCCACGGCGTCCTTGGTGAGCGGCGGGTCGGCGAGGGCGCCCAGTTCCTCCAGGGAGGCCTGCTTGTGGTCCATGCGGAGCCGGCCGGCCGCCGCGAGGTGCTCGGGGACCTCATCCGCGAGGATCTCCAGGGCGCGCCCCACACGGGCACCGGCGGCGACGGCCGCGCGGGCCGAGCGGCGGAGGTTGGCGTCGTCGAAGTTGGCGAGGCGGTTCGCCGTGGCGCGCACCTCGCGGCGCATCCGGCGCTCCTCCCAGGCCAGCACCGACTCGTGCGCGCCGAGCCGGGTGAGCAGGGCGCCGATCGCGTCGCCGTCGCGGACGACCACCCGGTCGACCCCGCGCACCTCACGTGCCTTCGCCGCGATCGACAGCCGGCGGGCCGCGCCGACCAGTGCGAGCGCGGCCTCCGGGCCGGGGCAGGTCACCTCCAGGGAGGAGGACCGGCCGGGCTCGGTCAGCGAGCCGTGTGCCAGGAACGCGCCTCTCCAGGCCGCCTCGGCGTCACAGGTGGCCCCCGAGACGACCTGCGGCGGCAGGCCCCGGATGGGGCGTCCGCGGCCGTCCACGAGCCCTGTCTGCCGGGCCAGCTGGTCGCCGCCGGCTACCACCCGGACGACGTAACGGGAGCCGCGGCGCAGTCCGCCGGGCGCCATCACGATCAGTTCGGAACTGTGGCCGAAGATCTCCAGGATGTCCCGCTTGAGCCGGCGCGCCGCCATCGCGGTGTCCAGCTCCGCCTCGATCACGATGCGCCCGCTCACCAGGTGGAGGCCTCCGGCGAACCGCAGAATGGCGGAGACCTCCGCCTTCCTGCAGCAGGTCCGGGTGACGGGGAGCCGGGAGATCTCATCCTTCACCGCTGCCGTCATCGCCATGGGCCGATCCTTCCATGCATCCGAAAAATACGGTCGTACGCGGCGGCCAACAGCTCCGGGTCGTGCCTTGGAGTTCCGTCGGTCCGGGCCACCGGCGCCAGCTCGACCGCGGCGTCCAGCCGTTTGGCGGCTTCGGTGAGCGACGCGCGATCGGGCACGGCGGCCTCGTCGGCCAGCACCACGTCCAGGGCGAGTTTAGGGGCGTGTCGTCCCAAAACCTCCAAATGACGCTGCGGGGAGAAGCCATCGGTTTCTCCGGGCTGCGGCGCGAGGTTCAGGGAGAGTACCCGGCGCGCCTTCGTCTCGGTGAGCGCGTCCAGCAGTTCCGGCACCAGCAGGTGCGGGATGACCGACGAGAACCAGGAGCCGGGGCCGAGCACCACCCAGTCCGCGTCGAGCACGGCGGCGACGGCCTCGGGCACGGCGGGCGGGTCGTGCGGCACGACGTGCACGGACATCACCTCACCGGGCGTGAGCGCGACGGTCGCCTGTCCCCGGACGGTGTCGACGTCGTCGGGCCGCGCCGGATCGTGCCCCTTGACCAGGGCCTGGAGCTCCAGGGGTACGGCGGACATGGGCAGCACGCGCCCGTGCGCGCCGAGCAGCTTGCCGACCAGGTCGAGGGCCTGGACGTGGTCGCCGAGCTGCTCCCACAGGGCGACGATCAGCAGATTGCCGACCGCGTGCTCGTGCAGGTCGCCCTTGGACTGGAAGCGGTGCTGGATGACGCGGGCCCAGGTCTGGCCCCAGTCGTCGTCGCCGCACAGCGCGGCGAGGGCCTTGCGCAGGTCCCCGGGGGGCAGCACACCCAGTTCGTCGCGCAGGCGTCCGCTGGAGCCGCCGTCGTCGGCCACGGTGACGACGGCGGTGAGGTCGCCGGTGATCCGGCGCAGTGCGGTGAGCGAGGCGGACAGGCCCATACCGCCGCCGAGGGCGACCACCTTGGGCTGGGTGCCACGCCGGCGCGGCTTGCCGCCGCGAGCCTCGACGGGCCTGGTCGTCCGTCCTTCGGGCACCACTCGGCGCAGCCTGCCCAGCCGTGGGCTACGTCCTGTCATTCCCGTCCCATGTCCCGGTGTACGACCACCGTCTCCACGCCCTCGGCCACGAGCCGCGCGGCGAGCTTCTCCGCCGTGGCGACCGAGCGGTGCTTGCCGCCGGTGCAGCCGATCGCGATCGTCACGTACCGCTTGCCCTCGCGCCGGTAACCGGCCGCGATGAGGCGCAGCAGCTCGGCGTACCGGTCGAGGAACTCCTTGGCGCCGGGCTGGTTGAAGACGTACGCCGAGACCTCTTCGTTGAGGCCGTTGAAGGGGCGCAGCTCCGGGACCCAGTGCGGGTTGGGCAGGAAGCGCATGTCCGCGACCAGGTCGGCGTCGACCGGGAGGCCGTACTTGAAGCCGAAGGACATGACGGTGGCCCGCAGCGCGGGCTCCTCCTCGCCGGCGAACTGGGCGTCCATCTTGGCGCGCAGTTCGTGGACGTTGAGGCTGGAGGTGTCGATGACGAGGTCGGCGTCGCCGCGCAGCTCGCGCAGCAGCTCGCGCTCGGCGTCGATGCCGTCGACGATGCGGCCGTCGCCCTGGAGGGGGTGCGGACGGCGCACCGACTCGAAGCGGCGCACCAGGGCGTCGTCGGAGGACTCCAGGAAGACGATCCGCCGGGTGACGTTCTTCGACTCCAGGTCGGCGAGGGACTCGCGGAGGTTGTCGAAGAAGCGTCGTCCGCGTACGTCGACGACGACCGCGATCCGTGCCACGTTGCCCTGGGAGCGGGCGCCGAGCTCCACCATGGTGGGGATCAGGGCGGGCGGGAGGTTGTCGACGACGAACCAGCCGAGGTCCTCAAGACACTTGGCGGCGGTGGACCGCCCGGCCCCGGACATGCCGGAGATGATCACCAGCTCGGGGATGGCCGCTTCGGGCACCCCGGGTGTCGTGCTGTCCGTGCTCACTTCTGCTCCGTTGTCCTGGGTGCCTTCCGGTGGAGCCTGATCCTCTCCCGTCTCCTTGTGGGTCTGATCTCGGTCCGCTGTGGGCCGCTTCTCGTGCTCGCTCATGTCTCCTGCCCCCGTCGCTCGTCCGGGGCTCCCGCGGGTACGGGCTCCCCTGGGGCACCCGCCGTCGTCTGGGGTGTCCCGTCTTCCATGTCATCCATGATCTCTCCAGTCGCCGTGTTCACGGCGGGTGCGACCGGGGCCGCCTGGGCGAGGGCCACCGCGATGGTCTCGGCGGTCTTGCGACCTATGCCCGGAATCTCGCAGATCTGGTCGATTGTCGCGGATCGCAGCTTCTTCACCGAACCGAAGTGCTTGATCAGCGCCTGCTTGCGTGTCTCGCCGAGGCCGGGCACGTCGTCCAGGGGGCTCGCCCGGAACCGCTTGGCACGCTTGGCGCGCTGGTAGGTGATCGCGAAGCGGTGCGCCTCGTCGCGGACGCGCTGGAGGAGGTAGAGGCCCTCGCTGGTGCGGGGCAGGACCACCGGGTCGTCGTCGTCCGGGAGCCAGACCTCCTCCAGGCGCTTGGCGAGGCCGCACACGGCGATGTCGTCGATGCCCAGCTCGTCCAGGGCCCGCTTGGCGGCGGCGACCTGCGGCTGCCCGCCGTCGACCACGACGAGCTGCGGCGGGTAGGCGAACCGCTTGGGGCGGCCCTCGTCGTCCTTGAGGTCCCTCAGCTCGTCGCCGTCCGCCCACTCCCCCGTCTTCTCCTTCTCGGCGAGATAGCGCCGGAAGCGGCGGGTGATCACCTCGTGCATGGAGCGGACGTCGTCCTGTCCCTCGAAGCCCTTGATCTGGAAGCGGCGGTACTCGCTCTTGCGCGACAGCCCGTCCTCGAAGACGACCATGGAGGCCACGACGTCGTCGCCCTGGAGGTGCGAGATGTCGTAGCACTCGATCCTGAGGGGGGCGCTGTCCAGGTCGAGGGCCTCGGAGATCTCCTCCAGGGCGCGCGAGCGCGTGGTGAGGTCGGAGGCGCGCTTGGTCTTGTGGAGGATCAGCGACTGCTGGGCGTTGCGCGCGACGGTCTCCATGAGGGACTTCTTGTCGCCGCGCTGCGGAATGCGCAGCGACACGTTCGACCCGCGCCGGTCCGTCAGCCACTGCTGGACCGGCTCCACCGGGTCGGGCAGGGCCGGGACGAGGACCTCCTTGGGGACGGAGTCGCCGGTCTCCTCGCCGTAGAGCTGCTGGAGGGCGTGCTCGACGAGGGCCGCGGTGGTGACGTCCTCGACCTTGTCGGTGACCCAGCCGCGCTGGCCGCGGACGCGTCCGCCGCGGACGTGGAAGATCTGGACGGCCGCCTCCAACTCGTCCTCGGCCACGGCGATCAGGTCGGCGTCGGTCGCGTCGGCGAGGACGACCGCGCTCTTCTCCATGGCCTTCTTCAGGGCCTCGACGTCGTCACGGAGACGGGCCGCCCGCTCGTACTCCATCTCCTCGGCCGCGTCCGTCATCGCCTTCTCCAGGCGGCGGATGTACGTGCCGGTGCGGCCGGCCATGAAGTCGCTGAACTCCTCGGCCAGTTCGCGGTGCTCCTCCTCGGAGACACGGCCGACACAGGGTGCCGAGCACTTGCCGATGTAGCCGAGCAGACAGGGGCGGCCGGTGCGCGCGGCGTTCTTGAAGACACCGGCCGAGCAGGTGCGGACGGGGAACACGCGCAGCAGCAGGTCCACGGTGTCGCGGATCGCCCACGCGTGTCCGTACGGCCCGAAGTAGCGGACGCCCTTCTTCTTGTGACCGCGCATCACCTGCACGCGCGGGAACTCCTCGTTCATCGTCACGGCGAGGTACGGGTAGCTCTTGTCGTCGCGGTACTTGACGTTGAACCGGGGGTCGTACTCCTTGATCCAGGAGTACTCCAGCTGGAGTGCCTCGACCTCCGTGGACACCACGGTCCACTCCACCGACGCGGCCGTGGTGACCATCGTGCGGGTGCGCGGGTGGAGTCCGGCCAGGTCCTGGAAGTAGTTCGCCAGGCGCTGGCGCAGGCTCTTCGCCTTCCCGACGTAGATCACCCGGCGGTGCTCGTCGCGGAACTTGTAGACCCCGGGCGAGTCCGGGATCTCTCCCGGCCTGGGGCGGTAGCTGGAGGGGTCGGCCATGTTTCACACCCTACTGGCGCGCAGTGACAGCGCGGCGGGGCTGTGGACAACGCCGACCCACACCCGGCGGAACTCCTACCGGGACTCCAGAAACGTGAGAACCGCCAGGACACGGCGGTGGTCGTCGGCGGCTTCCGGAAGGTGGAGTTTGCCCAGGATGCTGCGGACGTGCTTCTCGACGGTGCCCTCGGTGACCCACAGTCTGCGGCCGATGCCGGCGTTGGACCGGCCCTCCGCCATCAGGCCCAGGACCTCCCGTTCGCGGGTGCTGAGGAAGGACAGCGGGTCGTCTCGGCGCTGCGCCGAGAACAGCTCGTGCACCAGGGAGGGGTCGACGACCGAGCCGCCCTTGTGGATGCGGTCCAGGGCCTCGATGAAGTCGTCGACGACCGTGACCCGGCTCTTGAGGAGATACCCGACCTTGTGTCCGCCGGCCAGCAGCTCCAGGGCCTCCTCGACCTCGACGTACGCCGAGAGGACGAGGATGCCGGTGCCTGGGTGGCGCTCGCGGATCGTACGGGCCGCCTTCAGGCCCTCGGTGGAGTGGTCCGGGGGCATCCTGATGTCGACGATCGCGAGGTCCGGCCGCTCGGTGTCGACCAGTTCCAGGAGCCGTACCGCGTCGCCGGCCTGCCCGGCCACCTCGTAGCCGAGGCGTTCGCACAGGCTCGCCAGGCCCTCTCTGAGCAGGACGTCGTCGTCGGCGAGGACGACCCGTCCCCGCGCGGTCTGCTGCGATGCGTCCATCGTCCCGGCTCCCCTTGCCCGACCGGTGCCGGGCGCCACACACAGCCTGCCGGACCGGGTCGGGTACGGCCAGCGGGTACGGGAATTGGGGGGTGACCGTGACGACATGGGGCCGCATCCGAGCGATTCTCGTAGCAGTGCGGACGCAAGCGGACCGGTCGCCTCGGGCGAGAGGTGACGGGCCCCGGGTCGGAAGGGCTGCGGGAGATGCGGCGGACACGGGCAGACAGACGACGGCGGTCGGTCCGTGTCCACCCGTACGACGACGACACTCGGTCCCTGAAGGACCTTCTCGACCCGCGGGACCCCGACGTGGTCCGTGCCAAGCACATACGTGCCAGAACGTCGGAGCACTCCTAGAGCCGGACGGTTGCCTCTCCGTCCGAGAAGACCGCCCGATGCGTACGCAACGTCACCGAGTCCACGGCTCCCCCCGGCCCGGACCCCCCTCGCGTACGCCTCGGGCGGTCACACGTCCGTCCGGGGCAGCGGCAGCCGTACGGTCAGGGTCGTGCCCTCCCCGGGCGGGCTGTTGACGCGCAGCTTGCCGCCGATCGCCTCGACGCGGTCGACGAGTCCGATGAGCCCGGAACCCTGCCCGAGGTCGGCGCCCCCCGCCCCGTCGTCGGCGATCGTCACCTCCAGGACGTCGTCCTCGACCCGCGCCGACACCTGCACGAAGCTCGCGCGCGCGTGCTTGGCGGCGTTGGTGAGGCACTCGGAGGTCACGTAGTAGACGGCCACCTCGGTCTGTTCCGGGAGGCGGCCCGCGGGCAGCCGCAGGTCGAGTTCCACGGGGACGGCGGAGCGGCGGGCCAGCGCGCGCAGGGCCGGGCCCAGGCCGCCCTTGGAGAGGATCGCGGGGTGGATTCCGCGCGCGACCTGCAGCAGGTCGGCGAAGGCGTCGTCCAGGCCCTTGGCGATGTGGTCCAGCTGCTCGGCGAGTTCCTCCGGCTGCTCGTCCAGCATCGACTGGGCGGCTCTGAGGTCGAGTTGGACGGAGACGATCCGCTGTTGGACGCCGTCGTGCAGATCCCGTTCGATACGGCGTCTGGAGGCGTCCCCTGCGGCCACCACGCGCGCGCGTGACGCGGTGAGCTGGTCCCGGCTGTCGGCGTTGGCGAGGGCGGTGGCGACGAGTTCGGTGAAGTCGGCGAGCCGGGACTCGGTGTCCGGGGGCAGCGGTTCGGGTCCGGCGGCGGCTGCGACGACGGCGCCCCACAGCCGGTCGTCCACGACGATGGGGGCGCCCACCGAGCGGCCCACGCGCGCGGGGCGGGCGGTGCGCGCCACCTCCGCCGCCGCGGCCGTCTCGGCCTGTGCTGCGGGCCCGCGGGCGGAACCGAGGACGGTGGCGGCCCCGTCGGCGCCGTAACGCAGGACGGCGGCGGAGCCGCTGCTCAGGACCTTGCCCACCTGGTCGGCGACTTCGGAGAACACCTCGTGCGGTGGCACCCCGCGCGCGACGAGGGTGGCGACCCGGCGCAGCGCGGTCTGTTCGCGGGCGGCGCGGCGACTCTCGGTGACGTCGCGCGCGGCGGCGTAGATCAGGCCGTCCCCGGTGACCGGGCGGGCGCTCCACTGGAGCCAGCGTTCGGTGCCGTCGTCGCGGACGAAGCGGTTCTCGAACTCGGCCAGTTCGACGCCGCTCGCCAGCCGGTCGAGGACGGCACGCGTGCGTGCCCGGTCCTCCGGGTGCACGAACTCCAGCCAGGGTCTGCCGAGCAGTGCCTCGGCGGAGTGGCCGAGGGTCCGCTCGAAGGCGGGGTTCACGCGCTTGAAGTAGCCGTCGAGTCCCGCGATGCACAACAGGTCGAGGGAGAGGTGGAAGATGCTCGCCAGTTCCTGTTCGGCCTTGTCGCGTCGCCCGTGTGCCGCGGCGAAGGACGCCATGGTGCCGTTCATGCCGCCCAGCAGTTGCGCCCAGGTCCCCTCGAACGCGCCGACGTCCGCGCGGTGGCCGAGCCGGTTGTCGTCGATCGCCGCGTTCATGGTGTTGATCTCGGTGGCGAGCCGTTCGGTGGTGACCCGTAGTTCGCGGAAGGTGTCCGCTACGGCGCCGAGTTCGTCCCGGCCCGCGTACCGGATGTCGTACGACAGATCGCCTTCGGAGAGTGCGCGGGCGCCCGCGGAGACCTCGCTGAGGGGGCGGGTGATCGACAGCCGCAGAGTCAGGGCGAGGACGGTGACGGCGGCGAGGACGGCCAGCGACACACCGAGGTCGCGTGCCTCACGCGCGCGTGCGGTGTCGAGGTCGCGTGAGGCGTCACGGCCCAGTTCGGCGGCGGCCCGGTGCTGGATGCCGCGCAGGGCCTCGATGCGCCGCGTCGACGCGGTCAGCCAACTGGCGTACGTGGGCCAGGCGTTCCGCTGGGCGTTCGGGTCGGCGAAGGTCTCGCGGGTCTTGCGGACGACGAGGCCGGGGTGCTGGAGGAGGACGACGTAGAGCCTGCCCTTGAGGTCGGCGGGCGCGGTCCGGCCGAAGTCGTCCAGGAGCGCCTTCTCCAGGGCCGACCAGCGGTCCGTGGCGGTGGCGTGCGGGGCGTCGGGGGTGTCGAAGAGCACGGCCAGTTCGGTGCGTTCGTGTTCGGCGGCCTCGATGGCGTTCAGGAGCGCGATGTGGGCGTCGGCCGCCTGTCCGGACCTGCGGGTCGGACGGCCGGACTCCAGGGTGGCGGCCAGCTCCAGGAGGTCGTTCTCGATCGTGTCGTACTGGCCGGCGAGTTGGGGCGCGGTGAGGGAGCCGGTCCCGGTCTGCAGCCGCAGGGCGTGCAGTTGGCGGTTCCGCGCGCCCAACTGGCCCGGCACGTCGGGCGGTCCGGCCCAGTCGGCCGTGTCGAGGAGGGCCGCGTCCAGGGCGCGGTCGGTGGCCTGTTGCGCACCGGAGCGCTCCTGCAGCGTCGCCGGTCCGGGACGCAGCCGGGCCTTCACGGCGGCGATGCGTTCCCTGGCGATGGCGTCGGTCAGCGTGGTGGTCCTGAACGACAGCTCCGTCGCCGTACGGAAGTCCCGCAGTGTCTGGGCGTCGTGCCACTGGGTGAGGGCGCCGAACACGGTGAACGCCATCATGCCGGTCACCGGGAGCAGCACCAGGAGCATCAGCTTGCGTCCGACGCGCAGCCTGGCGAGGAACGACATGCGGAGGGCGACACCGGGCCGCGGGCGCCGGAGGCGGGGCCTGTGCGGGGCGGGGCGGTCGGAGCGCGGGCTGCGCAGCTCCGGGAACGCGGTGGGCGTGGCGAGGTCGGGCTCGGGGCGGAGCCCGGCAGACACTCTGCGGAGCGGGCCCGGGGACAGGGGGCGACGCACGGCGGGCTCTCAGCGGCCGGCGGGCGGGGAGTTTCGATGGCGGTGGGTCACGTGCCCAGCCTGCCTCCAACCGGCCATGATCGTGAGGGCCTTGGGGAGGACGGGGCGCCGGAAGTCGGGCACACGCGCGTGTGGCGCCCGCTTTCGCTACTTGCCCTGGGGATAGCCGTCGTGCGCCGCGAGATCCTTGTCGATCTTCCTGGCGGCCTCGTCGAGGGTGGCCCTGACCGGAGCCCGATTGAAGATGATCTTCGCGAAGGCCCGGGAGAAGGCGTCGGTGATCGCCGGGTAGGCGGGCGTCTGCGGCCTGGGGCGGGCTACTCCGTCCCGGAGTTGCTCGATGAAGAGGTGCTCGGGGCCGCCGGGCGCGTACTGCGGCGAGAGCCTGATCGCGCTCTCGGTCGCCGGGATCGCTCCGTTGGCCACGGTCATCCGGTGCACCTGGGCGGGCCGGAGCAGGAAGGACAGGAAGCGCCATACGGCGTCCCCGTCCGCGTTGCCCGCCGGGACGCCCCACTGGAAGGAGCCCATGCCGGTGACGGTGCCCCGGCCGAAGTCGGGCAGCGGGACGATCGCGACGTCTCCCGGGAAGGCCTTGTTGAACTCCGGATAAGTCCAGTGCCCGCACCAGGAGATCGCGCTGCGGCCGCTGACGAACGCCTTGTCGTCCTTGACCATGTCGATGAGCCCCGCCTTGGCCCAGTTCTGCATGTCGGTGAGCGCCTTGACCGCACCGGGGCCGTTCACATAGCCGTCGGCGGTGCGGTAGTTCCCGGGTTCGACGAGGTCGCCGCCTGCCGACCAGACGGCGGGCGCGAAGCCGTACGTGTTCCACTCCTGGCCCGGCTGCGAGTAGACGAGCCTCAGGTCGAGCGGCGCCTTGTAGCCCTGCTTGCGGAGCTTGTGGAGGATGCCGGTCATCTCGGAGGCCGTCCAGGCGTCCTTGGGGCCGGTCGGGACGCGTATTCCGGCCTTCTTCATGACGGACCTGCGCACATAGAGGCCCATGCCCGAGTCGAAGGTGCCGATGCCCCACAACCTGCCCGCATAGGTGCCCTGTTGACGGATCGTCGGCAAGAGGTCGGCGCGGACGCTCGCGGGCACGCAGGAGTCGATCGGCCGGAGCTTGCCCGACCAGGCGTAGCTGTAGAGGTTCGGCCCGTCGAAGTCGAGGAGGTCGGGCAGGTCGCCACTGGCCGCGGCGGACAGCACCAGGTCGGTGTAGGCGCGGTTCTCCGGGAGGGTGACCAGTTCGACCCGCACCTGCTTCTGCGCCTTGTTGAACTCCTTCACCTGACTCCGCAGGGTGGTGAACTCACCGCTCGGGCCCGCATGGAACCACACCGTGATGTGCGCGGTGCCGTGGATCTTCCCGTCGCAGGTGGTGTCCTTCGGAGACGCGCTCGCCCCCTTGGCGTCGCTCCCGCCGCTGTCGCACGCGGCCAGCAGCAGGGCCGCGCACAGCATCCAGGGGGCCAGGGTTCCCCGGACCCGACGCATCCCGTGCCACGCGCGCGTGGCGCTCGTACCGTTCATGGCACACCCCCACTCGACCAGACGACTCGGCCTCCCCAGGGCGCCGTCATGCTACCGCCCGTCGCCTCCCCATCGCCCTGCGTGCACGAGAACCTCCGTTCGTGGCACAGGACTTCAGCACTTTCCGGCTAGCTGGAAGGCGCGACCGACCACTGGTTGGCAAGCTGTGCACATGTCGCTGCGCTGTCTCCTCGTCGACGACAGCGCCCGGTTCCTGGAGGCGGCTCGCGCCCTGCTGGAACGTGGCGGGGTGGAAGTCGTCGGCATCGCCTCGACGGGCGCGGACGCCCTCTCCCAGGCCCGGGAGACGGTCCCTGACGTCGTCCTGGTCGATCTCGACCTCGACGGCGAGAACGGCTTCGACGTCGCGCGCCGCCTCGTGGGCAGCGTGCCGGCGGTGATCCTCATCTCGACCCACTCCCGGGAGGACTTCCAGGAACTCATCGCCGCCAGTCCCGCGCGCGGCTTCCTGCACAAGTCGGCCCTGTCCGCACGGGCGATCAGGGACGTGCTGGGCGGCGACGAGCCGGCGGCACCGCCGTGAGGACGCCCACCGTGACTCGGCCAGGTCACATATGCCTGATGGGCGAGAGGTGTTGTCGGGACTTGGTCAACACGCTTCAATGCGGGGGAACTCGGGGCGTGAACGACGGCGTACGGATGTGAAGACCCTTCTCCCGCGCCGACGGGGGCCCCGATGCACACCGCGTGAACGGCCTGACCAGCCGTTGTGAACATTCACAGAAAGGGCCCCTGCATGCCGCACGCCACACAGCAGGCAGACGTCGCCACCGCCGAACTGGACTCGGCCCTGCGCGGCGGCCCCTTCCACGTCGCACTCCGCGCCGCCATCGCCGCCCGCGGACTGCCCTTGCAGCGCGTCCAGCACCACCTGTCGCGCCACGGGGTCAAGGTCGGCGTCACCAGCCTGAGTTACTGGCAGCAGGGCGCCCGCCGCCCGCAGCGCCCCGAGTCGCTGCGCGCCGTACGGGCGCTGGAGGAGATCCTCCAACTCCCCGAGGAGTCACTGATCCGGCTGCTCGCCGAGGCCGAGGAACGCTCCGCCGCCCAACGCCCCGCGACCCGCTCGTACCGCTCCTTCGTCGAGGCCTCGGGCGTCCTCGAACAGCTGCTCGCCGAGCTGGAGTCCACGCTCGACAGCGGCCTGCACACCTTCGGACACCACGAGCGGATACGCATCGGACCGCACCGTGAGCTGGCGAGCCGCGAGTCGCACCACATCGTCCGCGCCCACCGGGACGGCATCGACCGCTTCATAGCCGTCCACTACGGCGACCCGGGCTGCGCCCCGGAACACATGACCGTGCACGCCCTGGAGAACTGCCGTACGGGCCGCGTCCGCCGCCACCACGACACCGGCATGCTGGTCGCCGAGCTGCTCTTCGGCACCCGGTTGCGTTCCGGAGATACGTTCCTCTTCCGCTACGGCGTTGAGGACGGCACCGCCGGCGTCTCCCGCGAGTACGTCCGTGACTTCGGTTCCGCGGGCGGCCAGTACGCACTCCAGGTGCGCTTCGACGAGAACGCGCTGCCGGTGCGCTGCCACCGGTTCACCCAGCACTCGGCGGCGGCCCCGCGCAGCGGCCGTCAAGAGCTGCGCCTGACCGGAGGCCACCACTCGGTGCACCTCGTGGAGCCGCGGATGCGGTCAGGGATCGTGGGGATCGGCTGGGACTGGGAGTGAGCCGCTCGGACGCCCCGGCGATCAGGCTCCCGGCCCCGCGACAATCTTCCCGTTCCCGGCCGTCACCTTCAGCTCCTGCAACGGCTCGGTGGCCGGGGACTGCACCACCTTGCCGGTCATGGCGTCGAACTGGCTGCCGTGGCACGGGCAGATGAGGGTCGTGCCGTCCAACTTGTTGATGGGGCACTGCGCGTGCGTGCAGATCGTGCTGTACGCCTTGAGGATGCCGTTCGCAGCCCGGCTGACGACCACGTTCTGATCGCGGTACAGCTTGGCGCCGCCCTTGGCGACCTCGCTCTCCGCACCGAGTTCCACGGGCGCGGTCAGCGTCGCGGCGGCCCCTGAGCCGCCGGAGCAGGCGGTGAGTCCGAGCCCTGCGACGGGTGCGAGGGCCGCTCCGCGCAGGACGGTACGACGGCTCGGGGCGGGGCGGCCGGGCATGGGGGGCTCCAGTTGTTCGCGCTGTCCAGGCCATTCAGGCTGTTCAGAGGTCGGTTCAGGGCGACGATACCCGCGCGGTTCCGCCCGCTTTGAGGTGGGTTCGCCGAACGGGCGCTCACGGTACGTAAACGTTTGCGCAAGCGTTTACGTCGGGCGGCGAATGGGATACGTTCCCGCCCAGAAGGCCCGCCGCACCTCGGGGAGGGAACCCGCGATGGCCACCATGGTCGACGTCGCACGCAGCGCCGGTGTGTCCGTCGCGACCGTCTCGCACGTGCTGAACGACACCCGTCCGGTGCTGCCCGACACCCGGCAGGCCGTGCTGACCGCGATCGAGGAACTGAACTACACGCCCAACACCCTCGCCCGCTCTTTGGTGACGTCCCGCACCCGCTCGATCGGCCTCGCGGTCTCGGCGATCAGCAACCCGTACTTCACGGAGATCCTCCAGGGCGTCGAGGCCGGCGCCCTGGAACAGGGCTACAGCCTGCTCATCGCCGATCCGCACGACGACCCGGAGCACGAGCGCAAGGTCGTCCAACTCCTGCACGAGCGCCGGGTGGACGGCATGATCGTCGCGCCGTCGGCGGTCCCGGACGCCCTCGTCGCCTACCTCGGCCGGCACTCCGTACCGACGGTGTTCCTGGACCGGGTGGTCGAGGCACCCTCGGACGACGCGTCCCCCTTCGACCAGGTGTGCGCCGAGAACGCCGAACCGACGGCCCACCTCGTCACGCACCTCGCCGGACTCGGCCACCGCCGTATCGGCATGGTCGCGGGCCTGCCCGGGCTCAGCACCACCGGCGAGCGGATCGCCGGATACCGATACGGCCTCGCCGCCGCCGGACTCCCTTACGACGAACGGCTGTTGGTGCACGGCGACTCCGAGTCGGCCCCCGCCGAGCGCGCCACCGCGACCCTGCTGTCCCTCGCCGCCCCACCCACGGCCCTGGTGACCGCCAACAACGCGATGACCATCGGCACCCTGCGCACGCTGCGGGCGCGCGGGCTGTCCGTCCCCGCTGACCTCGCGCTGTGCTGCTTCGACGACTTCGCCTGGGCCGACCTGTTCGAGCCCCGGCTCACCGCAATCGCCCAGCCCAGCAAGGAAATCGGGGCCCAGGCCGTACGGCTGCTGCTGGACCGGCTCGCCTCGCCGGACCGGCCCGCCCGCGTCCTGCGGCTGCCCTGCGCCTTCGTCCACCGCACGTCCTGCGGCTGCCCCGACCAGTCCGAACAGTCCCCGAAGGGAAACATCTCGTGATCGTCGTAGCCGGTGAGGCCCTGATCGACCTGGTGCCGCAGGGCACGGGAGCCCTCGCCGCCCTGAAGCCGGCGCTCGGCGGCGGCCCCTACAACACCGCCGTCGCCCTCGGCCGCCTCGGCTCCCCCACCGCCTTCTGCTCCCGCGTCTCCTACGACGCGTTCGGCGAGGCCCTCCTCGACGGGCTGCGGCGGGCCGAGGTGGACGTCCTGGACGTGCAGCGCGGCCAGGAGCCGACGACCCTCGCGGTCGCCACGCTCGACGCGAACGGCTCGGCCACGTACTCCTTCTACGTCGACGGCACCGCCGACCGGCTCTTCGCGGTGCCCGCGGCGCTGCCCGCCGAGACCGAGGCCGTGTCCTTCGGCACCTGCTCGCTCGTCCTGGAGCCGGGCGCGAGCGCCTACGAGGAGTTGATGCGGACCGCGTCCGGGCAGGGCGTATTCACCCTGCTCGACCCGAACATCCGGGCCGGCCTGATCCCCGACGCGGACGCCTACCGGGCGCGCTTCAAGAGCTGGCTGCCGTACGTGTCCCTCCTCAAGCTGTCCGAGGAGGACGCGCTGTGGCTGGGCGGCACCCCGCGCGAGTGGCTGGACGCCGGTCCCTCGGCGGTCGTGATCACCCATGGTGGCGACGGCCTCGCCGCGTACACCCAGGACGGCACGGTGTACCCGATTCCGGGCGCGAAGGTCGACGTCGTGGACACGATCGGCGCCGGCGACACCGTCAACGCGGCGCTGCTGCACGGTCTGTCCGCCCGGGACGCGCTCTCTCCGGAGGGGCTGGCCGGTCTGGGCCGCGACGGCTGGACCCAGCTGCTGCGGTTCGCGGCACGGGCGGCGGCGATCACGTGTTCACGGGCGGGGGCGGAGCCGCCGTATGCCTCTGAACTGGGCGGTCTGTAGAGGCTGTTGAGCGCGTGTGGCGCCCTGCGGGGAAGTTCCCGCGGGGCGCCACACGCGCGTTCTCGCTGCCGGTCAGGCCTTGCGGGCTCGCGTCGTCTTCTTCGCGGGCGTGGCCTTCTTGGCCGGCACGGACTTCTTCGCCGCGACCGCCACCGTCTTCTTGGCGGCGACCTTGCGCGGGGCCTTCACCGGCGCCCCGTCGCTGATCCGGTCGGCGTCGAGGATCTCGCGCAGGAACTTGCCGGTGTGGCTGGCCCCCACCGCGGCGACCTGCTCCGGAGTGCCCTCCGCGATGACCAGACCGCCGCCCGCACCGCCCTCGGGGCCCATGTCGACGACCCAGTCGGCGACCTTGATCACGTCGAGGTTGTGCTCGATGACGATGACCGTGTTGCCCTTGTCGACCAGGCCGCCGAGCACCGTGAGGAGCTTGCTGATGTCCTCGAAGTGCAGACCGGTGGTCGGCTCGTCCAGGACGTAGACCGTACGGCCGGTGGAACGGCGCTGCAGCTCGCTGGCGAGCTTGACGCGCTGCGCCTCACCTCCGGACAGGGTGGTCGCGGACTGGCCGAGCCGGACGTAGCCGAGGCCGACGTCCTTGAGGGTGTTGAGGTGGCGGGCGATCCCGGGGACCGCCTCGAAGAACTCCGTGGCCTCCTCGATCGGCATGTTCAGGACGTCGGCGATGGACTTGCCCTTGTAGTGGACGTCCAGCGTCTCCCGGTTGTAGCGGGCGCCGTGGCACACCTCGCACGGGACGTACACGTCCGGCAGGAAGTTCATCTCGATCTTGATGGTGCCGTCGCCCGCGCAGTTCTCGCAGCGACCGCCCTTGACGTTGAAGGAGAAACGGCCGGGCAGATAGCCCCGCACCTTCGCCTCGGTCGTCTCCGCGAACAGCTTGCGGACGTGGTCGAAGACACCGGTGTACGTCGCCGGGTTGGAGCGCGGGGTGCGGCCGATCGGCGACTGGTCGACGTGCACGACCTTGTCGACGAGATCGTCGCCGTCCACGCGCGTGTGCCGCCCCGGCACGTTCCTCGCGCCGTTCAGCTCGCGGGCCAGGTGCGTGTACAGGATGTCGTTGACCAGGGTCGACTTGCCGGAGCCGGAGACGCCGGTGACCGCGGTGAACACGCCCAGGGGGAACGAGACGTCGATGTCCTGGAGGTTGTTCTCCCGGGCGCCGTGCACCGTGAGCCGGCGGGAGGGATCGAGCGGGCGCCGGATGTCGGGCAGCGGGATGGCCCTCTTGCCGGACAGGTACTGCCCGGTCATCGACTCGTCGTTGGCCAGCAGCTCCTTCAGGGAGCCGCTGTGGACGACCCTGCCGCCGTGCTCGCCCGCGCCGGGACCGATGTCGACGATCCAGTCGGCCACCTTGATGGTGTCCTCGTCGTGCTCGACGACGATGAGCGTGTTGCCCATGTCGCGCAGCCGGACCAGGGTCTCGATCAACCGGTGGTTGTCCCGCTGGTGCAGGCCGATGGACGGCTCGTCGAGGACGTACAGGACGCCTACGAGTCCGGAGCCGATCTGGGTGGCCAGGCGGATGCGCTGGGCCTCGCCGCCGGAGAGGGTGCCGGCCGCGCGGTTCAGCGAGAGGTAGTCGAGGCCGACGTCGACCAGGAACCGCAGCCTCTCGTTGCACTCCTTCAGCACGCGCTCGGCGATCTTCTTGTCGCGGGCGTCGAGCTTCATCCCGCCCAGGAACTCCGCGCAGTCGCTGATGGACATCCCGGAGATCTCGGCGATCGACTTGTCCATGATCGTGACCGCGAGGACGACGGGCTTCAGGCGCGTGCCGTGACAGGTCGGGCAGGGCACTTCGCGCATGTAGCCCTCGAAGCGCTCGCGGCTGGCGTCGCTCTCCGCCTCGCCGTGCCGCCGCTTCACGAAGGGGACGGCGCCTTCGAAGGGCGTCGTGTAGACCCGCTCGCGGCCGTACCGGTTCCGGTACCGGACCTCGATCTGCGTCTTGTGGCCGTACAGCAGGGCCTTCTTGGCGCGCTGCGGGAGACCCGCGAAGGGGATGTCGGTGCGGAAGCCCAGCGCGTCCGCGAGGGCGCCGACGAGACGGCCGAAGTAGTCCTTGGTGTGGCCGTGCGACCACGGGTGGATGGCGCCCTCGTCGAGGGACTTGTCCTCGTCCGGGACGATCAGCTCGGCGTCGACCTCCATGCGCGTGCCGATGCCGGAGCACTCGGGGCAGGCGCCGAAGGGCGAGTTGAAGGAGAAGGAGCGGGGCTCCAGCTCCTCGAAGGACAGGTCGTCGTACGGGCAGTACAGGTGCTCCGAGAACATGCGCTCGCGCTCGGGGTCGTCCTCGGGGAGGTCGACGAAGTCGAGCACGATCATGCCGCCGGACAACCCGAGGGCGGTCTCCACGGAGTCGGTGAGGCGGCGCTTGGCGGAGTCCTTCACCGTGAGGCGGTCGATGACCACCTCGATGGTGTGCTTCTCCTGCTTCTTCAGGACGGGCGGCTCGGAGAGCTGGATGGTCTCGCCGTCCACGCGCGCGCGGCTGTAGCCCTTGGTCTGGAGGTCCGCGAACAGGTCGACGAACTCGCCCTTGCGCTCGCGCACCAGCGGCGACAGGACCTGGAAGCGGCTTCCCTCGGGCAGCGCCAGGACCTTGTCGACAACGGCCTGCGGCGACTGGCGCGAGATGGGCCGGCCGCATTCGGGGCAGTGCGGCTTGCCGATGCGCGCGAAGAGCAGGCGCAGGTAGTCGTAGACCTCGGTGATGGTGCCGACCGTCGAGCGCGGGTTGCGCGAGGTCGACTTCTGGTCGATGGAGACGGCCGGGGAGAGACCCTCGATGAAGTCGACGTCCGGCTTGTCCATCTGGCCGAGGAACTGGCGGGCGTACGAGGAGAGCGATTCCACGTAGCGCCGCTGGCCCTCGGCGAAGATCGTGTCGAAGGCCAGGGAGGACTTGCCCGACCCGGACAGGCCCGTGAAAACGATGAGCGAGTCGCGTGGAAGGTCGAGCGAGACATTCTTCAGATTGTGCTCGCGCGCGCCACGGACGATGAGACGGTCGGCCACGCCGGTCCGCACCTTTCTTGAGAGAAGTGACAGGGGCGGGGCCCCCGTCGTTCTCAGACTAGGGGGAGCCACTGACAACGCCGGTCGGAATCCCGGCCGAGGCATAACAACCTCCGGCCTTCCAGCATGCCCGACGCCGCACCCGACGATATAGCACGTGCATTCGATTTACGGCACTGCTTCACCACCTTCACCCAAAGGTGTGGCGGCGCTAGGGTCAGCAGCATGATTGATCACGCTCATGACCTGGCCTCTGTACGTGATGCGACCGAGCGAGTGCTCACCGCTGCCGCCGGACTGGACAACGCTTCCGTGGCCGAGCCGTCACGGCTTCCCGGCTGGAGCCGCGGCCACGTCCTCGCCCACCTCGCCCGGAACGCGGACGCCCTCGTGAACGTCCTGGAGGGGCGCCCCATGTACGCGACGGCGAGCGTCCGCGACGCCGACATCGAGCGCGACGCCCCTCGCCCCCTGGACGTCCAGCTCACCGACGTGCGCGAGAGCGGGGCCCGCTTCCAGGACGCGGGTGCCGCTCCCGCGGACTGGTCACGCACCGTGGAGCTGCGCAACGGGGTCGTCGACTCCGCGTCCCAGATCCCGTTCCGGCGCTGGGCCGAGGTCGAGTTGCATCACGTGGACATGGGGATCGGATACGAACTGGAGGATCTGCCGGAGGAGTTCACCCAGCGGGAGACCGACTTCCTGGTCGAGCGGTTCGACGGGCACCCTGATGTGCCGTCGACGCACCTGACGGACGGCACGCACGCGTGGAGCACGGGTCGTGCGGCCGAGAAGCCCGAAATCACCGTCACCGGAAGCCTCGTCGATCTGCTCGGCTGGCTCTGCGGGCGCCGTGACGGGTCCGGTCTGACGGTCGACGGCGGCTCCTTGCCGACGCTTCCCCCGCTATAGACCCCCAGCCCTTTCGTAGAGCCTCCGGTGTCACTCGTTGGCGTCGGGTGCGGGTTCGGTGGTGGGTGCGGGGTTCGGGCCGGTCTCGATGAGGTGGAGCAGCGTCCAGGCGACGCCGTAGCAGTCGTCCGGGCCGAAGCAGGCGACGAGCGCACGCACTTCCGTTCTCATGGGCGAATGATCGGCTTCAGTCACCACGACGGGCAAGGCATCACGGTCCCGCGCCCGATCACCCGAACGTCCGAAGAGCGCCAGTCCCTTCGGGACGTCTCCGCGAACGCACTAGGCTGACCACCATGACGTACAGCGGCGAGGTGACGGTCGGTGGACCGGCGGATGTGCACGAACTCACGGACCTGATGATCACCAAGATCGCGGTCGGGCCCATGAACAACAACGCCTATCTGCTGCGCTGCCGGGCCACGGACGAGCAGTTGCTGATCGACGCGGCCAACGACGCGGAGACCCTGCTCGGCACGATCGGTGACGACGGCATCGCGTCCGTCGTCACCACCCACCAGCACGGCGACCACTGGCAGGCGCTCGCCGAGGTCGTGACGGCCACGCGCGCGCGTACGTACGCGGGCCGCGAGGACGCCGACGGCATCCCCGTATCGACCGACGTCCTGGTCGACGACGGCGACACGATCCGGGTGGGGCAGGTCGAGTTGACGGCGCGTCACCTCGTGGGTCATACGCCGGGTTCGATCGCGCTCGTCTACGACGACCCGCACGGGCACCCTCATGTGTTCACCGGGGACTGCCTGTTCCCGGGCGGCGTGGGCAACACCCGCAAGGACCCCGAGGCGTTCGCCAGCCTGATCCACGACGTCGAGACGAAGATCTTCGACGCACTCCCGGACGAGACCTGGGTCTACCCGGGCCACGGCAACGACACGACACTGGGCGCGGAGCGTCCGCACCTGCCGGAGTGGAGAGCTCGCGGCTGGTGATCTGTTGAACCTTGCTGGGGCCGTCCTGAAATGGGTCGGCCCCGCTTTGGTGTTGGAGCAGCACAGCAGGGCCTGCCCGAAGGTCTTCCACTTTCACACCTTCAACACGTCCGGGTGAATCCCCCGATAGGCGGCAACCAGACACCTCCCTGACAAGTCACATATCTCGCATCCAATCAGCGAGGACCTCAGGGGGACCCATGAGCAATCAACCGCCCTACCCGCCACAACAGCCTTACGGACAGCCCCCGTTCCAGTCGCAGCCTCCGAAGAAGCGCTCCGTCGGAAAGATCGTCGGTTTCGGTTGCCTGGGCATTGTCGGCTTGTTCGTCGTCATCGCCATCGCCGCCGCCGTCATGGGAGGCGGCACCAGCAACTCGAAGAGCACGGCGCCCACCGGCAAGAGCTCCGACAAGGCCGCCGCAGACTCAAAGAAGGACGCCACGAAGGACGCGACCGACGGCAAGGTCGTCTTCAAAGTGTGGGGCACCGCCCCCGCCGGCGCCCTCGGCGGTCTCGACATCGGCTACGGCTCCGATTCGGACACCCGTAAGGGCACGTTCAGGGACGGCAGGTTCGAGGCAACGCTGACCCTCGACAAGGACGCCATGTACTACAACGTGAACGCACAGCTCCAGGGCGCCGGGGACATCAACTGCTCGGTCACCGTGGACGGGAAGACGAAGAAGGGCCACGCGTCCGGCGGCTACAACATCTGCAACGCGCAGCTGAGCAGCAACTTCACTGGGGGCTGGTCGTAGCCGGTTCGGCAGACGCGGGCGGGGGAAGCTGCAGGCCATCCCCCCGGCGCCCGAACACGAACGGAACGACTACCGCTGGGGGGCCATGACCGAAACCAGCATGTCAGCAATGCCGCCAATGCCACCGCTGCCACCGCTGCCACCACCACCGAACGACCCGGCGCCACCGGTGAAGAGGCCCCGCACCAATCTCGTCATCATCGCCTCGGCCGTGGCCGTCATCGCCGCCGTCGTGGCCACCGGCGCCGTGGTCGTGCGGTCCGGCAACCACGACAGCAAACCGGCCGCCACCGCCACGTCGACCGCCCATGACGCGGACGCCGTCTCCACCGAGACGCCGGATCCGGCACCGACGTACGCCGAGGTCGACGCCGGCAGTTTCACGATCGGACTGAAGACCACCGGTCGGCAGTGCTTCGGGGCGGCGGGCTGCAACGTGACGGTCGAGCCGGACCTGACCTTTCTGGGTGACAGCGAGGGCATCGACCCGGACGCCGTGTACGAGATCACCTACGAGATCCACGGCGACGAGTCCGGCCCGGTCATCGCGACGGCCGAACTGTCGGATCAGACGAGCCTGAACTACACGCCGTCCGTGATCAGTACTGCCTCGGCAAGCACGGAGGTGTCAGTGGACTTCACGGACGTCTCGGTTCAGGGGGGATGAGACGCCACGGGTACAGAGCACGCTCCCGGCGTGAACCACTTTCCGTGCGCCCCGCACAGCCTCCGCGCACGCACCCCGTGTGAATCCTTCGCACGCGCCGGTGTCCCACGCGCGCTCCCGGCTCACGTGGTTGCGCGGTCAACTGGAAACAGCCCCGCTCAGGACGACGGCTCCTGCGCGGATGGGCCGCCGGTCCATCGTTCCCCGCCCTCGACCGGCGGCCCCGGCGAGCGGGCCGGAATCGGCACCGCACAGGTGTCGTTCACAAGAGCGCAACAAGTGTTCCCACTATGCGGACAATCGGGGCTGTGACCTGGACAATCAGGACGTCCGACTGTCACTCTCCCGCCATGCACCTTGCCCCTCGCGTACTGCGCCGCGCGACATCCGCCGCAACCGTAGCCCTGCTCGCCACCGCCGTCGGCTGTGCTCCGCAGCCGGAGGAGAAGGCCTCCGACCAGGCCTCCGGGTCGACCGCGACCACCTGCGCCAAGGGCAAGTTGGCCACCCAGACCTCCGGCAAGCTGACGATCGCCACGGACGAGCCGGCGTACGAGCCGTGGTTCGAGGACGACAAGCCCGCCAACGGCAAGGGCTTCGAGTCGGCGGTGGCGTACGCCGTGGCGAAGCAGCTCGGCTACGACAAGAGTGCCGTCGTCTGGCAGAGCGTCCCCTTCAACAAGGCCTTCGCGCCCGGCGTGAAGACCTTCGACTTCGACATCAACCAGGTGTCCATCAGCACCGAGCGCAAGAAGGCCGTCGACTTCTCGTCCGGCTACTACGACGTGCGTCAGGCCGTCATCGCACTCAAGGGCAGCAAGGCCGCCAAGGCGACGAGCATCGCGGGTCTCAAGGGCCTCAAGCTGGGCGCCCAGGTCGGCACCACGAGCCTGAACTACATCAGCGACGTGGTGAAGCCGACACAGCAGGAGGCCGCGTTCTCCAAGAACGACCAGGCCGTCTCCGCGCTCAAGAACGGCCAGGTCGACGCGATCGTCGTCGACCTGCCGACCGCCTTCTACATCACCTCGGCCGAGGTCACCAACGCCAAGATCGTCGGCCAGTTCGAGAACCAGGGCGGCACGCCCGAGCAGTTCGGGCTCGTCCTCGACAAGGGCAGCGACCTCACGTCGTGCGTGACGTCGGCCGTGGACGCCCTCCGCAAGGACGGCACCCTGGCGGCGCTGGAGAAGCAGTGGCTGTCCGACGCCGTCGACGCCCCGGTCCTCAAGTGACCGTGGTGAAGGACGAGTCGGGCCGGGAGGCCGCGGACGACAAGGGCGACATGCCCGGCGGGGGCGACGCGTACGTCCCCTCGCAGCGGCGCCTGGACCGCGAGCGTCACAAGCGCACGCGTGCCCGTCGCGCGACCGCGATCGCCGCGGTGTCGACCCTGGTCACGGCCGTCGTCCTGTACGTCGTCGTGGTCAGCGCGCCGGGCTGGCAGCGCACCAAGGAGACGTTCTTCGACGGGCACTACGCGCGCGAGGCGTTCCCCAAGGTCCTCGAAGGTCTGTGGCTCAACGTCCGGCTGCTGCTGATCTGCGGCGTGCTGGTGCTCGTCCTGGGCATGCTGATCGCCATCGCACGCACCCTGCGCGGGCCGGTGTTCTTCCCCCTGCGGGTGCTGGCGGCCGCGTACACGGACTTCTTCCGCGGGCTGCCGCTGATCATCAACCTGATGATCGTGGTCTTCGGAGTGCCCGCGCTGCGCCTCCAGGGCGTGACCGTCGACCCCGTATGGCTGGGCGGTGCGGCGCTGACGCTGACGTACTCGGCGTACGTCGCCGAGGTGTTCCGCGCGGGCATCGAGTCCGTGCACCCCTCGCAGCGCGCCGCGGCCCGCTCGCTGGGCCTGAGCAACCGGCAGGCGCTACGGCACGTGGTGCTCCCCCAGGCCGTACGCCGACAGGTGCCGCCCTTGTTGAACGATCTGGTGTCCCTCCAGAAGGACACCGGGCTCGTGTCGATCGGCGGCGCGATCGACGCCGTGCGCGCGTCCGACATCATCGCGCAGCGCGCTCTGAACTACACGCCGTACATCGTCGCGGGGCTCGTCTTCGTGGCGCTGACCATCCCGATGACCCGCTTCACGGACTGGGTGACCGCGCGGATGGACAAGCAGCGGGCCCAGGGAGGCACGACATGAGCGACGACAACACCTCTCCCGTGCTGCGCATGGAGTCCGTCCGCAAGACCTTCGGCACGTCCGTCGTCCTGCGGGACGTCGACCTGGAGGTCCCGCAGCACACGGTGACCGCGCTGATCGGCGCCTCCGGCTCCGGCAAGTCGACGCTGCTGCGGTGCGCGAACCTCCTGGAGGACATCGACGACGGTGCCATCTGGCTGGACGACGAGGAGATCACCGATCCGCGCGTCGACCAGGACGCGATACGGCGCCGTATCGGCGTGGTGTTCCAGGCCTACAACCTGTTCCCGCACATGACGGTCCTGGAGAACATCACCCTGGCCCCGCGCAGGGTGCACGGCGCGTCCCGCGCGGAGGCCGAGGCACACGCGCGTGAGCTGCTGGAGCGGCTCGGGCTCGGGGACAAGGCGGGCGCCTACCCGGACCGGCTGAGCGGCGGTCAGCAGCAGCGGGTGGCGATCGTGCGCGCCCTGGCCGTACGTCCGCGGCTGCTGCTCTTCGACGAGATCACCGCCGCGCTCGACCCCGAGCTGGTCGGTGAAGTGCTCGCCGTGGTCCGGGACTTGAAGGACGAGGGCATGACCATGGTGCTGGCCACGCACGAGATGGGCTTCGCCCGGGACGTCGCCGACCAGGTCTGTTTCCTGGACGGAGGCGTCGTCCTGGAGCGCGGCACCGCCCAGCAGATCTTCGGCGACCCGCAGCAGGAGCGCACACAGCGCTTCCTGCGACGGATCGTGGAGGCGGGCCGCCTGTAAGGGGCGTACGCCAGGAGGCCGGTGCTTACCGCCCTGCGCCTTAAGCGTCGGCCTTCCCCGCGCCCGCCAGCGCGGCGACGCGCTCCACACCGAAGACGTACCCCTGCACACCGCAGCCCGCGATGACACCGTCGGCGCGCAGCGAGACGTACGAGTGGTGCCGGAACGACTCGCGCTGGTGGATGTTGGAGATGTGGACCTCCAACACCGGTAGCCCGTCACAGGTGTTGAGGGCATCCAGGATGGCGACGGAGGTGTGCGAGTACGCCCCCGGGTTGATCACGATGCCGCAGTGGTTCAGCCGCGCCTCGTGGATCCAGTCGACCAGTTCGCCCTCGTGGTTGGACTGCCGGAAGTCCACCGTGCCGCCGTGTCCGGCCGCTGCCTTGACGCACAGGGCCTCCACGTCGGCGAGTGTGTCGGAGCCGTAGATCTCCGGCTGGCGCTGGCCCAGGAGGTTCAGGTTGGGGCCGTTGAGGATCATGATCGGGGCGTTGGCCAGGGTGCGGGGCACGGTTCCTCCGGTCCGTTCGGACTTGTCGTTCGAGGCGGGGCCGCCGGTCGACGGCCGCTGCTCGGACCCGGTCTATCACGACCCCTCCGCACCTCCGCGCGCCCCCGTAACCGTTGCTCACTGTGGGTAGTTGACGCGGCATGCACGATGTACGCACCGTAAGGCCCCCTTCTATGCTGCGACTCGCGGCCGCCTCGCTCGCCGGGACCGCGATCGAGTTCTACGACTTCTTCGTCTACGGCACGGCTGCGGCCCTGGTCCTCGGCCCCCTGTTCTTCCCGACGTTCTCGCCGGTGGCGGGGACGCTGGCCGCCTTCGGGACGTTCGGTGTGGGCTTCGTGGCACGACCGCTGGGTTCGGCGCTGTTCGGGCACTTCGGGGACCGGCGTGGACGGCGGCCGGTCCTCGTCGCCTCGCTGCTGCTGACCGGTGCCTCGACGGTCGCGGTCGGCTGCGTGCCGTCGTACGGCTCGATCGGGGTGGCCGCTCCCGTGCTCCTTCTGGTGCTGCGTTTTCTGCAGGGGCTGGGGCTCGGCGGGGAGTGGGGCGGGGCAGTGCTCCTGACCGCTGAACACGCGCCCGCCGGGCGGCGCGGGCTGTGGTCGAGCTTTCCGCAGGTCGGGCCGGCGGTGGGGTTCCTGCTGGCCAACGGCGTGATGCTGGCGCTGTCGACGACCCTGACCGACGCGCAGTTCGCGCAGTGGGGCTGGCGGGTGCCGTTCTGGGCGGCCGGGGCGCTGGCCCTGGGCGGGCTGTGGCTGCGTTCGTCGCTCGTCGAGAGCCCCCGGTTCCTCGAAATCGACGACCACGCGCGCGTGCCGCTCGCCGAAGTCGTGCGCGAGCACTGGCGGCTGGTCCTGCTGACCGCCGGAGCGCTGTCCGTGGGGTACGCGATCTTCTACGCGGTGACGACGTGGTCCCTCGCCTACGGCACCGAACGGCTCGGGGTCGGCCGTAGCGTCATGCTGACCTGCATCATGGCCGCCGTGGTGGTGAAGGGTTCGCTGACCCCGCTGGTGGCGCTGCTGAGCGACCGCTACGGGCGCCGGCCGCTCTGTCTGCTGGGGTGCACGGCCGCCGTGCTGTGGATGTTCCCGATGGTCGCGCTGCTCGCCACGGGTGCGCCGCTGCTGATGTTCCTCGGATTCCTCGGGGCGCTGCTCGCGTTCGTGACGATGTTCGCGGTGGTCGGCGCCTATCTGCCGGAGTTGTACGAGCCGCGGGTGCGCTGCACGGGTGCCGCCGTGGGCTACAACCTCGGCGGGGTCCTCGGTGGCGCGCTCACCCCGATCGTGGCGACGGCGCTCGCGGAACACGGCGGGCGTGTCCCCTGGGGCGTGGGCGCCTATCTCACGGGAGTCGCCCTGTTCAGCCTGGGCTGCTTCGTGCTGCTGCCGGAGACCCTGCCGGTGCGGGTGGCGGCCGTGGAGCCGGCCACCGGGTGAGGGCTTGTGCAGCAGCGGACGTAAACGCTTGCGCAAGCCTTTACGTGCCGGCCGGAGTGCCTCGCGCACGGAGCTCCGCGCGCTACGGATTGATCGCCAGCTCCAAGTACGCCGCGAACAGCACCAGATGGACTCCGCCCTGGAGCGGTGTGGCCCTGCCCGGTACCACCGTCAGCGAACTCACCACGATCGTCAGGGCGAGCAGCACCATGTGCGTGGAGCCGAGGCCGAGGACGAGCGGGCCGGAGAGCCAGATGGACGCGAGGGCGACGGCGGGGATGGTGAGGCCGATGCTGGCCATCGCCGAGCCGAGCGCGAGGTTGAGGCTGGTCTGCACCCGGTCGCGGCGGGCGGAGCGCAGGGCGGCGATGGTCTCGGGGAGCAGCACGAGCAGCGCGATGATCACGCCGACGACGGCGTGGTGCAGCCCGGCGGCCTCGACGCCGGACTCGATGGTCGGCGAGACGCCCTTGGCCAGCCCGACCACGCCGATCAGGGCGAGGCCCAGCAGGCCCAGGCTGACCAGGGCGGTGCGGGCGGACGGCGCGTCCGCGTGGTGGTCCTTGGTGATCGCCTCGCCCTGCCGGGAGACCGGCAGGAAGTAGTCGCGGTGCCGCACGGTCTGCGTGGCCACGAAGAGGCCGTACAGGGCGAGTGAGGAGAGCGCGGCGAAGGTGAGCTGGGCGCCGGAGAACTCCGGGCCCGGCTTGCTGGTGGTGAAGGTCGGCAGGACCAGGCTGAGCGTGGCCAGGGTCGCCACGGTGGCGAGGGCGGCGCCGGTGCCCTCGGGGTTGAAGACCGCCGTGCCGTGGCGCAGCGAGGCGACGATGAGGACCAGGCCGACGATGCCGTTGCAGGTGATCATGACGGCGGCGAAGACGGTGTCTCTGGCGAGGGTGGAGCTCTTGTCGCCGCCGTCGGCCATCAGGGTGACGATCAGGGCGACCTCGATGATCGTGACGGCGACGGCGAGGACCAGGGAGCCGAAGGGTTCGCCGACGCGATGGGCGATGACCTCGGCGTGGTGCACCGCGGCCAGCACCGCGCCGGCGAGGACCAGGGTCACCAGGGCGACGACCACTGCGGGCAGGTCCTTCCGCCCCCAGGTGAAGACGAGGAGGACGGCTGCGAGCACCGGTACGAGGGTCGTCCACCGGGTGGTGAGCGACCTGAGCCGAGTGATCATGAAGCGATCCTCGCAGAGGCGTACGGGCCCCGCATTCCGGCACTGCGGGGCCCGTCCCGCGCTACTTGAACTCGGTCATGTCCAGTACGTCGCAGTCGGTGAAGGACGGCGGCCTGGTACACAACGCGGCCATCTGCTGGGCGAATTTGCCGGTCTCGGGGTCGTTGCTGTTGCTCATGGCGTCCTCGTACGAGTCGAACTCGATCACGACGAGGACGTGTCCCGGCTTGTTCCGGTCGCGCAGGACGAGGCGGTGGGTCGGCCCGCCGGCGCGGCCGGCCATGCGCTTGTCCGCCTCCTCGGCCACTGCCTGCATCTCGTCGAAGCGGTCGGTCTCGAAGTCGACGATCTGCACGAATTTCATCGATGCGTCCATGGATGCCTCCACCCGGCCGTGGCGCTCCCGGGCCGGGCGCGCTCGGTATCCAACGAAGCACCGGGAGCGGTGGTCGGCAATTCATCGTGCGGTGCTCCCGGCGATCGTTGTTCCTACGTCCGACGTGGTCAGGCGTCGATGCTGTCCTTCGGAGCGCCTTCGGTCCCCGTCTGCGCCGCCTCGGCCGCCGCCTGCTTCTTGTTGGCCATCAGACTGGTGATGGTGGTGACGATCAGGACCGCGCAGATCACACCCAGCGAGACCGGGATGGAGATCTCCGGGACGTGGACGCCGGACTCGTGCAGAGCGTGCAGCACCAGCTTGACGCCGATGAAGCCGAGGATGACCGACAGGCCGTAGCTGAGGTGGACCAGCTTCTTCAGCAGGCCGCCGATGAGGAAGTACAGCTGCCTGAGGCCCATCAGTGCGAACGCGTTGGCCGTGAACACGATGTACGGGTCCTGGGTGAGGCCGAAGATCGCGGGGATGGAGTCGAGGGCGAACAGCACGTCCGTCGTACCGATGGCGAGCATCACGACCAGCATCGGGGTCATGACCCGCTTGCCGTTCTCCTGGATCCACAGCTTGGTGCCGTGGTACCGGTCGGCCACGCCGAAGCGGCGCTCGGCGGCCTTGAGGAGCTTGTTCTCCTCGAACTCCTCGTCCTCCTCGTCGGCCCGGGCCTCCTGGATGAGCTTCCAGGCGGTCCAGATGAGGAAGGCGCCGAAGATGTAGAAGACCCACGCGAAGCTGGCGAGGATGGCCGCGCCGGCGGCGATGAAGATGGCCCGCAGGACCAGGGCTATGAGGACGCCGACGAGCAGCACCCGCTGTTGGTACTGCGAGGGCACGGCGAACTTCGCCATGATCAGGACGAAGACGAAGAGGTTGTCGACGCTCAGGGACTTCTCGGTGATGAAGCCGGCGAAGAACTCCCCACCGGCCTGGCCGTCCCCGAAGAGGATCAGACCGAGTCCGAAGAGTCCGGCCAGGGCGATCCAGACGACCGTCCAGATCCCGGCTTCCTTGATCGACACGTCATGCGGCTTGCGGCCGATGAAGAAGTCGACGGCGATGAGGGCGGCCAGCCCCACGATGGTCAGGACCCACAGGGTCACGGAAACATCCACTACTGCTCCTCCGGCGGTATTAACGGCAAATGGTCAGCGTCGTCGCTACCGGAGGTCTCTTCCACCTTGGACGGGCGCCCAGGGCCGACGCCCCGGGATCTGGCCTGATCCGTATTGACGGGTACGCCGCAGCAGATAGGGAGTACTCCCCTCCGTACGGAAAAGCCTACCCCAATCACCAAGGAAAGGTAAAGCGATTACCAAAGAAAGGATAAAGTTGCTGGTGGGAGCCCTTTACCTGTACTTGGTGCGAGCCGTCGCGACCTCGGTCAACACCTGCCGCACCACCTGGCTGCCGGGCGGCACGAGTGAGGGCTCGTACGTCCAGGCGTGTCCGACCCAGGGGTCGGCGAGGTGGTCGTCGGGCAGCGGGGTGAGTCGCATCAGCGAACGCCAGAGGGGGTCGAGCAACGGGCCGTAGCCCGCGGCGTCCTCACGGTCCGCGACCATCATCAGATGGACGCCGACGGCCGGTCCCTCGTCCGCGAGGTAGCGCAGCTGGGTCACGGCCCGGTCGTCGAAACCGTGCGGGAAGTCGTTCACGATCAGCAGTTGCTCGGCCGTGTCGAGACCGGGCGGCAGCGAGTCGGCGGCACCGCCGCGCACCGCCATCTGCACCAGGTCCACCCGCTGGGTGAGCCGGGTCAGGACGTCCGTCACCCCGGCGGCGCCCACGGCGGGCGGCGCCGCGAGCACGCCCGTGTGGACCAGCGGGACCAGCGCCTGCGCCGCCGAACCGGCCGGGTCGATGACGTGCACGGCGAACTCGCCCGCCGGGTAGACGGCGAGCAGCCGGGCCGCGTGTGCCACTGCCGTGTCCAGCGCGAGGCGCCGCAGCTCGTGGGAGTCGGCGAACGAGCCGTCGAGGGACTCCGCGCCGCTGTCGATCCACAGGCCGCGCTCCAACGGCAGCCGGACCAGCATCGGGATGCGCAGCTCGGGGCTCTCCGGGAGGTGGAGATCGCCGAGGCGCAGGGCCATGGGGATCTCCATCGGGACGCGGTAGCCGTGCCAGACGGGGTTGTCCCAGCCGGCGAACGCGAGCGGAAGCGCGGGTTCGACCACCTCGGACTCGGCGGCCAGCTGGGCGAGGTCCCGGTCGAGGGCCGCCCGTGCCTGGTCGACGAGTTGGGCGTGCTTGGCCTGGGCCGCCTCGCGGGCCGCGTCGCCCTGACCGCCGATCCGGCTGCGCGGGTCGGACAGCGCCTGGTCGAGCTCCTTCTCCATACGCGAGTCGGCGAAGTCGACCGCGCTGCGGTACGCGGCCATGGTGCGGGCCAGGTCCTCGAACATGCCCCACACCTGGTTGTAGAGCCGCTCCTCCATCGACCACCCGGTCGCGTCACCGGCAACGGGCTGCGCCGGCTGTCCGGGCGGAGCCGGGGGCACGGTCGGCGCGGGCTGCGGGGGCGCCCCGGCATGCCGGCGCGGGTGGCTGTAGTCGATCGGGCCGCCGGTGGCGGGGGCGGCGGGCTGGGAGGTGGCGGAGTGGTCGGCAGGCGCGGCGGAACCGGGGTACCCGGACTGCGGCCCTACGTCACCCGGGGCGCCCTGTGCGCCGTACGGAGACGTCGGCTGCGGTGCTACGGCACCGGAGGCGCCCTGTGTCGCGGGGCCGCTCCCCTCGGGGCCGACGCCCGGTGTGGCCGCCTGGCGCGAACGGTCGCCGTCCGTGGTGCGCGGCGGAGGTGCTGCCACGGAGCGGGCGAGTCCCTGGGCCACCGCTTCGTTGATGCCGCCCGCGAGTTGGTGGGCCTGGGGCAGGCCCTGGTCGGTGAGGAGTTCGGCGAGGCCGCCCGCGTATCCCTGGCCGACGGCGCGCACCTTCCAGGCGCCCTGTCTGCGGTACAACTCCAGGGCCACGACAGCCGATTCGGCGTCCAGGCCGGTGATCGTGTAGCTGGCGACCTCGGTGCCGTCGAGGCCGGTGACCGCGACGAAGGGTGCGGCGACGGCGCCGAAGCGGGTGGGGCCGTCGGCGCCGAGGGGCAGCGCGAGCAGCACGCTGACGCGGTGCACGGCCTCCGGCATGGCGCCCAGGTCCACCGCGAGGCGGTGGTTGGCGGCGGCCTGCTTGGAGACCTCCAGGCCGGGCAGGGTGGGTGTGCCCGGGTGGGCCACCCACTCGACGCCGTGGATCCTGCCGTGGTCGTCACCAAGGGTGGCGGCGGCCACGACCGGCTTGTCTGCCGCGACCCGGATCTCCAGGTGCACTTGGGAGAGCGGGTGGTTCTGCCCTCGCACCAGCTCGGCTGCCATCGCTCTCGTCCCCCTGCTCAGCCGTGTCGTGGTCGTGTGCGCCGGGCCGTCCTACAGGTGCGGCAGGATTGCCGGCATCAGGTCCTGGAAGGTACGGCCGTTGGTCGGCGTGCCGAGGGCCGTCAGCGTCCAGCCCGAGCCGGTGCGGTGCACCTTCGCCATGATCTGGGCCGTGTACTGGCCGCCGCCGGCCAGTGTGTAGCGGGCCAGCTCCTGGCCGTTGGTCTCGTCGACCAGGCGGCAGAACGCGTTCTGCACTTCCTGGAAGGTCTGGCCCGTGAAGGAGTTCACGGTGAAGACGATCTGGTCGATGTGGACCGGCACGCGCGCGAGGTCGACGAGGATGGCCTCGTCGTCCCCGCCCTGGCCGACACCGCCGACGAGGTTGTCGCCGGTGTGGCGCACGGAGCCGTCGTCGCTCACCAAGTGGCGGAAGAACACGACGTCGACCGGCTGCTTGTCCGCGAACAGCACGGCGGAGGCATCGAGGTCGATCTCCCGGGTGCGGGAGCCGAACAGGCCGCGCCGGGGAGCCGCTTGCCAGCCGAGGCCCATGCGCACCGCGGTCAGGCTGGCCCCGTCGTTCTTCTGCAGACTGATGGCCTGACCCTTGGTCATGTTGACCGTCACGGCTGTTCCCCTCTCGAACTGTCCCCTGTTGCCGCGGAATCCGCGGATGTCCAGAACCCTACGCAGCGGCACTGACAGTGCCGAACCCCGGTTCCTACTTTGTGTCGGTCTTGCAACACAGAGCGCGTATGCCGAGGTCCGGGGGTCCCCCGAGGGGGTCAGGCCAGGCCTCCCTCCTTCATCTGCCGCAGTTCCTTCTTCATCTCGTGGACCTCGTCGCGCAGCCGGGCCGCGACCTCGAACTGAAGATCGGCGGCGGCGGCGCGCATGCGCTGCGTCATCTCGTCGATCTGCTCGGCGAGTTCGGCCGCGGGACGGTCGGTCGGCACCGTGTCCTTGGCCTTGCCCCTGGCCGCCTTGGCGGCCTTGCCGCCGAGCGCGGGCACGGGGGCCTTGGCGCCCTTGCCGTCCTTGGCCTTGCGGTAGCCCGAGCCGAGCAGCTGCTCCGTGTCGACGTCCTCGCGGGCGATCTGCGCGACGATGTCGTTGATCTTCTTGCGGAGCGGCTGGGGGTCGATGCCGCGCTCCGTGTTGTACGCGACCTGCTTCTCCCGGCGGCGGTTGGTCTCCTCGATGGCCTTCTCCATCGCCGGGGTGATCCGGTCGGCGTACATGTGGACCTGTCCGGAGACGTTGCGCGCCGCGCGGCCGATGGTCTGGATCAGGGAGGTGCCGGAGCGCAGGAAGCCCTCCTTGTCGGCGTCCAGGATGGCCACCAGGGAGACCTCGGGCAGGTCGAGGCCCTCACGGAGGAGGTTGATGCCCACTAGGACGTCGAACTCGCCGGAGCGCAGCTCGCGCAGCAGCTCGATGCGGCGCAGGGTGTCGACGTCGCTGTGCAAGTAGCGGACCTGGATGCCGAGTTCGAGGAAGTAATCGGTGAGGTCCTCGGCCATCTTCTTGGTGAGCGTGGTGACCAGGACGCGCTCGTCCTTCTCGGTGCGCTTGCGGATCTCGTGCACCAGGTCGTCGATCTGGCCCTCGGTGGGCTTGACGACGACCTCGGGGTCGATGAGGCCGGTGGGGCGGATGATCTGCTCGACGGCGCCGTCCGCGCGCGAGAGCTCGTACTTGCCGGGGGTCGCCGACAGGTAGACCGTCTGTCCGATGCGCTTCTGGAACTCCTCCCACTTCAGGGGGCGGTTGTCCAGGGCGGAGGGCAGTCGGAAGCCGTGGTCGACGAGGGTGCGCTTGCGGGAGGCGTCGCCCTCGTACATGGCACCGATCTGCGGGACCGTGTTGTGCGACTCGTCGATGACGAGCAGGAAGTCTTCCGGGAAGTAGTCGATCAGGGTGTTCGGCGCGGAGCCGGGCTCGCGGCCGTCGAAGTGCATCGAGTAGTTCTCCACGCCCGAGCAGGAGCCGATCTGGCGGAGCATCTCCAGGTCGTACGTCGTCCGCATCCTCAGGCGCTGGGCCTCCAGGAGCTTGCCCTGCTTCTCCATCTCGGCCAGCCGCTCGCCGAGTTCCTTCTCGATGTCGTTGACGGCCCGCTCCATGCGCTCGGGGCCCGCGATGTAGTGGGAGGCGGGGAAGACGTAGAGGTGCTCGTCCTCGCTGATGATCTCGCCGGTGAGCGGGTGGAGGGTGGAGAGGGCCTCGATCTCGTCGCCGAACATCTCGATGCGGACGGCCAGTTCCTCGTAGACCGGGAAGATCTCGATGGTGTCGCCGCGGACGCGGAAGGTGCCGCGGCTGAAGGCCACGTCGTTGCGCGTGTACTGGATGTCCACGAAGCGGCGGAGCAGCTGGTCGCGGTCGATCTCGTCGCCGACCTTGAGGGGGACCATGCGGTCCACGTACTCCTGCGGAGTACCGAGGCCATAGATGCAGGAGACCGAGGCGACCACGATGACATCGCGGCGGGTGAGCAGTGAGTTGGTCGCGGAGTGGCGCAGCCGCTCGACCTCCTCGTTGACCGAGGAGTCCTTCTCGATGTAGGTGTCCGACTGCGGGACGTAGGCCTCGGGCTGGTAGTAGTCGTAGTACGAGACGAAGTACTCGACGGCGTTGTTCGGCAGGAGCTCGCGGAACTCGTTGGCCAGCTGGGCGGCCAGGGTCTTGTTGGGCGCCATCACGAGGGTGGGGCGCTGGAGCTTCTCGATCATCCACGCGGTGGTGGCGGACTTGCCGGTGCCGGTCGCGCCCAGCAGGACGACGTCCTTCTCACCTGCCTCGACGCGCCGGGCCAGCTCGGCGATGGCCGCCGGCTGGTCGCCGCTGGGCTGGTAGGAACTGACGACCTCGAAAGGCGCCACCGTGCGTTCGATGTGAGAAACGGGCCGCATGGAACCAACCGTACGACCCGCCACTGACAACGGGGTCGGATCAGCGGTTCTGCGGGGTGCGGGAGCGGCGGTGTCCGAGGTCGCGGCCGGGGCGGACCGCGGCGCGCCGGGGGTGCGGGACGACGGCGCCGGCCGGGACGCCGGGCTTTTGCTCGACGAGGGTCCGGGCGGGCTTCCCCATGATCATCAGCGGGTCGAACATCACGACGACGCCGGCCAGGAGGAGGAAGGCGAGGGGGCCGATCATCATGGGCGCGAGCAGGGACGCGGCCGACACACCGTCGGCGGTCGGGGCCGTGCCGTGGACGTGGACGGTGAGGGCGGCCATGCCGGCGTAGTGCATGCCGGTGACGGCGAGCCCCATGACGAGGCTCGCGCCCACGCTCCACAGGAACCCGCGGACCTGTCCGGCCGCCCACAGGGCGCTGATCGCGGCGACGACCGCTATGACGACGGACGCGGCGACGGTGAACGTGTTGTATTCGAGTTTTCCGTTGAGGCGCATGCTGGCCATGCCCAGGTAGTGCATCGAGGCGATGCCCAGGCCGGTGAGGGTGCCGCCGGTGAAGAGCGCCGTCCCCTTGGCCCCCCTGTAGCCGACGATGAAGATCCCGACGCCCACCATGACGATGGCGACGGCGAGGCTCGCGAAGGTCATCGGTTTGTCGTAGTGGACCGGTGTCTGCCGGACCGAGAAACCCATCATCGCGATGAAGTGCATCGTCCATATGCCGGAACCGATCGCCGCCGATCCCAGGGCGAGCCATCCGGGGCGCCAGGACTGGGCGACGAGCATCGATCTGGTGGTGCAGCGCAGGCCGAGGGCGGCGCCGAGGCACGCCATGAGGTAGGCCACCAGCGGTGTGACGAGTCCGTAGCTGAAACCGTCGACCGTGCCCTGCATGCGCAGTTACCCTTCCGCCCTGTTCCGTCCCGGAATCCCTGAAACGCGCCCCGCCCCAGGACCGCGGGAACGGTCAGGGTCGACGCAGAGAGTATGACCCCCACCGGAATGGTCGAACGATTTTCCGGCAAAGAAACACGGCCCTGCCCCAGATGTGCGGCACCGGTGAGCGGACTTGGGCAACTCCATCCATTCTGTGTCCATCCTGTACCCCACAGGCAGTGACGTTCCGCTGTCACTCTTGAGCTGTATGTGATCGCCCGATGCGAGGAGTACGCATGCACCTGCGCGCAGTTGCCGCCTCGACCACCGCGCTCCTGGGGGCCGCCGCCCTTCTGCTCCCCTCCCCCGACGCCCGGGCGGGCGACGCCACCCAGTGGCCCACGGTCGTCGCCCACCGGGGTGCGTCCGCCTATGCGCCCGAAAACACCCTGGCCTCCATCGACAAGGCGGCCCGGCTCGGCTTCCAGTGGGTCGAGAACGACGTCCAGCGCACCAAGGACGGCGAACTCGTCGTCATCCACGACGACAGCCTGAAGCGCACCACCGACGTCGCGAAGGTGTTCCCCGATCGGGCCCCCTGGAAGGTGAAGGACTTCACCGCCGCCGAGATCGCCCGCCTAGACGCGGGGAGCTGGTTCGCCGCCGCGTACACGGGCACGCGCGTGCCGACACTCACGCAGTACATGCGCGAGGTGGAGCACAACCACCAGAGCCTGCTCCTGGAGATCAAGAACCCGGAGCTGTACCCGGGCATCGAGCAGCAGACCCTCAAGCTCCTGAGCAACGAGGGATGGCTGGACGAGGGGCATCTCGACAGCCGGCTGATCGTGCAGAGCTTCAGCGCGGACAGCATCCGGATCGTGCACGACCTCAAGCCCGCCATCAGGACCGGCTTCCTCGGCACGCCCCCCGTGTCCGCCCTGCACGAGTACGCCGCCTTCACCGACCTGATCAACCCGTCGTACGGCTCGATCTCCATGAGCTACGTCTCCGCCGTGCACGGACACACGGGCCCGCACGGCCGTCCGATGGAGGTGTACGCCTGGACCGTCGACGACGCGCCCACGGCGTGGAAGGTCGCCGGGTACGGCGTGGACGGCCTCATCACGAACAAACCGGACGTGGTGCGCTCCGCGCTGAACGGGTTCTGAGGCCGCTCGCGGGGCGTTGTCAGTGCCGGGTCGTACGGTGGGCGCATGGACAGCCATGGGCAGAACGAGCAGCAGGTCGTGTGGACCGTCGTCGGCACCGACATCGGTCCACTGCTGCTGGCCGCGACACAGGACGGCCTGGTCAACGTCGTGTTCCACGCCACGGACGCGGTGCGCGACAAGACACTCGACCGGCTGGCGTCCCGGCTGGGCACCGAGCCGGTCGAGGCGCCCGACTCCCCCTTGCTGGCCGAGGCGATACGTCAGGTGGAGGCCTACTTCGCCGGTGCACGGCGCGACTTCGACCTCCCGCTCGACTGGTCCCTGATCTCCGGCTTCAACCGGCAGGTGCTGCGCGAGCTGGCGTCCGGCGTCCCGTACGGCTCGGTCGTCGGGTACGGCGATCTGGCCGGGCGCGTCGGTCAGCCGCGGGCGGCACAGGCGGTGGGCGTGGCGATGGGTTCCAATCCGCTGCCGGTCGTCGTGCCGTGTCACCGGGTCGTCGAGAGCGACGGCGGCATCGGCGGGTTCGGGGGCGGTCTGGAGACGAAGAGGAAGCTGCTGGCGCTGGAGGGGGTGCTGCCCGAGCCGTTGTTCTGAGGGTTCGGGCGGACAGGGAACTGGAGGGGGACTCCGTGCTGGTGAGGACCGGCTTCACATACGCGTGCGGCAACGGCGGTACCGGGTGTGCGGGGTGACCGCCGTCGAAGGGCGGGCCGCCGCGCCTGTCGCGGCCGACCGGTTGCCCGCACTGCGGCGCCGGGTGTCCGGGGTGCTGATCGCGACGCAGATCCTGGGCGGGCTCGGTGTCGCCACGGGGATCGCGCTGGCCGCCGTACTGGCCAAGCAGGTCAGTGGGACCGAGTCGCTGTCCGGGCTGGCGCCCACGGCGACCGTGACGGGCACGGCGGTGCTGTCGATGCCGTTCGCGGCGCTGATGACGGCGCGCGGCCGGCGTCCCGGACTGGTCCTCGGCTATCTGGTCGGGGCGCTCGGGGCCGGTGTCGTGGTGCTCGCGGCGAGCATCGGGAGCTTTCCGCTGCTGCTGTGCGGCATGGCCGGGTTCGGGGCGGCCTCGTCGGCGAATCTGCAGTCCCGGTTCGCCGCCGCCGATCTGGCCGAGCCGGAGCAGCGGGCCCGGGCCATCTCCCACGTCGTGTGGGCGACCACGATAGGGGCGGTCCTCGGTCCGAACATCGCCGCGCCCGCGGGCCGCAGCGTCTCCGGGCTCGGGATACCCGCGGCGGCGGGCCCCTTCCTGTGGGCGGGCGGGATCTTCCTGGTCGCCGCGGTCGTGGTCGCCGTACTGCTCCGGCCCGATCCGTTGTTGACGGCGCGGGCGCTCGCGCCGGACGAGGACCGGTCGCCTGCCGCACGGTCGTTGCGGGCCGGGTTCGCGGCGGTGGCGGCCTCGCCGCGGGCGCGGCTGGCGCTCGTCACGGTGGCCGTGGTGCACACGGCGATGGTGTCGGTGATGGCGATGACCCCGGTCGAACTGGGCCACCACGGGGCGAGCATCGACCTGGTGGGGCTGGTGATCAGCGGACACATCGCGGGGATGTACGCGTTCTCTCCGCTGATGGGGAGGCTGTCCGACCGGGTCGGGCGCCTGTCGGGGATAGGGCTCGCGGTGGGGCTGTTGGCCGGTGCCGCGTTCATCGCAGGTACGGCGGGCGGGAGCCACGGGCGGATCGCCCTGGGGCTGTTCGTGCTGGGTCTGGGCTGGTCGGCCGGGCTCGTCTCCGGCTCGGCACTGCTCACCGACTCGGTGCCGCAGCCCGCGCGCGCCGCAGCCCAGGGCCTGTCCGACCTCGCCATGAACACCTCGGCGGGCATCGGCGGAGCGGTGGCCGGCCTGGTGGTCGCGGAGGCGAGCTACGGCTGGCTGAACTTCACCGCCGCCTGCCTGCTGATACCCCTGGCCGCGCTGGCGTTGTTCACCCGCTCCCGGAGAACCCCGGTTTCCGATGGTCCGCGAAGGGTGGCCGGGAGGCCGAGCCGGTAGCAGACTCCGCCATGCGCACAGCCACTGGCATCCGGGGGATCGGAGCCGAAGGGACGGCGAACACGCATGAGTGGAAGCGGAAACAGGGCAGTCGCGTATCTCAAGCCGGGAGCGGTGGAAGTCAGGACCATCGACTACCCGACGCTTGAACTGCAGGACGGGCCGGGAGTCGCACCGGACAACGTGGGCCGAAAGGTCCGGCACGGTGTGATCCTGAAGGTGCTCGCCAGCAACATCTGTGGCAGCGACCAGCACATGGTGCGCGGTCGGACGACCGCGCCCGAGGGGCTGGTCCTGGGACACGAGATCACCGGAGAGGTCGTCGAACGGGGGCCGGACGTCGAGTTCATCGACGTGGGCGACATCGTCTCCGTACCGTTCAACATCGCCTGCGGGCGGTGCCGCAACTGCAAGGAACGCAAGACGGGCATCTGCCTGAACGTCAACCCGGCCCGTCCGGGAGCGGCTTACGGCTATGTCGACATGGGCGGCTGGGTCGGCGGCCAGGCCGAGTACGCCATGGTCCCGTACGCGGACTTCAACCTGCTGAAGTTCCCGGACCGGGACGAGGCGCGCGAGAAGCTGCTCGATCTGACCATGCTGTCGGACATCTTCCCGACCGGTTTCCACGGCGCGGTCACCGCGGGCGCCGGGGTCGGGTCCACGGTGTACGTCGCCGGGGCGGGTCCGGTCGGTCTGGCGGCAGCCGCATCCGCGCAGCTCCTGGGCGCCGCGGTCGTCATCGTCGGCGACCTCAACGCCGAACGCCTGGGCCAGGCAAGGAGTTTCGGCTGCGAGACCGTCGACGTCTCACGCGGCGACATCGGGGAGCAGATCGCCGAGATCGTCGGCGAGCCCGAGGTGGACGCCGCGGTCGACGCGGTCGGCTTCGAGGCACGGGCTCACGGCCCGAACGCCCCGGAGGCGCCGGCGACCGTCCTCAACTCGCTGATGGGCCTCACGCGCGCGGGCGGTGCCCTGGGCATCCCCGGGCTGTATGTGACCGCTGACCCCGGCGGGGTCGACGAGGACGCGAGGAGCGGCACCCTGAAGGTGCGGCTCGGCCTCGGCTGGGCCAAGAGTCACCGGTTCACGACCGGTCAGTGCCCGGTGATGACGTACCACCGGAGCCTGATGATGGCGATCCTGCACGGGCGCGTGCACATCGCCAAGGCCGTGAACGCGACCCCGATCGCACTGGAGGACGCACCGCGCGGCTACGCCGAGTTCGACCAGGGCGCCAGCCGCAAGTACGTGCTCGATCCGCACGGGACGCTGGCGGGCATCAGCCCGGTCTGACGGACGAGAACGCGGGGGCCACGCACGCGTGGCCCCCGTTTTCCATGTCGGACGGTGATGATGTCTCCCACAGCCCGCGAGGGTTTGACCGGGGGTCGAGCCCGCCAGGGATGAGGGAAGACCGAACGACAGGAGGCGCGTGGTGCTGGTGGTGTCCGAGGAAATACGTGAGGCGATCGACGCGCGTCGACCCGTGGTGGCCCTGGAGTCGACGATCATCGCGCACGGGTTGCCGCGCCCGCGCAATCTGCAGGTGGCGCTGGAGCTGGAGGCGGCGGTACGGCAGGAGGGTGCCGTACCCGCGACGATCGCCGTGCTGGACGGGCGGCCCCATGTCGGCCTGGACAAGGAGCAGTTGGAGCGGGTCGCCAACGAGGACGGGATCCGCAAGCTGGGCCACCGTGATCTGCCGCTCGCGGTGGCGGCGGGGGCGAGCGGGGCGACCACGGTGTCGGCGACGGCGCTGCTGGCGGCGCGGGCGGGCATCCGGGTGTTCGCGACCGGGGGGCTCGGCGGGGTGCACCGGGAGTGGACGGTGACGCAGGACGAGTCCGCCGACCTGGGGCTGCTGGCGTCCACCCGGATCACGGTGGTGTGCGCGGGCGTGAAGTCGATCCTGGACGTGCCGGCGACCCTGCAGCGCCTGGAGACGCTGGGTGTGGCGGTCGCCGGATACGGCACGGAACGCTTCCCCGGCTTCTACCTCTCCGACTCGGGGTATCCCGTGGACTGGACGCTGGAGACCCCGGAGCAGGTGGCCGCCGTGATGCGGGCGCAGGACGCGCTCGACGCCCCGGAGTCGACACTGATCGTCGCCAACCCCGTGCCCGAGGACGAGCAGTTGGATCCCGAGCTGCACGCGCGCGTGCTCGCCGACGCGCTGCACGCGTGCGAGGCGGAGGGCGTCACCGGGCAGGCGGTCACCCCGTTCCTGCTCGGCTACCTGGTGGAGCACACCGACGGTGCCTCGCTGACCGCCAACCTGGCGGCCGTGCGCGGCAACGTACGGCTGGCGGGGCGGATCGCGGCGGCCTGGGCCGAGGAGGCGTGACGGCCGATCCGAACGGCGCGCTCCTGGTCGTCGGGGACGTCGTCACGGACGTCGTGGCCCGGCACCGGGGACCGCTCGCCCCGGGCACCGACACCGCCGCCGCGATCCGCACCGTGCCGGGTGGCGCGGGCGCCAATGTGGCGTGCTGGGCGGCCCATTGGGGCTGTACGGACGTACGGCTGCTCGGTCGCGTGGGTGCGGACGCGGCGGCGTGGCACGAGCGGGAGCTGGTCGCCTCCGGAGTGCGGCCCCGTCTCGTCGTCGATCCGGAGGCTGCCACGGGGACGGTGATCTGCCTGGTCGACACGGGGGCGTCGGCCGAGCGGACGTTCCTCACCGACAGTGGCGCGTCCCTGCGGCTCGATCCCGGGGACTGGTCGGACTCGCTGCTCGACGGCGTCGTACGGCTGCATCTGTCGGGCTATCTGCTGTTCTCCGAGCCGAGCCGGGCGCTGGTGGCCGTGGCGGTGGAGTCGGCACGCGCGCGTGGGGTGCCGGTGAGTCTGGATCCGGCGTCGGCGGGATTCCTGACGGAGCTGGGCGTGGACCGCTTCCTGGCGCTCGTCGAGGGCGTCGACGTGCTGCTGCCCAGCCGTGACGAGGCGTGCCTGCTCACGGGGTTGCCCGATCCGGCGGACGCGGCGGCCAAGCTGAGCCGCCATGTCCCCCTGGTGGTCACCAAGCAGGGCGCCGAGGGAGCCCTGGTGGCCCACTCCGGCACGGTCCACGCACGCGTACCGGCCGAGCCCGCCACACCCCGGGACACCACGGGCGCGGGCGACGCGTTCACGGGGGCGTTCCTCGCGACGCTCCTGGCGGGCGCCGAACCGGAGGAAGCGGCCAAGGAGGGGTGCCGGGCGGGAGCGCGGGCGGTGGAACGGGTGGGGGGACGGCCGCCGGGGCGGGAGTGAGGGCGGCTTGCGTGGGGACGCCGGTCAACTGTGTTGGGCGGAGGGGGAGTTGACGTTCGCTGGTGTCGGACGGCGACTCCCCTGCCCGGCGCCGGCCCCGAGCCCAGCCCCGCCGAAGACCCACCACCGTCCCTCAACTCCCGTACCCCACCTACCCCTTCCGCCCCCAGGCCGAGATCATCGGCGCCGTCGCCAGGTCCATCGTGCCGGAGGCGACGTTGGCCAGGTGGCGGTCGATGTCCGCGTCCGTGGCGAGGCCCGCGGTGACGAGTTGGTCGCGGATCTGGCGGACCGTGGCGGATTCCAGGGCGGCGCAGGCCGGTGAGGTGACCGGGAAGTACGCGTCGGCCTCCACCCGGCGCAGGCCCGCCTCGCGGAGCAGGCGCGGGAGTCTGCGGCCGTAGGAGAGGTCGGCGCCGCGGTCGGCGAGGAGCTTGCGGAAGCCGTGGCGGAGGCGGTTCGCGAGTTGCTGCTCGGGGCCGTGTTCGTCGGGGCAGAGCAGGGGCTGCAACGCGGGGTCGGCGTCCTCGATCAGGAGGCGTCCGCCGGGGCGCAGGGACTTGATCATCGAGCGCAACGCCCGTTCCCGGTCCGGCACATGGACGAGTACGAGCCGGGCGTGCACGAGGTCGAAGCCCTCCCCCGGCGGTTCCTCGGCGCCCACGTCGTGGACCCGCACCTCGATCGGCGGGCGGGCGGCCGAGGCGACCTGCGAGGTGTCGATGTCGGTCGCGAGGACCTTTCCGGTCGGTCCGACCTTCTTGGCCAGCCAGGACACCACCGAGGTACCGCCGACGCCGACCTCCCAGACGCGCCAGCCGGGTCCGACGCCGAACCCCTCCAGGTGCCGGAACGTGGTGGGGTCGAAGAGCGTGGCGAAGGCGTCGAAGCGCTGTCCCGCCTCGGACTGCCGGTTGTCGAGGAGATACCCGTCGGATCGCGTCATGCCGCGATCATCCCAGTTGCCCCGCTTGTCGGAAGGGGGCGACGCTCCGGTTGTCGGGAGGGGCAAAGCTCCTGTCGCGGCGAGGGCGAAGCCCCGGTCCACCGCCCCCTCGCCACGATCGTGCACCGGTTCGTCCACAGCAGGGAACAAAGCGGAGGATTCCGTTCCCACAGGCTTACCCGCCGCTCACGTCGGCCTGGCAAACTGGCACGCCAAGGCGCAGAAATGCGATGCGAGGGGATCCACGCAAGGAGATCCGGATGTCCATGGCAGGGAATCTTCGGAAGGTCACGGGCCTCGGCAGGGTCGGCGGCCTCCGCAAGGTGGCACGGCTGGCCCGGCGGCGCCCGCGGGTCGACCTGAGCCACCACGCCCGGTCACCCCTGGGCTCCTCGGTGGTGAAGTGCGTCGCATACCAGGACGGCGCCCGGGTCCCGGTCGCCGGCGATCTGGTGGACACCGTGGAGCGGGTGCGCAAGAAGGACGACGGCTTCGTCTGGCTCGGCCTGCACGAGCCGACGAACGAGGAGTTCGCGGGCATCGCCGAACTCTTCGACCTGCACCCGCTGGCGGTCGAGGACGCGGTCGAGGCCCATCAGCGCCCGAAGGTGGAGCGCTACGGCGAGACGCTGTTCGCCGTGTTCAAGACGGTCTGCTACGTCGAGCACGAGAAGCTGACCGCGACGAGCGAGGTCGTGGACACCGGCGAGATCATGGTGTTCGTCGGCGCCGACTTCGTCATCACCGTACGGCACGGGCGGCACGGCTCGTTGGGGCCGCTGCGCGAGGAGTTGGAGTCGAACCCCCGACAGCTCGCGAAGGGACCGGCCGCGGTGCTGCACGCCATCGCGGACCATGTGGTCGACGACTATCTGAGCGTCACGGACTCGGTGCAGGCGGACATCGACCAGGTGGAGACGGACGTGTTCGCGGAGAACGGCGCGCGGGCCGACCCGGGCCGTATCTATCAGCTCAAGCGTGAACTGCTGGAGCTGAAGCGGGCGGTCGTCCCCCTCAGCCGCCCGCTGGAGGAGCTCGCCACCCGGCCGATGCGGCTCATCGGACCGGAGATACAGGCCTACTTCCGTGATGTCTCCGACCATCTGCTGCGGGCGAAGGAGCAGATAGCGTCCTTCGACGAACTGCTCAACTCGATCCTGCAGGCGCACCTCGCCCAGGTGACGGTCGCGCAGAACGAGGACATGCGGAAGATCACGGCGTGGGCCGCGGTGATCGCCGTACCGACGATGGTGTGCGGTGTGTACGGCATGAACTTCGACAACATGCCGGAGCTGCACTGGCGGTTCGGCTATCCCCTGGTCATCGGCGTGATAACCGTGTCCTGTCTGGCCCTGTACCGGGGCTTCCGGCGCAACGGCTGGCTCTGAGCGGCAGCCGCTGAACCGGAAACCGTCCGGCGGTTCAGCACCTGCCGGCTCAACGCATGCCGCTCCGGGCGTAGACGCTCTCGACCCAGCCGGCGAGCTGCTCCTCCGTCAGATGCTGGGCCAGGTCGGCCTCGCTGATCATGCCGACGAGGCGCTTGTTCTCGATGACGGGGAGCCGGCGGATCTGGTGTCCCTGCATCTCCTGGAGCACCTCGCCGACATCGGCGCCGGCGTCGATCCAGCGGGGTGTGCCCTGGGCCATCTCACCGGCGGTGATCTTGGCCGGGTCGTGGCCCATGGCCACACAGCCGACGACGATGTCCCGGTCGGTGAGGATGCCGCAGAGCCGTTCGTTCTCGTCGCTGATGGGCAGGGCTCCGACGCCCAGTTCGCGCATCAGCTGGGCGGCGCGGTCCAGGGTTTCGTGGGCGGGGATCCACTGGGCGCCCCGGTGCATGATGTCTCCGGCGGTGGTCATGAAGTACCTCCCGGTGCCGGGCGGCCGGCGCGGCACAGAACGTTCCGCTAGTCCCGGCGCCCTACATTCTCGCCGCGCGGCGAGATGAACGCACCCGGACGGTCGCGACTTGCGGTGCACAAGTACACCGGTGCACCGCCCGCCCGGGACGGCGCTCAGACCTGGAACCCCACGATCTTCTGCGGTACGACGCGGATGATCACCCGCGTCCGGTCGTCCTTCTCGGCGGGCGGGTCGATGCCGAGGTACTTGTGCGAGAGCTCGTACGGGAGCCGTTTGCCGGGGTCGGGGAGGATCTCGGCGGTGCCGCGGATCTCGACCGAGGCGTAGGGGTTGGCGAGGTCGAACACCGACAGGCTGACGCGGGGGTCGTGGCGGAGGTTGCGTACCTTCTGGCGGTCTTCGAGGGAGGAGAAGAGCACGGTGTCGCCCTCGCGCTTCATCCAGACCACGGAGGCCTGCGGGGCGCCGTCGGGGCGGAGGGTGGCGACGTTGGCGAAGTTCTTGCCGTCGAGGAGAGCGCGGGTGGATTCGTCGAAGATCGGCATACCGGCAGCTTAACTAAATGCATGCGCATATAAAAGCCCTTGGGTGAGACCACTCACCCCTTGGCCCACCCGTTCCATGCCGGATGGCGAGGATCGTCGGCGCGCACCAGGACGTCCACCGTGCCGGCCGGGTCGGTCTCGTCCTCGTAGCGCTCGAAGGCGGGGAAGGTCCAGTGCTCGGTTTCGGGGGTACGGCGACGCAGGGCGCCCGGTGAGAGGAGGACGTGGATGGTCAGGTCGAAGGGGAACCAGTGCCGCAGGAGGAGGGGGCCGTGCAGCAACAGGAAGGAGCCGGGCGGGAGTTGGACGTAGGGGCTGCGGGTGGCGCGGTCGGCGGCCGGGTCCCACAGGTCGGGCAGGACGCGGCCGTCGCCGTCCGGTTCGAGCGGGCCGAAGACCTCGCGCCACAGGGCACGGGTGTCGAACCAACCGTCGTAGTACGCCTCGACGTCCTGGTGCCCGTACTCCAGGCGCAGCGAGGCGGGGCGCAGGAACCCCTCGGTGCCGACGACGAGCGAGGAACGGCCGCGGATGCGCAGCGCCTCCGAGACACGCTCGGCGAGGTCGCCCGGGCGGGCCGCCGGGGCTCCGTCGAAGGCGATGCGCGGCCAGGGGCTGCCGTCGGCCGGCTTCAGGTCGAGCAGACGCTCGGCGAGGAGGTCGCCGAGCCGGTCCCAGGTGATCGCTTCCAGTCGCACAGGGCCCATGATGCGTCAGGCCGCGTTCAGGGTGCGTCGCGCCGGTGGCTTCGGCGGGCGCCCCCGGGCTGTCGTACGCGGACCTGGCCGTGGCGGTGCTCGACGAGATCGGGACGCCGACCCGGCACCGTACGCGCGTGTCGGTGTTCGTTGCGCGCGGGAGGAGCGAGGCGCGCGGCAGAAGGGAATGAATCTCGTATGGCCGCACTCTCGACTCCGCCGACCCACAGGGGACTTCTGGTCGTCCAGCCGCTCAGGAAGCGGCACTGTGCCGGGTGTCGTCGTGGGCCGTTGCCGCTGCTGGTGGTCGAGGGCGGCGTGCCGCGGTGTCTCGACTGCGCGGATCTCGGGCATCTGGTGTTCCTGCCGCGCGGGGACACGGCGTTGACACGCAGGGCGCGGGAGGAGAGTGCGCTGTCGGCGGTGGTGGTGCGGTTCAACCGGCGCCGGAGTCGGTACGAGCGGCAGGGCGTCCTCGTCGAGGAGGCGGGCCTCGCGCGGGCCGAGGTGCGGTGTCTGGCGGACGCGGAGGCGCGACGGCGGCGCCGGGTGCGGGACGCGGAGCGGCGGGCCGCGGAGGACGTGCGCTTCACGGAGGCGTTCGCGGCGGAGATCCGACGACTGTTCCCCGGCTGTCCCGACGATCGGGCACGGACCATCGCCGCGCATGCCTCGGTGCGGGGCAGCGGGCGGGTGGGGCGGAGTGCGGCGGGGCGGGCGCTGTCCGAGGAGGCGGTGGTCTCGGCGGCGGTGGCGTCCGTACGTCATATGGACACGCCGTACGACCAGCTGTTGATGAGCGGGGTGCCGCGGCATGAGGCGCGGCGGCGGATCTCGGTGGGGGTGGAGGGGGTGCTGCGGGAGTGGCGTGCGGTCGGGGTGCGGGCGGAGGCCGGGTGAGGGGGTCGTCACAGAACTCGGCCGGCTGGTCGGTCGGTGGTCGACGTGGACGTGGGCGTGGACGTCTGCGTATGGGACGGCGATTCTCGGCCATGGTCAACGGGCCGACGCCGGACTTGACTTGTCGGGATGGCTGGTGGTGGGCAGGATCTCGGCTCTACGGGCGGGAGTTGGTGTCGGCATGATCGGTGAACCGTATTTCACACTGACGGTTCTGGGGGTGCTCGCGACGGGGGTGATGGCCGGGGTCTTCTGCGCCTTCTCCGTGCTGGTGATGCGGGGGCTGGCCGAATTGCCGCCCGCGCAGGGCGTCGCCGCGATGAACGCGATCAACACGGCGGCGATGACGCCCGCCTTCATGCTGCTGTTCGCCGGTTCGGCAGTGGTGTGCGCGGTGATCGCGGTGGTGACGTTCGTGCTGTGGCCGGATCAGGGGACCGCGGAGTTGCTGCTGGGCAGCGCGCTGTATCTGTTCGGTTCGTTCGGGCTGACCCTGGTCGCGAACGTGCCCCGCAACGAGGCACTGCTGAAGCTGGACCCGGGGACACCGGAGGCCGCCGCGTACTGGCCGTCGTATCTGCGCGAGTGGACGATGTGGAACCACGTCCGGGCCGTCGCCTCGGCCGCCGCCGCGCTGGTCTACATGCTGGCCCTCACCTGAGCGAACCCAGAAGATCAACTGAGTGGGAGCTGGGAAGAGCCCGGAAGACCTGGCGGAAGTCCGCGCGAACCCCCTTGAGAAAGCGGTCTCGCCCACTCTGCGCGCCCGGCCGGAGGGCCTTATCGTGGCTGAAAGAGTGCCGCCCGATGACGCACGGCCTGTCGTACGCGGACGCAAGGAAGACGCCCCATGGCCGATCCCAAGGGTTTTATGACCACTCCGCGCGAGGAGTGGCCCCGCAGGCCCGTCGACGAGCGGGTGCGGGACTGGGACGAGGTGTATGTCCCCGGGGCACTGCTGCCCATCGTGAGCAGACAGGCCGACCGGTGCATGGACTGCGGCGTCCCGTTCTGCCACGACGCCTGTCCGCTCGGCAACCTGATCCCCGAGTGGAACGACCTGGTCTCCCGCGACGACTGGCGCGCCGCGAGCGACCGGCTGCACGCGACGAACAACTTCCCCGAGTTCACCGGCCGGTTGTGCCCGGCACCCTGCGAGGCGGGGTGTGTGCTCGCCATCAACCAGCCCGCGGTCACCATCAAGAACGTCGAGGTGGCCATCGCCGACCGCGCGTGGACCGACGGTTTCGCGCCACCTCGGCCGCCGGACCGTCTGTCCGGGCGGACCGTCGCGGTGATCGGTTCCGGGCCCACCGGCCTTGCCGCGGCACAGCAGTTGACGCGCGCCGGGCACACGGTCGCCGTGTACGAGAAGGACGACCGGCTCGGCGGGCTGATGCGGTACGGCATCCCCGAGTTCAAGATGGAGAAGCGGCATCTGGAACGGCGGCTGGAGCAGATGCGGGCCGAGGGCACGAAGTTCCGTACGTCGACCAGGGTCGGGCGGGACGTCGGAGCGGCCGAACTGCGGGCGCGCTACGACGCGGTGGTAATCGCCACGGGGGCGACGGCGTGGCGTGAACTAGCCGTGCTGGGGCGGGAGTTGACCGGCATCCACCAGGCGATGGAGTACCTCCCGCTGGCCAACCGGGTGTGCGAGGGCGACTTGGCGGCCTCTCCCCTGTCCGCCGCCGGGAAGCATGTCGTCATCGTCGGCGGCGGCGACACGGGGGCCGACTGTCTCGGCACCGCGGTGCGTGAAGGGGCCTCGTCCGTCACCCAGTTGGACATCTACGCCCAGCCGGACGCCGAGCGCGACGAGGACGCGGAGCCCTGGCCGACGTACCCGAAGATCTACCGGCTGTCGGCCGCGCACGAGGAGGCGCGGGATCTGGAGACGGCGCCGGCGGCGGACGCGGACGCGCGGCTGTTCGCGGCGTCGACGCTCCGCTTCGAGGGTGACGCGGAGGGGCGGGTGCGGTCCTTGCACCTGGTTGAAGTGGACGCGCAGCGGCGTCCGTTGGACGGTTCCGGACGCAGTCTGCCCGCCGATCTCGTGCTGCTCGCCCTCGGGTTCTCCGGGCCCGACCGGGAGGACGGCCTCATCGACCAGCTGAGGTTGGCGATGGCGCCGCGCGGCACGATCACCCGGGACGCGGACTTCGCGACGAGTGCGCGCGGGGTGTTCGTGGCGGGCGACGCGGCACGGGGGCAGTCGTTGATCGTGTGGGCGATCGCGGAGGGGCGGGCGGTGGCGGCGGCCGTCGACCGTTATATGACGGGGAGTTCACAGCTGCCGGCGCCGATCGGGCCGTACGACCGGCCGATGACCGTGTGACACGACCGGCCGAGGACGGCGTGGGGCGGCGGCTCAGCGTCGCTGGTCCGTGCCGGCCACCTTCGCCGTCGACAGGGCCGCCCGGTTCCACGTGTTGATCGTGAGGATCAGGGCGAGGACGTGAGCCAGTTCCCGCTCGTCGAAGTGAGCGGCGGCCTGCACGTAGACGTCGTCCGGTACACCGCCGTCGGCCACCAGGGTCTCCCGCGCTTAGCCCGGGCCCGGGCCCGGGCCGGCCGGAGCAACCGCCGTTGCCGGTGGTCGCCGTCAGCCGGACCTCAGGAACCTCAGGGCTTGCGTCCCACCGCCCCGTACCCGGGAATCACCCCGTCGTCCTGGCCCGGCACCGGATCGCCCAGTTCCGGATGCCACTTGTCGACCAGCACCACGCCCGGCTCGACCAGGTCGAGGCCGTCGAAGAAGCGGGCGAAGCCGGTGCGGGAGCGGAGCGTCAGGGTGACGCCCGCCGCCGTGAGCATCTCGACCGCCGCCGCCGACTTCTCCGGAGTGAAGTCGGCGGTGGCGTGGGTCATCATCAGGTAGCTGCCGGTGGGGAGTTGGGACAGCAGGTCCCCCACCAGCTCGTGCGCGCCGTCCCCGTCGGGGACGAAGTGCAGCAGCGCGACGAGGGACAGGGCGACGGGCCGGTCGAAGTCGATGACCTGCCTGGCGCTCTCGATGATGGCGTCGGGCTCGCGCACGTCGGCCTGCAGGTACTCGGTCACACCCTCGGGTGTGCCGCGCAGCAGGGCCGACGCGTGGGCCGGCACGATCGGGTCGTTGTCGCAGTAGACGACCCGCGCGTCGGGCGCGATGCCCTGCGCGACCTGGTGCAGGTTCGGCTCGGTGGGGATACCGGTGCCGATGTCCAGGAACTGCCGTACGCCGTGCTCGGCGAGCCAGCGCGTGGCCCGGTGCATGAACGCGCGGTTGACACGTGCCATGACCGGAACTCTCGGGTCGAGGGCGAGCATCTGGCGGCCCATCTCCCGGTCGACGGGGTAGTTGTGCTTGCCGCCGAGGTACCAGTCGTACATGCGAGCCGGATGGGGTCTGCTGATGTCGATCTCGTCGGTCTTGTCGGTCTTATCGGTCTCGTCGGTGGGCCGCACGGTCATGGCGTGCTCCATAAGGTTGTGCGGAGGGCGGTACGGCAATATGTGATCAAGTCGGTGCCAAAATAAGGAGGTTCGGGAAGGAAAAAGCATTCAGCACAGGTCCGGTCAGGAGAGCAGGAAATCCGCCTCGCCCGCTTTCGCCCCCTCGATGAAGGCCGTCATCTCGTCGGTGGTGTAGATCAGCGCCGGCCCGTCCGGGTCGGTGGACTGGCGGACGGCGATCCGGCCGTCGGCGAGCTTCATCGCCTCCAGGCAGTTGCCGCCGTTGCCCCCGCTCCACGGCTTGTGCCAGCCTTCGCTTCCCAAGTCCCGCGCGGGCATGCCGTTGTAGACGCTCATACGCGGCTTGATGCGATCCATTCACAACTCCTTGCGGAGATCCTTGAGGATCTCCTTCGTGCGATGTGCCGTAGCGGCCTGCGCCGCCATGCGGTCCATGACCTCAAGGTGGGTCGCCACCTCTTCGCGCGCGTCCAGATAGACGGCGCCGGTCAGGTACTCGCTGTAGACCATGTCCGGCAGTTCTGACATGGCAAATCGGAACAGCACGAAGGGCCCGTACGTGCCCGGGTGCGGCCCCGAGGAGAACGGGGCGACCTGCAGGGTCACGTTGGGCAGCTTCGTGGCGTCGAGCAGTTTGTCGATCTGGGCACGCATCACCTCCGGGCCGCCGACCGGGCGGCGCAGGGCGGTCTCGTCCATGACGGCCCAGAAGCGGGGCGCGCCGGGACGGGCCAGCAGGTCCTGGCGCTGCATGCGCAGCGCCACGTGGCGCTCGATCTCGTCGGGCTCGGTCTGGCCGATGGCACCCGACTCCAGCACCCCACGCGCGTAGTCCTCGGTCTGCAGGAGTCCGGGCACGAAGTGCGGTTCGTACGACCGGATGAGCGCGGCGGCGCCCTCCAGGCTGACGTGCATCGAGAACCAGCCGGGCAGGATGTCGTGGAAGCGCTGCCACCAGCCGGGCCTGTTGGCCTCCTCGGCCAGCTGGACGAAGGCCTGGGCCTCCTCGTCGGAGACGCCGTAGGACTTCAGGAGGAGCTGGAGGTACGGGATCTTGAGGGAGACCTCGGCCATCTCCATACGGCGGACCGTGGCGGGGGCGACGCGGAGGATGCGGGCGGCCTCCTCACGCTTGAGCCCCGCGCGTTCCCGCAGGTCCAGCAGGCGCCGGCCGAGGACGACCTGGCCGACCGTCGGTGCGGACCGCGGCTCGCTCACGCTCCACCTCCACGAATGAGTACCTGACAGCGGACGGGTCCTGGCAGTCCGTGCGTCCCGGCGGCCCTGCGAAAGAGTTTCGGACAGCCCGGCGACCGAATCCTGACAGCCCTGCGGCGCCATTCGAAGACTCATTCGAAGATCGGGACAGACCTCCGGAGATCCCAACTGGCGCCGCGCGACGTTCTGTTGCGAGCAGTGTGCCACGACCGTCCAGAGCGTCATACGGCACTCTGCATTTTTCATAGTGACACTTGCCAAGTGTTCACGGCGGGGCGATAGTGGCAAGCGTGATTCCGTCCGCGCCCTTAGGAACAGACGCCGCCGCAGGCCGCCTCGGTCTCGGTGCCGCCGCGGGAGCCGTCCCTGGTGGGGCCGCTGCCGAGCGCCGGTTCCGGTTCGAGCTGGCCGCACATCCGGGTTCCCCGGCCCAGGCGAGACGCCTGACGCGGGCCCGGCTGTCCGGCTGGTCCGTGTGCGAGGACACCTGCGACACGGCGGTTCTGGTCGTCTCCGAGCTGGTCACCAACGCGATCGTGCACACCGCGAGCAGCCACATAGTCTGCGAGCTGCACGACAGCGACGACCTGGTGCGGATAGCCGTCCGTGACGAGGGTTGTGCTCCCGGTGAGCCACGCCCGTCCCCGCGCCGGCCCGACGAGGAGCACGGGAGGGGACTGCTCCTCATCGACGGGCTGTGCCGGGCCTGGGGCGCTCAGGAACACGGTCTTGGCCTGCTGGTCTGGGCCGACCTGCCGCGGCAGGCGGACCCGACGCACGGCCACCACCCGGCCCCCGGCCACGACAGTTCCGTACCGCGCAACGACCTGGGTTGGGGCGCACGACCCAAGCCGGGTCCGTCGGGCGGTTCGGGCGACGAGGACGAGGCGACGGCACACTTCGGGGCCTTCGAGGATCTGGGCGTATTTCCGGGGCGGGGGCATGGGGGTGCCTCCGGCAGTCGGCATGGGGGTGCCGGCGACTTCGGAGGTCCGGATCTCGGCGGCTTCGGGGGCCGGGAGCACGAGACCGGAGGTGGCCCCGCTCGTGGTGGGGCCGGCTCCGGTGCGCGGAGCCGGGAGGGCGCGGGCCACTTCGGGGGCCTCGGTCAGGAGGCCACCGGTCTCTTCAGGGGCCGGGGACACCAGGACGCCGGCGACCTCCCGGACTCCGCGGAGACCGGGGAATCCGGCGCGTTCGCGGATTCGCGTGGGCTCAGGAGTTCGCGTGGGCCCGCGGATTCGCGTGGCCTCGGGGATTCCAGTCGCTTCGCGGATTCCAGTCGCTTCGGAGACTTCGGTACGGGGGTCGAATGGGTGTGAGCGGCGGGTCCGGTCCCGGCCAAGTGCTCAGTCTCGACACGCTGGTCCGTCTGGGGCGTGCGCTGCACGGGCCGGGTACGCCCCGGCGGCTGGCCGTCCCCGAGGGCATGACGGCTCCCCTGGGCTGCGACGCCGTGGCGGTGCCCGCGCGCTTCGGACCGCTGGTCCTGCCCCGCCTGCCGCGCGTCGGCTGTGTCTACGCCGACGAGACGCACTGGTGGTGGATCGTTCCGTCCGACTCCGACTACGCCCTGGAGTGGCCCGCCCCGGCGCGCTATACGACCGGCGCGCTCGTCCCGGACACGCCGCGCGCGCCCGGTCTCATCCACAAGCCCGACGGCAAGCTGCCGTACACCCCGCCGATTCCGCTGTACCTCGCGGTGTGCCGGGTTACGGGGACTACGCCGTCGTGGTCGCGTCCCATCAGCGCGTAGCGCTCCGCGGGTTGGGCGGGATTTGTTCCGCGGGCTCAGTGGGCGGTTTTTGTCTGCGGGTCCGGTGGGGGCTGGTCTCGTAGTTCACCGGGGCTAGTGGTCTTTGACTGCGGGTCCGGTGGGGGCTGGGCGCGCAGTTCCCCGCGCCCCCTTCGGGCGCGGTGCGCCCGGTCGCCGGTTGGGACTTTCGGCTCCTTTTCCCGGTGCACGCCTGCGCGGCGGAACCCACATCGGCAGGGACCCGCTTGCTTCCCGGCGTACGCCCGCGTGACCCCGTCTCTCCCTTCCGCGCCCTGCCCCGAATCTGTCCGTCCCGCGATAGTGGCCGTTCGTCCGCTATCGGGGGAGGTCGACGGTGGGAAGCAAGGGTGACTCGGGGAAACCGGGGCCGTCCGTGTCGGAGCAGCTGCTCTTCGGTGGGCCCCTGCGCTACGACATGGGGTGGAACCAGCACAACGACGCGTTCCTTGAGCTGAGCTTCCGGGCCATGGTGACCCGGTTGCCGACGATGCTGGGGTCGAGTTTCCGGCTGGCCTGGCAGGCCGATCCGCGGGCCGCGCGTATCGTGCTGGCCGCCGAGGCGGGCCGGGGTGCGACGCAGGCGGTGAGTCTGCTAGCGGTCAACAGCGTGCTGGGGCGGCTGATCACCGGCGGTGCCATCGGTGACCGGCTGCGCGGTGCCGTTCCCGCGCTGGTCACGATGGCGGCCGTGCTGCTGGTGGGCGCGCTGCTGCGGGCCGCGTCGACGTACGCGACCGGCCGGCTGGAGCCGAAGGTCGAGCGGGTCGCCACCGAGCTGTATCTGGAGCGGGCGGCTGCCGTGGAGCTGTCCGCGATCGAGGACCACGCGTTCCACAAGCTGCTGGACACCGCCCAGTACGGCGCTTCCTCGGCCCGCCACATGATCTCGCACGCCACGCGTGTGATGAACGCGTCGATCTCGCTGGTCGCGGCGGCGGGCGTGCTGACCGTGCTGCACCCGGCGCTGCTCCCGCTGCTGGCGACGATGACACTGCCGAGCGCATGGGGTGCCCTGACGAACGCGCGCCGCCACTACGAGTCGTTCCACACCTGGGTGCAGCACGTTCGCGCCGGTTACCTCATCGGCAATCTGCTGACCGAACCGGAGGCGGCTCCGGAGATCCGTGTCCACGGGGTCGGACCGTTTCTGCTGCACCACTTCCACGAGATGTCGGAAAGCGCGGAGGTGGAGCAGACCCGGCTGGCCCGGCTGGCGGCCCGCACGGGTCTGATCGCGGCGACCTGGACGGGCCTCGCGACGGCGGCGACGTACGCGACGCTGGGCGGGCTGCTGCTGTCCGGGGCGATGGCGCTCTCGGTGGCGGGTACGGCGGTGATCGCGATCCGCACCGGCTCCGCGAGCCTCGACAACCTCGTCCTGGCGGTGAACCAGCTGCACGAGGAGGCCCTGTTCGTGGGCGATCTGCAGAAGCTGTACGAGGAGGCGGCCGAGCGGGCGATCCCGGTCGGCGGGGAGGCGCTGCCCGAGGAGCCGCGGGAGATCCGCTTCGAGAACGTCACGTTCAGCTATCCGGGCGAGTCCACCCACCCCGCGCTCGACGATGTCACCCTCACGCTGCCGCTCGGCCGGATCATCGCGCTGGTCGGCGAGAACGGCTCCGGCAAGACGACCTTGGTCAAGCTGCTGGCCGGGCTGTACCGGCCGGACCGGGGCCGGATCCTGTGGGACACCGTCGACGCGGCGACCGCGGACCGGCACCAACTGGCCGACCGGATCGCGATGGTGGCGCAGAACTTCAAGCGGTGGCCGTTCACGGCCCGCGTCAACGTGGCCATCGGACGGTCCGCCGCACAGCTCACCGAGGAGCGGGTGGCCGGCGCGCTCGCCGAGGCCGGTGCGGAGGAGGTGGTCGCGGATCTGCCGCGCGGCCTGGACACCCTGCTGGCCCGCAACTTCAGCGGCGGGCACGAGCTGTCGGGCGGCCAGTGGCAGCGGCTCGGTATCGCGCGGGCCGCCTACCGGAAGGGCCGCATCCTGATCGTGGACGAGCCGACCGCGGCCCTCGACGCCCGCGCCGAACTGGAGGTCTTCGAGAAGATCCGCGCGCTGGCCGGCACCGGCCAGACGGTCGTCCTGATCACCCACCGGCTGGCGTCCGTACGCCACGCGGATCTGGTGCACGTCCTCGACCAGGGGCGGCTCGTGGAGTCCGGGACGCCCGACGAACTCCTCATGAGCGGCGGTGTCTACGCGGAGCTGTACGCGCTCCAGGCGGACCAGTTCACGGCTAAGGTGCCCGCCCCGAAGGCGGGCTGACCTCTCAGGCGGCGACGTCCACGGCGTCGCCGCTGCGCACGATCACCAGGAACGCGTCGGTCGCGATGTCCATGACGACCTCAGCCTGCAGGCCCTCCAGACGGCGCGCCTGCGCGAACTCCTCCGCCGGCCACGAACCACGAGGTCCGCCGGCGGGAAAGCGCTCAAGCACCATTCGCCCGTTCACCCTTTACCTCCATGTCGCGCTGTCCTCATAGAGTTAAACGCCAACAGTGGGGTGAACGCCTCGCGAAGTGACGGTACTGAGACGTAGTTGACACTCGTTCACCGTCGAGTGTGAGCGGACTCTCAGGTTCTGTCGGTTTAGGTCACTTTCCGCATCAATCTCCCTACTCTCCGCGTCAGTCCTCGTACTCGTCGTGGTAGCGGATGCGCTCACTGCCCGCAGGCGCCCCGAGGGCCGAAGCGCGCCCCTTCGGCTCCTCCCACTCCTCCTGGCGCCCCAGCGCGGTCAGGTCCAGGAAGGTGGTGGTCGAACCGAGCCCGTCGAGCCCGCGCTCATAGGTCGAGTAGGTGTGGAACACCCGGTCGCGGTCCCGCAGGAAGCAGCTGACACCGGGCCGCTCGACGGGTTCCCCGTCACCGACGAACGTAACGTCGAAGTCCCAGTTGAAGTCCCCGCCGAAGGACGAGTACCAGGGCAGCGTCCAGCCCATCCGCGCCTTGAACGGAAGGATCCTGGTGTACGGCGCCCTCGACACGGCGGCGAACGTCGTGCCGCGCGCCTCCAGATGGGCCAGGTGCCCGATCTGGTCGAGGAACGCCGAGCAGCTGCGGCAGCCCGCGTCCCACTCGGGCGCGAACATGAAGTGGTAGACGACGAGTTGGCCGCGCCCGTCGAAGAGGTCGAGCAGTGTGGCCTTCCCGTCGCCGCCCTCGAAGAAGTACTCCTTGTCGATCTCCACCATGGGCAGCCCGCGCCGCTCGGCATTGAGCGCGTCACGCGCGCGCGTGGCCGCCTTCTCCTTGACCAGCAGTTCCTCGCGCGCCGCGCGCCACTGCTCACGCGAGACGATCTCCGGAAGCGACATGGGCCCTCCTGTGACAACGGTCCGTTGAGGGGTGGACCGCAGGAAGGACGGGAACTCATCGCTGTCCCGGGAAAAGCCCCGAAAAAACCTCAGCCGGATTTCTTCGCGTACGACACCGGGAGCGCGAGCAGTCCCCGGGCGCGCAGCGACGGCCGCCACCGCACCTCGCCCGCCCCCAACTCCAGCCGGGGGAACCGCTCCAGCAGTGCGGCCAGCGCGATCTCCGTCTCGGCGCGGGCGAGCGGAGCGCCCAGGCAGTAGTGGATGCCGTGGCCGAGCGCGAGATGCCCGGAGGTGTCGCGGGCGAGGTCGAGCCGGTCGGGGTCGGGGAAGCGGTCGGGGTCGCGGTTGGCGGCGGACGCGGACACCCACACCGTCTCACCGGCGGGGATGGTGACCCCGCCGATGGTGACGTCCTCGACGGGGAAGCGCCGGATGGCGAGCAGCGCGGGCCCTTCGTAGCGCAGGAACTCCTCTACAGCGGCCGGGAGTTGGGTGGGGTCCTCGCGCAACGCGGCCAGCTGCTCCGGGTGTTGCAGGAGGGCGAGCACCGCGTTGCCGATGAGCTGAACGGTGTTCTCGTACCCGGCGAAGAGGATGAGGAAGGCGAGGGACATCAGCTCGTCCTCGCTGAGCCGGTCGCCCTCGTCACGCACGGCGATCAGGTCGGAGAGGAGATCGTCGCCGGGCTCTTCCCGCTTGTCGGCGAGGAGTTGGGTGAAGAAGCCGAGCATCGCGACGACCGCGTGCTTGCCGGCCTCGGGCGGTGTCCCGGGGGCGGGTGCGACGAGGGTGTCGGTCCACACCCGGAAGTCCCGCCGGTGCCGGTCGGGCACGCCGAGCAGGTCGCAGATGACGGTGATGGGGAGGGGCGCGGCGTAGGAGGCGATGAGGTCGGTGTCGCCCTGCTCCCCCAGCGCGTCGAGGAGTTGGTCGGCGGTGCGGCGAATGGGCGTACGGAGCTGCTCGGTTCGGCGCGGGGTGAAGGCACGGCCGACCAGACGGCGGATACGGGTGTGGTCCGGCGGGTCCATGTTGAGGAGGTTCGCGTCGAGCGCGGGCGGCAGCGAGAACCCCTTGTAAGTCCCGGCCGTGGCATGCCTCTTGTCCAGCGAGAGCCGCGGGTCGGCCAGCGCCGCCCGGACGTCCTCGTACCGGGTGACGAGCCAGGCGGGGGTGCCGTCGGGGCCGGCGATGCGGTGCACGGGGGCGCTGTCGCGCAGGCGCCGGTACACGTCGTACGGGTGGTCGAGAAGGCCGTCCGCGAGATCCATGGGAACAGCCTAGAGGCGCGGCTCAGGTGTCGTATTCCTGGATGCGGCAACCATGGCTCCGGTCGACGAGGGCGGGCAGCCGGTCCTCCAACTCCCGTACGACAGCGGGTACATCGAGGGTGAGCAGCTCACGGTCGCGCATCAGGACGCGGCCGTCGACGACGGTGGTGCGAACGTCGGCGGAACGGGCGCTGTGCACGAGGGTGGCGGCGAGGTCGTGGACGGGTTGGGTGTGCGGCCCGGTGAGGTCGACGAGGATGATGTCGGCCCGGCGTCCCGGTGCGAGGGACCCGATGGAGTCACCGAGTCCGACCGCCCGCGCACTCTGGAGGGTGGCGTGGTGCAGGGCCTGACGGGACGTCAGCCACCGCGGATCCCCCTCGGCCGACTTCTGGATCAGGGAGGTGAGGGCCATCGACTCCCACACGTCGAGGGAGTTGTTGGAGGCGGCGCCGTCCGTGGCGAGCCCGACCGGGATGCCCAGGGCGCGCAGGGCGCGGATCGGAGTGGTGTCGGGCCAGGCGAACTTGAGGTATCCGCGGGGCGCGGTGGCGACCGCCGTACGGCCGCTCGCGCGTTCCAGGACGGGGAGGTCGCGGTCGATGATGCCGGTGCCGTGGGCGATGAGCAGGTCGGTGGCCAACAGGCCGGTGCGGTCGAGGACTTCGACGGGTGTGATGCCGTGCCGGGAGAGGCTGGTGTCGGTCTGGTCGCGGTTCTCGGCGGCGTGGATGTGGACGGGGAGGCAGTGTTCCAGGGCGAGTTCGGCGGTGGCGGCGAGGTCGGCGTCGGTCACCGTGTAGGGGGCGTGCGGGGCGAGGGCGGTGGTGATGCGGCCGTCGGCGGTGCCCCGGTGCCGTAGCGCGAACTCCAGTGATTTCGCCCGGCCTTGAGGACCCTGGGAGGAGAAGTAGGCCTCGCCGAGATGGGCGCGGATCCCGCACTCGGCGACCACGGCGGCCACCGTGTCCATGGAGAAGTAGTGGTCGGCGAAGCAGGTGACACCGGCGCGGATCATCTCGGCGCAGGCGAGCCGCGCCCCCAACTCCACGTCTTTTTCGGTGAGGTTGGACTCGACGGGCCAGACGACGTCGTTGAACCACTCTTCCGTGGGCAGATCCTCGGCGAGTCCGCGCAGCGCGACCATCGGCGCGTGGGTGTGGCAGTTGACCAGCCCCGGCAGGGCGACCTGCCCGCGCGCGTCGATGCGTTCGACGGCGGCCAGACCGGCAGCCTCCGGCGCACTGGTGACGGACTCGACGAGCCCGTCCCGTACGACGATCGCGGCGTCCCGCTCGAAGCCGATCCGCTCCTGGTCGTCGTGGACGAGGACGGTGCAGCCGGTGATCAGTAGATCCGGGGGCGAGGAGTGGGGAGCGGCGGTGGGAGAGTCACTCACTCTCCCAACGTACGGCGTCCTCCTCGCCCCGCGTGAGCCGAACCGCGCATCCCGGCGTTGCGCTGTCGCGCGCCGCCCCGGACCAGCACGCTTGCCTCATCATCAAGGCTTCTGGAAGGGGCCCGGCATGCTCCTCGGCACCTGGAATCTGGAGAACCTGTACCGTCCCGGCGGCCCGTTCGGGCCCAAGGACAAGGCCGCCTACGAGGCGAAGCTCGCCGCTCTCGCCGCCGTGATCACGGAACTGGACCCGGCCCTGCTGGGTGTGCAGGAGGTCGGGGAGCCCGAGGCCCTCCAGGATCTGACCGGGATGCTGGGCGGCGACTGGCACATCGCCCTGTCCACGCATCCGGACGTCCGGGGCATCCGGGTCGGCTTCCTCAGCCGCACCGCACCCCGGGTGATCGCCGACACGAACACGTTCCCGCCGAAGCTGCGCCCGGTGCAGTCCGACGACTCGGGCGCCGAGGAGCCGACCGCGGGCCGTGGCTTCCTGGCGGTGGAGGTGGCGACGGACTCCGGGCCGCTGACGGTGGCGGTCGCCCATCTGAAGTCGAAGCTGTTGACGTACCCGGGCGACCGTTTCTTCCCCCGCGACGAGGGCGAACGGGCCCGTTACGGCGCCTACGCCCTCTACCGCCGGGCCGCCGAGGCGGCCACCCTGCGCGCGCTGGCCGACGAACTGCTCGCCGGTGACGGCCGTACCCGGGACGTGGCCGTGCTCGGCGACATGAACGACGAGGTGCAGGCCGCGACCACCCAGCTCCTGCTCGGCCCGCCCGGCTCGGAGATCGGCACGCCCGGCTACGACAGGCCGGACCAGGGCGACATGGCCCGCCTGTGGGACGTGGCGCCGCTCATCCCCGCCGACCAGCGCTACTCCCGGATCAACTCCGGGCGCCGCGAGCTGATCGACCACATCCTGCTCAGTCATCACCTGGTCCACCGGGTGACGGTGGCGGGGACGGGACTGCCCGGTGAGGGCACGCTGCGGCTGCCGTCGGTGGGCCCGGATCCGGCGGCGCGGCGCGAGGCACCGGGGTCGGATCACGCGCCGGTGTGGGTGCGGGTGGAGTGACCTGGTCGAGTCAAGTGGCTAGACGGCGATGGGGAGTTCGATCGCGCGCAGGCCGACCCGTCCCCGCCCCCGCTCGAACTCCTCCAGCAGCTCGGCGAGTTGCTCGATGTGCCGACGCGTGAGCCGCCCTGTGTCGTCGAGGTGCACGGCGCAGGCGGTGGTGGTGTCCACGAGCCGTTCGAGGACGGCCGCGACCTCGTCCGTACCCTCCGTGTGCCGGGCGAGGGCGGGGAGTTCGGCCGCCGAGACGGCGATGGCGCCGCGGGCCTCGGCGAGCGTGCGGTAGGCCTCGCGGCGCAGGGTCCAGCGTTCGGCGCGGTCGCCGGACTCGTTCAGCACATGGACGAGGTAGGCGTGCGCGGCATCGCCGGCGGCAGCGAGCCGCGCCCGCACTCCCCCACCACTCTTCCCCGGCATCGGCAGATGCCCGACGATCAGCACGATCGCGCAGGCCAGCAGCGTCTCCCCGATCCGGCTGGCGGAGGCCTGCGGTTCCCCGCCGACCATCACCAGGGAGAGCACGAGGACGGTGACCACGGCGGTCTGGGCCGCGAAGTGCCGCGTGGCGACGGGAATCAGCGCACCACTGAGCGCCACGAGCGCGACAAGCCCTTCGGGCCGGGGCAGCACGGCGGCGAATCCGGCGAAAACGACCGCCCCCAGCACGGTCCCCGCCGCCCGGCTCAGCGCCCGCGAGGCGAGCGGTCCGAGGTCGGGCTTGACGAGGAAGACGGCGGTCGCGGGCAGCCAGTACCAGTGCTCGTGCTGCCCGTACCAGCGGGCCTGATGCAACGCCTGCGCGACGGCGACACTGGCCCCGAAGCACAGAGCCACCCGCAGCCCGTACTCCCGCCCCCCGGCCCCAAAGGCCGTACGGAGCAAGGACGTTGCGGTCCTCCGCCGCGCATGCAGATCACTCCCCTCCGCCTGGTCGAAGGCGTCGGCGGCGTGCAGCAGCGCGTCGTCGAGGGCGCGCAGCGCGGGCGCGGAACGGTTGGGTGCGGGCAGCGGCCCGGTGGGCGTGTTGTCCCGCACGGCAGCGGCGAGCCGACGCGGCCCTTCGCCCGCCCGCGCCGACACCGCCTCCCCGGCCCAGGCGAGCGCGGTCGCGGCCTCGGCCAACGGCAGCGCGGCGGCGTACTGCCCGTGCAGCCGCCGCTCGGCCGCGGAACTGGCGTACCGCCGCAGCCGGGGCCCGGCGAGCGCGTCCTGAGCGTGATCGAGAGCGGCGGTGAGCGCGACGCGCCGGGCCGTGGCCTCCGGCCCACCAGCTGCGTCGAGCAGCGCCGCTATCGCGTCGTACACGGCGGCTACGGCGTGCCGCTCGCCGTCGAAGCGGTAGTCACCGGCGATGGCGCCGGGTGTGGGCAGCGCCAGCCGCAGCCCGACCAGCCAGGCGGCGCCGGCGAGAAAGGCGAGGGCCCGCTGCCAGCCCGGTTCGGGCAGCGGCATCCCGGCCCCGATGGCGGAGGCGACCAGCAACTGCGTACCGGCACCGGACGCGACGGGCCCCACCGCACTGAAGCTCCCGGCGACCAGCCCGATGCCGGTGAGGAGCAACGTCAGTACAACGGCCCCGACATGCTCCCCGGCGTACGTCCCGACCAGCAGCCCTGCGCCTCCCGCGAGGGCGGGCCCGCCGAGCCGCTTGACGGAGGCCCGGCGGCTGCCGGGCCGGTCGTTGATCCCGGCGAGCATCGCACCGAGCGCGGCCAGCACCCCGAGGGACGTGCGGTCGGCGAGTACGGCTGCCGTCAGCAACGGCCCGGCGGCCAGCGCCCCTCGCGTGACCGCACTCCAGGGAACCGGCCCGCGCTGGGCCCGGAGCGTGTGGGCGAGCCAGGGCGGAAGGGACAGCGCGACGGTACGTCGGGACACAGGGCTCCTGTCGTGGCGAGGGCGGGGTGTGCCTTCGGGCGACGGTGGCCGGGGCTGTGGCTCAAGCTGGGTCGGCAGCTGTGGTGTCCACGGTAGATCGCGTGCCGGTGCGGAACGGGCCGGTCGTATTTCGCGGGTGTGAAGGTTGGCCGTAGAGCCGCTTTCTTTATGAACGCAACGCCGAGATGAGCGCTTCCGCGTCGGAGACCGCGCGGGTGAGGGCCTCGGGTTCGTTTCGCAGCCCCGCCACGATGTCGTCGACCGGTCGCAGCCCGGCCCGCTCCAGCAGCCGCTTCTCGTTCGTCACCCACTCCCCTCGCCCCGCCAGCACTCCGTGCCCGGCTTGTACGGCGGCCACGGCGAGGGCACCGGCGACCTCGGTGAGGCGGCCTTTCGGGGCGTGGTTGGCCTGCGTGTACGCGAGGGTGGCGTGGGCGGTGCCGTACCAGCGGTCGGCGGCGGAGCGCCGCAACTTCTCGGGATAGGTGTCGGGGCGGGGCAGTTCGCCCCGCAGCACACGGTTGATCGCCAGTTCGGCGACCACCAAGTAGCTGGGGATTCCGGCGAGATGGAACAGCAACGGCTCCACCCGGAAACGCCCCTCCTCCGCCTCCGCCAACTCCCGCTCCACCACGTCGAGATCGCGATAGTGCACGTCGACGCGCCGCCCGTCGACCGTCAGCCAGGCACCCCCGTTGAAAACCCCACCGCCCCACCCGCCGACCTCGGAGACCTCGCCGTCCCAGCCGAGGGCGCGGAGGTCGGCGGGGTCGAAGGGGCCGCGGTAGTAGACCGCCAAGTCCCAGTCGCTGTCGGGGTGGTGGGTGCCCTGGGCGCGGGAGCCGCCCAGGGCTACGGCCCGGACGGTGGGGAGGGTGGCGAGGCGGTCGGCGGTGGTGTCGAGGAACTCCGCGTCGTCGTCGGACATGTCAGACATGGACGTAGGCACGGCTGCGGCTCCAACTGGTCGTCCGGGGACGGGAATCGCCGGAAGCGTACGCAGGCGGCGAGTCCTCCCCGGTTCCCACGGGACGGCTTACCCTACTGTGGGAACCGGGGAGGGTGATCATGAGACGCAGGCAACGCAAGCGACGAGGTCCGGGTGGTCCGTCGCAGATCACGGCCAAGCTGACCATCCCGTTCGTCGGCGAGATCTCGGGCACGTGGGAACCGGCCGACGCGGAGCGCAGCGCGGCCTGGGAGTTGTACCTGGAGCTGGTCACCCGGGTCTCGATCGAGGAACTCTCCGCCGACGAGGGCTTCCTGCGCGAGGCCCTGACCTCCCTCTACACCTTCTTCGGCACCACCCGCGAGATCCTCCGCCGCTACGGCCCCGAGATCGCCCCGCGCCTGGCTCCCGGCCACGTCAGCTTCGCCGTCCTCGCGGTCACCGTCCTCAACCGCGTCCTGCGCCCCCTGCTCGCGTCCTGGCATCCCCGCCTCGCGGCCTACGAGTCGCAACGGCCCGCGGGACGCGATCCGGTGGCGTGGGAGCGGGAGTGGGAACACTCGGACGAGCTGCGCGGGGCCATCGCAGAGGTGCGGGGTGCGCTGATGTCTCTGGCGCAGACCTTGCAGGAGGTGGCCGGGGTCAGCGACCTCATCGACCTGCCCGCACCGCGCACTCCCGATGACGCGACGGCGGGACGGACCGGGACGCCCTCTCCCGACGATCGGCGGAGTCCGGACGCTTCCGGACGCTGAGGACGTGCTCGTGTCCGCCCGGCGGTGGCGGGTCGCTCCCGCGGTCTGAGGCCGGGCCCTCGGGCCGATTGTCAGTGGTGCGCGCTTCACTGGAGTGGTCACTGAGAGTCACCACGGGGAGCGGTCGATGGCAGCGCACGAGACGAATGAGAGCGGGCAGGGGCAAGGGCAGCCGCAGGGGTTGGGGGGCGGCAGTGACTCGCGCGTCGCGCGTACGCATCTGTCGGTTGCCGGGTTGCGCGCGCGGGGATGGACGGCCGGGATGGTGCGTCAACTGCTCGGTGAACCCGATCTCTTCCGGGTCAATCCGTATTCTCGGGCGGCTCCACGGATTCGGCTGTACTGCGCCGAGCGGGTCGAGGCCGCTGAGCGGAGTGAGGAGTTCCGGGCGGTGACGGCGGCTGCCGTGCGGCGGTCCGCTGCGGCGCGGGTCGTTGCTCGGCGCAGGCTGCGAGAGGTACTGGCGCGGATCACGGCCGAGCCGATCGACGTGCCGCGCCTGGCTCCGCGCGAGTTGGCGGCGCTGGCAGTCGAGTACCGCGATCGGCGGGACGGTGCGCTCGGCACGGTCGGGAGTGCCGATCCCGGCGGGCTCGACCGGTGGAAGGTCGACTGTCTGCGGCACCAACTGGCGCGCTACGACGAGTTGTTGGACCGGCTGTACGGGGGTGCCGGGTGGGCCGCCGGCGAGGAGTTGCTCCGGCGGCGGGTCTATACCGCGATTGCCGAGGCGTATCCGGTTCTTGCACGGGAGTGCGAACGCCAGTTGTCCGGGCGGGAGGGCGGTCCGCCTTTGGAATGACCCGCCCGAGCGGCGACGCGACCCGGCCGGGCGGAAATTCGGATGCGGGCGCCGTTGTCCACGTGGTCGGCTGACGGCCGTATTGCGCCAGCTGCCGACCGCCGACGATCGATTGACCGACCCCTGGGAGACCCCGTGCTCGAACGCGTCACCGCCCCCGGCCTCTTCCCGCCGCCCACGTACTCCCACGCCACCGTCGTCGAAGCCGGCACGAAGCTCGCCTTCCTCGCCGGGGCGGTCCCGCTCGACGCCGACGGCAAGGTGGTCGGTGCGGGGGACGCGGTGCGGCAGGCCGAGCAGGTGCTGGTGAATCTCGGTGCGCAACTTCGGGCGGTCGGCAGCGACTTGGGGCAGGTTGTGGCGACGGACGTCTACGTCGTCAGCAGCGAGCCCTCGGTGCTGTCCGCCGTGTGGGAGGTGGTCGAGGCGTCCGGGCTCAGTGCGGGGCCGCATTCGTCGACGCTCGTCGGCGTGGCCTGCCTCGGATACACCGGGCAACTCGTGGAGATCACGGCGACAGCCGTCGTACCGGAAGAGAAACAGGAAGAGGAAGAGGTGGCGCGGTCGTGAACCCCGACTCCGAGGTGGTCGTCACGATCCGGCGGGCGACCGGCCCCGATGCTCGCCCCGCGGCCGACGTGTGGCTGCGTTCGTTCGCCGCCGCGCTGCCGACCGTCGTCAGCCCGCGGTCCGCCGACGACGTGCGCGACTACTTCCGGGACGTCGTCGTGCCGCTGCGCGAGATCTGGGTGGCCGATGCCGGGGACGGGGACGGAGGCGGGATCGTCGGGCTGATGGTGATCAACGGCGATCTGCTGTCCCAGCTGTACCTCGATCCGGACTGGCGCGGGCGCGGCCTCGGGGACCGGTTCGTCGGGCTCGCGAAGGAGCGGAGTCCGGAGGGGCTGCAGCTGTGGACGTTCCAGGTCAACAAGCCCGCCCACCGTTTCTACGAGCGCCACGGCTTCGTCGCCGTCGAGTTCACGGACGGCAGCACCAACGAGGAGCGGGAGCCGGACGTGCGGTATGTGTGGGAGCCCAAGTCGTAGGTCAGGGGCTGGCGTTGCGGGCCAGTTCCAGGGCGTTCGACGGCCACCAGCGGCCCGCCGCCGGACCGCCCCGGCAGGTGCCGTCGGACTCGCCGGGGCGTTTGATCCACAGGTAGGCGTCGAGGAGGGGGTTGTCCGTGCGGGTCGTCGGCGGGGTGCCCAGTGCGCGGCCCGGCGGATTGCACCATGCGTCGGTGCCGGAGTAGGGGCCGTTGCCGTTGCGGCTGCTGTCGATGACGTAGTGCTTGCCGGCGAGGTCCTTGGAGAGTTGGTCACCGTACATCGAACTCGCCTTGTTTGTCTGGTAGTTGGCGACGTTCAGGGCTACGCCGTCGGCTCGGGCGACGCCGGACGCCTTGAGCGCGTCGACCAGGCGCCAGGCCTTGGGGATCCAGCCGGAGTTGCCGGCGTCGAGGTAGACGTGGGTGTGCGGCTGCTGTTTGAGGCGGTCGACGGCGTGGGCGAGCAGTGCGTAGCGCTCACTTGCCGCGACCCGGGTGCAACCGGCCACCACCTGGGCGACGGCGTCCGGTTCGACGATCACGTAGGCGCCCCGGTCACCGAGGGCGGTCGCGAACTCGTCGATCCAGGCGCGGTACGCCGCCGCGGTGGGGGCGCCGCCGAGGGAGTACTGGCCACAGTCTCGGTTCGGGATGTAGTACGCGACGAGTACGGCGACGCTGCCGGCTTGGGCGGCTGCGGTGGTGCGGGCGCGGACCAGCGGGCCGGGGTTCGGGCCGTTGAGCCACTCCGCGACGGGCCTGCCGGCGATACGGTCCATCAACGCGGCGTCGGCTGTTCGACCGGCTCCGCGCCATGTGGCCGCTTGCTGCGCGGCTCGGGAGTCGGGATCGGTCCAGAACGGTTCCGGTACGTCGCGAGTCGCCCCGGCACAGCAGAGTCCTGCGAGGAGGGTGGCGAGGAGGGCTCGCCGTACCGGCGTGGGCAAGGCTGGCTCCGTTCTGCCGGTGGGGACTCGTCCTTCCTCGGAGTGTGCGGGGCGCTGGCGCTGGCCTTGGCGTGTGACCTGGCTGGTGGCGGCAAGATCACCCCGACGGATGCGGATGCGCTCCGCGATAGAGGTGGCGCGATAGGGGGTGCCACGGTCTGTCGTTGAGCGGCTGCCGCGCCGTCGTGGCTGGTCGCGCAGTTCCCCGCGCCCCTTTAGGGCGCTTGTCCCCAGGCCCGCCTTTTAGGTACCGGTCTCGCGAAACTCCCCGTCCTGCTCGTTGTCAGGCCCAGGGTCACCAGTGACTCCGCGAGCTTCACCGCTGCCCCCACCCCGTCGACCACCGGCAGTCCGAGCTTCTCCCCCACCGCCCGTTGCAGGCCCGTCATCCCGGCGCAGCCCAGCACCAGCACCTCGGCGCCGGCCGCGCACGCCCGTTCCGCCGCAGCGAGGAACGCCGCCTCCGTACGGTCCTCGTCACCGCCCAGGTCCAGGACGCTGAGCCCCGTCCCCACCACCGCCGCGCAGTTCCTGCCGACCCCGGCCAGTTCCAGGCTGTCCTCGATCTGGCCGCACGAGCGTTCCAGTGTGGTGACGACGCCGTACCGTCGGCCCAGCAGACAGGCCAGATGGGCGGCCGCCTCGGTGATGTCGACGACCGGTACGTCCACCAACTCCCGGACGCCTTCGCGCCCGTGCTCGCCGAAACCGGCCATGACGACGGCGTCGTAGGGCGGGCCGTCGTAGGTCCGGAGCAGGTCGATGATGGCTGCCGCCGAGAGGTAGCTGTCGAGCCAGCCCTCCGCGGACTCGGGGCCCCATGCGGGGGTCAGTCCGGTCAGGGTGGTGCCCGGGCCTGCGGCGGCCCGGGCACCTCGTACGATCTCCTCGGTCATCTCCTGCGTGGTGTTGCAGTTGGTGACGACGATGCGCACGCTCGTCAGACCTCCACGGGCTCGGGAGCGGCTCGATCGGTGCGGCAGATCAGTACGTACAGGCCCGCGCCCAGTGCCGTGCCGATGAACCACGAATACGGGGCCACGTCGCTGAACGTCTTCACGAGCGCGAGTACGGCCGCGACCGCCGCCGAGGGCAGGAACGCCCACAGGGCCTTGGGGTTGACGCCCTTCCGGTAGTAGTAGCGGGAGCCAGGGGTCGCGTCGAAGAGTTCCTGTACGTCGACCCGGCCGCGCTTCACCCAGTAGTAGTCGACCATGATCACGCCGAACAGCGGGCCCAGGAAGGCGCCGAGGCCGCCGAGGAAGTAGTTGACGACCGTGGGGTTCGAGAAGAGGTTCCACGGGGTCACGACCAGCGCGGCGACCGTGCTGATCATGCCGCCGATCCTGAAGGTGATCTTCTGCGGCCAGACGTTGGCCAGGTCGTACGCCGGTGAGACGAAGTTGGCGACGATGTTGACGCCCATGGTGGCGACGGCGAACGTCAGCGCGCCCAGCACCATCACCCAGGTGTTGCCGACCTTGGCCACCAACTCGGCCGGATCCGTGATGGCTTGACCCCAGACCTCCAGCGAGCCGGCCGTGACGATCACCGAAACGACCACGAACGCCGTGGAATTGATGGGCAGGCCCCAGAAGTTGCCGCGGCGGACGGTCTTGTAGTCCGGGGCAAAGCGGGAGAAGTCGCAGAAGTTGAGCATCAGCGTGCCGTACGTCGCGAGGATCAGCCCGATCGCGCCGAACCACTGCCGCCACTGCTCGCCGAACGAGACCGGGTGCGGGGTCGAGGTGAGCGAGATCGACCAACCGGCCTTCGCCAGTACCCAGATGGCCAGCGCGATCATCACCAGCCAGATCGCGGGACCGCAGAAGTCCTGGAACTTCCTTACGGATTCCATGCCCTGACTGATGATCACCGCCTGGATCAGCCACAGCGACACGAAGGAGACCCAGCCGAGGGCGTCAAGTCCCAGGAACGAGTGGTGAGTCCAGGATTCCAGGCCCGGCCAGGCGGCCAGCAGCATCACGTTGACGGCGACGGAGGCCAGGTAGGTCTGGATGCCGTACCACATGATGGCGATCACGGCCCGGATGAGGGCCGGGATGTTGGCGCCCCAGACGCCGAAGCTGATGCGGCTGACGACCGGGAACGGGACGCCGTGGGCCTGCCCGATCCTGCCCATCCAGTTCATGCCGACGTAGATGAGCACGAAGCCGACGAGCAGGGAGGTGAAGACCTGCCAGACGTTCATGCCGAGGACCAGCAGTCCGGCGGCGAAGGTGTAGTTGCCGAGGTTGTGGACGTCGGACATCCACATGGCGAAGAGGTCGAAGACCTTCCAGTTGCGCTTGTCGGCGGGGGCGAGGTCTTCGTTGGTGAGCCGGGGGTCGGGGACGAACGCTGGTGTGCCGGTGGCTTCGGCATGATCGGCGAGGGACACGGGGCCTCCAGGGCAAGGGGACGGAGGGGAGCGGAGGGTGAGCAGGATGGCTTCCGATGTCGTTTGGTATACCAAACTGCCGTCATGGTCCTCCCGTCAAGCGTTCCGACCGATGTCCCCGTTGTTAACGCTCCGTAAAAGACCCTCGGAGTCGGCGAAGATAACCTCATGAGCTCCATGACAGCGAAGATCGAACCCCTCGGAGCGGTGCGCGAACGGGTCCTGGCGACCCTGCGGCAGGACATCATCGCCGGTCGCCTGCGTCCCGGTGACCGGCTGGTGGAGCGCGAGCTGGCCGAGCGCTTCGGGGTCTCGCGGGTGCCGGTCCGGGAGGCGATCCGGGCGCTGGTCGCGGAGGGCTTCGTCCTGTTCGAGTCGGCGCGCCGCACGGTCGTACGGCGGCTGACCCCGACCGACGTCAAGGAGCTGTTCGAGCTGCGCGAGGCGCTGGAGGTGTACGCGGCCGGGCTCGCCGCGTCCCGCGCGACTCCTCAAGCCCTCGCGGAACTACGGGAGTTGCTGGACAGCGCGGCCGAGGCCACCCGGTCGGACGACGCCGAGGCGATCACCGACGTCAACACCCGCTTCCACGACCGCATTCTGGCGCTGGCCGGCAACAGCCTGCTGATCTCGGTCATGGAACCGGTCGACGGCCGACTGCGCTGGCTCACTCGGCAGAACGAGGAGTGGCCCCAACTCCTCACCGAACACGAGGAGTTGTACGAGGCGATCGCCTCCGGCGACCCGGACCGGGCCCGCGCCCATGCCCTCAGTCACGTACAGGCCAACTACCGCTCCACGGTGCGGCACCTGTTCGGGGACGACACGCAGCCTTAAGCAGAGGGAGGGAACATGATCAGCAGGCGTGGCCTGTTGAACGAGGCCGCACTCGTGGGCGTCGGTGCGATGGCGGGCGTGCCGCACGGGGCGCGGGTGGCCGTGGCGGACGCGGCGCTGGACACTCCGTTCACTCCGGTCGGTACACCGCATCTGGCACAGGCCGAGCAACTGGTGGGCTATCAGCGGCTGTTGGCGGCCGGGTATCTGGTGAACGGGTTGGTGGGGCACTGGGCGCTGGACGGTTCGGGCGCGGACCGTTCCGGCCGCGGGCATCCCGTCGCGCTCGGCTCCGGGGCGACCTGGACGGCGACGCGGGCGGGCGGCGAGCTGAGCCTCGACGGGACGACCGAGGCCTACGCCGCCACGGACTCCACGGACCCCGAGGACTCCGTCCTGGACACCACTGCCCCCTTCACGGTCTCGGCGTGGGTGCGCCTGGCGAGCGACGCCGACCCGGCCACCATGCACACGGCGGTGAGCCAGGACTCCACCATCACCAGCCGCTTCCTCCTCCAGTACGACAACACCGCCTCCACCTGGGCTTTCAAAGTCCGCAGCACCGACCGGGCCACCGAGGTGTCCGCCGTCGCCGCGTCACCGGCCGCCCTCGGCGTCTGGACCCATCTGACCGGCGTCCGGGACGGCACACAGATCCGGTTGTACGTCGACGGCCGGCTGCAGGACAGCGCGGCGACCACCCTGTCCTGGGCGGCGTCCGGCGGCTTCTCCATCGGCCGGGCCCGTTGCGACAGCGCGCCCGTCGACCACTTCAAGGGCGCGATCGACGACGTACGGGCGTACGCCCGCGCCCTGACCGCCGACGAGATCGCCCTGGTCAGCGGCCGTACGGCCCGTCTGAACAACGTCTATCAGTGGAGCCCGCCCGCCACCCTCACCTGGGGCACGCCCGACGACCCGGCGAGCTGGGTGGCACGCGCCCGCTGCGCGTCCTTCGTCACCGGCGTCCTCAAGCACACCTACGGCTGGGCGAGCGACGACTACTTCCTCCAGTACTTCCAGGAGAGGGGCCCCGAGGCCGCCGACTACTGCTCGGCATTCCTGAACGGCACCGCCGGCCCCCGCTTCCAGCGCGTCCGCGAGGTCGCCGACCTCCAGCCGGGCGACATCATCGCCGTCGACTACGCGGGCAGCGACCCCGACAACACCGGGCACATCGTGATGGTCCGCGAGGTCAAGGGCGTGTTCAGCGGGACCGCGGACTTCAGCGGCGAGACGCAGTACGCCGTCGAGATCGTCGACTGCACCTCCGACCCGCACGGCGTGTACGCACTGACCAACTACCCCAGATACCCGGACACCCGCATGGTCGGCAACGTCACCGGCGAGAACCTCCAGGGCGTCGGCATCGGCCACATGATGTTCTACGCCTCCGACACCACGGGCGAGTTCTCGCGATACCGGTGGAGCGTCAACTCGGCGAAGACAGGCGGGACTTACGACGTGACGGCACGACCCGTGGCGGCGGCCAGAGTGGGCTGAGCGCCCGGCGACCCGGACGCCGCTACGACGCGGTCGGCAGCCCCGCCGCCCCGGCCGCCGTGCGCAGCACGTCCCGCAGCATCGCGGGGGTGAGTTTCCCGGTGAAGGTGTTGCGCTGGCTGACGTGGAAGCAGCCGAAGAGGTCGAGTCCGTCGAGCGGCACGTGCGCGCCGTGCCCGAACACGGGCCGCGGGCGCGGCACTTGCCACCCCGCCGCCGCGAACGCGGGCAGCGCCGCCTGCCAGCCGAAGGCGCCGAGTACGACCACGGCCTTCAACGTCGGCCGCAGCAGGGTGAGTTCCTCGACGAGCCAGGACCGGCACGTGTCGCGTTCCTCGGGCGTGGGCTTGTTGGCGGGCGGTGCGCAGCGCACCGGCGAGGTGAGGCGCACGCCGTACAGCTCCAGGCCGTCGTCGGCGCTCACGGCGGTCGGCTGCGAGGCGAGCCCGATGTCGTACAGGGCCTCGTACAGGACGTCCCCGGAACGGTCCCCCGTGAACATGCGGCCCGTGCGGTTGGCGCCGTGCGCGGCCGGGGCGAGGCCGATGATCAGCAGGGGGGCGTCGGCGGGGCCGAAGCCGGGTACCGGGCGGCCCCAGTACGTCCAGTCGGCGAAGGCGGCGCGTTTGGTACGGGCGACCTCCTCGCGCCAGGCGACCAGGCGGGGGCAGGCCCGGCAGCCGGTGATCCGGTGGTCGAGGTCGGACAGGTTCATCCCCTCACCGTACGGTTCGGGTGAGGATCGCGACGGTTCAGGTCAGGATCGCGCCGAACGCCACGAACCCGCAGATCATCAGGAACAGCAGCGCCAGCAACGGCCATACGAACCGCAGGTACTTGTCGTAGCCGACCTTGGCCAGCGCCACCCCGCCGATGGTGACCGCGGTCGTCGGCACCCAGAGGTTCATCCAGCCGCTGGCGGCCTGCCAGGCGGTGACGACGACCGCGCGGGAGACCCCGGCGAAATCGGCGAGCGGGGCGAGGATCGGCATGGCGAGGGTCGCGTGGCCGGAGGTGGACGGGATCAGGAAGGCGAGCGGCAGGTTCACGACGAAGACGATGATCGCGAAGACGCCGGAGGAGGTGCCCTTCACGATGCCCTCGATGGAGTGCAGCACCGTGTCCGTGATCTTCGAGTTGTTCATGATGACGGTGACACCGCGCGCCAGCACGATCACCAGGGCCGGGGAGATGAAGTCGGCGGCACCCTGGATGATCATCGAGCTGAGCTTCTGCTCGCCCATCCGCGCCACCAGCCCGATCAGCACGGCCGCGCACAGGAAGAGCGCCGCCAACTGCGGGAAGGACCAGCCGAGTTCGAAGCCGTACGGTTTCGCGTCCGCGTCGCCGGTGAGCGCGCTCGCCCACGGCACCACCGAGAAGATCATGAAGGCGAAGACCAGGCCCATGGTGATCAGAACTGCCTTGTGCAGACCGGCGAGTTGGGGTTCTTCAGCGGATTCCGGGACGTCCTCCTGGTTGTTGTCCCGGTCGCCGGGCAGGAACCCGGTGATCGACCGCTCGGGGTTCCGCTGCACGCGGCGCGCGTACCGGATGACGTACGCCACCGTCACCGCCGTCAGCACCACCCACATCACGAACCGCAGCACGATGCCGTCACCGAGCGAGATGTCCGCGGCGGAGGAGGCGACGCCGGTCGCGAAGGGGTTCACCGTAGAGCAGAGCACGCCGATCCCGGCGCCGAGGATGATCGTGCCGACGGCGACCATCCGGTCGTAGCCGAGTGCCAGCATCAGCGGCACGATCAGGCCGTAGAAACCGAGGGTCTCCTCGGCGAAGCCCTCGACCGTGCCGAGTACCGAGAAGACCACCATGATTCCGGCGATGAGCAACGCGCCGCGCTCGCGCAGCCGATGGGCGAGCCGGCCGATGCCCCGGTCGAGGGCGCCGGTCGCGAACACCACCGTGATGAACGCCCCGATGGCGAGCACGAACAGGAACACGCCCGCGCTGCCGTACAGTTCACCGGCCAGATGCGGGCCGACCTGGCCGGTCTTCTCGTCCTGGATGCCGTAGAGGCCGTTGATCGGCGCGAGGAACAGGTCGTTCAGGCGGTCGACGAAGCTCTGGCCGGAGTCGACGCGATGGTAGGTGCCCTGGATCGGGGCGCCCGAGGCGTTGCGGTCGTACTGGCCGGACGGGATGAGGAAGGCGAGCAGCCACACGGCGATCGTGACGATCGCGAGGACGGTCAACGCGCTGGGAAAGGTGAACTTCGGCTTGTGCGGCGGCTGTTCGGTGCTCTGCCGGGTCTCGGTGGTGCTCATGCCGTCGCCGCCCCGCCCCGGCCCTGGAAGTCGGCCGCGTACTTCTCCACGAACGCGCACATCGCCACGACCGTGTTCCGCAACTCCGAGAACAGCACCCGCTCGTTGGGCGCGTGCAGATTGCACATGCTGTCCTGCGCGCCGAACAGCAGCACCTCGGCGTTCGGCGCGGCCTGCGCGAGCCCGTTGACCAGCGGGATCGAGCCCCCGGTGGCGACATACGACGGCTCGGCACCCCACGCCTCCTGCAGCGCGGCGAGGGCGGCACGGTAGGCCGGGCCACCGGTCGCGGCCTCGTAGCCGGGGCCGGTGTCGCCCGGGGTGACGGTGAGCTGGATACCGAAGGGCTTGAGCGATTCGAGGTGCTCGACGAGCCGCGCCCGCGCCTCGCGGGGGTCCTGGCGCGGGTGGAAACGGAGGTTGAGCTTGGCACGCGCGTACGGCACGACCGCCGAGGCCGCGTGGTCGACGCTCGGCGCATCCAGGCCGATGACGGTGATCGCCGGCCCGCTCCACAACCGCTCGCCGAGACTCCCGCTCCCGATGAGCGGCACCCCGTCGCACACGCCCGCCAACTCGCGGAACTCCGCCTCCGTGTACGTCGTCCCGGTCCACTCCTCCCGCCGCAGCCCCTCCACGGCCACATCACCGTGCACGTCGTGCAGGGTGGCGAGGGCCTTGAGCAGCACGAGCAGCGCGTCGGGGGCCGCGCCACCGAACTCCCCGCTGTGGCGCGGCTCTTCAAGCGTGCGGACCTCCACGATCACCTCGGCAGCGCCGCGCAGTCCGGTGGTCAGGGTGGGGGTGCCGGGGCGCAGATTGCCCAGGTCGGCGATGACCATGGCGTCGCAGGCGAAGCGGTCGGCGTCGGTCGGCGGATAGGTGTCGAAGGGGCTGCCGTACTCCTCCTGACCCTCGAACACGATCTTCACGCCGACCGGCGGCCGCCCCTCGTACGCGCGCAGCATCCCGAGGTGTGCGATCACGTTGGACTTGTCGTCCGCGATGCCACGCGCCCTCAGTCCGCCCTCCACGGGGGTCGGCTCGAAGGGCGGCGACCGCCACAGCTTCTCGTCGCCCGGCGGCTGGACGTCGTAGTGCGAGTAGAGGAGAACGGTCGGGGCCCCGGGGCTGGGCGGCGGGATCTCCGCGAAGATCACCGGGGCCGTGTCGGGCAGGTCGATCCGCTCGATGTGCTCGACACCGGCCCCGCGCAACAGCCCGACGAGCAGATCGTGCGCCTCCTGCACCGGCCCGGCCGGAAACCCGGGAAAGGCCACGGAGGGAATCGCGGCAAGTCGCTCCAGGTCGGCCCGCAGGCCGTCCATCAGCGCGTCGACCTTCGCTGCCATGTCCACGTCCGACCTCTCGTCTCTACACCGACTGCGTCCGCTACGACCTCTGCGGCCTCTGCGACTTCCATGACCTCTGCGACTTCTCTTGCCTCCATGACCTCGGGAAACAGCCTCTGCGGTGCGGCCCGGGGGTGCATCCGGGGTGGGCCAGCGGGGTGTTGGCCCAGACCGTGGACGGCGTCCGTGGTCAGGTCGTCGGCCGAAATCCGCCGGAGCCGGTCGACCCGGGGCACTAAAGTCGAGGCATGGCTTCCGAGGGAGTGGACGAAACCGGCACGGACGACGGAACCGGCACCGCCGCGCCCGCTCCCGAACCCGACGGCGACGCGGTGGCCGCCGCCGAGGCCGCCGGTCCCTCGAACGGTGCGGGCGTCCGCGTCGACAGCTGGATCTGGTCCGTCCGCCTGGTCAAGACGCGCTCCATGGGCGCCGCCGCCTGCAAGGGCGGCCACGTCCGTGTCAACGGCGAGCGCGTGAAGCCCGCCCACTCCGTCCACGTCGGCGACGAGGTACGCCTGCGCCACGAGGGCCGGGAACGGATCGTCATCGTGAAGCAGGTGATCCGCAAGCGGGTCGGCCCTCCGGTCGCCGTCCAGTGCTACGTGGACAACTCCCCGCCGCCCCCGCCCCGCGAGGCCATCGCGCCGGCCGGCATCCGCGACCGCGGCACCGGCCGCCCCACCAAGCGCGACCGCCGCGACCTGGAACGCCTGCGCGGCCTGCCCGACCCCGGCACCGCTCCCGACGCGCACCGCGACACACATCGCGGCGACGCACATCGCGGCGGCACGCACCGGTGACCTCCGGCCCGGGCCCCTCGGCCCACCGAACGCCACCGCACCCTGCGCTCAACGGGACGGCACGGATCACGCCCGTCGTCGCAGCAGTCGCAGCAACTCCGCGTTCTGCCCCCGCCGTGCCCAGGCGATCAGGGCGAGCGGGATGATCAGGATCAGCGGTGTCGCCGCGTTCTGACCGTGGAACACAGTCATCTGCACGACGAAAGCACCCACCATCAGCGCGCTGAGCGCCATCGCCGCCACCGACTGCAGCCGCAGCCGTGGGATCAACAGCGCGACGGCGCCGGACAGTTCGAGCGCGCCGATGGTGTACATGGCCCCACTGCCCCAGCCGATCCTGTCGAAGGACTCCACGGCCGACGGGTGGGCGATCAGCTTGGGCAGCGCGCTCGCGATGCCGTAGAACAGGGCGAGCAGCACCTGCAGGACGCGCAGTGCGATCCGGGCACGGCGCCCGCGGGCGGTCGCGGACTCGGCGACGACGGTACGGGAGTCGGCGGAAGCGGCGGAGGCTACGGAAGCGGTGGTCTCGGACATGAGGGTCTCCTGTGGGAAGCGGTCCGTGCTGCTGTCACAGGGGTAGACCGACCCACGTCCCCGAACTCATCGCCGCCGCGCGTGACTTCCTTCGCTAGTCCGCCGCAACCGCCACCGCCCTCACCCATATCCGGTCCGGTGTCAGATAGCTGTCCACCTTCAGTCCGGCCTCCGCCAGTGCCTCCTCGAACTGCTCCGAGTTCAGCGGTCGGGAGAGAATCGTCTGGGTCCAGACCACGTCCGGGAACACATACTCCACGTGCACCGAGTTCACCCCGTCCCCGACCGGTTCCGCCGACACGACCCGGGCGGTGAAGCCACTGGGGTCGACCCGCTCGCGCGGCACGTTCGCGTGGAAGTCCTCGCCCTCCCGCTGGATCAGCACACAGCCGCCCGCCGCGACATGCCGTACGCAGGTCCGCAGCAGTGCGCGCCGCACCTCGACGTCCCCGGCGTGCACCAGGAACGACGCGAGCAGCACCACGTCGAAGGTCTCGCCCAGATCGAGGTTCTCGATCGGACCGCATATCGTGCGCGCCCCCCGGACCCGCTCCAGCATCTCGGCGGACTCGTCGACCGCCGTGACCGTGAACCCGCGCTCCAGGAGGGGGTGGGTCACCCGTCCCACCCCGCTGCCCAGCTCCAGGATGCGCGCGCCCGCCGGCACGGCCGCGCCGATGATGTCCGGCTCCTGACCGATCGGCAGCCGCGAGTAGAACTCCACCGCGCAGCCGTCCGGGGTGATCGCCCCGGGTCCTGTCCCCTCGTACCCCTCACGCATTTCGCTTCGCATGCCCGTCCAACGGACCGCGTCCGCACGCCCGTTCCCGACTCGCACTGGTTCACCCGTACGAGTCAATTCCCTTGGGACAGGCAACTGTTGGAGGTCGGAGCCGAGCCAGGGATCAGAGCGGGAACCACCCGTGCCCGAGGTACCAGTGCCCGCCCGCCCGCAGATGATCACCGACGGCCCGCTCCACGGACGTACCCCGCGGCAGGCTATCCACCGGCTGATCGGGATGGCCGAAGACGAACTGGACGGGCTCGGTGTCGGCCGGCTCGGTGTCCTCGCGGATCACTTGGAACCGCTCCTGGAAGCGGACGATGTTGGAGTCGGCGGAGAGGTACCGCTTCAACTGCGGGTCGAGCAGCCAGGAGTGGCAGGTCGCGACCTCATGGTGTTCCTCGGGGAAGTGCCGGGCGAAGAACGCGCGGGCCCGCTCCAGCGAGCGGTCGCACGCGGCCGGGGTGAGCGGCCCGGAGTAGTCGGGGATGTGCAGGTTCAGGCAGGGCGTCCCCGGCTCCACGTCCAGCCCGGCCGCCGTGAGCGCCTGCGCGGTGCGCTCGCCGAGCCGTGCCCGCTCGAACTGCAGCCGCCCCAGCTGGTACAGCTCGCCGCGGAAGTGCGGGACGAGCCACTGCGGGAACGGCAGCCCTCCCCCGCCGAACCGTCTGTGGTGCACCGCGATGTTGCGTCCCAGGTCGGCGAGGGTACGCCGGGAGACGTCGGCTGGGATGCCGCGTTCGCGGTGGTACGCGCGCGCGTGGGGCAGCGCGGCGACGAACACGAACACGGAGAAGTAGTCGCCGACCTCGGCCGGGGCCTTGGGCAGCCGCGCGAGCAACACCTCGGTGAGCCGTGTCCAGTGGCCGTGCTCACCGATGTCCTTCACCAGTTCTCCGACGCACTCCTCCAGGAGGCGCATCGCGTCGGGGTCCCGCGTCAACACCCGGCGCAGTCGGACCAGTTCGTTGATGTCCTCGTGGGGTACGGCGAGGTCGAGCAGGACCTCGGGCAGTTCGTCGGCGTCCGGCAGCACAGTGCGCTTCCCCTCCCTGTGGAGAACGTCCGACCCGAAGAGTACGTTGCAAGGAGGAGTAGTGATCCCGATGCGTACGGGCAGTGAGCCGACGACAGCGCGCAGTCCACTGCGGGCGCGGTTCTGGCTGAGCGTGTGGGGTCTGGTCTGGACGATCTTCGGCACGGTCGCCTTCGCACTCGCCGGACGCCCCGGGTGGGCGGCCGCCTGCGGAGCGCTGTGGCTGGTCGTCACGATCGACATGACCATGATCCTCAGGCACCTGCGCCAGGGCCCGCACTACCAGCCGGGCCGCGACATCCCGCCGTACCGACCGCCGGAGCACCGCCACCCCTGACCGGCAGGGGTGCGGCTACTCGTCGAAGCGGGCCGCCTTCAGGTACTGCGGCTTGGGATCGAGCGCGGCGGCCAGCCGGAAGTGGCGTTTGGCCTGGTCGGCGCGTCCCTGCCGCTCGTAGGTGCGGGCGAGCGCGAAGTGCGCGAACGCGTTGTCCGGCTCACGCTCCAGGACGATGGTGAACTCCAGCTCGGCCGGGCGCAGTTGCGCGGCGGCGAAGAAGGCACGCGCGCGCAGCAGGCGGGCGGCGGTGTTCTCCGGGTGCGCGTCGATGACGTTGTCGAGCAGCTTCACCGCGCCCCGCGGGTCCCGCGCGGCGAGCAGTTGCTCGGCGGCGCGGAAGTCGATGACATGCGTCTCCGGAGTACGTCCGGTTGTTCCGCTGTTCTCGGGCACGGCAAAGTCCTTCCCTCACTCGCACGTTTCAACGCACGGAGGAAGGACCGCTATTCCTGGGGTGGCTGCTGGGGCTCATGTGCCCTGCGCACGAGTTCGGCCCATACGTCCTGTACGCGCCGCTCCAGCGTCTCCAGGGGTACGTCGTTGTCGATGACGATGTCCGCGATGGCCAGCCGCTTCTCGCGTGTCGCCTGGGCTGCCATGCGCGCGCGTGCGTCCTCCTCCGCCATGCCCCGCAGCCGGACCAGCCGGTCGAGCTGGGTCTCGGGGCTCGCGTCGACGACGATCACCAGGTCGTACAGCGCGGCGAGGGCGTTCTCGGCGAGGAGGGGTACGTCGTGGATCACTACGGCGTCGTCGGCCGCCGTGGTTTCGAGCTCGCGGGAGCGTCTGCCGACCAGGGGGTGGACGATCGAGTTGAGTACGGCCAGCTTCTCGGGGTCGGCGAAGACGATGGAGCCCAGCTTCGGCCGGTCCAGGCTGCCGTCCGCCCCGAGCACGTCCTCGCCGAAGGCCTCGACTACTGCCGCGAGCCCGGGAGTTCCGGGCGCGACGACCTCGCGCGCGATGCGGTCGGCGTCGATCAGCACGCCGCCGTGGCCGACCAGCAGCCGCGACACTTCACTCTTACCGGCACCGATGCCCCCGGTGAGGCCGACCTTCAGCATGGACCGAAGCCTACGGCCTGTCACTGACAGGGCACTCGGTGACCGCCGGCCCGCTCCTAGCTGTCGCCCTCCCGCTCCGCCAGGAAGCGTTCGAACTCCTGCCCGATCTCGTCCGCCGACGGGATGTCGACCGACTCGGCGAGCATGTTGCCGCGGCTCTCGGCGCCCGCGGCGGCGTCGTACTGGTGCTCCAGGCCCTGGACGAGTGCCACGAGCTCCTCGTCGCCCTCCTGGATCTGGCGGTCGATCTCCGTCTGGGTGCGGTGGGCCTCGGTGCGCAGGGAGTGCGCGATGCCCGGGAGGACCAGTCCGGTGCCCGCCGTGATGGCCTCCAGGACGGTCAGGGCCGCGTCCGGGTACGGGGACCGGGCGATGTAGTGCGGGACGTGCGCGGCGACACCCAGGACGTCGTGACCGGCCTCCATGAGGCGGTACTCGACGAGCGCCTCGGCGCTGCCGGGGACCTGCGCCTCGTCGAAGGGGCTGCGGTGGCCCGGGACGAGGTCGTTGCGGTTGCCGTGCGGGGTGACGCCCACGGGGCGGGTGTGCGGGACGCCCATGGGGATGCCGTGGAAGTTCACGGACAGGCGGACGCCGAGCCGCTCCACGATCTGCTGGACGGCCGCTGCGAAGCGCTCCCACTCCACGTCCGGCTCGGGGCCGGAGAGGAGCAGGAAGGGGGCTCCGGTGGCGTCCTGGACCAGCCGTACGTCGAGAGTGGGCTCCTCGTACTCGGTCCACCGGTCGCGCTTGAAGGTGAGCAGCGGACGGCGGGCGCGGTAGTCCACGAGCCGGTCGTGGTCGAAACTGGCCACGAGCTGGTGGGGCAATGTGTCGAGCAGGCGTTCGACGATCTGGTCGCCTGTCTCGCCCGCGTCGATGTATCCGTCGAAGTGGTAGAGCATGACAAGACCGGCCGACTCCTGTGCGAGCGCCACATCGACGACGGCCAGGCCCTTCGGCTCCCATGCGTACAAACCCTGCGGATCAAGCACTGTGACCGCTCCTCCTCGTGTTCGTACTGCACAACGCCCTCCAGGGCATGGGCATTCCCACCCATGCCCCTGATCAGGCACCTCTTACGGGCTTTTCATGCACCGCTCCCCTGCGTCACCAGGAGAACGTCCACGTCACGAGGACAGCACGCGCGCGTGGAGTGCGGTCACGGCCTTGCGGGCGGAGGAGAACGCGCCGTGCTGCCAGGCATCGGTGTAGCTGAGCCAGTCGCCGGCGAAGTAGACGCGTCCCGTGGGGTCGTTGAGCGGCTTGTAGCGGGCGTCGTCGGGGCCACCGGGGGTGTCGTGCCACGCGGCCTCCAGGTGGGGCGTCTGACGCCAGTGGTGGGAGAAGGACGATGCCAGTTCGCTGCGGTACTTCTCCCCGTAGATCTTCACGCCCGCGGCCACCGCCCGCTCTTCCCGCCCCTTCGGGGTGAGCTTCGCGTAGGAGTCCGCGTTGTCGTCGTAGTTGTAGTACCCGATGAGGACGCCCCGCTCACCGTGGAAGCCGTAAGAAGGGTGCCAGATGTGGGTGACGTCCTGGTCGGTCTCGGTGATACCGCCGTAGATCCGGTGATCGAGCTCCCACCAACGGGACTTGTACTCCAGGCCGATCTTGGCGGCGGACGACGGGGTGATCGCCTCCAGTGCGGTCTGGACGCCGGAGCCGAGGTTGTGCGGGATCTTGGCGAGGATGTTGGGCGGCAGGGCGCCGACGCAGTAGTCGGCCTCGATCACCTTCGTACGGCCGCCCTGGGTGTAGGTGACCGAAACGCCGCTCCCCTTGTCGGTGATTTTCGAGACGGCCGCCCCGGTACGGATGCGATGCGCGCCGATCGCCCGGGTGAGAGCCTTCGGGATCTGGTCCATGCCGCCGACCGGCTGGAACATCAACATGGCCTGGTCGAAGCCGAATTCGAAGGAGAAGTAGCGGCCGACACCGCTGGCGAGGACCGCGGAGGCGGTGGGTATGTCCCCGAGCAGCACGCCCGGGGTGCCCGCGGCGGCCGGGACGGTCGAGTACCCGCGGAAGTCACCGCCCTTGTAGTCCAGTGTGTCGCCGAGTTCGCCCCAGCCCTTGAGGAACTCGACGAGCCGCTCCTGGTCGGTGGCGGTCAACTCCTTGTCCAGGGCGCCCTTGTCGGTGGCCTTGGCGAGCAACTCCGAGACATAGCCGTACACATCAGCCTTGGCTGTGCGGTAGCGCTCCGGCTTCGTCATGCCGGCGGACTCGTTGTAGATGTACGCGTCCGCGTTGACGTTGGTGAACACCTGGATGGGGACGCCGAGTTCACGGCAGTAGTCGAGGGTGATCATCCACTGCGGGATCCGCGCGGGGCCGCAGTTCATGTAGTGCCCGTCGGCGAAACGGGCGGTCTGCCGGTTGCCGTAGAGGTCGGTCGTCGTGTCGCCGCCGCGGACGGTGAAGTTACGGCCGCCGGTACGGTCCCTGGCCTCCAGGATCGTACAGTCGTAGCCGGCCTTGCCGAGTTCGTACGCCGTGGTCAGTCCGGCGATGCCACCGCCGACGATGACGACCTTGGCCGCACCGCGTCCGGTGAGTGTGAAGTCGCCGGCGTTCAAGGCGCGGAAGGGCTGTTCCCGCTGGGCGGCCTGCGCGGTGGGGGCGAGCCCCAGGGCCCCCATGGTGGCGAACATCGTGCCCGCACCACCGGTGAGACCCACGTTCCGCAGAAATGCACGTCGGCTCTGGTTCCTTGCCATTGTCCGGCTCCCCTTCTCCGATCATGAATGACCGAGGCAGGGTCCCAACAACCGGTTACGGCGCGGCAGTTACTGAAGTGTCCCGCACGTTTCTGCAAGGCCGGTGAAAAGCGCCCCTTCAGGGGCGCGGGGAACTGCGCGCTCAGCCCCCACCGGCCCGCAGCCGAATCACACGACCGAGGGGCCGCACCCCGAAAGGTACGGCCCCTCAATCAAGAACTACTGCTCAGTGGGCGTTCAGCTCTGCCCACCCGCCAGCTTCTCACGCAGGGCGGCAAGCGCCTCGTCCGACGCCAGCGCACCGGAGGTGTCCGCACCCTCGGAGGAGTACGAACCGCCGCCGCCACCGGCCGCGGCCGGAGCCGCACCCGGGGTGTCGACGCCCTCGGCCGCCGCCTGGGCGTCGGCCTCGCGGGACTTGATGACCTGCGCCTGGTGCTGCTCGAAGCGCTGCTGCGCCTCGGCGTACTGGTGCTCCCACGCCTCCCGCTGGGTCTCGTAGCCCTCGAGCCAGTCGTTGGTCTCGGGGTCGAAGCCCTCGGGGTAGATGTAGTTGCCCTGGTCGTCGTACGACGCGGCCATGCCGTAGAGCGTCGGGTCGAACTCGACCGAGGCCGGGTCGGCACCGAAGGACTCGTTGGCCTGCTTCAGGGACAGCGAGATCCGGCGACGCTCAAGGTCGATGTCGATGACCTTGACGAAGATCTCGTCGTTGACCTGGACGACCTGCTCCGGGATCTCCACGTGGCGCTCGGCCAGCTCGGAGATGTGCACCAGACCCTCGATGCCCTCGTCCACGCGGACGAACGCACCGAACGGAACCAGCTTCGTGACCTTTCCGGGCACGACCTGGCCGATCTGGTGGGTGCGGGCGAACTGCTGCCACGGGTCTTCCTGGGTCGCCTTCAGCGACAGGGAGACGCGCTCGCGGTCCATGTCCACGTCGAGAACCTCGACGGTGACTTCCTGGCCGACCTCGACAACCTCGGAGGGGTGGTCGATGTGCTTCCAGGACAGCTCGGAGACGTGGACCAGACCGTCGACGCCACCCAGGTCCACGAAGGCACCGAAGTTGACGATCGAGGAAACCACGCCGGAGCGGACCTGACCCTTCTGGAGGGTCGTGAGGAACGTCTGGCGGACCTCGGACTGGGTCTGCTCCAGCCAGGCACGGCGGGACAGGACCACGTTGTTGCGGTTCTTGTCCAGCTCGATGATCTTGGCTTCGAGCTCCTTGCCCACGTAGGGCTGGAGGTCGCGGACACGACGCATCTCGACGAGAGAAGCCGGCAGGAAGCCACGGAGGCCGATGTCGAGGATGAGTCCACCCTTGACGACCTCGATGACGGTACCGGTGACGATGCCGTCCTCTTCCTTGATCTTCTCGATGGTGCCCCAGGCGCGCTCGTACTGGGCGCGCTTCTTCGAGAGGATCAGGCGGCCTTCCTTGTCCTCCTTCTGGAGAACAAGGGCTTCGATCTCGTCGCCGACCTTGACGACCTCGTTCGGGTCGACGTCGTGCTTGATCGAGAGCTCGCGGCTCGGGATGACACCTTCGGTCTTGTAACCGATGTCGAGCAGGACCTCGTCCCGGTCGACCTTCACGATGACGCCGTCGACGATGTCGCCGTCGTTGAAGTACTTGATCGTCTCGTCGATCGCGGCGAGGAAGGCTTCCTCGTTACCGATGTCGTTGACCGCTACCTGCGGGGTGGTGGCGGTGGTCTCGGTGCTGCTCGTCATGTGGGAAAGGGCTCCGGTACGGACATTGAAGTCGTAGGTACTGCTCACGCCGAGAGCCTTTTTCGCTTCGCTCTGCAGAAGGCCGGACAGCCAAGGAAGCGCCAGTTCAGAACACCGGGGTGTCCCGTTGGCGCCTCGAAAACCGAGGGGTCATACATACAGATGCGAGCGCAACCTGCTACGTCTGAGGTGCGCAGGCCCGCAGCGCAACTTGTAGCATACGGGGGCAGCCAGGCAGGGTCAATGCGCGAAGGCGCACACCCGGGGCGGATCGTCGCATACCCGGCACAAAACGTGTCCCGCGAGGCCACGCAGGCCTGACACACCCCTTCAGTGACGCCACCGGGGACAGCCGCACCGTAGAGGTGACGGAAGAGTACGACGAGGGAGCCGATCATCCAAGAGCCCGATACGTTCGAACCGGAAGCCACCCGGCGTGACGCCGACGTCACCGAGAGTTCCCGGGCCAACCGGGGCTGGTGGGACCGGAACGCGGACGACTACCAGGTCGAACACGGCACGTTCCTCGGCGACGACCGCTTCGTGTGGGGCCCCGAGGGCCTCGACGAGGTGGAGGCCGAACTGCTCGGCCCGGCGGAGGAGCTGAAGGGCAAGGACGTCCTGGAGATCGGCGCCGGCGCGGCCCAGTGCTCGCGCTGGCTGACCGCCCAGGGCGCCCGTCCGGTGGCCCTGGACCTCTCCCACCGCCAGCTCCAGCACGCGCTGCGCATCGGCGGATCGTTCCCTCTGGTGTGCGCCGACGCGGGCGCCCTGCCTTTCGCGGACGCCTCCTTCGACCTGGCGTGCTCGGCGTACGGGGCGCTGCCGTTCGTCGCCGACCCGGCACTGGTGCTGCGCGAGGTGCACCGGGTGCTGCGGCCCGGCGGCCGGTTCGTCTTCTCGGCCACGCACCCGATCCGCTGGGCCTTCCCCGACGAGCCGGGCCCCGAGGGACTGACGGTCTCCGCTTCGTACTTCGACCGCACGCCGTACGTCGAGCAGGACGACGAGGGCCGCGCCGTATACGTCGAGCACCACCGCACCCTCGGAGACCGCGTCCGCGACATCTCGGCGGCGGGCCTGCGCCTGGTGGACCTCGTCGAGCCGGAGTGGCCGTCCTGGAACACCGCCGAGTGGGGCGGCTGGTCTCCCCTGCGCGGCAACCTCATCCCGGGAACGGCGATCTACGTGTGCGAGCGCGACCGCGCGAACGACTGAGGGGCTGACGGAACGCGGGCACGCGCGCGTAGAGGTCGTTTCGCACGGCGTACGACACTGGGGGCGTGATCCGCTACGACGCCCTCGACGCGCTGCCCGTCCGCAGTGCCCTGCCCGGTCTTGAAGCCGCATTGACGGCGCGCGGCACAGCCGTGCTCGTCGCGCCGCCCGGCACCGGCAAGACGACGCTGGTGCCGCTCGCGCTGGCCGGGCTGCTCGACAAGGGGAGCGAGGGACCCGTACGGCGGGTGGTCGTCGCCGAGCCGCGGCGGATCGCGGCACGGGCGGCGGCCCGGCGGATGGCGTGGCTGCTGGGCGAGAAGGTCGGCGAGAGCGTCGGCTACACCGTGCGCGGCGAGCGGGTCGTGGGACGGCACGCACGCGTGGAGGTCGTCACGACCGGTGTGCTGCTCCAACGCCTGCAACGCGACCAGGAGTTGACCGACGTCGACGCCGTGATCCTGGACGAGTGCCACGAGCGGCACCTGGACGCCGACACCGTGGCCGCCTTCCTGGTCGACGTACGGGAGGCCCTGCGGCCCGAGTTGCGGCTCGTCGCCGCGTCCGCGACCACCGACGCGCAGGGCTGGGCCCGGCTGTTGGGCGACGCGCCGGTGGTCGAGGCGGAGGGCGTCGCGTACCCGGTGGAGGTCGTCTGGACGCCTCCGGTACGTCCTGTACGGCCGCCGCACGGGATGCGGGTGGATCCGGCGCTGCTCACGCACGTGGCGGCGACGGTACGGCGGGCGCTGGGCGAGCGGGACGGGGACGTGCTGTGTTTTCTGCCCGGGGTCGGCGAGATCGCGCGCGTCGCCGGGCAGTTGGGCGACCTGGGCGGGGTGGAGGTGCTCCAGGTGCACGGGCGGGCGCCGGCGGCCGTACAGGACGCGGTGCTGTCCCCGGGAGCGCGACGGCGGGTGGTGCTCGCGACGTCCGTGGCGGAGTCGTCGCTGACGGTTCCCGGTGTACGGGTGGTCGTCGACTCGGGGCTGGCGCGGGAGCCGCGGGTCGATCACGCGCGCGGGCTGAGCGCGCTCGCGACGGTACGGGCGTCGCAGGCGGCCGGGCGGCAACGGGCGGGGCGGGCGGGGCGTGAGGCGCCCGGGGCCGTGTACCGGTGCTGGGCCGAGGCCGAGGATTCCCGTCTGCCGCGTTTTCCGGCACCGGAGATCAAGGTGGCCGATCTGACGGCGTTCGCCCTTCAGGTGGCGTGCTGGGGGGATCCTGGGGCGTCGGGGCTGGCGTTGCTCGATGCGCCACCCTCCGGGGCGATGGCGGCGGCTCGGGGTGTTTTGGCGGCCGTGGGTGCCGTCGACTCGGGTGGGCGGGCTACGTCACGGGGTGTGCAGTTGGCTCGGCTGGGGTTGCATCCCCGGTTGGGGCGGGCCTTGTTGGACTCGGGTCCGGCCGGCGCCGAGGTTGTCGCGCTGCTCAGTGAGGAAGCGCCGCGGGCTTACGGTGATGATCTTGCCGGGGCTTTGCGGCTTGCTCGGCGTGGGGGTGACGCCTATGCCGGGCGGTGGCGGGCGGAAGTTCGGCGGCTGCGGGCCGTGGGGGCGGAGATCTCCCACCCACCCACCCGAAACCCTGGGCCGACAAAGATGAACGTTGAGGCTTCGGCAGGTGCCGTGAGTGACGACGCCCTCGTCGGACTCGTCGCCGCCCTCGCCTATCCCGAACGCGTCGCCAAAGCCGACGGCGGTTCCTATCTCCTCGTCTCCGGCACCCGCGCCGAGGTCGGTGACGCCAGTGCCCTTCGCGGTGCACCCTGGATCGCTGTCGCCGTGGCCGACCGGCCGATCGGCAAAGGGCACGCACGCGTGCAGCTCGGGGCCGTTGTCGACGAGGACGCCGCCCGGTTCGCGGCGGGTGCGTTGCTCAGCGAGGCGGACGAGGTGCACTGGTCCGCCGGTGACGTCGTGGCCCGGCGTGTCGAGCGGCTCGGGGCCGTCGAGTTGGCGGTGCGGCCTCTCAGGGACGCCGACCCCGTCGCCGTACGGGATGCGCTTCTTGAAGGGCTGCGGCTGGAAGGGTTCGGGTTGTTGCGGTGGTCCGCCGATGCCCAAGTGCTGCGGCAGCGGCTTGCGTTCCTGTGTCTGAACGTCGGGGCGCCTTGGCCCGATGTGTCCGACGATGCGCTGCACGCGCGTGTGGACGAGTGGTTGGAGCCGGAGTTGGGGCGGGCCCGGCGGCGGAGTGATCTGGGGCGGATCGATGCGGGGCAGGGGCTGCGGAGGTTGTTGCCCTGGGCCTCGGGGGACGCGGGGCGGTTGGACGAGTTGGCTCCGGAGCGGTTCCTCGTGCCGAGTGGGTCAAGGGTTCGGATCGACTACGGGAATCCCGAACAGCCCGTGCTCGCCGTGAAGTTGCAGGAGATGTTCGGACTTCACGAGTCGCCGACCGTCGCGGGGGTGCCCGTGCTCGTGCATCTCCTCTCCCCCGCCGGGCGGCCCGCCGCCGTCACCGCCGATCTGGCTTCCTTCTGGAAGGACGGTTACAAGGGCGTGCGGGCCGAGTTGCGGGGGCGGTATCCGAAGCATCCGTGGCCCGAGGACCCGGCGACCGCCGAGGCCACGCGGTTCACCAACGCGCGGCTCAGGCGGTGACTGGTTCCGGTTCCTGGATCTCGGTGGGGGCGGGGTCGCCGGGGCGCCTGCTGCGGGCCTCCAGGTAGAGGGAGAGGGCCAGCAGGAGGAGGCCGAGGGTCAGGAAGCCCCAAGGGAGGTAGGAGACCATCAGCAGGACGAGGGTGCGGTTGGACTTCACCAGGGCGACGGTGTGCTTGATGTAGTCCTCGCGCATCTTCACGTCGCCGGCGAACGCCGTCACCTTGTCCCGGCCGCCCAGGAGGGTGCCGCCGCGCAGCTCCTCCTTGTGGATCTCCTCGCCGTAGACCGGTGCTCCGGTGACGGGCTCGACCCAGAACTTGCGGACCGTGGTGTACCAGCGGGTGGTGCCCGTCTTGGCGACCGACTCCGGGGTGATGCCCTTCACGGGCATGGTCCTGGGGAAGGGAACCTTGGTCCAGGGGATGGTCTGCTCGAAGTAGTAGACCTTGACGCCGCGGAAGTTCTGGGTGCCCTTGTAGTGGATGGGGTTGGTGGTGCGGGTCTGCGCGTCGAAGTACTCGTAGTCCCGTTTCTGGGTCAGGAACGGCCACTTGAACTCGATGCCGTCCCGTTGCACCGGGTCGCCGTCGACCATCTCGCCGGTGGCGTGGACGGGGTCCTGGGTGTGCGCGTCGAAGATGTAGCGCTCGGGGATCGAGGAGACCATCTTGCCGTCGGGGCCCTGGACATAGGACAGGCCGTCCCAGACGACGACGTCCCGGCCCGCGGTCCTGTCGATCTTCTTGGCGGCCTCCACGTTGCCCTTGAGGGTCTGCACGATGGTGACCTTGGGGACCGTCTTGGCCTGCATGGTGCCGTAGTCGAGAAGGGTGGCGTTCTTCGCCTCCAGGACCATGTCCTGGTACTGGTTCGCCGGGATCTTGGCCAGGCGCGGGAAGGCGTACCAGCGCAGCAGCGGGGACAGCGCCGTGAAGAACACGGCGAGGGCGAGCAGGATCAGGCTGGCCTTGCGGCGCATCTCGGCCTCCTTCCCAAGGGGTTGAACGCTGGCGTAAACGCTTGCGCGAACGTTTACGGGTGCGCGGGCACCGTCGTCAGCAGCGGTTTCGGCGAGGTCTTCCCCATCGGTGAGCCCATCGCGGTGATGGTCAGGACCAGCGCGAACGCGAGCACGAGACCGGTCGTGGCGGCGATCAGGGCACGCATGCCGGACCTCCCGACGGACAGAAACCGACTGGATTCAGGAACTGATAGGTCGTCAGGTCCGGCACCGTAGCAACGCGCGGGCGAGATGAGAACACGTTGCACACACGACAAAGGCGCCCGCCCGCCGAAGCGGAGAGGCGCCCTCGTCCTACGGTCGTGCGGCCGGACTACGCGCTCGGCGACGCCGACGGGCTCGGGCTGGCCGAGGAGGTGTCGGTCGCCGCCGCCACGGTCAGTTCGACCGTGAGGGTCGCGCCGCCCGTGGTGGTGATCTGGAGCAGGAAGGTGCCGGTGGTGTCGTCGGCGTACAGCTTCGGCAGCTTCAGGAGGCCGTCGGCGTCCGTGGCCAGGCCCGTGAGGGTGCGTACGGTCTTGCCGTCCGCGTCCTTGAAGTAGGGGCCCTTGTCGTTCTCGGTCGCGTCGTCGGCCGCCTTGATGAGGGTCGCGGTGGCCGCGACCTTGTCGGCGACCGCACCGTTGTAGGTGGCCTTCACCTCGACCTGGTCGGCGAACTCGCCGCCCGGGGTGCAGGTCAGCGCGGTGGTGCTGGTGCGGGCGAGGGTGTCGGCGACGCGGGGCGTGACGCTGGCCGTGTAGTCGAGACCGGCGATCGCACGGCCGACGAGGGTGGCGCGGACGGTGAAGTCACCGGTCGTCTCACCGGCCTGCAGGGCCGGGGCGACGGCCACACCGGAGGCGTTGGTGACGACCACGGCGACCTTCTCGCCGCCGGTGAACGTCGCGTCCGTGGTCCCGACGATCGTGAACCGGATCCTGACCTTGGCGACGGCCTTGCCGGCCGAGGTCTGGGCGCTGGTGCTGATCTTCTTGGTGAACGCGTCGCCCGCCATCGCGGTCAGCTTCGCCGTACCCGCGTCCGCCAGCTTGGCCACCGTGTCGGTGGGGGTCGGCGTCGGCGTGGGCGTCGGGGTCGGGGTCGGACTGGCCGGCGTGGTGGGGCTCGTGCTGCTGCCCGGAGTCGGGTCGGGGCTCGGCGACGAGGTCGCCGGAGTCGTCTTCGACGGCGTGGGCGTAGGCGTGGGGTTGGCCCCCGAGTTGTCGTCGCTGCGGCCCGACGGCAGCGTGCCCGTGCCGTCCGGGACCGAGTGCGTGCCCTTGCGGTAGTACTCCAGCCACGACAGGACCGTGTTCAGGTAGTCCGTCGAGTTGTTGTAGCTGAGGATCGCGCTGCGCAGGCCCGCGTCGGTCGACAGGTTCCAGTCGTTGCGGCACAGGTAGTGGCCGGCGGCGAGCGCGGCGTCGTAGATGTTGTTGGGGTCCTTGACGCCGTCGCCGTTCCCGTCGCGGCCCGCCCAGGCCCAGGTGGACGGGATGAACTGCATGGGTCCGACGGCCTGGTCGTACGTGCTGTTGCCGTCGTACTGGCCGTTGTCGGTGTCCTTGATGAGCGCGAAGCCGTTGCCGTCGAGCGCGGGACCGAGGATCTTGGAGGTCGTGGTGCCGTTCGCGTCGACCTGGCCGCCGCGGGCCTGGCCCGACTCCACCTTGCCGATGGCGGCGAGGAGTTGCCAGGGCAGGTTGCAGCCGGGCTTGGAGGTGGCGAGTTCCGTCTCGGCCTTCTTGTAGGCGTCGAGGATGGTCGCCGGGATGCCGGCCTCGGCCTCGCCCACCGAGACCGGGGTCCCTATGGACGGCGACTGGCTGTCGCTCGGGCTCGGGTTGGGGCTGCTCAGGGGCGGGAGGTCCGTGTAGTACGGCGAGTCTCCGGTGGCGCTGTGCTTGGTGCTCCCGTCGGGCGTCGCCTGGCCGGCAGCGGTCGGTCTGTCGCTGCCGGTCACCGCCGGAGCCTGGGACGCGGACAGTGCCGCGACCGCTGCCGCGGCCACCGCCGTCGTCGCCGCACCCTTGCGCAGCCGCCTGCCGAAATGCGCCGTCATGGAGTGAACCCCTCCCAGGGACGCCGCACGAGCGCCCGCCAATGTCTGTTGCCTCTGCGCCTGTTGTGACGGTCGACCCGCGTCCCAGGTTGCCCTCGTGATGCTTTTCGGTTGTTCTGTACGCTTGTTCCGATCTTCCGTTCGACCGCGTTCCCCCTGCGCGGGGACCCAGGCGACCCTACGACAACTTGCTTTGCACGGGCACCCGTTCGTGACCGTTATTCACCGCTTGGCCATATGCCGACGTCTCCTACGGGGAGCCTTGTTGCCGTTCACCCTGAGTCATGCCGCCGCCGTACTGCCCGCCCTGCGCGGCGACGGGAGGGGGCGCGGCCCGCTGGTACCGGCGGTGCTGGTGGCGGGTTCCTTCGCGCCCGACATGACGTACTACGCGGCGAGTGCGGTCCCCGGGGCGATGGAGTTCGGGGAGGTGACGCACTCCTTCCCGGGCGTCTTCACGGTCGACGTCCTCATCACCTGGACGACGGTCGCCCTGTGGCTGCTGCTGCGCGAACCCCTGGTGGCCCTGCTCCCGCGCACCCGGCAGCCCCGCACGGCGACCCTCCTGCGCTGCGGCACGCCACGCGCGCGTGCGACCCCGTCTCTGGCCGCCCGGTGGTACGCGTCCGCGGTGCTCGGCGGCCTGACCCACATCGTGTGGGACGCGTTCACGCACCACGACCGGTGGGGGGTACGGCTGTTCCCCGTCCTCGACAGGGAGGTGGGCGGCAGGCCGCTGTTCTCGTCCCTGCAGTACGGCAGTTCACTGTTCGGCGCACTGGTGATCACCGCGTTCGTGGTGCGTGCGCTACGACGGGTTCCGGCCGACGAGCCGGTGGGGGTGCCCGTGCTGTCGGTGCGCGACCGGTGGGCGGCCGGGGTCGTCCTCGCCGGCTGTGCGCTGGTCGCGGCGGCGGAGCGGGCGTCGCACTGGTGGGCTTACTGGGGCTCGACGGCAAGCCCCTGGGACCTGATCCCGACGGTGTGCTTCGGGGCGGGGGCCGGGCTGGTGCTGGGCGTGCTGCTGTACGCCGTCGGCGTCCGGGTGTGGCGTCCGGCCGCGGCCGGGGTGCCCGACGCCGACGGCGGCCCGGGAGAGGTCAGCGCGGAGCGGAGCCGTCCGGCGGGGTCGCGATGAACACGGTCATGGTGTGCACGGAGCGTGACCTCGGGAGCCGGGTGAGGACCAGGTCCAGGTAGCTGCGTCCCAGGTCGGCCCAGAGCCGCCAGACCGGGGTGCCGCTGGGGGTGGTGGCGGGTCCCTGGGGATGTCTGGCTTGTTCTCGGGGGTCTACGTCCGTGTCGTCCCGGAACGTGAGGCGGCGCCGGAGGCCTGCGGCCGTGTGCCGGACGGCCATGGCGAGGTCTGCGGGGATGCGGGCGGTGCTTGCGCCGGCCGCGAAGGCCGGGACCGGTGGGCGGGGCGTGACCTGCGCGGCAGCGGCGTCCGCTGCCTGTATCTGAGTCCGCGCCCGGCCCGTCCGGCGATGGAGCATGCGTATACCCATGCCCGCATCCTTACGGTCACCGGGGGCGGGGGGCGCCTTCGCGGGGGCCACGCGGGTGACGGGCCCTCCGGGGGTTGGGCGGGGGTTGTGCGGGGGGTTCCTGTGGCCGGGGGGTTTGTGCTGGTCGGCGTGAGAGGCGTTGCCCTGCGGGCGGCCCGGGAGGGTGGAGGTGAGTTCGGCACCGCCGGGGTGGGGTGTGGTGGGTGCTTCGCCGTTGCGGCGGGATGGGTCGTGCTGGGTGGTTCCGCCGTTGCGGCGGGATTTGGTGCGGGTGGACTCGGGAGAGCCTCGCCCTCCTGCAGCAGCCCTCAGCCCGCCCCAGCAGCGCCCTCAGCCAACCCGGCACCTGCCACCAGCCACGGCAGCATCCTCAGCCAACCGCCACGCAAGCCGGGACTCCCCGCCGCCCACCACCCCAGCCGTGTCTCCCCACCCTCACCCGACAGCTCCCCACCCGACAACTCCCCCTCCGCCGAACCGCCGGAGGCTAGTGCGCAGCCGACTCCCAGTCCGGCCCCACGCCCACCGAGACGTCGAGCGGCGCCCGGAGGTGTACCGCGCCGGCCATCTCGTGGCGGACGAGTTCTTCCGTGGCCGCTCGTTCGCCGGGGGCGATCTCCAGGACGATTTCGTCGTGGACCTGGAGGAGCATGCGGGACTTGAGGTCGGCCTCGCGCAGGGCGGTGTCGACCTTGAGCATGGCCATCTTGACGATGTCCGCCGCGGTGCCCTGGATCGGGGCGTTGAGCGCCATCCGCTCGGCCGCCTCGCGGCGCTGGCGGTTGTCGCTGTTGAGGTCGGGGAGGTAGCGGCGGCGCCCGAAGAGGGTCGCCGTGTAGCCCGTCGCCCTTGCCTCGTCGACCGCGCGGCGCAGATAGTCCCGTACGCCGCCGAAGCGCTCGAAGTACGTGTCCATCAGGACCCGTGCCTCGCCCGCGTCGATGTTCAGCTGTTGGGAGAGCCCGAACGCCGAGAGCCCGTAGGCGAGGCCGTACGACATCGCCTTGATCTTGCGGCGCATCTCCGCGTCGACCGCGGAACCCTCGACGGAGAACACCTGGGAGGCGACCGTGGTGTGCAGGTCCTCGCCCGAGGTGAACGCCTCCAACAGGCCCTCGTCCTCGGAGAGATGGGCCATCACGCGCAGCTCGATCTGGCTGTAGTCGGCCGTCATGAGGGACTCGAAGCCCTCGCCCACCACGAAGCCCCTGCGGATCGCCCTGCCCTCGTCTGTGCGGACCGGGATGTTCTGCAGGTTCGGGTCGGTCGAGGAGAGGCGGCCGGTCGCTGCCACCGTCTGGTTGAACGTGGTGTGGATGCGGTTGTCCGCCGCGATCGTCTTGATCAGGCCCTCGACGGTGACGCGCAGCTTCGCCTGTTCGCGGTGGCGGAGCATGATGACCGGCAGTTCGTTCTCGGTCTGGTTGGCCAGCCAGGCGAGGGCGTCGGCGTCGGTGGTGTAGCCGGTCTTCGTCTTCTTGGTCTTGGGCAGGCCGAGTTCACCGAAGAGGACTTCCTGGAGCTGCTTGGGCGAGCCGAGGTTGAACTCGTGCCCGGCCGCCGCGTGCGCCTCCTTCACCGCCTGCTGGACGGCACCGGCGAACATCTGCTCCATGGCTTCGAGGTGCGCCTTGTCGGCCGCGATGCCGTACCGCTCCAGGCGGGCGAGCAGGATCGAGGTGGGCAGCTCCATGTCACGGAGCAGGTCGGCCGCGCCGACCTCCTCAAGGCGCTCCGCGAAGGCGTCGCCCAGGTCGAGGATCGCGCGTGCCTGCACCATCAGGGCGTCCGCCTCGGCGCCGTCGTCCGCGCCGAAGGCCAGCTGGCCGTCGGCCGTGGCAGCGGGGGCGAGTTCGCGGCCGAGGTACTCCAGGGACAGGGCGTCCAGGTCGAAGGAGCGGCGGCCGGGCTTGACCAGGTAGGCGGCGAGCGCGGTGTCCATGGAGATGCCGGCGATCGTCCAGCCGTGCTCGGCGAAGACGCGCATCGCACCCTTGGCGTTGTGGAACACCTTGGGGCGGTCGGCGTCGGCCAGCCAGGCCGCGAACGTGTTCTCGTCGCTCTCGTCCAGCTCGGCGGGGTCGAACCAGGCGGCCGCTCCCCCGGCGGTGGCGAGCGCGACCTCGGTCACCGAACCGGAGCCGAGCGCCCAGGTGTCGACGGTGGCGACGCCGAGGGGCTCGGTGCCGTAGTCGGCCAGCCAGCCGGTCAGTTCGCCCGTGCCGAGGACCGAGCCGTCGACCGCCACACCGCTCTCGGCGGGCGGGGTCGCGTCGGCCTCCTCGTTGCCCGGGTCGACGGCCAGCAGGCGCTCGCGCAGCGAGGGGTTGCGGATCTCCAGGGTGTCGAGAACCATCGCGAGGGCCGTGCGGTCGTACGGAGCGCGCTCCAGGTCGAGGACCGTCTTGGGCAGCTCGACGTCCTTGACCATCTCGGTCAGGCGGCGGTTGAGCTTGACCGCGTCCAGGTGGTCGCGGAGGTTCTGCCCGGCCTTGCCCTTGACCTCGTCGACGCGCTCGACCAACTCCGTGAAGGAACCGAACTGGTTGATCCACTTCGCGGCGGTCTTCTCGCCGACGCCGGGGATGCCCGGGAGGTTGTCGGACGGGTCGCCGCGCAGGGCCGCGAAGTCGGGGTACTGGGCGGGCGTCAACCCGTACTTCTCGACGACCTTCTCCGGAGTGAACCGGGTCAGCTCGGAGACGCCCTTCGTCGGGTACAGGACCGTGGTGTGGTCGGACACCAGCTGGAACGAGTCCCGGTCGCCGGTGACGATCAGCACGTCGAAGCCCTCGGCCTCGGCCTGGGTGGCGAGCGTGGCGATGACGTCGTCGGCCTCGAAGCCGTCGACCGCGAACCGGGACACGTGCATCGTGTCGAGCAGCTCGCCGATCAGCTCGACCTGGCCCTTGAACTCGTCCGGGGTCTTGGAGCGGTTCGCCTTGTACTCCGTGAACTCCTCGGAGCGCCAGGTCTTTCGGGACACGTCGAAGGCCACCGCGAAGTGCGTGGGCGCCTCGTCGCGCAGGGTGTTGGCCAGCATCGACGCGAAGCCGTAGATCGCGTTCGTCGGCTGGCCCGTCGCGGTCGTGAAGTTCTCCGCGGGCAGCGCGAAGAACGCGCGGTAGGCAAGCGAGTGCCCGTCCATCAGCATCAGCCGTGGACGGTCTCCGCCGGAGGTGTTCCCGGAGGTCTTGTCGGTCTTCTTCGATGCTGTCTCTGCCACGACCCCGATCCTGCCACGCCCCACTGACAGTCGGAGTCACGGTCGCCGCGTCGGCGGTCACCGTCACGACGGTGGGCTCGCCCCAGCGGTGGCGGAAGTCGCCGCAGCGGCGGCCGAAATCGTCGTGGCCCGCGGTGCGGAGGCGGGGTGAAGGCAGTCCGCGGAAGGCGAGTCCACGGAAGGCGAAGGCGGTGAACTCGGTCGCCTCGCGGCGACGGTCGTAGGAGAACCGGTCCCCGTGACAGCGCGGCCACGCGCGCGTGAAAGAGGTCCTGCCGCTGCGAGATGCCGAGGCGATCGGCCACGCGCGCGTGCAGAGGTCACCGTCGCGTCGCGTGCAATGGTCACCATCGCCGCAGCGGACCCGGCCGGACGCGTCCCGCCGCACCCCGCCCCACCCCGCCGCCGTGAAGATCGGACGGACCGGCGCCGCCCGCCACCGCACAGGCCGACCGGCCGGCAGCACCCGCGGCGGCGAAGACCGCCGGACCAGCGCCACCCGCAGTGGCGAGGAGCCGGACAAGCCCGCCCCACTCCTCGCCCCGCACCGCCTCACACACCCCCCCGCCCCCCGAACCCATAGGTCCCACGAACCGACCTCAGGGTTGTCACTGCCCCGTGCGAGGATCGGAGATCTAGTGCACATGTGCCAGCGAAGGAGAGGCCCGAGATGGCCACGAAGCCGCCCAAGGGTGATCCGGTCCAGGACGCGCCGCAGGTCACCGAGCCGAAGCACGCCGCGGCCGGGCTTCCGGCGATCGGGCACACGCTGCGTATCGCCCAGCAGCAGATGGGCGTGAAGCGCACCGCGCTGACGCTGCTGCGGGTCAACCAGAAGGACGGCTTCGACTGTCCGGGCTGCGCCTGGCCGGAACCGGACCACCGGCACGCGGCGGAGTTCTGCGAGAACGGCGCGAAGGCGGTCGCCGAGGAGGCCACCCTGCGCCGGGTCACCCCCGAGTTCTTCGCCGCCCATCCGGTGGCCGACCTCGCGACCCGCAGCGGCTACTGGCTGGGGCAACAGGGGCGTCTCACGCACCCCATGTACCTCCCCGAAGGGGCCGACCGCTACGAACCGATCGCCTGGGAGCGTGCCTTCGACATCGTCGCCGAGGAGATCGCCGCCCTCGGCTCCCCGGACGAGGCCCTCTTCTACACCTCGGGCCGGACCAGCAACGAGGCCGCGTTCCTGTACCAGTTGTTCGCGCGGGAGCTCGGCACCAACAACCTGCCGGACTGCTCGAACATGTGCCACGAGTCGTCGGGTTCCGCACTGAACGAGACGATCGGCATCGGCAAGGGCAGCGTCCTGCTGGAGGACATCTACCAGGCCGACCTGATCGTCGTCGCCGGACAGAACCCGGGCACCAACCACCCGCGCATGCTCTCCGCCCTGGAGAAGGCCAAGGCCAACGGCGCGAAGATCATCAGCGTCAACCCGCTGCCCGAGGCGGGTCTGGAGAAGTTCAAGAACCCGCAGACCCCGCAGGGCATGCTCAAGGGCGCCGCCCTCACCGACCTGTTCCTGCAGATCCGTATCGGCGGCGACCAGGCCCTTTTCCGCCTTCTGAACAAGCTCATCCTGGAGACCGAGGGTGCCGTCGACCAGGCCTTCGTCGACGAACACACGCACGGCTACGAGGAGTTCGCCGAGGCCGCGCGTGACGCCGACTGGGACGAGACGCTCCTCGCCACCGGGCTGACCCGCCCGGAGATCGAGAAGACCCTGGAGATGGTCCTCGCCTCCGAGCGCACCATCGTGTGCTGGGCAATGGGCCTCACCCAGCACAAGCACGCCGTGCCGACGATCCGCGAGGTCGTCAACTTCCTTCTGCTGCGCGGCAACATCGGCCGCCCGGGCGCGGGCGTGTGCCCGGTGCGAGGCCACAGCAACGTGCAGGGCGACCGCACGATGGGCATCTTCGAGCGCCCCGCACCCGCCTTCCTGGACGCCCTGGAGAAGGAGTTCGACTTCGCCCCGCCGCGCGAGCACGGCTACGACGTCGTCGCCGCGATCCGCGCCCTGCGCGACGGCGACGCGAAGGTGTTCTTCGCCATGGGCGGCAACTTCGTGGCGGCCTCCCCCGACACCGAGGTCACCGAAGCCGCCATGCGGCGCGCCAGCCTCACCGTGCACGTGTCGACGAAGCTCAACCGCTCGCACGCCGTCACGGGCGCGCGTGCCCTCATCCTGCCCACCCTGGGACGTACCGAGCGCGATCTCCAGGGCGGCGGCGAGCAGTTCGTGACCGTCGAGGACTCCATGGGCATGGTGCACGCCTCACGCGGCCGCCTGGAGCCCGCGAGCAAGGATCTGCTGTCCGAGCCGGCCATCGTGTGCCGCCTCGCCCGCCGTGTCCTGGGCGAGGAATCCCGTACGCCCTGGGAGGAGTTCGAGAAGGACTACGCGACGATCCGCGACCGCATCGCGCGCGTGATCCCCGGCTTCACCGACTTCAACGCGCGCGTGGCCCACCCTGGAGGCTTCGCCCTCCCGCACGCCCCGCGCGACGAACGCCGCTTCCCGACCGCCACCGGCAAGGCCAACTTCACCGCCGCGCCCGTCGAATACCCCGAACTGCCGGAAGGGCGCCTGCTGTTGCAGACGCTGCGTTCGCACGACCAGTACAACACCACGATCTACGGCCTCGACGACCGCTACCGGGGCATCAAGAACGGCCGCCGGGTCGTCATGGTCCACCCCGACGACGCCGCCCGGCTGGGGATCGCGGACGGGTCGTACGTCGATCTGGTCGGCGAGTGGAAGGACGGCGTGGAGCGGCGGGCGCCCGGCTTCCGGGTCGTGCACTATCCGACCGCGCGGGGCTGCGCCGCCGCCTACTACCCCGAGACCAACGTCCTGGTCCCCCTGGACGCCACCGCCGACACCAGCAACACCCCGGCCAGCAAGTCCGTCGTCGTACGTCTGGAACAATCAACGACCGACTGAGCGTTCGCTCAGCGAGTCAGGTCCAGCCAGTCAGGCGTACGACGAACGGAGCCGGCCCCATGGGCGAGCAGCAGCACGGGAAGTTCCCGCAGGACGTCATCGACGAGTACTCGGCACTCGGCGTCGACCTGGTCGCCCTGTTCTCGGCGGGGCACCTCGGCACGCGGATGGGCGTGGAGGTCGTCGAGGCGTCCGTGGAGCGCGTCGTCGGCACCATGCCGGTGGAGGGGAACACCCAGCCGTACGGGCTGCTGCACGGCGGTGCCTCCGCGGTGCTGGCCGAGACCCTCGGCTCGCTGGGGGCCATGCTGCACGGCGGCAGCACGAAGATCGCCGTCGGCGTCGACCTGAACTGCACCCACCACCGCGGCGCCCGCTCCGGCCTGGTGACCGGCGTGGCCACCCCCGTGCACCGGGGCCGCTCGACGGCGACGTACGAGATCGTGATCAGTGACGAGGAGGGGCGGCGCTTGTGCACCGCACGGCTCACCTGCATGCTGCGGGACATGAAGCCGGGCGACCCCGTCCACGCGCAAGCCGCGAACCGGCCCTGAACCGGAGGATCCTGACCCCGTCTTCCGCACCCCCGTCCGCTCCCCTACCGTTTCCCCATGAGGCTGCCGGCATGAGCGGTATCGGGCCCGTCGAATCCGTCGACTCACCGGAGGCGGACGGGAGTTACGAAGTCATCGGGGGTGACTCGCCCCGCCTGACGGACCATTGGCACTCGCTGTCGCCGCGAGTCCGCAGGGCCACGCTCGCGGCGGGCGCGGTCGCCGCCGTGGCCGTCGGAGCCGTTCTCCTGCCGCCCGTCCACGCCCGGCGGCAGGACGAGCCGACCCCGCCCGTGCCGTGGCCCGCGAACATCACCGAATGGCGTTACACCGGACTCGCCCAGACCACCGACTCCCCCACCATGACCGGTTTCTTCCGCTTCGCGGTGACCGTGGACAGCGGGCCCCCCGTCGCCATACGGGTCACCGGTGCCGCCTTCGACGGCCTCACCGCCCAGGCCGTCCCGGAACCGTCCTTCACCGTGCACGTCGGCGCGACGCGCCGCGTCACGGTGGAGATATCCGTTTCCGACTGTTCGGGACTGCCCCTGAATGCGGACCTCGCCTTTCTGGACGTAACGCTGCGTAACACGCGCGCAATACAACGCCACAGTTTCATCTTCGGCAGCGCCTACTCCAAGGACCTTTCCCTGCTCCTCCACAGGGCCTGCGGCACGACAAACGCCAGGCCAGGCCCACAGCCAAGCGGAAGTGCAGGTTCTCAAAATGTGGACCGCGACTGAATTCCGCCAAACCGGCTGAGACCCACCCTCCACGATCCCCGCCAACCTGCACGTCATAACAAGAAAGTCACAAGCCAGCGCACGACGATGCCCATGCCTACAGACCGGGCTTAGAGTCACGGCCAGTCACCGCTCCATCGGGAGTTGGGTACCAGCGCAGCACCTTGCCGCTCCAAACGGGGGCGACTGTGCCTGCGGAAAGGACTGATTGTGCGACAGCGTTCTTTGGTGATACTGACCTCCGTTCTCACGACCGGAGCTCTGACCCTCACCGCGTGCGGCTCCCGGGACAGCGGCAGCAAGAGCGACAGCGGGTCGACCACCCTGACCATCGGTGTCGACGCCCCGCTGTCCGGTGAGAACTCCACCACCGGTCTCGGCATCCAGTACGGCGTCCAGATCGCCGTCGACGACGCCAACAAGAACAACTGGGTCCCCGGCGTCAAGTTCAAGGTCAAGGCCCTGGACGACAAGGCGCAGCCCGCCACCGGCCAGTCCAACGCCACCGCCTTCACCGGCGACAGCAACGTGGTCGGCGCCGTCGGCCCGCTGAACTCCGGCGTGGCCCAGTCGATGCAGCAGGTGTTCGCCTCGGCCAACATGGTCGAGATCTCGCCGTCGAACACCAACCCCGCCCTGACCCAGGGCAAGGACTGGGCGACCACCAAGACGCGGCCGTACAAGACGTACTTCCGCACGGCCACCACGGACGCCCTCCAGGGTGCCTTCGCCGCCGACTACGCGTACAACGGCCTCAAGAAGAAGAAGGCCTTCGTCGTCGACGACAAGCAGACCTACGGCGCCGGCCTGGCCGGGATCTTCAACAGCGCCTTCAAGAAGCTCGGCGGCTCCATCGCGGGCACCGACCACGTCAACACCGGCGACACGGACTTCAGCTCCCTCGTCACCAAGATCAAGAACTCCGGCGCCGACCTGCTCTACTACGGCGGCCAGTACGACGAGTCGGAGAAGATCACCAAGCAGCTCAAGGGCGCCGGCGTCAAGATCCCGCTGTTCGGCGGTGACGGCATGTTCGCCACCACCTACATCCAGACCGCCGGCAAGGCGGCCGAAGGCGACCTCGCCACCTCCGTCGGCGTCCCCGCCGACACCCTGCCCGCCGCCAAGGCCTTCATCCAGACCTACAAGGCCAAGGGCTACAAGGGTGACTACGGCGCCTACGGTGCCTACGCCTACGACGCCGCCACCGCCATCATCAAGGCAGTGAAGGCCGTCAAGGACGGCAACAGCAACAAGCTGCCCACCGGCAACGACCTCCGCTCCAAGGTCGTCGACGCCGTCCAGAAGTCCGACTTCGAGGGCATCTCCGGCAAGGTCGCGTTCGACCAGTACGGCGACACCACGAACAAGCAGCTCACCGTCTACCAGGTCACCAGCGGCGCCTGGAAGGCTGTGAAGACCGGCACGTTCAACGGCAGCTGACCTCACCAGCTCCAGCACCACCGCACCACGGGCCGCGCGGAAGGAGGATCCCGACCGCGCGGCCCGTTGTCACACCCCCCCACCCCCAGGCACGCGATCTGTGCACACGACCACCAGCGACAATGGAGGCCACGCGGTGAACACCCTGCCGCAGCAGCTGGCCAACGGGCTGCTCCTAGGCTCGATGTACGGGCTGATCGCCATCGGCTACACGATGGTGTACGGCATCGTCCAGCTCATCAACTTCGCGCACGGCGAGATCTTCATGACCGGGGCCTTCGGCGCCCTCACGGTCTACGCCTACATCCTGCCCGACGGCACCTCGATGGTGGTCGCCGTACCACTGATGCTGATCGGCGGCGGGATCGTCTCCGTTCTCGTCGCGGTAGGGGCCGAGCGATTCGCCTACCGCCCCCTGCGGCAAGCACCACGACTGGCGCCCCTGATCACCGCCATCGGCCTCTCACTGGCGCTCCAGGAAGTCGTCCGGAACTTCTACCCGGGCGCCGACAAGGACCGCTCCTTCCCCAGCCTCGACGGCACCCACGACCTGGGCTCGGTCACCATCACCGACGCCGACATCTTCCTGGTCATCGCGGCCATCGTCTGCATGTCCGGCCTCGCCTGGTTCGTCCGCAAGAGCCGCACCGGCCGTGCCATGCAGGCCACCGCCCAGGACCCGGACACCTCCCAGCTCATGGGCATCGACACCAACCGCATCATCGTCATAGCGTTTGCGATCGGCGGGTTCTTCGCCGCGGTGGCCGCCGTCTCCTACGGCCTCAAGTACGGCAACATCGGCTACCGCATGGGCTTCCTGATGGGCCTCAAGGCCTTCACCGCGGCCGTCATGGGCGGCATCGGCAACATCTACGGCGCCATGCTCGGCGGAGTCGTCCTCGGTGTCGCCGAGACCCTGGCCTCCGCCTACATCAACCACATCCCCGGCATGCAGCAGCTCGGCGGATCCGGCTGGGCCAACGTCTGGGCCTTCTGTCTCCTCATCCTCGTACTGCTGTTCAGGCCACAGGGCCTGCTCGGCGAACGCGTCGCGGACAGGGCGTGATCACATGACCGAGACGACCAACACCCCGGCCACCCCGCCCACCGACGACGCCACCCCCGCACCCGGAACGCAACGCGGCCTCATCCCGCTGCCCCTCGCAGCCGCCCGCGCCCTCCTCCTGGTCGGCGGCATCGCCACCGCGGCGTCCACGCTCCTGCGCTGGACCTGGACCTCCGACTTCCCCGGCGACCTCACCGTCAACGGCTACCCCGGCGGCCTGCAGGTCCTCACCCTCGTCGCGGGCCTCATCACCACGCTGTTCGCGCTCGCCACCTACGGCGTCCGAGGACTCGGCTGGCTCCTGCCCGCCCGCAACAACGCACCCCTCGTGCTCACCGCCCTCGGCGGCTTCGCCGTCACCTGGTACACGGTCATCTCGATCGCCGCCGAACTCGGCGGCATCGTCAACTGGGAACCCGGCACCTACATCGCCGCCGTCGCCTCCCTGCTTCCCGTCATCGGCGCCCTCGCCCTCCCGCAGGACGCCACCGACACCACCAAGGAAGCGCTCAAGGCGTACATCACCAAGGCCGACCGCGTCCCGGCCCCCGAGGCCACCGCACCCTGGGTCCAGCGACTCGTCATCACGATCGTCGCCGCCCTCGCCCTCACGGTCTTCGCCTACGGCATCGACGCCGAGGACGAACTCTTCATCGGCTTCCTCATCGTCACCGTCTTCACCGCCTGGGCCCTGCAGACCGCCGGTCTCTTCGACCGCTTCAGCCGCCTCACCGCCGACAACCGCAGCTTCGCCCTCGCCATGGGCTTCGTCGCCGCGATCGGCTTCCCCTTCACCCAGACCAACGACCACTACGCCAACCTCGGCGTCAACATCCTGATCTTCGGCACCGTCGCCCTCGGCCTCAACATCGTCGTCGGCCTCGCCGGACTCCTCGACCTCGGCTACGTCGCCTTCCTCGGTGTCGGCGCCTACACCGCCGCCCTGGTCTCCGGCTCCGAGTTCTCGAAGTTCTCCGGCGTCCAGTTCCCCTTCTGGGCCGCCGCCCTCACCGGCGCAGCCGCGTCACTGATCTTCGGCGTCCTCATCGGCGCCCCGACCCTGCGGCTGCGCGGCGACTACCTCGCCATCGTGACCCTCGGCTTCGGAGAGATCTTCCGCATCGCCGTCAACAACATGGACGGCGTCTCCGGCCCCGACATCACCAACGGCCCCAACGGCATCCCGTCCATCCCCGACCTGTCGTTCTTCGGCTTCAACTTCGGCCAGAACCACGACATCGCCGGATTCACCATCGGCCGGTTCGCCAACTACTACCTGCTCATGGTCCTGATCAGCGCCCTCGTCGTCACGATCTACCGCCGCGCCTCGGACTCCCGCATCGGCCGCTCCTGGATCGCCATCCGCGAGGACGAGACCGCCGCCACCGCCATGGGCATCAACGGCTTCCGCGTCAAGCTCATCGCGTTCGCCCTCGGCGCCACCCTCGCCGGCCTCGCGGGCACCGTCAGCGCCCACGTCACCTACAGCGTGGTGCCGAACCCGTACCAGTTCGCCGGAGCGGCCCCGCCCAACTCCGCGTTCCTGCTGGCCGCCGTCGTCCTCGGCGGCATGGGCACCGTCTCCGGACCCTTCCTCGGCGCGGCCCTGCTCTACCTGCTCCCGGAGAAGCTCGTGGCGCTCCAGGACAAGTCGCTCCTCGCCTTCGGTATCGCGCTCATCCTCCTGATGCGCTTCCGCCCCGAGGGAATCATCCCCAACCGCCGACGCCAGCTCGAATTCCACGAGACCGGCCAACTCGACGTACCGGACACCACGACCCTGACCGACGAACCGGCCATCACCAAGGCAGGGGCGTAACAAGCCATGACGACACCAGTACTCGAAGCCCGTGACGTCACCATGCGCTTCGGCGGCCTCACCGCCGTCCGCTCCGTCGACTTCACCGTCAACGCCGGCGAGATCGTAGGCCTCATCGGCCCCAACGGCGCCGGCAAGACCACCTTCTTCAACTGCCTCACGGGCCTCTACGTCCCGACCGAGGGCACGGTCTCCTACAAGGGCACGGTGCTTCCGCCGAAGCCCCACCTGGTGACCAAGGCGGGCGTCGCCCGCACCTTCCAGAACATCCGCCTGTTCGCCAACATGACGGTCCTGGAAAACGTGCTGGTCGGCCGCCACACCCGCACCAAGGAAGGCCTCTGGTCGGCCCTCCTGCGCGGCCCCGGCTTCAAGAAGGCCGAAAAGGCGAGCGAAGAACGCGCCATGGAACTCCTGGAGTTCATCGGCCTCGCCAACAAGCGCGACCACCTGGCGAGGAACCTCCCCTACGGCGAACAGCGCAAGCTGGAGATCGCCAGGGCACTCGCGTCCGAACCGGGCCTGCTCCTGCTGGACGAACCGACGGCCGGCATGAACCCCCAAGAGACGCGGGCGACCGAGGAGTTGGTCTTCGCCATCCGCGACAAGGGCATCGCCGTACTCGTCATCGAGCACGACATGCGCTTCATCTTCAACCTCTGCGACCGCGTCGCCGTACTCGTCCAGGGCGAGAAACTCGTCGAAGGCACCTCCGACGTCGTCCAGGCCGACGAACGCGTCGTCGCCGCGTACCTCGGCGAACCGTTCGAGGCCGCCCCCGCCGAACCACAGGCGGAAACGGACGCGGAACCGGACGCGGAGGGCACCACCAGCACCAAGGGAGACTCCCAGTGACCGCTCTGCTAGAGGTCGAGGACCTCAAGGTCGCCTACGGCAAGATCGAAGCCGTCAAGGGCATCTCCTTCAGCGTGGAGGCCGGCCAGGTCGTCACCCTCATCGGCACCAACGGCGCCGGCAAGACGACCACCCTGCGCACCCTCTCGGGCCTGCTGCAGCCCGCCGGCGGCAAGATCACCTTCGACGGCAAGCCGCTCAAGGGCGTCCCCGCCCACAAGATCGTCGCCCTCGGCCTGGCCCACTCCCCCGAAGGCCGACACATCTTCCCCCGCCTCACCATCGCGGAGAACCTCCAGCTCGGCGCCTTCCTCCGCAAGGACAACGCGGGCATCGAGAAGGACATCCAGCGCGCCTACGACCTCTTCCCGATCCTCGGAGAGCGCCGGAAGCAGGCCGCGGGCACCCTCTCGGGCGGCGAGCAGCAGATGCTGGCCATGGGCCGCGCGCTCATGTCCCAGCCGAAACTGCTGATGCTGGACGAGCCGTCCATGGGCCTCTCCCCGATCATGATGCAGAAGATCATGGCAACGATCGTGGAGCTCAAGGCGTCGGGCACGACGATCCTGCTCGTCGAACAGAACGCCCAGGCGGCGCTCTCCCTCGCCGACCAGGGCCACGTCATGGAGGTCGGCAACATCGTCCTCTCCGGCACGGGCCAGGACCTGCTGCACGACGAGTCGGTACGGAAGGCGTACCTCGGCGAGGACTGAGGTCACGTTCCGCGTTCTCTACGACGAGGCCCGCGCCCCCGAAGCTGGGGGCGCGGGCCTCGTCGTAGTCACTGCTCCGGAGCTCAGCCCTTCGTGGACTTCTTCTCGTCCGCGTCCTGGATGACAGCCTCGGCGACCTGCTGCATGGACATCCGGCGGTCCATCGACGTCTTCTGGATCCACCGGAACGCGGCCGGCTCGCTCAGCCCGTACTCGGTCTGCAGGATCGACTTCGCACGGTCGACCAGCTTGCGGGTCTCCAGCCGCAGCGTGAGGTCGGCGACCTCCTGCTCCAGCTGCTTCAGCTCCGTGAACCGCGAGACGGCCATCTCGATCGCCGGCACGACGTCGCTCTTGCTGAAGGGCTTCACGAGGTACGCCATCGCACCGGCGTCCCTTGCCCGCTCGACGAGGTCGCGCTGCGAGAAGGCGGTGAGCATCAGCACGGGGGCGATGCCCTCCTCGGCGATCTTCTCGGCGGCGGAGATCCCGTCCAGCTTGGGCATCTTCACGTCGAGGATCACGAGGTCGGGCTTGTGCTCACGGGCCAGCTCGACGGCCTGCTCACCGTCACCGGCCTCACCGACGACGGTGTACCCCTCTTCTTCGAGCATCTCTTTGAGATCGAGCCGGATCAGGGCCTCGTCCTCGGCGATGACGACACGGGTCGTCAGCGGAGGCACGTGCGACTTGTCGTCGTCGGGCGCGTCTACGGGCTGGGGCGACTCGGGGGCGGTCACGGGGGCTCCTCGTTCAGGGCACGGGGGTAGTGCTGACAAGAGCCTACCTAGCTGCGATAAGGTGGGGGCACAGCGGGAGATCGCTGACCTTTGTTTCAGAGGAAGCCCCGGTAGTCCAGCGGTAGAGACAATGGATTCAAAACCCATCAAGCGTCGGTTCGAATCCGACTCGGGGCACTTTTCCTTCAAATCGAAGGCAAACATTTAAAGCGGAGGTTCACGTGCGCGTGAACCTCCGCTTTTCGTTGCGTGTCGTCGCGATCACTCTCACTTGGGGCTGTCGTCCTCGCCGACGTGGTGGACGCGGACGAGGTTTGTCGAGCCGGCTACTCCGGGGGGCGAGCCCGCCGTGATGACGACGATGTCGCCCTTCTGGCAGCGGCCGTACTTGAGGAGGAGTTCGTCGACCTGGTCGACCATCGCGTCGGTGGAGTCGACGTGCGGGCCGAGGATGGTCTCCACGCCCCAGGTGAGGGTGAGTTGGGCGCGGGTGGCCGGGTCGGGGGTGAAGGCCATGAGCGGGATCGGCGAGCGGTAGCGGGACAGCCGGCGGACCGTGTCGCCGGACTGGGTGAAGGCCACCAGGAACTTCGCGCCGAGGAAATCGCCCATCTCGGCCGCCGCTCGGGCCACCGCGCCGCCCTGGGTGCGGGGCTTGTTGCGTTCGGTCAGCGGGGGCAGGCCCTTGGCGAGGATGTCCTCCTCGGCGGCCTCGATGATGCGGGCCATGGTGGTGACGGTCGCGATGGGGTACTTGCCGACGCTGGTCTCGCCGGAGAGCATCACCGCGTCCGTGCCGTCGATCACGGCGTTCGCCACGTCGCTCGCCTCCGCGCGCGTGGGGCGGGAGTTCTCGATCATCGAGTCGAGCATCTGGGTGGCGACGATGACCGGCTTGGCGTTGCGCTTGGCCAGTTTGACGGCGCGCTTCTGGACGATCGGGACCTGTTCGAGGGGCATTTCGACGCCGAGGTCGCCGCGGGCCACCATGATGCCGTCGAAGGCGGCGACGATGTCGTCGATGGCCTCGACCGCCTGGGGTTTTTCGACCTTGGCGATGACGGGGAGGCGATGGCCTTCCTCGTCCATGATGCGGTGGACGTCGTCGATGTCCTTGCCGCTGCGCACGAAGGAGAGGGCGATGACGTCAAAGCCCGCGCGGAGCGCCCAGCGGAGGTCGGCCTCGTCCTTGTCGGAGAGGGCCGGGACGGACACGGCGACTCCGGGCAGGTTCAGGCCCTTGTGGTCGGAGACCATGCCGCCTTCGACGACCTTGGTGTGGACGCGGGGGCCGTCGACGGAGGTGACTTCGAGGCAGACCTTGCCGTCGTCGACGAGGACGCGTTCGCCGGGGGTGACGTCGGTGGCGAGGCCGGCGTAGGTGGTGCCGCAGGTCTGGCGGTCGCCTTCGGCGCCTTCTTCGACGGTGATGGTGAAGGTGTCTCCGCGTTCAAGGAGTACGGGGCCTTCGGTGAAGCGGCCGAGTCGGATCTTCGGGCCTTGAAGGTCGGCGAGCATTCCGACACTGCGTCCGGTCTCCTCGGAGGCCTTTCGCACGCGCTGGTAGCGCTCCTCGTGTTCGGCGTGGGTGCCGTGGCTGAGGTTGAAGCGGGCTACGTCCATTCCGGCTTCGACCAGGGCCTTGATCTGGTCGTACGAGTCGGTGGCGGGGCCCAACGTACAGACGATTTTTGCTCGGCGCATGGTTTGAGCCTAGGCCTTACCGACGGGTAGGGAATTGGCCGCGCATGACTACCCAACAACCTTTGGGTGAAGGGTTATTGACAAGGCTTGAATGTGCGTCGGGGTGCTCCAATGAGCGTTCGAATCGTCGCATTGCGGAATGGGCTCACAGGCGTGGGGGCGCCATCGTGAAGCGCGCGTTGACCTGGGCGTACACCTGTTGCCGTTGGGGTTCGAGATCGAGGGGTGCGGCGGCGGTGTCTTCGGCGCCCGCGCCGGCGAAGGACATGGAGCGCATACGGCCCTGGGGTGCGCCGTAGGTCTGGGCGTTCTCTGCGCCGATGTCGGCGAGTTCCACGAGGGCGGCGAGGGTGGTGCCGAGTGCTTCGGCGTATTCGCGGGCGCGTTGGACCGCTTCGTGTACGGCTTGCTGGCGGGCCTTGCGGTGGACGGGTGAGTCGGGGCGCAGGGCCCACCAGGGGCCGTCGACGCGGGTGAGTTCGAGGTCGGCGAGGCGGGTGGTGAGTTCGCCGAGGGCGGTGAAGTCGGTGAGTTCGGCGGTGACGTTGACCCTGCCGTGGTAGCGGTGGACGCGTTCGCCGCGGCCGTGCTTGGTGAGTTCGGGGGTGATGGAGAAGCCGCCGGTTTCGAGGCGTTCGACTGCTTCGCCGTAGCTTTTGACGAGGTCGAGGACGGTGGCGTTGCGGCGGGTGAGGTCGTCGAGGGCGGTGCGGCGGTCGGTGCCGCGGGCGGCGATGGTGATGCCGATGCGGGCGATCTCGGGGTCGACTTCGAGGCGGGCTTCGCCGCGGACGGCGATGCGGGGGGCGTCGGGGGTGCCGTAGGGGACGGGGGGTTGGGGGTCGTCCGTGGTGGGGGTGGTCATACGTCCCACTCTGTCAGGTGTGCCGCCTGGTGGTCATCAGATCGAAACCTGCTGGACCTGTCGCGTGCGGTAAGAAGCGAGTAAGAATCTACGCGCGTCGTTGACCGTTTCCCGAGGAGAGCCAGACATGTCCTTGAACCGCCGGAAGTTCCTGAAGAAGTCCGCCGTGACGGGCGCGGGGGTCGCGCTGGCCGGTGCGGCGGCGGCTCCGGCTGCGCAGGCCGCGGAGAAGAAGAAGCCGGGCCGGCCTGCCAAGCGGTACTCGCTGACGGTCATGGGCACGACGGACCTGCACGGGCATGTCTTCAACTGGGACTACTTCAAGGACGCGGAGTACGCGGACGCCAAGGGCAACGCCATGGGTCTGGCGCGGGTCTCGACCCTGGTGAACCAGATCCGCCAGGAGAAGGGGCGGCGCAACACGCTGCTGCTGGACGCGGGCGACACGATCCAGGGCACGCCGCTGACGTACTACTTCGCGAAGGTGGACCCGATCACCGCCAAGGGCGGGCCGGTGCACCCGATGGCGCAGGCGATGAACGCGATCGGGTACGACGCGGCGGCGCTGGGCAACCACGAGTTCAACTACGGCATCGAGACGCTGCGGAAGTTCGAGGACCAGTGCCGTTTCCCGCTGCTCGGGGCGAACGCGCTGGACGCGAAGACGCTGAAGCCGGCCTTCCCGCCGTACTTCATCAAGACGTTCCGTGTGCCGGGTGCGCCGCCGGTGAAGGTGGCGGTCCTCGGGCTGACGAACCCCGGTATCGCGATCTGGGACAAGGCGTACGTGCAGGGGAAGTTGACGTTCCCGGGGCTTGAGGAGCAGGCGGCGAAGTGGGTGCCGAAGCTGCGGTCGATGGGCGCGGATGTCGTCGTCGTGTCGGCGCACTCCGGGTCGTCGGGGACGTCGTCGTACGGTGACCAGCTGCCGTACGTGGAGAACTCGGCGGCGCTCGTCGCGCAGCAGGTGCCCGGGATCGACGCGATTCTCGTGGGCCACGCGCACGTGGAGATCCCGGAGTTGAAGGTCACGAACACGGCGACGGGCAAGACGGTCGTGCTGTCCGAACCGCTGTGCTACGCCGAGCGGTTGAGCGTGTTCGACTTCGAGTTGGTCTTCGAGAAGGGGCGTTGGACCGTCGAGTCGGTGGCGGCGTCGCTGCGGGACGCGAAGACGGTCGCGGACGATCCGAAGATCACGCGGTTGCTGAAGGACGAGCACGCGCTGGTCGTGGAGTACGTCAACCAGGTGGTCGGCACGGCGACGGCGACGCTGACGACGGTCGACGCGCGGTACAAGGACGCCCCGATCATCGACCTGATCACCAAGGTCCAGGAGGACGTGGTGAAGGCGGCGTTGGTGGGGACGTCGTACGCGTCGCTGCCGGTGATCGCGCAGGCGTCGCCGTTCTCGCGGACGTCGGCGATTCCGGCGGGCGAGGTGACGATCCGGGATCTGTCGGGGCTGTACGTGTACGACAACACGCTGGTGGCGAAGCTGCTGACGGGTGCTCAGGTGCGGGCGTACCTGGAGTACTCGGCGGAGTACTTCGTGCAGACGGCGGCGGATGCGGCCGTGGACACGGAGAAGTTGACGAACGCGGGTGGCCGTCCGGACTACAACTACGACTACGTGTCCGGGTTCTCGTACGACATCGACATCGCGCAGGCAGCGGGGTCGCGGATCAAGAACCTGACGTACAACGGTGCGGCGCTGGACGACGCGCAGCAGTTCGTGCTGGCGGTGAACAACTACCGGGCGAACGGCGGCGGTGCGTTCCCGCATGTGGCGTCGGCGACCGAGGTGTGGTCGGAGTCGACGGAGATCCGGACGCGGATCGCGGAGTGGGTGACCGCGAAGGGCGTGCTGAGTCCGGCGGACTTCGCTTCGGTGGACTGGAAGTTGACGCGGAACGGGACGCCGGTGTTCTAGGGGCTCGGCCCTTCTCGGGTGGGGGTCCGGCGGTTCTGGTTGCCGCCGGGCCCCTTTCTAGCGTCCTTCTACGAGGGGGGTGAGGGTGCGGGTGGCCTGGCGGGCCGGGGGGATCTGGACCTGGGGGTCAAGACCGAACGTGGTGAAGGCGGTTCGGCCGGGGAGGGGGTAAGGGTCCTTGCCCGTGAGGGAGTTGAGGATGGTGGCGCTGCGCCAGGCGGCGAGGCCGAGGTCGGGGGCGCCGACGCCGTGGGTGTGGAGTTCGGCGTTCTGGACGTAGACCTGACAGCCGGAGCCGGTGACGGAGGGGTCCAGGACGAGCCTGAACTGGTCGTCGATGCGCGGGCGTTCGGCGCTGTCGCGGCGCATGTAGGGGTCGAGTCCGGCGAGGATGCGGCCGAGGGGGCGTTCGCGGTAGCCGGTGGCGAGGACGACGGCGTCGGTGGTGAGGCGGGAGCGGGTGTTCTGCTGGACGTGTTCCAGGTGGAGCTCCACCTTGGTCGTCGCGATCCTGCCCGCCGTACGGACGCGGACGCCGGGGGTGAGGACGGCGTCGGGCCAACCGCCGTGCAGGGTACGGCGGTAGAGCTCGTCGTGGATGGCGGCGATGGTGTCGGCGTCGATGCCCTTGTGGAGTTGCCACTGTGCGGTGACGAGGCGGTCGCGGACGGGTTCGGCGAGGGCGTGGAAGTAGCGGGTGTAGTCGGGGGTGAAGTGCTCCAGGCCGAGCTTGGAGTACTCCATGGGGGCGAACGCCTCGCTGCGGCCGATCCAGTGGAGTTTCTCGTGTCCTGCGGGCCGGTTGCGGAGGAGGTCGAGGAAGACCTCGGCGCCGGTCTGTCCCGAGCCGATGACGGTGATGTGCTCGGCGGCGAGAAACGTTTCGCGGTGGGCGAGGTAGTCGGCGGCGTGGATGACGGGGACGCCGGGGGCTTCGACGAGGGGCTTGAGCGGGTCCGGGACGTAGGGGGCGGTGCCGACGCCGAGGACGATGTTCTTGGTGTACGTCCGGCCGAGGGCTTCCGCTTCTCCGTCGCTGTCGAGCTGGGTGAAGTCGACCTCGAAGACCTCGCGTTCGGGGTTGAAGCGGACGGCGTCGACCTGGTGGCCGAAGTGGAGTCCGGGGAGGCTGTCGGCGACCCAGCGGCAGTAGGCGTCGTACTCGGCGCGCTGGATGTGGAAGCGCTCGGCGAAGTAGAAGGGGAAGAGGCGGTCGCGGGCCCTGAGGTAGTTCAGGAAGGACCAGGGGCTGGCGGGGTCGGCGAGGGTCACCAGGTCGGCCAGGAAGGGGACTTGGACGGTCGCGCCGTCGATGAGCAGGCCTGCGTGCCAGTCGAAGCCGGGGCGCTGTTCGTAGAAGGCGGTGTCGAGTTCGGCGAGGGGGTGGGCGAGGGCGGCGAGGGACAGGTTGAAGGGGCCGATGCCGATGCCGACCAGGTCGCGGGGTGGATCGGGCTCGTGGCGTGGGGGGTTGGGGGTCCGGGGGTGACCCGTCGGGGGGTGGCTCATCGGGGGGTGTTTCCTTCCACCAGTTTCAGGAGGGCGGCCAGGTCGTCGGGCCGGGTGTGGGGGTTGAGGAGGGTGGCCTTGAGCCAGAGCCGGCCGTCGAGCGCGGCCCGGCCGAGCACGGCCCGTCCGTCGTGGAGGAGTTGTCGGCGTACGGCGGCCACGGCGTCGTCGGTGGCTTCGGTGGGCCGGAACAGGACGGTGCTGATGACGGGTGGGTCGTAGAGCTCGAAGCCGGGGTGGTCGCGGATGAGGGCGGCGAACTCCCGTGCGCGGGCGCAGACTTGGTCGACGAGGGTGCCGAGTCCGGTGCGGCCGAGGGTTTTCAGGGTGACGGCGAGTTTGAGGACGTCGGGGCGTCGGGTGGTGCGCATCGAGCGGCCGAGGAGGTCGGGCAGGCCCGCTTCGGTGTCGTCGTCGGCGTTGAGGTAGTCGGCGCGCTGGGTGAGGGCGGCGAGGTCGCGGGGGTGGCGTACGGCGAGGAGGCCGGCGGCGACGGGCTGCCAGCCGAGTTTGTGCAGGTCGAGGGTGACGGTGTGGGCGCGGTCGAGGCCGGCGAGTTTGTCGCGGTGGCGGTCGCTGAAGACGAGGCCTCCGCCGTAGGCGGCGTCGATGTGGAGGCGGGCGCCATGGGCCGCGCACAGGCCGGCGATCTCGGGCAGCGGGTCGATGAGTCCGGCGTCGGTGGTGCCCGCGGTGGCGGCGACCAGGACGGAGCCGCGGGGGCCAGGGAGTGCGGTGAGGGCTTCGTCGAGGGCGGCGGGGTCGAGGGTGCCGGCGGGGGCGGGTACGACGACGGGGTCGGGCAGGCCGAGGAGCCAGGCGGCGCGGGGCAGGGAGTGGTGGGCGTTGCTTCCGCAGACCAACTGCACGGTGCCGCTGTGGGCTTCGCGGGCGAGGAGGAGGGCGAGTTGGTTGGCTTCGGTGCCGCCGGTGGTGACGAGGGCGTCGGCGAGGCCGATCTCGTGGGCGAGGGTGCGGGTGACGAGGGCTTCGAGGGCGGAGGCGGCGGGGGCCTGGTCCCAGGAGTCGAGCGACGGGTTGAGCGCGCTGACGGCGAGGTCGGCTGCGGTGGCCACGGCGAGCGGCGGGCAGTGCAGGTGTGCTGCGCACAGCGGGTCGGCGGGGTCGGCGGCGCCTTCCGCGAGGGCGTGCACGAGGGTGCGCAGGGCGTCGGGGTCGCCGTCGTCGGGCAGTACGTCCCCTACGGCGTCCCTCATGCGGGCGGCGACCGCGTCGGGGCCGCCTGCGGGGAACGGGCCACCACGCGCCCGGCGTCCGGTGTTGAGGGCGTCCAGGACGGTGTTGAGCAACGGCCGCAGGGCGTCGGGTCCTTCGGGGCCTGAGGCGAGGGGAACGTTGCTCATGGGCTGTCCTCCAGGGCGCGGGGCAGAGAGAGTTCCAGCTTGTACCTGGAGAAGTCGACGCGCCCGGGGAGAACAACGATCAGAACCCGAAAGGGTGTTGTTCAGTACGCGGTGGTGGTGTGTTTGCCGGTGTTGGAATGTCACCGGAAGTCGTCGGTGTGGTCCTCGGCCCAGGTGGCGAACGTGCGTGCCGGAGTTCCCGTGAGTTGCTCCACCGTGGTGGTGATCTCGGGGGTGGCGTCGACGGTGGCCGCGAAGATCTTCAGCAGGCCGGCGAGCATGTGGGGCGGGACGTGCGGGAAGAGGTCGGGGCCCGCCTGGTCCGGGGGGACCTCGACGAAGTCGAGAGGGCGGCCGAGGGCCCGGCCGAGGGCCGTGATCTGTTCGGCGTTGCTGATCGGCTCGGGGCCCGTGAGGCGGTGGGCGGTGCCCTCGTGGCCGTCGTCGAGGAGGACACGTTCGGCGACGGCGGCGATGTCGTCCTCGTGGATGGGGGCGGTGAGGCCGTTCGCGAAGACGCCGCGGACCGTGTTCCCGGTGCGGATCTGCGGGGCCCACTGGAAGGCGTTGCCGGCGAACGCGTTGGGGCGCAGGAAGGTCCAGGCGAGGCCGCTGTCGCGGATTTGCTGTTCGGCGGTGGCGTGGACGATGTGGATGGGGTGGGTCTCGTCGTCGGCGCTGTCCTTGATGATCCCGGAGGAGAGCAGGACGACGTGCCGTACGCCGGCCCGGCGGGCGGTGTCGAGGAGGTCGGGGCTGGTGGCGTGGGCGTAGGCGAAGAGCCGGGTGACTCCGGTGAACAGGGTTGCGGGGTCGTCGAGTTGGAAGCGCACCGTCTCGGCCTGTGCGGGCAGGCCGGCCCGCTCGGGGTCGCGGGTCAGTGCCCGGACGGGCCGGTCCGCGGCGACGAGACGGTGGACGAGGGCGCGGCCGACGTTGCCGGTGGCGCCGATCACTGCGATCACGAGGTGTCCTCCTGGGGCTGATCGTCCTTGGCGGCATAGAGCCTAGGAAGGACGATCAGCCCGCCGCATCGTCGGCGGGGAGGATCCCGGGTCGCTGCTACGCCTCCCGTACCCGCAACGCCCGTGCCAGGTCGTCGAGTTGGTCGACGAGCTTGCGGCGCAGGGCCGGGGTGAGGTCGGCGTCGCGGAGGCATTCCTCGCCGAGGCGGAGGGTTTCGGGGTCGACGGCGTGGGTGGGGAAGGCCCAGCGGCCGGCGGCGTCGGCCATGGCGGGGCCGCGGCGGGCGGCCAGGGCTACCGCGTCCGGGTAGAAGCGGGGCACATACTCCCGTACGAGGTCGGCCTGTTCGGGTTGCCAGAAGCCCTGGGCGGTGGCGGTGAAGAGGTAGTTGGAGAGGTCGTCGGTGGTGAACATCGCCTCCCAGGCCGTGCGTTTGGCCTCGGGGTCGGGGAGGGCGGCGCGGCAGCGGGCGGCGCCTTCCTGGCCGGTGGCGGACGGGTCGCGCTCCAACTCGGCGGCGATGGCGGGCTCGTCGGTGGCGCCGAGGACGGCGAGGCGGCCCAGGACGCGCCAGCGGAGTTCGGGGTCCAGCTCCGGTCCGCCGGGCACAGTGCCTTCGGCGAGCCAGGCGGCGATGGTCTCGGGGTGGGCCGCCACGTCGATGAAGTGGCGTACGGCGATGAGGCGCAGGCCGGGGTTCGAGCCGTCCTCGGTGCGGCGGAGGAAATCGCGGCACAGGGCGGTGAGGGTGGCGAGGGCGACCGGGCGGGCCTCGGGGGTGAGGTAGCGGTCGGTGACCTGGGCGGAGGCGAAGGCGAGGACGCCCTGGACGAGGGCGAGGTCCGTCTCGTGCGGGAGGTGGGCGCGGGCGGCGTCCAGGTAGGCGGAGGCGGGCAGTTCGCCGTCGCGGACCGCGTCGCGCAGGGCGTTCCAGACGACCGCGCGGGTGAGGGGGTCGGGCAGGCCGGAGAGGCCGGTGCGGACGGCTTCGAAGGAGTCGGGGTCGAAGCGGACCTTGGCGTAGGTGAGGTCGCCGTCGTTCAGGAGGAGCAACGCCGGGCGCTTGCCGAGGGGTTGGGGCTCGGTCTGCGGGACGTCGAGGTCGAGGCGTTCGCGCAGGACGAGGCGGCCGGTGTCGCCGGGGTCCTGGTCGTAGAGGCCGACGGCGATGCGGTGCGGGCGGCTGCCGGCGCGGTCGACGGTGAGGGTGTGGGTGCCGTCTTCGGTGCGAGTGATGGTGGGGGTGAGGGTGTCGACGCCGGTGGTGCGCAGCCAGGCGTCGGCCCAGGCGTGGACGTCGCGTTCGGTGCCGGAGGCGAGGGAGTCGATGAAGTCGGCGAGGGTGGCGTTGCCGAACTTGTGGCGGGCGAAGTGGGTGTTGATGCCGGCGAGGAAGTCCTTCTCGCCGAGCCAGGCCACCAACTGCCGTAGCGCGGAAGCCCCCTTGGCGTACGAGATGCCGTCGAAGTTGAGGAGGGCGGCGGCGGTGTCGTCGACGTTCTCGGGGGCCACGGGGTGGGTGGAGGGGCGCTGGTCGGCGTCGTAGCCCCAGGCCTTGCGGACGACGCCGAAGTCGGTCCAGGTGTCGGTGAAGCGGGTGGCTTCGGTGAGGGTCTGGTAGCCCATGTACTCGGCGAAGGACTCGTTCAGCCAGATGTCGTCCCACCACTGGAGGGTGACGAGGTCGCCGAACCACATGTGGGCCATCTCGTGGGCGATGACCATGCCGCGGGTCTGCCGCTCGGTTTCGGTGACGGCGGAGCGGTAGATGAACTCGTCGCGGAAGGTGACGAGTCCGGGGTTCTCCATGGCGCCCGCGTTGAACTCGGGGACGAAGGCCTGGTCGTAGGAGTCGAAGGGGTAGGGCTCCTCGAACTTCTCGTGGTAGCGGTCGTAGCACTGCCGGGTGATGTCGAGGATTTCCTCGGCGTCCGCGTCGAGGTGGGGGGCCAGGGAGCGGCGGCAGTGGATGCCGAAGGGCAGGCCGCGGTGTTCGGTGCGGACGGAGTGCCAGGGGCCGGCGGCGACGGCTACGAGGTAGGTGGAGATCAGCGGGGTGGGGGCGGCCTGCCAGCGGCCCTCGCCGAGGTGTTCGGTGATGCCGTTGGCGAGGACGGTCCAGCCTTCGGGGGCCTTGACGGAGAGGTCGAAGACGGCCTTGAGGTCGGGCTGGTCGAAGGCGGCGAAGACGCGCTGGACGTCCTCCATGAACAGCTGGGTGTAGACGTAGGTCTCGTCGTCGGTGGGGTCGGTGAAGCGGTGCATGCCCTCGCCGGTGCGGGAGTAGCGCATGCTCGCGTCGACGCGCAGTTCGTGCTCGCCCGTGGTGAGGCCGGGCAGCGGGAGCCGGTTCTCGACGAGGGTCTCCGGGTCGAGGGGGCGGCCGTCGAGGGTGACGGAGCGCAGCTCGGCGGGCTTGAGTTCGACGAAGGTGTCCGCGTCGGCACGAGCGGTGAACGCGATGACGGTGCGGGAGTCGAAGGTGTCTTCGCCCGTCGTCAGATCGAGTTCGATCGTGTAGCGGTGGACGTCGAGGAGCCTGGCACGGGTCTGCGCTTCGTCGCGCGTCAGTACGGACATGCAGGACATGCTGCCTGATGGCACTGACATGGCACAGGGGAGGTCCGGTACACGGCTTATGTGCGGTCGGGTGCGGAGGCGGGGGCGGTGTTCTGGGCGTCCCGCTGGTAGGGCACGCGCGCGTCCGGGTGGGGCAGGGCCGGTACGGGTGCGGGCGGGTCCTTGAGGAGGGCGCGCAGTTCGCGGACCTCCTGTTCCAGGGCCTGGTGGCGCTGGTGGGCGTCGTAGAGGTAGCGGACCTTGGTGCGCAGGGTCCAGGGGTCGACGGGTTTGGTGACGAGGTCGGCGACGCCGAGGGCGAAGGCGGCGGCGGTCAGTTCGGGGTCGACGCCGAAGCCGGTGAGAAGGATCACGGGGATGTGCTGGGTCTGTTCCAGGCGGCGCAGGTAGCGGACCACGTCCAGGCCGCTGACGCCGGGCATGCGCACGTCGAGCAGGAGCAGGCCGACCCGGCCGCGGAGCACCTGCTTGAGCGCCTCGTCGCCGTTGGTGGCACGGGCAAGCAGAAAGCCCAGCGGCGCCAGGGCGCTCTCCAGCGCGTACAGGGTGTCCTCATGGTCGTCGACGATGAGGATCTTGGCATCCGACGGCATGGCCCGACGTCCCTCCCGCGTGGGACAACCAGCTTATGACGCAGGCGCTGACGGGGCGTGCCCGTCAACTGACAAGGAGTGCACAGCGCAGCATCGCTCCGAACACACCCCGCTGTCACGCCCCTTACGGGAACATCGAGGTCAGTTCGCCGTGGGTGAACCGCCGTTCACGGCGTCCTCCGCGATGCGCTCGTGGTGTCGGATCACCTCGCCGATGATGAAATTGAGGAACTTCTCAGCGAACGCCGGGTCCAGCTTGGCGCTTTCGGCGAGGGCGCGGAGGCGTTCGATCTGGCGGGCCTCGCGGGCCGGGTCGGCGGGCGGCAGCTGGTGGGCGGCCTTGAGGAAACCGACCTGCTGGGTGGCCTTGAAGCGTTCGGCGAGCATGTGGACGACGGCCGCGTCGATGTTGTCGATGCTGTCGCGCAGCCGGGCCAGTTCCTCGCGCACGGCGGGGTCGACGTCACCGGTTCCGTTGTTGCTGGTGGTCATGGGCGACCACCCTACGGTGCGTGTGACCACTCGATCATCGGTGGATCGCCCGGATCGGGAACCTGGTCGCTCCAGCCGCCGGGGACGGTGCGGCCCTGCTGGGCGCGGAAGTGGACGGGGGGCATGCCGACGCGGCGGGTGAACAGGCGGGAGAAGTAGGCGGGGTCGTCGTAGCCGACGCGGCGGGCGACGGCGGCGACCGGGAGTTCGGTGGCGGCGAGGAGTTCCTTGGCACGGCCCAGGCGGATGCCGAGGAGGTAGTCCTTGGGGCTGCAGCCGGCGCCTCTGCGGACGGCGGTGCGCAGTGCGGCGGGGGTCATGCCGTGCCGGGCCGCGTGGTCGGCGACGGTGAGCGGCAGGCAGGCGTCCCGGGCGAGGGCCTGGAGGACCGGGTCGCCGTCGGGGGCGAGGTCGGCGCGGGCGCGGCGCAGGGCGACCAGGAGTTCGTGGACGGCCGCGCCGGTCTCCACCTCCAGGAGGGGGTTTCCGCGGCGCGCGGCGCGGGCCATGCGCCCGATGACCGCGCGGGGTCCGGTGGCGTCCGAGAGGGCCACCACGGGCCGTTCCGGCTCGATGTAGCCGAGTTCGGTGTACGTCGCCGTCGCGGGCCCGGTGAAGGCGACGAACCCCTCGTCCCAGCCGGCGCCGGGATCGGGCGCGTAGTGGTGCGGCACGCCGGGGGTGAGCCACAGCAGCGCGGGCGCGGTGACGGTCGTACGGCGGCCGTCGGGGCTCAGGTACCAGCCGCCGCCCGCGCTGATCACGACGGCGACGTGGTGGTCGAGGGTGCGGGGGCCGACGGTGGGCAGGGCGCCGTACTGGAGGCCGACGCCGAGGCAGGCGAGGCCGAGGCGGTGGTGGGCGGGTGTGGGCGTGAAGAAACGCATCCAGGTGTGGTACATCGGCGCCCTTTCCCGCGTTCCGGCCATGCGTCCGTCCATCCGTCCAAGTAGCGGTGATCTTTGTCCATGGACGTGATCGGCGCCAAGGGGTGAGAGTCGGGGGCATGGGCGAGTTCACGGTGGGCGACAGGGACTTTCTGCTGGACGGGCGGCCGGTGCGGCTGCTGTCCGGGGCGCTGCACTACTTCCGGGTGCACGAGGCGCATTGGGGGCACCGGCTGGCGATGCTGCGGGCGATGGGCCTCAACTGCGTGGAGACGTACGTCCCGTGGAACCTGCACGAGCCGGCGCCGGGCGACTTCCGGGACGTACAGGCGCTCGGCCGGTTCCTGGACGCGGCGCGGGAGGCGGGCCTGTGGGCGATCGTGCGCCCGGGGCCGTACATCTGCGCGGAGTGGGAGAACGGCGGGCTGCCGCACTGGCTGACGGGCGAACTGGGGCCACGCGCGCGTACGCGTGACGAACGCTTCCTGGGGCACCTGGAGCGCTGGTTCCACCACCTGCTGCACGAGGTCGTGCCCCGCCAACTCGACCGCGGCGGCCCGGTGATCATGGTGCAGGTCGAGAACGAGTACGGCAGCTACGGCTCCGACGCGGTCTATCTACGACGTCTGGCGGACCTGCTGCGCGACAAGGGGGTCACGGTCCCGCTGTGCACCTCGGACGGTCCCGAGGACCACATGCTGGGCGGCGGTTCGGTCCCCGGTGTCCTGGCGACGGTGAACTTCGGGTCCCACGCGCGCGTGGCCTTCGAGACACTGCGGCGGCACCGCCCCGAGGGGCCGCTGATGTGCATGGAGTTCTGGTGCGGCTGGTTCGACCACTGGGGCGGCGAGCATGTCGTACGCGATGCCGAGGACGCGGCGGACGCCCTGCGGGAGATCCTGGAGTGCGGTGCGTCGGTCAACGTCTACATGGCGCACGGCGGCACCAACTTCGCGGGCTGGGCGGGCGCCAACCGGGGCGGCGGCGCCCTGCACGAGGGCCCGTTGGAGCCCGATGTGACGTCGTACGACTACGACGCCCCGATCGACGAGTACGGGCGCCCCACGGACAAGTTCTGGCGCCTGCGCGAGGTGTTCGCCGCGTACACGGACGGCCCGCTGCCCGAACTCCCGCCCGCCCCCGCGCCGTTGGGCACCCCGGCCGAGGTGCGCCTGACCGGCTGGGCACCCCTGGCCGACGTATTGGAGGCACATGGTGGACCGGAGTCGGAGGGCCCCGTGCCGCCGACCTTCGAGGAACTGGACGTGGACCGGGGCATCGTCCGCTACGAAGTGACTGTGCCGGGACCGCGCGCGCCCTATCCGATCGTCGCGCGCGGACTGCGGGACCTGGCCGTGGTGTACGTCGACGGGGAGCGGGCCGGGGTGCTCACGGAGGGCGACGAGGAGCTCAAGGAGCCCGTCGCCGGGCACGCGCGCGTGGAGCTGTGGGTGGAGTCCCTGGGGAGGGCCAACTACGGTCCGCGGCTCGGGGAGCCGAAGGGGATCACCGGGGGGCTGTTGCACGAGCGGCAGTATCTGCACGGGGTACGCGCGCGTGGGCTGCGGTTGGACGCGCTGGACGAGGTCGAGGGGGTTCCGTTGCGGGAGCTGCCCCCGGACGGCTCCCCCGGGTTGTACCGCGGCACCGTCGAGGTGCGTGGTGCCGGGGACGCCGCGCTCGAACTGCCGGGCTGGACGCGGGGGTTCGTGTGGGTCAACGGGTTCAATCTGGGGCGGTACTGGTCGGCCGGGCCGCAGCGGGAGTTGTACGTCCCCGGGCCCGTTCTGCGGGAGGGCGTGAACGACGTGTGGGTCCTGGAGCTCCAAGAGGCGCCGTTCACCGGGAGGTCCGTCACCTTGCGCGCTCATCGGGAAACGGGGGCGGACCCGATCTCGACCACCCGCGCCCAGTCGGGCGGTGTGTCCGGCACGTAGTCGGGATCGTCCTCGTCGTAGGACCTGTTCGCGTACGGTCGCGGGAACAGGCCCACCACCGTCCGGCACGGCGGTCGCCTCTCCGGCCAGGGTGTCTGGCCGTCGGTGAGGACCACGACGGCGTCGGGCCGGGGCTGGGCGCGCAGCGCCTTGGCGAAGCCGGTGCGCAGGTCCGTACCGCCGCCGCCCAGCAGGGGAATGCCCTCGGCGCGGCACAGCGGATGCGCGAACTCGGCCGCCGCGTCGCACGGCACCACGGTGACCAGGTCGCGGCGCCCGCCCACGGCCCTTGAGATCGCGGCGACTTCGAGGAGCGCGCTGCCCAACTCGGCGTCGCTGACCGACCCGGAGGTGTCGATCACCACGCACACCCGGGGCGGTCTGCGGCGCAGGCTCGGCAGCACGATGCCGGGCAGCGACGCCGAGCGGCGCGATGGCCTGCCGTAGGTGTAGTCCTCGCCCGCGCCGGGAGCGGAGACCGCCGAGCGGACCGCCGCGCCCAGCAACTCCCGCCAGGGCTGCGGCGGATGGAACGCCTCCTCCGCCCACCGCCGCCACCCGCTGGGGGCGCTGCCGGGGCGGCCGGTGATGCCCTGCGCCACCCGGAAGCGGACGGCGTCGCGTTCCTGCTCACTGAGCCCGTCTGCGCCGTCCGGCCCCAACTCCCAGCCCCGGTCGAGTCCGTCGGCGCCGCTGCCGCAGTCCAGCCAGGCCAAGTCCTGGGTACGCGGCCCGAGTTGGAACCAGCGCAGGTAGTCCTCCATCAGGTTCCCGGTGGGCAGCCCCAACGCCCCCGGCTGGACCGCGCCTTCGGGGACGACCAGGCCGTCGCCGAACACGTCGTCGTTGATCTCGAAGTCGGCGGCGATGTTCATCCGCAACCGCTCCCCCGGGCCGGTGAGTTGGCGCTCGCGGGCGACCCGGTCGCTGCGGCCGTGGTGGTCGCGCAGCAGGTGCGACACCTCGTGGACCCAGACACCGGCCAGATCCTCGACGGACATCCGGTCCACGAACCCCGGCGAGACATAGCAGCGCCAGTGCCGGTCGACAGCCATCGTCGGGACCTGCCGCGACTCGACGGTGTGCAGCGCGAACAGGGCCGTCGCGAGGTAGGGGCGGACGCGGGCGGCGTAGAGGCGGGCGGCGAAGAGCTTGTCGAGGTCGAGGGCGCCCTCCCCATTGGCTACGGACGTGTTCATCGGTCGCCCTTTGGCTACGGACGTGTTCATCGGCCGCTCTTCACGGCCACGGCGGCGCGGTCCGCCCGCTGCGACAGGGCGACCACTCCGGCGAGTTGCTCGATGGACGCGGGAACGTCCCAGTCCTCCCGGCGCAGCGAGGCGAGAGTCGTCGCGGGCACGACGACCAGGTCCGGGGCGCCGGTCTCCAACGCCCGGACCAGGAGCGCCCACGCCGCGTCCCAGCGGGCCCTGTCGGGACGGTTACGGACCGCGGCCACCACTCCGTCGAGCACGGCTTGCCGTAGATCCCCGCGCTCGGGCAGCTCACCGGCCGTCGGATCGGCGAGGAACGTCTCGGGGTCGGGAAGGTCCATCCGGTCCACACCGGCCAGCAGTTCCAGGCCCGGACCGTCCCCCACCGTGCCCCTGACGAGCAGAGACAGCACTTCACGGGAGGAACCGGCGGCGGTCGCGAACGCGATCAGGCTCATCGCCATCTCCCAACTCCGGGGCGACGGCCAGGCACCGCCGCGCCGCGCCTCGCTGCTGGGCAGTCGGTGCACGAGCTTGGGGCGGCCGGTGAGCAGCCCGCACACCGCGCGGCGCGCGAAGTCCACGGCCTCCGGCAGCTTCTCCGGGTCGAGCCGCGGCAGGGTCGCCCGGGGCCAGGTGCCACCGAGTCCGCGTACGACGACCTCGTGGTCGTGGGTCCACTGAAGGTGCACGAAGCGGTTCGCCAGCGGCGGGCTCAACTCCCAGCCGTCGGCCGCCGAGGACCGCGGGTTGGCGGCGGCCACGATCCGTACCCCGGGCGGCAGTTGCAGCGCACCGATCCGTCGCTCCAGCACCAGCCGGAGCAGCGCGGCCTGCACGGCGGGCGGCGCGGTCGACAACTCGTCCAGGAACAACAGCCCCCGGCCCGCCCGCACGAGCCGTACGGCCCAGTCCGGCGGGGCCATCGGGACGCCCTGCTCGGCGGGATCGTCGCCCACGACGGGCAGCCCGGAGAAGTCGGACGGCTCGTGGACGCTGGCGATCACCGTGGTCAACGGCAGGTCCAGGGCGGCGGCGAGCTGGGTCAGCGCCGCCGTCTTGCCGATACCCGGCTCGCCCCACAGCAGCACGGGGAGGTCGGCGGCGACGGTCAGGGTCAGGGCCTCCAGCTGGGTGTCGGGGCGGGGTTCGGTGGTGGTGGCGCGCAAGAGGGTCAACAGGTCGCCGGCGATGTCTAGTTGGGAGGCTTGGGAGGGGGTGCTGGTCGCGGCGTACAGGGTGCGTGTGGGCATATGTGGTCACCTTTGGGTTGTGGTGGGGCGTGCGTGGGTGAGGTCGGAGCGCGTGCGGGCGGGGCTGAAGTCCCGTGCGGTCAGCGGCCGGTGGTGCGGCGGGGTCGGAGCTTCTGGGCACGCGGAAGTCCCGGGAAGAAGTGGCCGGATCGAGGTCCGGGTCCGGTCAGGCCCGCCCTGAACAGCCCGTACGCGAGCCGCCGTTCGGCCGCCGCCCGCAGTTCGTCCCGCAGCGCGCCGCCACGCAGCACCGCGTCAGGACCGAGCAGTCCTTCTACGACGGCCAGCGCGCCGGCGGTGTCCCCGTGGATGAGGCGTTCGCGCACGCCGGTGAGGCAGTCCGGGTGGCGGTGTGCCTCGTCGATGGCCTGGAGGCAGGGCAGCGGGGTGCCGGTCAGCGCGACCAGCAGTTCCTCGCGACGGATCTCGGCGGGATCGTGGTCCAGGGGCGCGAGCACCCCGTCGACCAGACCGATCCGGTGCCGGGCGCCCCGGCAGTCGACCAGGTGCGGTTGCCCTGCCCGGTCCGGCATCGGCGCGGAACCGTCCGGCCGGGGGCGATCCGGTACGAGTGCGGCGGCGACCAGCGGATGGAGTTGGCCGGCGTCGATCGAACCGGTGCGGAGGAGTTCCAGGTCGGGCAGGACCCAGGTCGCCGCGTCGGGCAGGACCGGCAGCGCGGCGGCACTGCCGTCGGTCGGCGCCGGTGCGATACGCAGGGTGTCCGCGGCCGGATCCGGGTCCAGGGTGAGGAGCAGCCGCCGCCGGGAGCCGAGCCGTACCGTGACGGGACCGGTCGTGCGTCCCTCGGCATGGAGTCCGTCGGTGTGGAGTCCTTCGGCGTGGAGCAGAATCGCCGCCTCGGCCGCCCATCGGTCGACGGCGCAGTGGCGTGCTTCCGGCACCTTCTCCAGCGACTCCAGCACCTCCAACGGGTCCGGCAGCTCTGGCCGATCCGCCCCGGAGCGGGCCCGCAGCTCACCGCTCCTGCCCGCGTCCCACAGGTGTCGGTGCAGGTCGAGGCGGAACCCTCGGCTGGGCCGTGGATGCGGATGTCGGCGGGCGTCGGCGTCGCGACGCGTGCCGTCCCACAGCGCGAGGCTGATGCGCTGGCCGCCGTCCGCCCAGGCGGGTGGAGTCCGGACCACCAGGTGCGGCGGGCCCGCCGCATCGTCGCCGTAGCGGGCCAGGGTGAGGGTCAGTCCCGGGCGCAGCAGCCCGTCAGGGGCGATCCTCGGCAGATGCCAGCGGAGCAGGTCAGGGGCGATTCGACGGAGATCGGCGCGGACCCGGGCGGCCAGTTCCCGGCCGTGGGTGCGCGCTACGGACCGTAGGTCGAGATCGATGTCGACGCCGGCAGCGGCGCAGGCGCCCGCCCAGTCCCCGGCGTGCCGACGGGCCGTAGCGGTCTCGATCATGGAGGGCGGCACGGCGAACTCGCGCACGCGCAGCCAGAAGGAAAGTCGGGAATTCCCGTTCGCGGTGTGAGGGAGCATCAGCACTCACCTTGCGCGGACGGGACCCCCATTCTGTGAACAGAGTGAGTCGTCATCGCGGGGAGCATAGCCTTCCCGGCCGCGATCTGTCAGGGGGATTTCAGAGGCGTGCATTCGTGCGCACCGGCATAGAGTGGATGCGGGTTCAGGGCGTCTCTGGGGGTTGTGGACGTGGCGGACGACGGACCGGTCGAGCACGGCTACCCGCACCTCGATACGGTGCGGGACGCCATCACCGCGCTCTACAAGCGGTTGTCCTACGACACCGTCCAGACGTTCGCGACGAGCGTGGCCCCCGTCGACGTGGCCTTCTGCGACACGGACGACCTGCACCTGGGCGCACAGCGGGTGGCCCACGAGATGGTCCGGCACTACCGGCTTCCGGACGCCCGGCCGATCATCAGCTTCCGTGAGATGACGCATGCGGCGAACGTCGAACTGGCCGCCGGGCCCGAGTACTTCATCGAGTTGAACGACCGGTTCCGCACGCATCGTCGGGACATCGGCGCGGCTCTCGCGCACGAGGTGATGCACGTCTATCTGCACCGCCTCGACCTGTCGTTCCCCGGCACCCGCGAGAACGAGATCCTCACGGACACGGCGGCGACGTATCTGGGCGCGGGGTGGTTGCTGCTGGACGCGTATCGGGAGGACTCGGCGTCCTCGCAGAAGCTCGGGTATCTCACGCCGGAGGAGTTCGGGTACGTCCTCGCGAAGCGTGCCCTGGTCTTCGGTGAGGATCCCTCGGTGTGGTTCACCAGCCCGCAGGCCTACACGGCGTACGTCAAGGGGATGGCCCAGGCCCGGCGTGACGAGGAGCAGCCTCCGCTGACGGCGGCGGGGTGGGCGGGGCGGCGACGGTATGCCCATGACCGGCGGCACGGGCCCGGAGTGCAGAAGGGGGTGCCGTACTCCTTCTCCCCGGACAGTGGCGGGAGTCTACGGGTGTCGTTCCCGTGCCCTACGTGTCATCAGCGAATCAGGGTGCCGGTGCGGGGGCGGGTACGGGCGAGGTGTTCTCTGTGCCGGACGGTGTTGGAGTGCGATACGTAAGTCCCTTCCAGGTGACCGGTGTTGAAGCGGGCGTCCTGGGGGCTCCGCCCCCAGACCCCCGGCCTATGCCCACCCACCACCCGTCTCGGTCGGCCAGGAAGTGGACGCACAGCGGCAGACTCGGTCGGCCGAGAAGTCGACGTACGGAAGCATCTCGGTCGGCCGAAACGCAGACGTACGGAAGCAGCGCGGTCGGCCGAAACGCAGACGTACGGAAGCAGCGCGGTCGGTCGAGAGAGGGAGGCGCCGCCCCTCCACCTACGCCCCGTACACCGCCCCCGGCACCCCCGCCTCCCCCAACAACTTCAGCACCGTCTCCCCCACCTCCCCCACACCCCACCGCTCCCCCTTGTCCGCACCGGGCCCCGCCCGCCACCCCTCCATCACGGTGATCCGCCCACCCTCAGCCTCGAAAACCCGCCCGGTGACCCCAGCCGCCTCCGCGGACCCCAGCCACACCACCAACGGCGACACATTCTCCGGCGCCATCGCATCGAACCCGGAGTCGGGCGCGGTCATCGTCTCCGCGAAGGTGTGTTCCGTCATGCGGGTCCGTGCCGCGGGGGCGATCGCGTTGACCTGGACGCCGTAGCGGGCGAGTTCGGCTGCCGCGACCAGGGTCAGGCCGATGATGCCGGCCTTGGCGGCGCTGTAGTTGCCCTGTCCGATCGAGCCCAACAGCCCTGCTCCGCTACTGGTGTTGATGATCCGGGCGACCGGAGTGCGGCCGGCTTTCGCCTCCGCCCGCCAGTGGGCCGCCGCGTGTTTCAGAGGCAGGAAGTGCCCCTTCAGATGGACCCGCATCACCGCGTCCCAGTCGTCCTCGTCGAGGTTGACGAGCATCCGGTCGCGCAGGTAACCCGCGTTGTTGACAAGGGTGTCGAGCCGGCCGTAGGTCTCCAGCGCGGTCGCGACCAGGGACGCGGCACCGGCGGCCGTGGCGATGTCGCCGCCGTGGGCCACCGCCTCGCCGCCCGCCGCGCGGATCTCGGCGACGACCCGCGCGGCCGGGCTGTCGGGGTCCGGGGTGCCGTCGAGGCCGACGCCGAGGTCGTTGACGACCACCCGGGCGCCCTCTGCGGCGAACGCGAGGGCGTGGGCACGGCCGAGCCCCCGCCCCGCGCCGGTGACGACGACCACCCGCCCGTTACAGATTCCGCTCATCTCGATCACCCTTCAACTCGCTTCCCCTTGTTGGCAGTTGCCGCGTCCAGGAACGCGGGCCGTTCCCCGCCCCCGTGCACCAGAAGGCTCGCCCCGCTGATGTAGGCGGCTGCGTCGGAGGCCAGGAAGACCGCCGCCGCGCCGATGTCGGAGGGGTCGGCGAGCCGGCCGAGCGGGACGGTGCGGGAGACGGCCGCGATGGCGTCCTCGCCGCCGTAGTGGAGGTGGGACAGTTCCGTACGGACCATGCCGACGACGAGGGTGTTGACGCGGATGTCCGGCGCCCACTCCACCGCCATCGAACTCGCCAGGTTCGCAAGGCCGGCCTTGGCCGCCCCGTACGCCGCCGAACCGGGCGAGGGCCGGCTGCCGCTGACGCTGCCGATCATCACGACCGAGCCCTTGGCCCGCTTGAGGTGCTCGTACGCGGCGAGGGAGGCGGTGAGCGGTGCGAGGAGGTTCAACTCGATGATGCGCGCGTGGCGTTCGGCCTCCGCGTCGACGAGTGGGCGGTACGGTGCGCCGCCCGCGTTGTTGACGAGGACGTCGAGCCGGGGCAGCGCGGCGAAGAACTCCCGTACGGCGTCCGGGTCGCGCAGGTCCAGGGGCCTGAACTCGGTCCCCTCGACCGGGACTTCGGGCGGTCTGCGCGCACAGGTCAGCACCTCGGCACCGGCCTCGACGAAGGCCCGTGCGATACCGGCGCCGACGCCTCGGGTGCCGCCGGTGACGAGGACGGACCGGCCGTTCAGCGGACGGTCGGGGGAGTTGTCCACAGGGCCTCCCGCTCGGATACTCCGGCTGCTAGCTTCGAAGCCTCGCACCTAACAAATGTTTGGTGGAAAGGTAGCTGATGCGTCCATGGGTGTCTCCACCTCTCCCTCGAAAAAGGGGCCCGAAAAAAATGGCGTCGCCGTCGTCACGGTCGACTTCCCGCCGGTGAACGCGCTGCCGGTGGACGGCTGGTTCGCGCTGGCCGACGCCGTGCGCGCGGCCGGGCGTGACCGCGATGTGCGCTGTGTGGTGCTGGCGGCCGAGGGGCGGGGATTCAACGCGGGCGTGGACATCAAGGAGATACAGGCGCGGGGGCAGTCGGCCCTGGTCGGGGTGAACCGGGGCTGTTTCGAGGCGTTCGCCGCGGTGTACGAGTGCGAGGTGCCGGTCGTCGCTGCCGTGCAGGGATTCTGTCTGGGCGGGGGTATCGGGCTGGTGGGCAACGCGGACGTGATCGTGGCGAGCGAGGACGCCACCTTCGGCCTGCCCGAGCTGGACCGGGGCGCGCTGGGCGCCGCCACGCATCTGGCCCGGCTGGTCCCGCAGCACCTGATGCGCGCCCTGTACTACACCTCGCGTACGGCGACGGCGGCCGAGCTGCACGCGCACGGCTCGGTGTGGCGGGTCGTGCCGCGCGAGGAACTGCTGTCCGCCGCCCTGGAGTTGGCGGGCGAGATAGCCGCCAAGGACGGCGAGCTGATCCGGCTCGCCAAGTCCGCGATCAACGGTATCGACCCCGTCGACGTCCGCCGCAGTTACCGCTTCGAGCAGGGCTTCACCTTCGAGGCGAGCGTCAGCGGGGTGGCCGACCGGGTGCGTGACACGTTCGGAAGGGACGGAAAGGAGGGTGGTGAGCAGTGACCGACAAGACGATGACCGCCGATGAGGTCGTCTCCCGGTTGACGAGCGGCATGACCTTGGGCATCGGCGGCTGGGGTTCCCGACGGAAGCCGTTGTCCCTGGTCAGGGCGCTGCTGCGGAGCGACATCGACGATCTCACCCTGGTCTCGTACGGCGGCCCGGACGTCGGGATGCTGGTGGCGGCCGGCCGGGTCCGCAAGCTGGTGGCGGCCTTCGTCACCCTCGATTCCGTCCCGCTCGAACCGCACTACCGGGCGGCTCGCGAGCGCGGGGCGTTCGAGCTGATGGAGGTCGACGAGGCCATGTTCATGTGGGGTCTGCGCGCGGCGGCGAACCGGCTGCCGTTCCTGCCGGTGCGCGCGGGTATCGGTTCGGACGTCATGCGGGTCAATTCCGGCCTGCGGACGGTCACTTCGCCGTACGAGGACGGGGAGACGTTCGTGGCGATGCCCGCGCTGCGGCTGGACGCGGCCCTGGTGCACGTCAACCGCGCCGACCGGCTGGGCAACGGGCAGTATCTGGGCCCGGACCCGTACTTCGACGACCTGTTCTGCGAGGCGGCGGACGCGGCCTATGTCTCCTGCGAACGGATCGTGGACACGGCCGAGTTGACGAAAGAGGCGCCGTCTCAGTCGCTGCTCGTCAAGCGGCTGAGCGTGACCGGCGTGGTCGAGGCTCCGGGCGGCGCCCACTTCACGTCGTGCGCTCCCGACTACGGCAGGGACGAGGACGTCCAGCGGCTGTACGCGACGACGCCCTGGGCGGAGTTCGCCGAGCGCTTCCTGGCCGGTGACGAACAGGCCTACGGGTCGGCCGTGCGGAACTGGCAGGAGGAGCAAGGGTGATGGACGTATCGCGCACGGACGTACGGCGCTCCGAGTACTGCGTGATCGCCTGTGCCGAGGCCTGGCGCGACGCCGGGGAGATCCTGGCGAGCCCGATGGGGCTGATCCCGTCCGTCGGCGCGCGGCTGGCCCGGCTCACCTTCGCGCCCGACCTGTTGCTGACCGACGGCGAGGCGATGATCGTCCGCCCGGACGGCACGCCCGAGGGCTGGTTGCCGTACCGACAGCACCTGGCCCTGGTGTCCGGCGGGCGGCGGCACGTGATGATGGGCGCGAGCCAGATCGACCGGTACGGCAACCAGAACATCTCGTGCATCGGCGACTGGGCGCGACCCACGCGGCAGTTGCTCGGGGTGCGCGGGGCGCCGATCAACACACTGAACAATCCGACGAGTTACTGGATACCGCGGCACTCTCCGCGGGTGTTCGTGGAGAAGGTCGACATGGTGTGCGGGGTGGGGTACGACCGGGTCGCCGAGCATCCCGGCACGGGGCGCTTCCACCGGATCCCGCGGGTCGTGTCCGACCTCGGCGTCTTCGACTTCGCGACCCCCGACCGCTCGATGCGGCTGGCCTCGCTGCATCCCGGGGTGAGTGTGGAGCGGGTGCGGGAGGCTACGGGGTTCGCGTTGACGGTGCCGGACGAGGTGCCGTACACGCGGGAGCCGACCGAGGAGGAGTTGCGGCTGATCCGTGAGGTGATCGACCCCGCCGACAGCCGCCTCAGAGAAGTGAGTTCGTGATGGAGACCGCGCTGACCCGGCTGGTCGGGGTCCGGCATCCGATCGTGCAGACGGGCATGGGCTGGGTGGCGGGCCCGCGCCTGGTGTCGGCCTCGGCGAACGCGGGAGCGCTGGGCATCCTGGCCTCCGCGACCATGACCACCGACCGGCTCCGGGAGGCGATTCGCGAGGTCAAGTCCCGTACGCAGGCGCCGTTCGGGGTGAATCTGCGCGCGGACGCGGCGGACGCCGGTGACCGGGTGCGGATCATGATCGAGGAGGGCGTACGGGTCGCGTCCTTCGCGCTCGCGCCCTCTGCCGAGCTGATCGCCGAGTTGAAGGAGGCGGGCGTCGTCGTGATCCCGTCGATCGGGGCGCGGCGGCACGCGGAGAAGGTCGCCGCGTGGGGCGCGGACGCGGTGATCGTGCAGGGCGGGGAGGGTGGCGGGCACACCGGGGAGGTGGCGACGACGGTGTTGTTGCCGCAGGTCGTGGACGCGGTGGACATACCGGTCGTGGCGGCGGGCGGGTTCTTCGACGGGCGGGGGCTGGTCGCGGCGCTGGCGTACGGGGCGGCGGGGGTCGCGATGGGCACGCGTTTCCTGCTCACCTCGGACTCGACGGTCCCGGACGCGGTGAAGGCGGCCTATCTGGCGGCGACGGTCAAGGACGTCACGGTCACGACGGCGGTCGACGGTCTTCCGCACCGCATGCTCCGTACGGAACTGGTGGACGCCTTGGAGAACTCCGGCCGTACGCGGACCCTGTTGCGGGCGATACGTCGGGCGGCCGGTTTCCGCGAGCTGTCGGGGCTGACCTGGCGGGGCATGATCCGCGACGGTCTCGCCATGAAGCACGGCAGGGAGCTGACGTGGGGCCAGGTCCTGCTGGCCGCGAACACGCCGATGCTGCTCAAGGCGTCGATGGTGGACGGGCGGACGGATCTGGGCGTGATGGCCTCCGGGCAGGTCGCCGGGGTGATCGACGATCTGCCGTCGTGTGCGGAGCTGGTGCGGCGGGTGATGAAGGAGGCCGACGAGGTGTTGTGGACGCTGGTCCGGGCCGACGCCTGAGCTGCGGGCCGGGCAGGTAAGGGCGCGGCCCGGGCCTGGGCTGCTCAGAGCCGTTCGATGATCGTCACGTTGGCCTGCCCGCCGCCCTCGCACATGGTCTGGAGGCCGAACCGGCCGCCGGTGCGCTCCAGTTCGTGCAGGAGGGTGGTCATGAGCTTGACGCCGGTCGCGCCGAGCGGGTGGCCGAGGGCGATGGCGCCGCCGTTGACGTTGACCCGGTCGGGGTCGGCGCCCGTCTCCTTCAGCCAGGCCAGGACGACGGGTGCGAAGGCCTCGTTGATCTCGACGAGGTCGATGGCGTCGATGGAGAGGCCGGTCTTCTTCAGGGCGTGGGCGGTGGCCGGGATGGGGGCCGAGAGCATCCGGATGGGGTCCTCGCCGCGGACGGAGAGGTGATGGACGCGGGCCCTGGGCCGCAGCCCGTGTTCCCGCACCGCGCGTTCCGAGGCGAGCAGCATCGCCGCCGCGCCGTCGGAGACCTGGGAGGAGCAGGCGGCGGTGATGGTGCCGCCGTCGACGACCGGTTTCAGTCCGGCCATCTTCTCCAGCGAGGTGTCCCGCCGTGGGCCCTCGTCGACCGTGACCGTGCCGTACGCCACCGTCTCCCGTGCGAAGCGGCCCTCGTCGATGGCGTGCAGGGCCCGCCGGTGCGAGCGGAGCGCGAACTCCTCCTGGTCCTGCCTGCTGATCCCCCACTTCGCGGCGATCATCTCGGCACCGGCGAACTGGTTGACGGGCCGTGTCCCGTACCGCGCGCGCCAGCCGTCGCTGCCCGCGAAGGGTCCCTCCGTGAGCCCGAGCGGTTCGGCGGCCTGGCGGGAGGCGAAGGCGATGGGGATGAGAGACATGTTCTGGACGCCGCCGGCGACGACCAGGTCCTGGGTGCCGGACAGCACGCCCTGCGCGGCGAAGTGCACGGCCTGCTGCGAGGACCCGCACTGCCGGTCCACCGTCACCCCCGGCACCTCTTCGGGGAGCCCGGCCGCCAGCCAGGCGGTCCGCGCGATGTCCCCGGCCTGGGGACCCACCGCGTCCAGGCATCCGAAGACGACGTCCTCGACGGCGGCGGGATCGACCCCCGAGCGCGCGACCAACGCCTTCAGCACATGCGCCCCGAGGTCGGCGGGATGCACCGCACTGAGCCCTCCCCGGCGGCGCCCGACGGGCGTACGGACCGCTTCGACGATGTAGGCCTCGGCCATGTCAACTCCCCATACAGACCAGTGAGTTACGTGCGTACGGCGATCCCGTCCAGCACCATCGACAGGTACTGCCGGGCGATCTCCTCCGCGCTGTGCTGTCCGCCCGGCCGGTACCAGGAGGCGGCGACCCACACCGTGTCCCGCACGAAGCGGTAGGTGAGCCGGACGTCGAGGTCGGCCCGGAAGACCCGGGCGGCGACCCCGCGCTCCAGCGTGGACAGCCACGCCTTCTCGAACTTGCGCTGCGACTCGGCGAGGAACGCGAACCGCTCCTGCGCGACCAGTTGCTTGCTCTCCTTCTGGTAGATGGCGACGGCGGCACGGTGCCGGTCGATCTCCCGGAACGACTCGGTGACCAGGGCCTCCAACGTCCCCCGCGGACTCAACTCGGCGTCCAGGACGGTGTCGTAGCCGCCCCACAGCTCGTCGAGGAAGGTCCGCAGGATCTCCTCCAGCATCGATTCCTTGGAGTCGAAGTGGTAGTAGAGGCTGCCCGCGAGCATGCCCGCGTGGTCGGCGATCTTCCGTACGGTGGTGGCGTTGTACCCCTGCTCGGCGAAGACCTCGGCGGCCGTGTCGAGGAGTTCACGACGGCGGGCCGGAGCGGCGGTCACCGGGGGCTTCTTCTTGGTCGGCACGGGACCATTGTCGTGCCCCTCGTACGACCTCTCGCGCCGCTACGCATGCTGGCTGCTCACGGAGACGGTCTCGCCGGTCATGTACGAGGAGTAGTCCGAGGCCAGGAACACGATCACGTTGGCCACCTCCCAGGGCTCCGCGTACCGCCCGAAGGCCTCGCGAGCGGTGAGTTCAGCGAGCAGCTCGGGCGTCGTGACCTTCACCAGGTGCGGGTGCATGGCGAGGCTCGGCGACACCGCGTTCACCCGCACCCCGTACTCCGCGGCCTCGATGGCCGCGCACCGGGTCAGCGCCATCACGCCCGCCTTGGCCGCCGCGTAGTGCGCCTGTCCGGCCTGGGCGCGCCAGCCGACGACGGAGGCGTTGTTGACGATCACTCCGCCGCCGGTCCCGCGCATCGCCCGGAGGGCCGCGCGGGTGCAGCGGAACGTGCCGTTCAAGGTCACGTCCAGCACCCGCATCCACTGTTCGTCGGTCATGTCGACGAGGTCCGAAGTCCCGCCCAGGCCCGCGTTGTTGACGACGACGTCGAGGCGTCCGTGCGCGGTGACGGCCGCGTCGAACAGAGCTTCCACCTGGGCCTCGTCAGTCACATCGCACGGCAGCGCGGCGACCGACTCCGACCCGAACTCCCCGGTCAACTCGGCCTCGTACTCCTTGAGCCGTCGCGCGTGTGCGTCGCTGATCAGCACGCGCGCGCCCTCCTCCAGGAAACGGCGCGCGGTGGCCCCGCCGATGCCCGCGCCTGCGGCGGCGGTGACGACGGCGGTGCGCCCCTTCAACAGCCCGTGCCCGGGGACGTATGCCGGACTCTCGACGCCTGTCATGGGGCCACGCTAACCTACCAAACACTTGTTAGGGAAGGATGGGCGGTCAATGGACCTGGACTTCACTCCCGGCCAGGAGGCGTTCCGCGCCGAGGCCCGCGCCTGGCTGCACGCGCACGTGCCGACCGTCCCGCTCCCCTCCCTGGAAACGGCCGACGGCTTCGCCGCGCACCGCGGCTGGGAGGCCCAACTCGCCGCGGACCGCTGGTCGGTGGTGTCCTGGCCCGAGGAGTACGGCGGCCGGGGCGTGGACATTGTGCGGTGGCTGGTCTTCGAGGAGGAGTACTACGCGGCCGGCGCGCCGGGCCGGGTCGGCCAGAACGGCATCAACCTTCTCGCCCCGACCCTCTTCGACCACGGCACACGCGAGCAACGCGCGCGCGTGCTGCCGTCGATGGCGACCGGCGAGGTGGTGTGGGCGCAGGCGTGGTCGGAGCCGGAGGCGGGTTCGGATCTGGCGTCCCTCACCTCGCGGGCAGTGCGCGCGGACGGGGGCTGGCTGGTGAGCGGCCAGAAGACGTGGTCGTCGCGCGCGGCCTTCGCGGACCGCGCGTTCGGCCTGTTCCGCAGCGAGCCGGACACCCCGAAGCCCCATCAGGGCCTCACCTACCTGATGTTCGACCTGCGCGCGCCCGGCGTCACGGTCCGCCCGATCGGCCGCCTCGACGGCAAACCGGCCTTCGCGGAGCTGTTCCTGGACGGGGTGTTCGTCCCCGACGAGGACGTGATCGGCGAGCCGGGCCAGGGCTGGCGGGTCGCCATGTCGACCGCGGGCAACGAACGCGGGCTCACCCTCCGCTCCCCCGGCCGCTTCCTCGCCGCCGCCGACCGCCTCCTCAACCTCTGGCGGACGCAGGGCAGTTCACCCACCACAAGGGACCGGGTGGCGGACGCGGTGATCGGCGCCCGCGCCTACCAGCTCTTCACCTACGCCAACGCCTCCCGTTTCCTCGACGGCGAGTCCATCGGCCCGGAGTCCAGCCTGAACAAGGTCTTCTGGTCCGAGTACGACATCGCCCTGCACGAGACGGCCCTCGAACTGCTGGGCGCGGACGGTGAGTTGGCGGACACCGACTGGGCCGAGGGCTATGTCTTCTCCCTCGCGGGCCCCATCTACGCCGGGACGAACGAGATCCAGCGCGACATCATCGCCGAGCGCCTGCTCGGCCTGCCGAAGGGACGCCGCTGATGCGCTTCCTCCTCGACACCGAACAGCGGGCGTTCGCCGACTCGTTGGACGCGATGCTGACGGCCGCGGACACTCCGTCGGTCGTACGGTCCTGGAGCCGCGGCGGGCATGCGAGCGGGCGGGCCCTGTGGCGCCGTATCGCGGAGGCGGGGGTGTTCGCGCTGGCGGTGCCGGAGGCGTACGAGGGGCTGGGACCCCGGCCGGTCGAACTCGCCGTGGCGTTCGTGGAGTTGGGGCGGCACGCGGTTCCGGGACCCCTGGTGGAGACGGTCATGGCGGCAGCGCTGCTGACCGAACCCGGGCTCGCCAAGCGGCTGTTGCCCGCGCTGGCGTCGGGTGAGGCGATGGCGACGGCGGCACCGGCGGGGTCGTACGCACTGGACGGTGATGCGGCGACGACCCGCCTGAGCTGGGACGCCGACGGTCTGCGGCTGGCCCCCGGGCACGGGCCGGTCCGCACGTCCCTCGACCCGGCGCGCCGTCTCACCCCCCTCCTCCCTGGCGGCGAACTCCTCACCCCGGACCCACCCGTCACTCAAGCCCTCACCTGGGCCCGTCTCGCGACCGCCGCCCAGGCCCTCGGCGTCGGTCTCGCGCTGCTCGACAGGACCGTCGCCCACGTCAGGCAGCGCACCCAATTCGGTGTCCCCATAGGCTCGTTCCAGGCCGTGAAGCATCAACTGGCCGATGCGAAGATCGCGTTGGAGTTCGCGCGCCCGCTGCTCTTCGGCGCCGCGCTCACCATGACGGAGGCGGACGTGGCCGCGGCCAAGGTCACGGCGTGCGAGGCGGCGTACGCGACGGCGCGTACGGCGCTTCAGCTGCACGGGGCGATCGGCTACACCGCGGAGTACGACCTGTCGCTGTGGCTGACCAAGGCCCGTGCCCTGCGCGCTAGTTGGGGCGACCCGGGTGAGTGCCGGGCCACCGTACTCGAAGGCTTCAGTGGTGGTCGCCGCTCGTGAGTTCCTTGTATTCCTCCACCGTCGGCTTCGGGATCTGCGCCTCGGACCCGAACATCGCTTTGGCCAGCCGCGCCCGCACCCGCTGTCCACCCTTGACCTGCCGCTCCACCCCGTTGGCGTCGACGAGCGGCCCGATCTCGTAGGGCGGATCCTGCTCGTGCTGGGTGAGCCTGAACCGCTCGTCCGAGGCGAGGGGTTCGTGGACCTCGACGTACTCGCCGTGCGGCAGCATCTTGATGAGGCCGGACTCGCGGCCGTGCAACACCTTGTCCCGGTCCCGGCGTTGGAGCCCCATGCAGACCCGTTTGGTGGCGATGAAGGCGAGCACCGGCACCGCGAAGAAGCCGACACGCACGAACCAGGTGATCGCGTTGATCGACAGATCGAGATGGGTGGCCACGACGTCGTTGCCGCCGCCGATGAGCAGTACCCCGTACAGACTCAGCCAGGCCACCCCGAGCCCGGTGCGCACGGGCATGTTGCGCGGCCGGTCCAGGATGTGGTGTTCGCGTTTGTCGCCGGTGATCCAGGACTCGATGAACGGGTAGGCGCCGATGGCGGCCAGGATCAGCGGGAACAGCGTGAAGGGGATGAAGACGCCCAACTCCAGGGTGTGGCCCCAGGCGTCGATCTCCCATCCCGGCATCACCCTGATCAGCCCCTCGGAGAAGCCGAGATACCAGTCGGGTTGGGCACCGGTCGTCACCAGGTCCGGCCGGTACGGTCCGAAGGCCCACACGGGGTTGATGCTGGCGATCCCGCCCATGATGGCGAGCACCCCGAAGACGAGGAAGAAGAAGCCGCCCGCCTTGGCCATGTAGACGGGCAGGAAGGGCATCCCGACCACGCTCTTCTGGTCGCGTCCGGCCCCGGGGTACTGCGTGTGCTTGTGGTAGAAGACCAGGATCAGGTGCGCGACCACCAGGCCCAGCATGATCCCCGGCAGCACCAGGACATGGATCGGGAAGAGCCGCGAGATGATGTCGTGCCCCGGGAACTCCCCGCCGAACAGGAACATCGACATGTACGTGCCGACGATCGGCATGGACAGGATCGCGCCGTCGGCGAAGCGGATGCCGGTGCCGGACAGCAGGTCGTCGGGGAGCGAGTAGCCGGTCAGCCCGGTGATGATGCCGAGGAACAACAGGGTCCAGCCGAACACCCAGTTGAGCTCGCGCGGCTTGCGGAACGCCCCGGTGAAGAACACCCGCATCATGTGGATGAGCATGCCGGCGATGAAGACGACGGCCGCCCAGTGGTGGATCTGCCGGATCAGCAGCCCGCCGCGCACGTCGAAGCTGATGTCGAGCGTGGACTCGAACGCCCGGGTCATCGGGATGCCGTTCAACGGCGTGTACGAGCCGTGGTAGATGACCTCGACGCCGCTCGGTTCGAAGAACAGGGTGAGATAGACGCCGGTGAGGATCAGGATGATGAAGCTGTAGAGGCAGATCTCGCCCAGCATGAAGGACCAGTGGTCCGGGAAGACCTTGCGCATGTTGGCCTTGGCCAGCGCGTACAGGCCCAGCCGCCCGTCCGCCCAGTCGGCCAGCTTCTCGCCCTTGCCGGCCTCGTCCGGCCGTCCGCCGCCCGCCGTGCCGTTCACCGTTCGTGCGCCGTCCATACGTTCGTCGCCCTCCCCGTCCGGATCACCCCACAGGGTGTCACGGGGCCCCGGCTAAGCCAACGGTGCGTCAGCAGGCAATGACAGCCCGATCACCGCGGCACGCCCCCACGCGTGCAGCACGGCCTCCTCATCGCCCAACTGCACGGCGTCGTAGGGCTCCAGAGTCAGCCCGGCCACCTGGGCGGTCCCGTCGAGCGCCACCACCAGAGCGCCCGCGCACACCCGCAGCCGTCCGCGGACAACGGCGACCGTGGGGGGCGTAGCACCGGCGCCCCGGCGCCACATGACGTTGAGGTTGACGACCGGCCCGTCCAGCAACCGGCAGTCGGTGGGCACATCGCCTCTGAAGTCCCTTGGTGCGTAACGGGTGTTGACGAGCTGCCGGGTGCCGCCGACGGTGAGGTCCATGCCGGCGCCCTCGACGACGGTCAGGGTCCGGTCGACGTCGGGGAAGGCGGAGAACGGCCCGTCCGCCCCGACCTCGGCGAGGCTCACCCGCCACGCGAAGTCGTCCATGTCCGCGCCCTCGGGCCAGGCGGCGATCTCGCGCGTCACACCGCCACCGTTCTTCCAGGGCACGGCAGTTCGGGCCGAGGCGGGCAGGAACCGGGTCACTGGACGATCCCCCGCTCCCGTGCCGTCGCCAGCCACTGCGGGAACTCGCCCACCAGCCGGTCGTACAGCTCCGCGTCGGACATCTTCAGCGGATCCGAACCGGCGTGGAAGAAGCCCGCGTTGTCGACCGCCCGCTTCTCCGGCACCGCCAACTCGTCCAACTTGCGCAGGAATTCGAACTGCTTGCTCTTCGCGTCGCCGAACCCTATGAACTGCCAGAACAGCGGGAGCTTCGCGGCCTTGCACAAGTACCGTTCGGCGGCGAGCTTGTTGATCGGTCCGCCGTCGGTCTGGAAGACGACGAGGGCGGGTTCCTTGGAGCCGCTGTCGAGATAGTGGTCGATGACGGCGTCCATGCCCAGGTGGTAGCTGGTCTTGCCCATGTGCCCGAGCCCGGCCACGATCCGCTCGATACGCCCCTGATGATCGGCGAGCGCGATGTCCGTGACGGCATCGACGTCCGTCGAGAAGAAGAAGACCGGCACGATCCCGTCGTCATCGAGGTGCGCCGACAGGCCCAGCACCCGGTCCGCGAGCGCCTGCACACTGCCGTCCTTGTAGTACGGCTTCATGGAACCCGAGTAGTCGACCACGAGATAGACGGCGGCTCGCTGCCCGTCCAGGCCGTGCTTGCGCAGCGACACCCCGGCGCTCTTGTACAGGCTGACCAGTGCGGGCGCGGTCTCCTCGACCTTGCTGAGCGAGATCGCGGCCACAGGGGCTCCCTTCGGATCACGGCGAAAGCATCGAGGTTACGCCACGCAGGTCCGGCAGTCCCAATGTCCCCCCAACCCCCGGAATAAGGGACGTAACCGCCCCTACGCTGGGCCCCATGAAACGCGTCGGCGTCCTGATGCTCGCCGCCGTACCCGTCGTCCTCGCCGCGACGGCCTACGGCTCCTCACCCACCGCCCACGACGACCCACGTCCCGGGCCCCCGTCCGTCGCGACGCAACGGAGAGCAGCCGTGGGCCTGGCCGCGCCGGCCATGAAGAACCTCGCGCAGGAACTCGTGGCCAGCGCCGAGAACTCGACGCTCGACTGGCGCAGCGCGTACGCCTACATCCAGGACATCGGCGACGGCCAGGGCTACACCGCGGGCATCATCGGCTTCTGCACCGGCACCCACGACCTGCTCGTCCTGGTCGAGCGCTACACCGCGGCCCACCCCGACAACGGCCTCGCCCGCTTCCTCCCCGCCCTGCGCAAGGTCGACGGCACGGACTCCCACCAGGGCCTGGACCCCGGCTTCCAGACCGCCTGGCGCGCCGAGGCGAAGGTCCCCGCCTTCCAGGCGGCGCAGGACGCGGAGCGCGACCGCATCTACTTCGACCCCTCGGTCAGCACCGCCCGACGCGACGGCCTCGGCCCGCTCGGCCAGTTCATCTACTACGACGCGATCGTCTTCCACGGCCCGGGCACGGACGGCTTCTACGGCATCCGGGAGCGCGCGATGCGATTGGCCAAGACCCCGGCCGAAGGAGGCTCCGAGAAGGCCTACTTGAGCGCCTTCCTCGACATCCGGCGCGCCACGATGCGGGCCAAGCACCCCGGCATCGACACCTCCCGCATCGACACGGCCCAGCGAAAGTTCCTGGAGGAGGGGAACCTGGAGCTGCGGACGCCGTTGGTGTGGAAGGTGTACGGGGAGACGTACAAGGTGCCCTAGCGGGGATCACCGCGCCCACTTGTCGCGCAGCACCCGCTCCGCCGGTTTCCCGTGCGGGGTGTACGCCAGCCGCGCCGGTGTCTCCCCGCTGTCCGGCCAGTCGTCCCACATCCACCAGCACACCCCGGCCCACCACCGCCGTCCTTCGAACGAGTCGAGCAACGCCCGGTAGGCGGCGGCCTGTTCGGCATCGCCGGTGGTGTGGCTGACGGTCCAGGAGTACGGCGCCGTCGTGCTGCCGCGCTGGCTGACGTAACCGGCCTCGGTGAACAGGATCCGCCGGCCCTGGCGCTCGGCGTACCCGGCGAGCCTCCTGCGGATCGGCTCCCAGGCGCGGCGCAACGTGCCGGTGTCGTAGGTGGGTTTCGCGGACAGCGGCCAGTAGGCGTCGATGCCGACGAGGTCGAGTTCCTTCCAGAAGTGGATCCGCTCGTACTCGTCGTAGTTGGCGGCGTACGTCAGCGGCCCGTCGTAGTGGTCGCGGACCGCCTTGACGACCTCGGTCCAGGCGGCGGTGTCGCCGGAGACGCCGGCGAGTTCGGTGCCGACCGCGAACTGCTCGGTGCCGGTGTCCGCCGCGAGGTCCGCGTAGTGGGTGATGAAGCGTCGGTACGCGGCGAACCAGGCGGTGCGGTCGTGCGGGCGGATCTCCGCGCGGTCGACGTCGCCGGGCAGGTCCACGTGCGGCTTGATCATCACTTTGAGGCCGGCCCGGTGGGCGCGGTCCACGATGTGCCGCAGGCTCGCGTCGCTCGCGGTCTCCTCCGTGGTGTGCAGCGCGGAGTCGGTGACACGCGTCTGGTACCAGGTCGGCGTGAAGGTGACCCAGCGGGCCCCGGTCGCGTGGATGTCCCGCAGATACCGGGCGGCGGCCGGGCTGTCGTAGTCGGTCCGGTACCAGGACGGCAGCGCGAAACCGCGCATCGTCGAGGTCCCGGCGGGCGGGGTCGCGGACGAACAGCCGCTCACGGCGAGGAGGACCGCCGCCGTCATGGCGACAGTCCCCCTCTTCAGGCGTGCCCTCACAGGCTGGTCGGGCTGACGAAGGTGTAGCCCAGCGCCTTGATGCCGTCGATCGTGTCCTTCAACGGCTGGGTCGGGTAGTACGGGTGGTAGAAGAAGCTGGCGAAACCGTCCCGCACGGCGAGATTGGCCTTCGCCGCGGCGATGAGGTCGACCGGCAGCCTCGGCGGATGGTTGTTGAAGGCCTCCGGCTCGTAATTCCCGATGTTTTCGGGAAGCACTTTGGTCCCGTACACATCACGCACCACATAGGGGAAGAACTGCCCGATGAAGGTGTTGGGACCCGCCGAATTACCGTTGAGCGTTCCGGAGAAATACAGCGACCGTTCGAGCCGTGCCGAGAAATTCGAACTGAAGACCTTGTAGTCCGCGGCCGACCCCGCATAGTGCGGGGTCGTCCAGAGGGTCGGCTTCGGCAGTCCCGCGGCGGTGAACGCCGCGAGCGCGCTCGTGACCCGGCTCTGGGCCCATACCGTGGAGTCCTCGGCGACCGGACCGTCGTAGACGACGTTGTTCGCCGTATCCACGTGTGCCCGGTAGAACTCGAAGTCGTCCCCGGTCACACCGTTGTAGGGATTGGCCACGTTGCTGTACTGGTGTGTGTAGCCGTGGTCCATCAGGACCGCGCCCCGGGCCAGCATGTACTTCAGGGCGCTGACCACCAGCGGCTTCTGCTTGAGGGTGAACGTCTGCGCAATCCCGTTGTTGTAGGTGCCGTTGGGGTCCGTGTAGACGGGAATCACATTGATCCCGTAGGGAATGTGCTGCGAGTACAGATAGTCGGCCATGGTCCGCAACTCGGTGGGATCCGAGTTGGGGCTGATGTCCTCCAGGCGCACCATCGCGCGGTGCTGTGTGGCGGTGGCCGGTGCGAGCGCGTCGAAGAGCAGGTCCTCGAAGGCGATGACACGGTCGGTCTCGGAGACGTAGGCGAAGGGGACTTCACCGATGTAGGTGAGGTTGGACGAGCGGATCGCCCATCCGAAGGTGTGGCCGTTCGAGCTGTCGAGGCCCTCCGCGAGCCGGGTGACCGCCGGATAGCCCGTCCCCGTCAGGACGTTGGGGCGCAGCACGCCGCCGTCCTGCCCAGCGGGGATGGTCCGGGTGAGGGTCTGGCCCTTGTACGACACCTGCGTCACCGTGCCGACCGAGCCGCCGTCCTCGAAGTACGAGGTCGTCGGGTCCCAGCCGTACTTCTGGCTGAACTGGGCCACGCCGTCGGCGTTCGCCATGTTCCAGATGTTGTCGCCGATCCAGGTCACGGGCTTGGTGGTGGCCGTCGCGTCCTGGTAGAACGCGGCCGGGACCGCGTCCGGGATGGTGCCGCCGTAGTACGTCGAGCCGATGTAGACGACGGCCGAGTACGAGTCGAGCATCCCGGCGGTGTACTGCTGGACGGGCTTGGCCGTCACGGTGCCGAAGTGGCCCGCGAGGTTGGCCGCGGCCATCGCGTACAGCTCGCCCAACTGCCCGTAGGGGCCCGCCGTGTCGTAGAGCACGAGGGTGGTCGGAGCGGTGACGGCGGTCGGCGACAGCAGCTCGGCCTGCCGGTTCACCGCCGGCACGGAGGTGAGCGGGATCCCGGTGGTGCTCGCCAGGGTGGTCGCGGTCTTCGGGTGCGGCTGGGCGCGCCGTGCGGTGTCGGCCGTGAGCTGGGTGCTCACCCAGCCCTTGAGGTCGACGCGGCTCAGCCCGGACTTGGGAGCGACGTTCTCACCAGGATGCCGGCTCCCCCCGGCGGCCTGGGCGCCCGTCGCCATAAACGTGCCGCTGAGCAGAGCAGCGACGAGTAGTGGAACGAATGAAAGTCTTGGTCTCACGATCTTTCCCCCCACTTTGCCAATCAGTGGCAAAGGTTTTTTGCTGCAAGAAGTCACCGATTCTTCTGGCACCCGAGAAGAGTGTCAATCGGTCAGGCCCTTTTTGCGGATTCCCCACTGCGGCGACTCGACAGTCTGCTACGTTCGGCTTCGCGCGTTGGGGACGCGTGTTGAATTATGGGGGGACAATGTACGGACGACCCGCTCTGGGGGCACTGCTGCCTCTTGCCGGGGCGATGGCCGCACCGGAAGCCGTGCCGGGGCTATCCATGGCCAAAGCATTGCAGGAAACAGCCGGGGCCGGATTCCTGCTCTATTTCCTGACAGCCTGTCTGATTCTCCTGGCCCGGATACGGTTGCGCCGGCGCGGACACGAGGCGCAGGCAGGCACCGGGAACAGTCATGATCTCTGAGCTGCTCCTCTGGTCGAGCATCACTTTGATCGTGGTGGCCGGCTGCTACAACACCAGCCTGTTCATTCTGTCGAGGCGCAGAATTCGCCGTTCCAGAACCGACCGGAGAGACCGGTTCTACGTATTCCTGCTCGCCTGCCTCAATGAAGAGAGCGTGCTTTCCGAAAGCCTGGCGCGCATCACCTCGCTGCCCGCCCGGAATTTCATGGCACTGGTGATCGACGACGGGTCGGACGACCGGACCGGCGAGATAGCCCTGTCCGCCGACCCGGCCCTGGTCCGCCTGCACCGGCGCACCCCGCCGAACGCACGCCGGGGCAAGGGTGCCGCGCTCAACGACGGCGTACGCCACCTTCGGGAATCCGGTCTGCTCGCCGGTCACGACCCCGAGGACGTGGTCCTCTGTGTGGTCGACGCGGACGGACGGCTCGACTCGCACATCGTGCAGTCGGTCGACCCCTACTTCGACGACCCGAGAACGGGCGCGGTTCAGGTCTGCGTCCGTATGTACAACCGGCACCTCGGACTGCTCGCCCGTATGCAGGACATGGAGTTCGTCGTCTACGGCGACGTGTTCCAGAGCGCACGCCGCTTCATCGGCAGCGTGGGCATGGGCGGCAACGGGCAGTTCATGCGGCTGTCGGCACTCAACTCCCTTGACGGGGACGGCCCGTGGAGCGACAGCCTCACCGAGGACCTCGACCTCGGGGTACGGCTGCTCGCCAAGGGCTGGACCAACCAGCACTGCACCACCGCCGCGGTCTCCCAACAGGCAGTGCTCAGTCTGCGGCGCCTGGTCCGCCAGCGATCCCGCTGGTTCCAGGGGCACATGCAGTCGGCCGGTCTCGTCCCGCTCATCCTGCGGGACGTACCGACCCGGGCGGCACTGGACCTGCTCTACCACCTGTCCAGCCCGGTGCTCATCCTGCTCACCTCGCTACTGCCCGTCTCGTTCCTCGTCGCTCTGGGCGCCACCACCGTGGCCTCCGTCCAGGTGGGACACCCGCTCGTCTCGCCCATGTGGCTGCTCGGCCCGTATCTGCTCTCGTTCACGACCGCCTACGCGTACGGCTTCGTGTACGCCAAGCGTGAGCGGGAGCTCGGACTGGTGCGCTCCGTGCTGCTCGCCCACGTCTTCATCTTCTACGGCTACATCTGGTTCGCCGCCGGCTGGTGGGGCTTCTGGCGGATGCTCACCGGCCAACGGGGCTGGCTGAAGACCGCGCGCACCTGAGGACATTCAGGCCGCGCCGAGTCCCCGCGCGGGTCCTCATCTCTCAGTACCTCTCATCACCTTCACGCGGTCGCTGCGTCGACCGTGCACGCCCAAGGGGGGCACCCATGTCCACACACCCGTCAGCCATGCCCGTACGCGCCATGCTCGTGCTCGGGACCCGGCCGGAAGCGATCAAACTGGCGCCGGTGGCGCGGGCGATGGCCGTCGGCGAACAGTTCGAGCCGATCGTCGTCACCACCGGTCAGCACCGCGAGATGCTCCACCAGATGCTCGGCATGCTGTGCGTCGACGTGCGCATCGCGCTCGACGTGATGCGCAGCCGCCAGCAGCTGTCCGACCTGACCGCACGCCTGGTCGGCGAACTCGGCGGGGTCCTGCGGGACCAGCGGCCCGACCTGGTCGTGGTGCAGGGGGACACCACGACCGCGCTGGCCGGCGCCCTCGCCGCCTTCTACGAGAAGATCCCGGTGGCCCACGTCGAGGCCGGGCTGCGTACCGGCGTCATCGACAACCCCTTCCCGGAGGAGCTCAACCGCTGTCTGATCGGCCGTATCGCCCGCTGGCACTTCGCCCCGACGGCGCGTGCGGCCCGGCATCTCAAGGACGAGGGCGTGCCCGCGGAGCAGGTGTTCACCACCGGCAACACCGTGATCGACAATCTGCTGTGGGTACTGGCCGAGGGCACCGGCACGTCCGCGTTCCGCACCGACGCCCGACGGATCCTGGTCACCCTGCATCGCCGGGAGAACCAGGGTGAGCGGATGCGCGGCATGGGCCGGGCACTCACCCGGCTCGCCGCGCGCGGGGATGTGGAGATCGTCCTGCCGCTGCACAGGAGTCCGGCCGTACGGGAGGTGCTGCTGCCCGAACTCAAGAGCCAGCAGGGGATTTCGCTGGTCGAGCCGCTCGGTTACGTGGACTTCGCGGCGACGTTGGCCGAGTGCGATCTCGTCCTGACCGACTCCGGCGGCATCCAGGAGGAGGCACCGAGCCTCGGCAAACCGGCGCTGGTGTTGCGCACCACCACCGAGCGTCCGGAGGCGGTCGACGTCGGAGCCGCCCGGCTCATCGGCACCGACCCGGAGGCGATCGTGAGCGCCGCCGAGGAATTGCTCGACGACGCTGTGGTGTACCGGCGGATGGCGACTGCGGGCAACCCGTTCGGCGACGGCCGGGCCGCAGCTCGGGTCCTCGCCCAGCTGGCCGAGGACTTCGCCGCCGATGTGCCGGTCGGTCTCACCGCGTCCGGGCCATACTCGACGGCATGACGCCGTCAATCCTGCGCCCCCGTCGGATCCCGCTGGTTCCGGCGGGGCGCAGGGGCAGGATCGCCCTGGCACTCACTCTCGTGCTCGCCGCCGTTCTGGCGATCACACTGAGCCAGTGCCAGGCGGACGACTCGCCGCCGCCCGCGCCCTGGATCGACGGTTCCACGCACGGCCGTTGGATCTCGGTGTTCAACGGCCACGGCACCAACCTGGGCGACGACGACTCACTGTCGCTGTCGCCCAGAGCCGCCGAGGACGCGGGCACCACGCACGCGGGACTGGTCGTGAGCACGGCTTCGTACGGCAACGTGCGCTACGAGGCACGGATGCGGACCGTCAAACAGCTGCGCGACCCCGACCCGAACCCTTGGGAAGTGCCCTGGCTGGTCTGGGCGTACACCGACCCCGAGCACTTCTACTACATCACCCTGAAGCCCAACGGCTGGGAGCTCGGCAAACGGGACCCGGCCTATCCGGGCGGCCAGCGCTTCCTGGCCACGGGCAGGACGAAGTACCCGGTGGGCAGCTGGTACCAGGTGCGAGTCCAACAGGACGGAGCGGTCCTCGCGATCACGGTGAGCGGGAAACCACTGGTGACCTTCACGGACACCGAACGCCCTTATCCACAGGGCAAGGTGGGCGCGTACACCGAGGACGCATCGGTGAAGTTCGAGGGCCTGAAGGCGAGTTCGAGCAGCTAGAAATGCGGCGGCGCCTGCCGGGTCCGGTCGGGGACAAAGCAGGCGCCGTCTCGTATTCCGCACGTCGTTGTGCGGACGTCTTTTGATGAACCGTCAGACCATCAACGCCCGGTCCGTCGGCCGGATCGGTGCCGGCAGTTCGCTGGCGCCGGTGAGGAAGCGGTCGACGCCACGCGCGGCCGAGCGGCCCTCCGCGATCGCCCACACGATGAGGGACTGGCCGCGGCCCGCGTCACCGGCGACGAAGACGCCGGGGACGTTGGTCTGGAAGTCGGCGTCGCGGGCGATGTTGCCGCGCTCGTCGAGGCCCAGGGCGAACTGGTCGACGAGACCGTTCTCGCGGTCGGTGCCGGTGAAGCCCATGGCCAGCGTGACCAGTTGGGCGGGGATCTTGCGCTCCGTGCCCGGCTTCTGGGTCAGCCTGCCCTCGACGAACTCGACCTCGACGAGGTGCAGCCACTGGACGTTGCCGTCCTCGTCGCCCTCGAAGTGGGTGGTGTTGACGGAGTAGACCCGCTCACCGCCCTCCTCGTGCGCGGACGTCACCTTGTAGAGCATCGGGAAGGTCGGCCAGGGCTGCGCGACCGCGTTCCGCTCGTCGCCCGGGCGGGGCATGATCTCCAACTGCGTGACGGAGGCCGCGCCTTGGCGGTGCGCCGTACCGACGCAGTCGGCGCCGGTGTCGCCGCCGCCGATGACGACGACGTGCTTGCCCTCGGCCGAGATCGGGGCGGTGACGTAGTCACCCTCCTGGACCTTGTTCGAGAGGGGCAGGTACTCCATCGCCTGGTAGACGCCGGTCAACTCCCGCCCGGGGACGGGGAGATCACGCGCGGTGGTGGAGCCTGCGGCGATGACGACCGCGTCGTAGCGCTTGCGCAGGTCGGTGGCCTTGAGGTCGACGCCGATCTCGATGCCGGTGCGGAAGCGGGTGCCCTCCGCGCGCATCTGCTCGATACGGCGGTTGATGTGCCGCTTCTCCATCTTGAACTCGGGGATGCCGTACCGGAGAAGACCACCGATGCGGTCCGCGCGCTCGTATACGGCGACGGTGTGTCCGGCCCGCGTGAGCTGCTGGGCGGCGGCGAGGCCCGCCGGGCCCGAGCCGATGACCGCGACGGTCTTGCCGGAGAGGCGCTCGGGAGCCTGCGGGGCGACATCGCCCGTCTCCCACGCCTTGTCGATGATGGAAACCTCGACGTTCTTGATGGTGACCGGCGGCTGGTTGATGCCCAGCACGCAGGCCGCCTCGCACGGCGCGGGGCACAACCGCCCGGTGAATTCAGGGAAGTTGTTGGTGGCGTGGAGGCGCTCCGACGCGGCCGTCCAGTCCTCGCGGTAGGCGTAGTCGTTCCACTCGGGGATCAGGTTCCCCAGCGGACAGCCGTTGTGGCAGAACGGGATACCGCAGTCCATGCACCGGCTGGCCTGCTTGCCGATGATCGGCAGCAGCGAACCGGGGACGTAGACCTCGTTCCAGTCCTTGAGACGGACGTCCACGGGACGGGACTTGGCGACCTCGCGCCCGTGGTTCAGAAAGCCCTTCGGGTCAGCCATTGATCGCCGCCTCCATCATCTTCTCGGTGATCTCGGTCTCGGAGAGACCTGCTCGCTCGGCGGCGTCCTTGGCGGCGAGCACTGCCTTGTATGCGCTGGGGATGATCTTGCTGAAGCGGTCCACGGACACGGCCCACTCGGCGAGCAGCTTCTCGGCGACCGTCGAACCGGTCTCCTCGGCGTGGCGGCGCACCACGTCGTGCAGCCACTGCTTGTCGTCCTCGTCCAACTCCTGGACGGCGCCCGCGTTTCCGACGTTCACGTTGTCGGAGTTCAGGTCGATGACATAGGCGATGCCGCCGGACATGCCCGCCGCGAAGTTGCGGCCGGTCTCGCCCAGGACGACCGCCCGGCCGCCGGTCATGTACTCGCAGCCGTGGTCGCCCACACCCTCGGAGACCACCGTGGCACCGGAGTTACGGACACAGAACCGCTCGCCGGTACGACCGCGCAGGAACAGCTCGCCGCCGGTCGCACCGTAGGCGATGGTGTTGCCCGCGATGGTGGAGAACTCGGCGAGGTGGTCGGCGCCCCGGTCGGGACGGACGATGACCCGGCCGCCCGAAAGGCCCTTGCCGACATAGTCGTTGGCGTCGCCCTCCAGGCGCAGCGTGACACCGCGCGGGAGGAAGGCGCCGAAGGACTGGCCGGCCGAGCCGGTGAAGGTGATGTCGATGGTGTCGTCGGGCAGGCCCGCGCCGCCGAACTTCTTCGTCACCTCGTGGCCGAGCATGGTGCCGACCGTGCGGTTGATGTTGCGGATCGCGACCTGCGCGCGGACCGGCTGGGCGTCGGTGGCGCTGGACGCGGCCAGGGCGTCGGCGGCGAGCTTGATCAGCTCGTTGTCGAGCGCCTTCTCCAGGCCGTGGTCCTGCTGGATGACCTGGTGGAGGGCTGCGCCGTCCGGGAGTTCGGGGACGTAGAAGAGGGGGGCCAGGTCCAGGCCCTGCGCCTTCCAGTGGTCTACGGCCCGCTCGACGTCGAGCGTGCCGGCCTTGCCGACGGCTTCCTCGATGGTGCGGAAGCCCAGCTCGGCGAGGATCTCGCGGACCTCTTCGGCGATGAACTGGAAGAAGTTCACGACGTATTCGGCCTTGCCGGCGAACCGGTCGCGCAGCACCGGGTTCTGCGTGGCGATGCCGACCGGGCAGGTGTCCAGGTGGCAGACGCGCATCATGACGCAGCCGGAGACGACGAGCGGCGCGGTCGCGAAACCGAACTCCTCGGCGCCGAGCAGCGCGGCGATGACGACGTCACGGCCGGTCTTCAGCTGGCCGTCGGTCTGGACGACGATCCGGTCCCGAAGTCCGTTGAGCAGCAAGGTCTGTTGGGTCTCGGCGAGGCCCAACTCCCAAGGTCCACCGGCGTGCTTGAGGGAGGTGAGCGGCGAGGCGCCCGTACCGCCGTCGTGGCCGGAGATGAGGACGACGTCCGCGTGCGCCTTCGACACACCCGCGGCGACCGTGCCGACGCCGACCTCCGAGACCAGCTTCACGTGGATCCGCGCCTGCGGGTTCGCGTTCTTCAGGTCGTGGATCAGCTGGGCGAGGTCTTCGATGGAGTAGATGTCGTGGTGCGGCGGCGGCGAGATGAGACCGACACCCGGCGTCGAGTGACGCGTCTTCGCGACCCACGGGTAGACCTTGTGGCCGGGCAGCTGGCCGCCCTCGCCGGGCTTGGCGCCCTGGGCCATCTTGATCTGGATGTCGTCCGCGTTGACCAGGTACTCGGAGGTGACGCCGAAGCGGCCGGAGGCGACCTGCTTGATGGCGCTGCGCCGGGCCGGGTCGTAGAGCCGGTCCGCGTCCTCGCCGCCCTCACCGGTGTTGGACTTGCCGCCCAGCTGGTTCATGGCGATGGCGAGGGTCTCGTGCGCCTCCAGGGAGATGGAGCCGTACGACATGGCGCCGGTGGAGAAGCGCTTGACGATCTCGGAGACGGGCTCGACCTCGTCGATGGAGATCGAGGGGCGGTCCGACTTGAAGCCGAAGAGGCCGCGCAGGGTCATCAGCCGCTCGGACTGCTCGTTCACGCGGTCCGTGTACTTCTTGAAGATGTCGTAGCGGTTGGTGCGCGTCGAGTGCTGGAGGCGGAAGACCGTCTCCGGGTCGAACAGGTGCGGCTCGCCCTCGCGGCGCCACTGGTACTCGCCGCCTATGTCGAGGGCGCGGTGCGCGGGCGCGATGCCGCTGGCCGGGTACGCCTTCGCGTGCCGGGCGGCGACCTCCTTGGCGATGACGTCGATGCCGACGCCGCCGATCTTGGTGGCCGTACCGCTGAAGTAGGCGTTGACGAACTGCTCGTCGAGGCCGACCGCTTCGAAGACCTGGGCGCCCCGGTAGGAGGCGACCGTCGAGATGCCCATCTTGGACATGACCTTGAGGACGCCCTTGCCGAGCGCGTAGATCAGGTTGCGGATGGCCTGCTCGGCCTCGATGTCGGTGAGGAACGTGCCGGCGCGGACGAGGTCCTCGACGGACTCCATCGCCAGGTACGGGTTCACGGCCGCGGCGCCGAAGCCGATGAGCAGGGCGACGTGGTGGACCTCGCGCACGTCACCGGCCTCCACCAGCAGGCCCACCTGGGTGCGCTGCTTGGTGCGGATGAGGTGGTGGTGGACGGCGGCGGTGAGCAGCAGCGAGGGGATCGGCGCGTGCTCGGCGTCGGAGTGCCGGTCCGAGAGGACGATCAGCCGGGCGCCGTTCTCGATGGCCGCGTCGGCCTCGGTGCAGATCTCGGCGAGGCGGGCGGCGAGGGAGTCGCCGCCGCCGGAGACCCGGTACAGGCCGGACAGGGTCGCGGCCTTCATGCCGGGCATGTCGCCGTCGGCGTTGATGTGGATGAGCTTGGCCAGCTCGTCGTTGTCGATCACCGGGAAGGGCAGGGTGACGCTACGACAGGAAGCGGCCGTAGGCTCCAGCAGGTTGCTCGCCGGTCCGAGGGACGAGCGCAGGGAGGTCACGAGCTCTTCCCTGATCGCGTCCAGCGGCGGGTTGGTGACCTGCGCGAACAGCTGGGTGAAGTAGTCGAAGAGCAGCCGGGGCCGGGCGGAGAGCGCGGCGATCGGCGAGTCGGTGCCCATCGAACCGATGGGCTCGGCACCGGCCTTGGCCATCGGCGCGAGGATGACGCGCAGCTCTTCCTCGGTGTAGCCGAAGGTCTGCTGGCGGCGGGTGACCGAGGCGTGAGTGTGCACGATGTGCTCACGCTCGGGCAGGTCGGACAGCTCGATCTCACCGGCTTCGAGCCACTCGGCGTACGGCTTCTCGGCGGCGAGGCCGGCCTTGATCTCGTCGTCCTCGATGATGCGGTGCTCGGCGGTGTCCACGAGGAACATGCGGCCGGGCTGCAGGCGGCCCTTGCGGACGACCTTCGCGGGGTCGATGTCGAGGACGCCGACCTCGGAGCCGAGGACGACGAGGCCCTCGTCGGTGACCCAATAACGGCCGGGGCGCAGGCCGTTGCGGTCGAGGACCGCGCCGACCTGGGTGCCGTCGGTGAAGGTGACGCAGGCCGGGCCGTCCCAGGGCTCCATCATCGTGGAGTGGAACTGGTAGAAGGCGCGGCGGGCCGGGTCCATGGAGTCGTGGTTCTCCCACGCCTCCGGGATCATCATCAGCACGGAGTGCGGCAGCGACCGCCCACCGAGGTGGAGCAGCTCCAGCACCTCGTCGAAGGACGCGGAGTCGGAGGCCTCGGGCGTGCAGATCGGGAAGATCCGGTCGATCTTCTCCTGGTCGCCGAACAGGTCGGAGGCGATCTGGGACTCGCGGGCCGCCATCCAGTTGCGGTTGCCCTTGACCGTGTTGATCTCGCCGTTGTGCGCGACGAAGCGGTACGGGTGGGCGAGCGGCCACGACGGGAAGGTGTTCGTGGAGAACCGGGAGTGCACGAGCGAGATCGCGGAGGCGAAGCGCCGGTCGGACAGGTCCGGGAAGAAGGGCTCCAGCTGACCCGTGGTGAGCATGCCCTTGTAGACGATGGTCCGCGCGGACAGCGACGGGAAGTAGACGCCGGCCTCGCGCTCGGCGCGCTTGCGCAGCGCGAAGGCCTTGCGGTCGAGGTCGATGCCCTGGCTCTGCCCGTCGCTCACGAAGAGCTGACGGAACAGCGGCATGGTCGAACGGGCCGTAGCGCCGAGGAGTTCGGGCGCGGTCGGAACCTCGCGCCACCCGAGAACGGTGAGACCTTCTTCTACGGCAATCGTCTCAACCTGCGAGACGATCGCGTCCGCGCCGTCCTCGGGCAGGAAGGCGATGCCGACCGCGTATCCACCGGCGGCGGGGAGGTCGAATCCGGCCACCTCACGGAAGAAGGCGTCCGGCACCTGGGACAGGATGCCCGCACCGTCGCCCGAGTCGGGCTCGGCACCGGTCGCACCGCGGTGCTCCAGGTTGCGCAGCACTGTGAGCGCCTGCTCGACCAGCGCGTGGCTCGCCTCGCCGGTGAGGGTGGCCACGAAGCCGACGCCACAGGCGTCGTGCTCGTTGCGGGGGTCGTACATACCCTGCGCGGCAGGGCGAGCATCCATGAAGGACCAGTTCTGGCCATTCGTGGGCTGCTGGGACGGCTGGCGCGGCGTACGCATCGGCTCTCCCGTCGTCGTCGTGGCATATGCATGGGCATAGGGACGACGTTGGCCCTCTGCGAGTTAGCGCAAAATTTCGTGCAGGTTACATGATGGAACGGTTCTCGGGAACCGGATACTCCGTTCCAACATGCGGACGCCGTGGGGTCGCGGCGGTGCACCGCACAAGCGGTGAAGGTGAAGGGGGCCAAACCGGACAGATCGATGTCCGGCAGTCCAGGGCAGAGGGAGCGTCGTCGCCCATCCCGCGGGTGCACCGCGGGCGTCATTGCCCACAGCGCTTACGGCTCATGCCCAGTGGTTAAGCGTTCGAAACCAGCGAGTAACGGCTACTTATGCGGCCCATCGCATAAGTGCGCGTCACGCTATCCTACGACCGTTCCGAACAGGGTGCCCAGGGCGTACGTCACACCGGCCGCCGCACCGCCCAGCGCGAGCTGTCGCAGCCCGCTGAACCACCAGGACCGCGCGGTCACCCGCGCCACCACAGCACCGCACCCGAACAACCCGACGAACGACAGCAGCAGCGCCGGCCACAGAGCGGTCGCCCCGAGCAGGAACGGCAGTACGGGAAGCAGCGCGCCGAGCGCGAACGCCCCGAAGGACGACACGGCGGCGACGAGCGGCGAGGGCAGATCCCCGGGGTCGATCCCCAGCTCCTCCCGGGCATGTATCTCCAGGGCCTGCTCGGGATCACGGGACAACTGCCGGGCGACTTCACGGGCGAGTTCGGCGTCGACACCGCGGGCGGCATAGAGCGAGGCGAGCTCCTCTTCCTCGTCCTCGGGATGCTTGCGCAGCTCCCGCCGCTCGACGTCCAGCTCGGCCTCGACCAGCTCGCGCTGGGAGGCGACGGAGGTGTACTCGCCGGCCGCCATGGAGAAGGCACCGGCGGCGAGCCCGGCCAGCCCGGTGATGACGACGGTCTGATGACTGACAGCACCGCCGACGACACCGGTCATCAGGGCGAGGTTGGAGACGAGACCGTCCATCGCGCCGAACACCGCGGGGCGCAGCCAGCCGCCGTTCACATCACGGTGGGTGTGGTTGTCGCGGTGCGCCTCGTGAAGCGTCGCTTGGGTCTCGATGATGGCCATGCGGTGATCCCCCAGGAGGCTGGCAAGCGCCTAAGGTTAGGCTAACTTTGGACATGTTCTACTCTTCGACAACACTCAACATACGCTTTTCATTTCCGGCCCTCCAGCAAGGAAAGGCTGGGCTAACCTGCACCTTTACCTTCGAACGCTCATCCGTGATGATCTCCGATCAGATGTCGACCGGGTGACGCTGCGCTCCGTCAGGCTCTGCCGAAGGCCTCCCGTGGGACACATCCGCAAAGGGTTCCGCGCCCTGAGGCGCCCTGAGGGAACCCCGTAGGAGAGGCCGCGTATGGCATCGATCGCCTGCATTCCCCCGGTCCCGGCGCCCAAGAACGCCCCCGAACTCCGCGAACGGGCACGCGGCGCGCTGCTCGGCCTGGCGGTGGGGGACGCCCTCGGGGCACCGGCAGAAAACATGAAGCCCTCGGAGATCCGCGCCCGTTGGGGCCGCATCACGGGATACGTGGCCGAGAACCCGGCCGGCACGGACGACACGGAGTACGCGATCTTCTCCGGCCTCCTCCTGGCCCGCCACGGCTCGGCGCTCACGCCGACCCACGTGGAGGCGGCCTGGCACGAGTGGATCGCGGACCGCGACGAGGGCCCGTTCCGCGGCGCGGGCTTCAGCGAACGCGGCACCCTGGAGAACCTCCGCAGAGGCCTGGCAGCCCCGATTTCGGCACAACACCGCCACGCCTGGAGCGACGGCCTGGCCATGCGCGCGGCCCCCTTCGGCGTCTTCGCGGCAGGCCGCCCGGCGGAGGCTGCCCGTCTCGTCGCGATCGACGGTTCGGTGAGCCACGACGGCGAGGGCATCTACGGCGGCCAGGCGGTCGCGGCAGGCGTAGCGGCGGCGATGGCGGGAGCCCCGACGATCGCGGTCGTCGCCTCCGCCCTGGCCGTCGTCCCCGACGACTCCTGGACGGCCCGCTCCCTGCGCCGAGCGGTGGCGGTCGCCCACCGGGGCGAACGTGCGGTCCGCTCCGCGGTGGTGATCGGCGGCTACCCCTGGACCGACCTGGCCCCCGAGGCGGTCGCCCTCGCCTTCGGCGCGTACGCGGCAGCGGACGGCGACTTCACGGAGTCGGTCCTCACGGCGGTCAACATGGGAAGGGACGCGGATACGACGGCGGCGGTGGCGGGAGCGCTGGCGGGCGCGACCCGCGGCGCCTCGTCGATCCCGTCCGACTGGGCGGCGGCGATCGGCCCGGCCCGGGGAAGCTGCCTGCCGGCGATGGCCGGCCACCATGTGCTGGACATCGCGGAGTTGCTGGTTCCGGGGGAGGGCGGGAAATGGGGTACGGGGGGCGTGGTGCGCCGGGATCAGCGGGTGCGACGGGAGTACGTGCTGGCTGCGGATGAGGACGAGGTGCGGCTGTGAGAACCCACGACGAACGAGCGGCCGGGGATGGCGAGTTCATCCCACAAGGGCCGACGGCGGCCGACTCCCTCTTCCACTCCAAGCCACTCCAACTCGCAGCCACCGGCGGCGAGTTCGCCCCGCAAGAACCACCCGCAGCCACAGACGGCGAGCCCTCCCCACAAGCGCCACCCGCACCCAACCCCCCTCTCCACCCCACCCCGCCCCAACCCGCAGCCGCCGACGGCGAATCCGCCCCACAGGGGCCACCCGCACCCGACGACGAGAGCCGCACGGGGGGTGCGGGTGGGAACAACAAGGCCGATGGCGGAGCCGAGGCCGTTCACAAGGTCCGCCGTATCGAGGGGCTGCTGCTCGGGCTCGCCGCAGGTGATGCCGCCGGTTGGCCCGCCGCGAGACACCGAGCCGCCCGCATGCCCGAGTGGACCCGCCGCCTCACCCGCGAGCTGGACACCTTCGCCGAACAGAACGCGACCACGACACTCCCCGTCCCCATCGCCCTGAACCAACCCCCCGAGCCCCTACGCCTGGGCCCCTCCGACGACGCCGAATGGGCAGCGTTCGCCGCAGAAGCCGTACTACGAGCCGGCGACGACACAGTCCTCGGCGACCTCAGCAGAGAACGCAGAACCCGAGCCGCGATCGACCTCACCTGGAACGCCATCGCCAGCGAGGTCGCCGCAGCAGCAGACCGCGCCCCGGAAGTCGAGTCCGCCGTACTTCCCCTCCGCGCCCGTATCTCCGTCCGCGCCGGCCTCGGCAACCTCGCCGCAGGACTCCGCCCACCCGCCACCGGCCACGACAACCCCCACTACTTCGACGACGCGGCCTGCGTAAGAGCCTGCGTCCTCGCGGTGGCTCACCCCGGCGACCCCCAACGCGCCGCCGCCCTCGCCGAGTTCGACGCCCGCTACACCCAGGACGGCGACGGAGTCCACGGCGCCAGGGCCATGGCCGCGGCCCTCTCCCTCGCCCTGGTCGGCACGGACGTGGACGACTGCGTGGCAGCCGCCCTCGCCGAACTCCCCGAATCCACGGAGATCGGCCGCAACGCCCGCCACGCACTGAAGTTGGCCCAGGACAGCGACAGCACCTTCGCCCTGATCCCCCTCCTGGAACACCAGATCGTCGACCACGTCTACAGCTACGGAATCGCAGCCGCCGAAACCGTCCCGGTAGCCCTGGCCCTGACAACAGCCTCCCGCGGCCGTATCGCAGAAGCGGTACCCGCCGCAGCCTGCCTCTCCCGCGTCGCCGACTCCGCCCCGGCCCTGGCCGGCGCCCTCACCGGAGCACTCGGCGGCGGCGGGGCCATCCCCGCCACCTGGCGGGACGCCTGCCGCACCCTCTCCGGCTGCGCACTCCCCCGCCTCACCGGCACCGACCTCGTAGAACTCGCCGAACTCCTGGAAGCCACACAACCGGCCCCACCAGGAGCATGATTCGGTGCATGACGCCCAAACTCCCAGAAAGCAGTCTTGAGGACCGGATCACCGGCGCCCTCGTCGGGGCGGCCGTCGGCGACGCCCTCGGCGGCCCCGTCGAGGGCTACTCCCCCGACCAGATCCTCGAACGCCACAGCGGTCGCGTCCACGGCATCGTCGGCCCCTGGAACGGCGACGCCTGGCGCACCGCCCGCCCCATCGCCCCGTACCACAAGGGCGACGGCCACGTCACCGACGACACCTTGATGACTCATGCGCTGGTACGGGTCTACGCCCAGGTCCGCGACCACCTCGACGCGTACTCCGTCGCCGATCACCTCGTCCCGGACCTGATGCAGAACCCGCGCTGGATCCCGGAGTTGGAGGCGGAAGCCATCCCCCTCCAACGCATCTTCCTCGCGGAGAAATGGCTCGCGGCCCGCCTCCACTACGGCCACATCGACCCCCGCGAGGCCGGCGTCGGCAACATCGTCAACTGCGGTGCGGCGATGTACATGGCCCCGGTCGGCCTGGTCAACGCGGCCAATCCGGCGGGCGCTTACGCGGAGGCCCTCGACATCGCGGGCGCCCACCAGTCGTCGTACGGCCGAGAGGCGGCCGGTGTCTTCGCGGCGGCGGTGGCCGCGGCCTGCGTCCCGGGCGCGACCCCCGACTCAGTCGTGACCGCCTGCCTCGCCCTGGCGAAGGACGGCACCCGCACCGCCATCGAGCAGGTCTGCGAAGTAGCCGCCCGTTACTCGGACTTCGAGTCGGCGCTGGTCCCCCTGCGGGAGGCGATCGCACCGTACGACACGGTGGGCCCCGACTACCGCGCCCCCTCCCTGGACGCCCGCCGCCCCTCCCGTACCAAGGCGATCGAGGAACTCCCCGTCGCCCTGGGCATGTTGGTGGTCTCCGGCGGCGACTACCGCCACGCGGTACTGGGTTCGGTGAACTACGGCCGGGACTGCGACTCGATCGCGACGATGGCCGGCGCGGTGGCCGGCGCCCTCGGCTCCACGGTCCCGCAGGACTGGTCGAAGACGGTCGCGGAAGCCAGCCGCCTGGATCTCTGGGAACCAGCCACGACCCTCACCGCCGTCACCCGCGAGCTCTTCGAACGCGACGTCCTCCGACGCCGGGCCCACGAGGCGGCGTTCACCGAGATCGGAGGGCTGAGGTGCTCCGACTGACCTGGGTCCAGCCGGAGGACCTGCTGGGCCACGAGCTGCACCAGGCCGCCCAGGACGGACGCGAACCGTCGGCGATCGCGGCACGATGGCGGGCGGCGGGCGGTGCGGAAGCCCCGGAACGGGCGGGCGCGTCGGCCCAACCCCCCACCCGCTACCTCCGGTTGCTCGCGGAAGACCTGCTGGACGAACTGGCGGACCTGCCCGGCAAGTTGGCGGACCAAGAACCCACCGACCTGGCGCGGATCAAGTCCCTCTGCCCCAACTGGCCCACCCCGCAAGCCACTTCCTCACCCCGCCCGGCCACCCTCCAGGCCGCCTGGCTGGGCCGCGCCGTCGGCTGCCTCCTCGGCAAACCCGTCGAGAAGATCACCCTCGACGGCATCCGCCAACTCGCCCGCGCCACCGGCAACTGGCCCCTCAACTCCTACTTCACCGCCCGAGGCGTCCCCGCCGAACTCCTCGCCGCCCACCCCTGGAACCGCCGCTCCGCCCCCACCTCCCTCGCCGAGAACATCGACGGCATGCCCGAGGACGACGACCTCAACTACCCGCTACTGAACCTCCTGTTGCTGCAACGCCACGGCAAGGACTTCACCACCGCCGACGTGGCGAAACTCTGGCTCGACGAACTCCCCGCAGGCCGCACCTTCACCGCCGAACGCATCGCCTACCGCAACCTCCTCACCGGCCTGGAACCCCCGCGAACGGCCCGCCACCGCAACCCGTTCCGCGAGTGGATCGGCGCCCTGATCCGCGCCGACGTGCACGGCTGGACCAACCCCGGAAACCCCGCCGCAGCGGCCGAACAGGCCCACCGCGACGCCACCCTCACCCACACCGCGAACGGCGTCTACGCGGCGATGTTCACGGCGGCCGTCATCGCCACCGCGACCACCGGCACCCACGACATCCACACCTGCCTACGCACCGGTCTGACGGTCGTCCCGCCCCACTCCCGTCTCGCGAAGGCGATCCACCACGCCCTCCAACTGGCCAGGAAACACCGGGACTTCGACGCCGTCGTGGACGAACTCCACGCCACCTACTCCCCCACCCACCACTGGGTCCACGCGATCCCCAACACCGCCCTGATCGCCGCCGCCCTCACCCACGCGGACGGCGACTTCACCGGCTCCATCTGCCGTGCGGTGTCCGGGGGTTGGGACACCGACTCCAACGGCGCCACGGTCGGCAGCATCGCCGCCCTGCTCGCGGGCACCCCCGCCGCGCTCCCCGACCGCTGGACGGCCCCCCTCAAGAACCGACTCGCCACCTCCGTAGGCGACTTCAACGGCATCGGTTTCGACACCCTCGCCCGGCTCACCCATCAGGAGACCGCCCGCCCATGACCCACATCGCCGTGCTCGGCAGCACGAACATGGACCTCGTCGCCTACGTCGCGAAGGCCCCGCAGCGCGGAGAGACCGTGACGGGACGGGAGTTCCGTACGATCCCCGGCGGCAAGGGCGCCAACCAGGCGATCGCCGCGGCCCATTCAGGCGCCAACGTCACGATCATCGGCGCGGTCGGCAACGACGCCTACGGCGCCCAACTCCGCGCCACGTTCGAACACTCGGGCGTCGACACCGACCATCTGCGCACCGTCGAGGGCCCGTCCGGCACCGCGCACATCGTCGTGGACAACGAGGGCGGCAACGCGATCGTCGTGATCCCCGCCGCCAACAGCACCGTCGACCACCTCGCCCCCGGCGACGAGGCCACGATCGCCACGGCCGACGCCCTGCTACTCCAACTGGAGATCCCGCTGACCGGAGTGATCGCGGGCGCGGAGGCAGCCCGCCGCCACGGCATCCGTACGATCCTCACCCCCGCGCCCGCCCAGCCACTACCCGCCGAACTCCTCGCCGCCACCGACCTGTTGGTCCCCAACGAGCACGAGGCCACCGCCCTCACCGGCCACACCGACCCGCGCGAGGCAGCGGCGGCCCTGCTCGACCAGGTGCCCGAGGTGATCGTCACCCTGGGCGCGGCGGGCAGCCTGTACGCGGCCCGGGACGCCGAGCCGCTCACCGTCTCCGCGCCCCGCGTGACCGCCGTGGACTCGACGGGCGCGGGCGACACCTTCGTCGGCGCACTGGCGGTGGCACTCGCCGAGGGCCGCCCGATGCGGGACGCGCTGGGATGGGCGGCAGCGGCGGCAGCCCTGTCCGTGCAACGGCCCGGGGCGACGGCGTCGATGCCGTTCCGCGCGGAGATCGACAAGCAGTACGCGTCATGACCGAGACGACGACCACAACTCCCCTGTCAGGCCTGCGCGTTCTCGACCTCGCGACGCTCTTCGCCGGACCCCTCGCCGCCACCATGCTCGGCGACTTCGGCGCCGAGGTCATCAAGGTCGAGCACCCGACCAAGCCCGACCCGTCCCGTGGCCACGGCCCGTCGAAGGACGGCATCGGCCTGTGGTGGAAGCTGCTCGGCCGCAACAAACGCACGATCACCCTTGACCTCTCGAAGCCGGGCGGGCGCGACACCCTCCTCCGGCTCGCCGCGACCGCCGACGTGATCATCGAGAACTTCCGCCCCGGCACCCTGGAGAAATGGGACCTCGGCTGGGCCGAACTCTCCGCCGCCAACCCGCGGTTGGTCCTCGCCCGGGTCACCGCCTTCGGCCAGTTCGGGCCCTACGCCCACCGCCCCGGCTTCGGCACCCTCGCCGAGGCGATGAGCGGTTTCGCCGCGATCACCGGCGAACCGGACGCACCCCCGACGCTCCCGCCGTTCGGCCTCGCCGACTCGATCGCGGGCCTGGCGACGGCGTACGCCGTGATGACGGCCCTCGCCGCCCGCGACCGCACGGGCGAGGGCCAGGTAGTCGACATGGCGATCATCGAACCGATCCTCACCGCCCTCGGCCCGCAACCCCTCTGGTACGACCAGCTCGGCCACGTCCAGCCGCGCACCGGCAACCGCTCCCAGAACAACGCCCCGCGCAACACCTACCGCACGGCGGACGGCAGTTGGGTCGCCGTCTCGACCTCCGCCCAGTCGATCGCCGAGCGCGTGATGCGCCTGGTCGGCCGCCCGGAACTGATCGACGAACCGTGGTTCGCGACCGGCGCCGACCGGGCCCGGCACGCCGACATCCTCGACGCGGCGGTCGGCGACTGGATCGCGCAACGCACCCGCACGGAGGTCCTGGCCGCCTTCGAGAAGGCGGAGGCTGCGGTCGCCCCCATCCAGGACGTACGGGACGTCATGACGGACCCCCAGTACCAGGCCCTCGACACGATCACCACCGTCGACGACCCCGAACTCGGCCCCCTCCGCATGCAGAACGTCCTCTTCCGCCTCTCCGCCACCCCCGGCGCGATCCGCTGGACCGGCCGCCCCCACGGCGCCGACACGGACACGGTCCTGACCGAACTCGGCCTGACCAACACCGAGTTGACCACTCTCCGCCAGGAGGGCGCCCTGTGACCCCACACCCCCTGACCTGGCTCTACGTCCCCGGTGACCGCCCCCCGATCGTCGCCAAGGCCCTCGCCGCCGGCGCCGACGTGGTCGTCGTGGATTTGGAGGACGCGGTAGCCCCGGACCGCAAGGCCTACGCCCGCGCGGCCACAGCGGAACTCCTCTCGGAGCCCCAACTCAACGTCCACGTCCGCGTGAACGCCCTGGACACCCCCTGGGCAGCCGACGATCTCCGCACCCTCACACCCCTCCCGGGCGTGTCTGGCCTACGGCTCCCGAAGGTGACGTCCACGGAGGACGTCGTAGCCGTAGCGGAAAAGGCCCGCGACCTCCCCCTGTACGCCCTCCTGGAGACGGCCCTCGGCATCGAGCGGGCCTTCTCGATCGCCGCCGCGCACTCCTCCGTGCACGGCATCGCGCTCGGCGAGGCGGATCTACGGGCCGACCTGGGCGTACGCGACGACGCCGGCCTCGACTGGTCCCGCTCGCGGGTGATCGTCGCCGCGCGGGCCGCGGGACTGGCCCCGCCACCCCAGTCCGTCCACCCGGACATCCGCGACCTGGAGGGCCTGGCGGCCTCCTGCGCCCACGGTCGCACCCTCGGTTTCCTCGGGCGCGCGGCGATCCATCCCCGTCAACTCCCGGTCATCGAGAGCGCGTTCCTTCCGACCGAGCACGAACTCGAACAGGCCGAGACGATCGTCAAGGCGGCCATGCAGGAGGAGGGCGCCCAGGCCCTGCCCGACGGCCGGTTCATCGACGCGGCGGTGGTGGTGGCGGCGCAGAGAACACTCGCGTTGGCGCGCCGCACCTGAACACGATGAGGGCGCCCCGTGAAACACGGGGCGCCCTCATCGTCGTAGAACCGGCCGTCAGCCCTTCTTCGCCGACTCGGCCTCGTCTTTTTTGAGGTCTACCTCTTCTGCTTCTTCCGTGACCTCGGTGTCTTCCTTCGCCTCCGAGGCGTCGGACTCCGGCTCTTCCTTCTCCACCGGCTCGCTGTCACCGTCGGGGGCATCGGTGTCCGGCTCGACGACCTCTTCGCGGCCCGGGCGCTTCTTCGCCGAGATCACGAAGTACGTCACCGCGAGCGCGAAGACGATCATCGCGGTCCAGTCGTTCAACCGCAGGCCGAGGATGTGGTGGGCGTCGTCGACGCGCATGTACTCGATCCAGCCGCGGCCCACGCAGTACGCGGCGACGTACAGCGCGAACGCCCGGCCGTGGCCCAGCTTGAAGCGGCGGTCGGCCCAGATGACGAGGAAGCCGACGCCGACGCACCACAGCGACTCGTACAGGAACGTCGGGTGGTAGTAGCCGGGGACGCGGCCGTCCGTCGAGGACGTGATGTGCAGCGCCCAGGGGAGGTGCGTCTCGCGGCCGTACAGCTCCTGGTTGAACCAGTTGCCCCAGCGGCCGATGGCCTGGGCGAAGGCGATACCGGGGGCGAGGGCGTCGGCCCAGGCGGGCAGCGGGATGCCACGGCGGCGGCAGCCGATCCAGGCACCCACCGCGCCGAGCGCGATGGCGCCCCAGATGCCGAGGCCGCCCTGCCACACCTTGAAGGCGTCCACCCAGTCGCGGCCCTCGCTGAAGTACAGCTCGTAGTCCGTGATCACGTGGTAGAGGCGACCGCCGACGAGGCCGAACGGCACGGCCCAGACAGCGATGTCGGCCACCGTCCCGACCTTGCCGCCGCGGGCGACCCAGCGTTTGTTGCCGAGCCAGACGGCGACGAAGACGCCGATGATGATGCAGAACGCGTAGCCGCGCAGCGGAATGGGGCCGAGGTGGATGACCCCGCGCGACGGGCTGGGAATGTAGGCAAGTTCCATGGCAGGGTCGACGCTACCGTGCCGGACCGCGACCACGGCAAGCGGCCCGGCTACGGCTCCATAACGGGCCGGTGTGAAAACCGGCCCGCCCGCTTACCCCCTGTCACCCCTTGTTCGCCGCCTGGACCAGCTGCTTCAGCTTCGCCGGGGTCATCGTCTGGTCCGCGTAGATGTTCTTGCCGTCGAAGAGGACGGTCGGCGTACCGGTGAATCCGCCGGCCTGGAACGCGGCGGCGGACTTCGTGACCCAGCTGTCGTGCGTACCGCTGTTGACGCACTTCTGGAAGGCGGGCGTGTCGAGGCCGCTGACCTTGCCCGCCAGCTCGATCAGCTTGGCGTTGCTGGAGTACGCGTCGTCCGTCTCCTTGGGCTGGTTCTCGTACAGCACGTCGTGGAAGTCGCGGAACTTTCCGGCGTCCTGGGCGCAGGCCGCCGCGTTGGCCGCGCGCTTGGAGCCGGTGCCGCCGAGGTTGCCGTCGATGATCGTGACCAGGTGGTACTGCACCTTGAGCTGCCCGGAGTCCGTCAGCTCGTGGAGCGTCGAGCGGTACGCCGTCTCGAAGGCCTGGCAGGCCGGGCAGCGGAAGTCCTCCCACACCGTGAGCGTCGGCTTGGCGCTGTCCTTGCCGACCTGGATCGCCAGGCTGTCCTTGCCGGTCGCCCCGGAGGGCGCCACGACCGGGCCCGCGCTGCTGCTGCCGCTGTCGTCCTTGCCGTGGTTCGCGGCGAGGACGCCGACCACCGTCGCCAGACCCAGCACGCAGACGACGCTCGCGGCCACGATCAGCGTGCGCCGCCGCCTCTCCGCGGACTTCTGCTTCTCACGCTCGACCGCCAGCCGCTCGCGGGCGGTGCGCTTTCCGTCACGGTTCTTCTCGCTCACACCCCGCAGAACGAACCGGGGAGGCGCAGCGCGCCTCCCCGGTCCCAGGTCCACCCATACGAGGGACCAGTTGTTCTGTTATGCCGGTCGCCGCGTGACGCCTGGCGTTCTGTTACGCCTGTCCGCGCACGCCCTTGGCCAGTTCACCGGCGAGCGCGCGGACCGCCTCTACGCCGGCCGCGTCGTCCGGGGCGTCCAGCATCCCCTTGACGAAGGCCGAGCCGACGATCACGCCGTCCGCGAAGCGGGCCACCTCGGCGGCCTGCTGGGCGTTCGAGACACCGAGTCCGACGCACACGGGCGTGTCGGTGGTGGCCCGGGTGCGCTCGACGAGGTCCTGCGCCTGCGCGCCCACGGACGCACGGGTGCCGGTGACGCCCATCAGGGAGGCGGCGTAGACGAAGCCGGTGCCGACCTTGGTGATCTCGGCGAGGCGGGCGTCCTTGCTGCTGGGCGCGACCACGAAGACCGTGGCGAGCCCGTGCTTCTCGGCGTGCTCCCTCCACAGCCCCGCCTCCTGCACGGGCAGGTCGGGCAGGATGCACCCGGCACCGCCCGCCTCGGCCAGCTCGGCGGTGAAGCGCTCGACGCCGTAGCGGTCGATCGGGTTCCAGTACGTCATGACGAGCACCGGCTTCCCGGTCGCCGCGTGGGTCTCGCGGACCGTGCGCATCACGTCCGCGATCTTGACGCCGCCGCGCAGGGCGATGTCGTCGGCGGTCTGGATGACGGGACCGTCGAGGACGGGGTCACTGTGCGGCAGGCCCACCTCGACGATGTCCGCGCCGCCGTCGAAGGCCGCCTTGATCGCCGCGATACCGCCGTCCACCGTCGGGAACCCGGCCGGGAGATAGGCGATGAGCGCGGCGCGTCCCTCGGCCTTCGTGGCGGCGAGGGTGTCGCTCAACAGCTGGATGTTGCCGCTCACTTGGCGTCCCCCTCGATCTCCGCGACGTCGGCGGTGTTCGCCGCGACTTCGGCATCGGCACTGGTGTCGTACAGGCCGAAGTACCGGGCGGCCGTGTCCATGTCCTTGTCGCCGCGCCCGGACAGGTTGACGACGATCAGCCCGTCCTTGCCCAGCTCCCTGCCGACCTCCAGCGCGCCTGCCAACGCGTGGGCGCTCTCGATGGCCGGGATGATGCCCTCGGTGCGCGACAGCAGGCGCAGGGCCTGCATAGCGGCGTCGTCGGTGATCGCGCGGTACTCGCCGCGGCCACTGTCCTTGAGGTAGGAGTGCTCGGGGCCGATGCCCGGGTAGTCCAGTCCGGCCGAGATCGAGTACGGCTCGGTGATCTGGCCCTCCTCGTCCTGCAGGACGTAGGACCGGGAACCGTGCAGGATGCCGGGCTCGCCCGCGGTGAGGGTCGCCGCGTGCTCGCCGGTCTCGACGCCGTGACCGGCCGGTTCGCAGCCGATGAGGCGTACGTCCGCGTCCGGGATGAAGGCGTGGAAAAGGCCGATGGCGTTCGAGCCGCCGCCGACGCAGGCGATCGCCGCGTCGGGGAGACGTCCGGCGCGCTCCAGGATCTGACGGCGGGCCTCGACGCCGATCACGCGGTGGAAGTCGCGGACCATGGCGGGGAAGGGGTGCGGGCCGGCGACCGTACCGAAGAGGTAGTGCGTGCGGTCGACGTTGGCAACCCAGTCGCGGAAGGCCTCGTTGATCGCGTCCTTGAGCGTACGGCTGCCGGACTTCACGGCGATGACCTCGGCGCCGAGCATGCGCATCCGGGCCACGTTCAGCGCTTGGCGCTGGGTGTCGATCTCGCCCATGTAGATGGTGCATTCGAGGCCGAACAGTGCGCAGGCGGTGGCGGTCGCGACGCCGTGCTGACCGGCGCCGGTCTCCGCGATGACCCTGGTCTTGCCCATGCGCTTGGTGAGCAGGGCCTGACCGAGGACGTTGTTGATCTTGTGGGAGCCGGTGTGGTTCAGGTCCTCGCGCTTGAGGAAGATCCTCGCGCCACCCGCGTGTTCCGCGAAGCGCGGTACCTCCGTGAACGCGCTTGGCCTGCCGGTGTAGTTGAGGAGGAGGTCGTCCAACTCGCGGGCGAACTCGGGGTCGTGCTTGGCCTTGTCGTACTCGACGGCCACCTCGTCCACGGCGGCGACGAGGGCCTCCGGGATGAACTTGCCGCCGAAGGCGCCGAAGTAGCCTTCGGGGCTGGGGATTTGGCCGTCGGGGTCTGGGATGAAGAACTCGCTGGGCATGCGGAAACCTCACGGTGAGTGTTTGTTGAGACACTAGGCGCCGTGGGGCGGAGGGGTGTTAGTTGGCTGCGGGCCGGCCGTGGCTGGTCGCGCCCGCGCGGCGGTAGCCGCACATCAAATACAGCCCCGCGCCCCTAAAGGGCGCGCTGCCATCGACGGCCGTTTACCTGCCCAGGCTCGTCTCCGATGACGTAACGCACCCTGCGGCCGCGCACCCGGCGGGCCGGGGCGCGGCAACCCCTCGGACGGCAGCCGCGCGCGAGGCGGGCGTACCGGTCCGTGGGCGTCAGGGTGAGGTTCATCGCGGGCTAGCCTACCGGGTGATCAGCTACGGCCGTGTCGCAGTGCGGGGTGCTCCCCCGCCGCGACCAGGTCCGACACCGCCGACTTGGGGTCGCGGCCGGTGACCAGGGACTCGCCCACCAGGACCGCATCGGCGCCTGCGTTGGCGTAGGCGATGAGGTCGTGGGGGCCGCGGACGCCGGACTCGGCGATCTTGACGATGTGGGCGGGGATCTCGGGGGCGACGCGCTCGAAGGTGCCGCGGTCGACCTCAAGGGTCTTGAGGTTGCGGGCGTTGACGCCGATGATCTTGGCGCCGGCGTCGACCGCGCGGTCGACCTCGTCCTCGTCGTGGACCTCGACGATCGGCGTGAGGCCGATCGACTCGGCGCGCTCGATGAGGGACTCCAGGGCGGGCTGGTCCAGGGCCGCGACGATCAGCAGCACGAGGTCGGCGCCGTAGGCCCGGGCCTCCCAGAGCTGGTACGACGTGACGATGAAGTCCTTGCGGAGGACCGGGATGTCCACGCGGGCGCGAACGGCCTCCAGGTCGGCCAGCGAGCCGCCGAAGCGGCGCTGTTCGGTGAGGACGGAGATGACGGCTGCGCCGCCCGCCTCGTAGTCCGCGGCCAGGCCCGCCGGGTCGGCGATCGCGGCCAGCGCGCCCTTGGAGGGGCTGGAGCGCTTGACCTCGCAGATGACCTTGACGCCGTCGCCGCGCAGGGCTGCGACGCCGTCCTTGGCAGCGGGAGCCTTCGCCGCGCGCTCCTTGAGCTCGTCGAGGCTGACGCGCGCCTGCCGTTCCGCCAGGTCGGCACGGACTCCGTCGATGATCTCGTCGAGCACACTCACGCGAGCGGCCCCCTTCCGGACGGTGGAAAAGCCATGGTCACATCTAGCGTCGATGGTATCCGGAGGAAGGCGTAGCCCTCGCATCCGGTTGACGCCGGTCCCACTACCTGGACATCCGTCGGTTGATCAAGGATGTAGCCAGCCACCGAACGGCAGGTTCCGGACAACCGTGAAGACCAGCACCAACGCGCCCAGACTCCACAGCTGGACCCTGCCGAGTTCGATCCGCGCGGGCCGGCCGCGTGCCGCACGGACCACCCAGACGGTCCATACGACCGTGAAGGCCAGATAGCCCACTACGGCGATCGCGTTGTCCTGGAGTGCGGCGAGGAAGTCGCCGTGGATGAACTCGTGCGCGCTGCGCAGGCCGCCGCAGCCGGGGCAGTACAGGCCGGTGAGGCGGTACAGGGGGCAGACGGGGTAGTGGCCGGGCTGGTTCGGGTCGACCGTGCCGACGTAGGCGAAGGCTCCGGCGACGGTCGCGAGGACGGCCGCGGGCACGGCGACGCGGTTCAGTACGGAGGCGGAACCGGGGGCGCGTGTCTTCGGCACGCTCTGGCTGTCGGCGTTCACGTCTCGCATTGTGCCCCCTGGCCCTTTCGTGCGGCACGCGCGCGTGAGGGGCGGTTCCTGGTGCTCCCGGGACCGCCCCTCCACGAAGTGGTGGCTGACAGCTACTGCCTACGGCTCAGCTGTCGGCGTGCGCCGTCTTGCCGAGCAGCTCGGTCAGGTCCTGGGGACGGTCCTTGGGCATGCCCATTCCCATCGCGCTCATGACCCAGCCGACGATGCCGCCGACGACCGTGATCCCCATTCCGGCCCAGAAGCCGGCCGGCTGCGCCATCACCATGAAGGCGCCCGCGACCAGGAAACCGATGAAGATGATGGTGGTACCGGTCCAGGCGGCCAAAGTGTGACCGTGGCTGTTGCCCGCCATGACGTGCTCCTCGTTGCTGTGTACGTGTGTGAGCAGACGCTCACGCTGCATTCTTCCGCACGCACACGGAAGCGCTGCTTCGGGGTGGCCCCGCGCGCGGCGCGGCAGCGCCCCAAAGGGGCGCGGGGAACTGCGCGACCAGCCACGACGGCGCCGCAGTCGATCGACGACCCGGCGCATCGCCTGCTCTCCCAACGGAGTGCTTACGCGCCGGTGGGGTCCTCACCGCGGTCCAGGGCCTTCCAGATGTCCTCGGGACGGTCAGGGTCCACCACAGGAGTCCGCCGGGGGCGAGGCGTGCCATTGCGCTCGTAGCGGCCCGACATCGCGGGCCACCGGCGGCCGTAGAGCAGGGCGAGCAGGCCGGCCAGCAGGATCAGGCCGCCGCCCACCGCGGCGACGTACGGCCAGGCCGTGTGTTCGAAGGCGTGCACGACGGACGAGGTGTCGCCGGAGGCCTGCGCGGCCTTGTCGTCGAGCGCGGAGCTGTCGGAGGCGCCCAGCAGGGCGGCGACGACGATGCCCGCGCCGGAGAGCGCGAGGAGGGCGGAGACCGCGAAGCGGCCCGTCCTGCGGACGGCGAACACGGCGACGAGCGCGGCGAGGCCCACTATGGCGAGCGCCGCGGGCACACCCGTGACGTCGCTGCCCCTGGCGGTCAGCGGGAACGGGTCACCGGCCACCGTCGCCGTCCCCTCCGACCAGCGCTGACGGGTGGCCAGCAGCGCCACGGCCGCGCCGAGCGCACCGCTCATCAGCGCTACGGCGAGGCTGCGGCGGCCGGCGCGCGCGGGGCCTTCGCCTTCGGAACGGGGGTGTGGAACAGCAGCAGTCACGTAGTCCACTATCGCTCGAACCCCGGGCGAACCGTCACCCGGGGTTCATATGACCCTCGTCCTATTGCCCGAGCCGGTTCGCCGTGTGCACCGCGCGGAGCACCGCCGCCGCCTTGTTACGGCACTCCTGGTCCTCCAGCTCCGGGTCCGAGTCGGCGACGATGCCGGCGCCCGCCTGGACGTAGGCCGTGCCGTCGCGGAGCAGGGCCGTACGGATGGCGATGGCGGTGTCGGAGTCGCCGGCGAAGTCGAGGTAGCCGACGCAGCCGCCGTACAACCCCCTTCTGGACGGCTCCAGTTCGTCGATGATCTGCATCGCGCGGGGCTTGGGCGCGCCGGAGAGGGTGCCGGCCGGGAAGCAGGCGGTGAGGACGTCGAAGGCGGTGCGGCCGGGTGCGACGCGGCCGGTGACCGTGGAGACGATGTGCATCACGTGCGAGTACCGCTCGACGGACATGAAGTCGACGACCTCGACCGAGCCGGGCTCGCAGACGCGTCCCAAATCGTTACGGCCGAGGTCGACCAGCATGAGGTGCTCGGCGCGCTCCTTGGGGTCGGCGAGCAGTTCGTCGGCGAGGGCCTGGTCCTCCTGCGGGGTGGCCCCGCGGTGCCGGGTACCAGCGATGGGGTGGACCATCGCGCGGCCGTCCTCGACCTTGACGAGGGCCTCGGGAGACGAGCCCACCACGTCGAAGCCGTCGAAGCGGAACAGGTACATGTAGGGGGACGGATTGGTCGCCCTCAGCACCCGGTAGACATCCAACGCGCTTGCCGTGCACGGTGTTTCGAAGCGCTGGGACGGGACGACCTGGAAGGCCTCGCCCGCGCGGATGCGCTCCTTGATGTCCTCCACGGCCACCTTGAAGTCGGGGCCGCCCCAGAGCGCGGTGTACTCGGGGAGTTCGGAGGGCGGAAGCTGGGCGGGCGGCTGGGCGACCGCGCGGGAGAGGTCCGCCTCCATGGCGTCGAGGCGGGCGATGGCGTCCGCGTACGCCTCGTCGACGCCGGTGTCGAGGTCGTTGTGGTTGATCGCGTTGGCGATCAACAGGACCGAGCCCTCCCAGTGGTCCATCACGGCGAGGTCGCTGGTGAGGAGCATGGTCAGCTCGGGAAGCTTGAGGTCGTCGCGCTCGCCCGGGCCGATCTTCTCCAGGCGGCGGACGATGTCGTAGCCGAGATAGCCGACCATGCCGCCGGTGAAGGGCGGCAGGCCCTCCTGGTGCGGAGTGTGCAGGGTCTCGATGGTGGCGCGCAGGGCGGCGAGGGGGTCGCCGTCGGCCGGGACGCCGACGGGCGGGGTGCCGAGCCAGTGGGCCTGGCCGTCGCGGGCGGTGAGGGTGGCGGCGCTGCGGACGCCGACGAACGAATAGCGGGACCAGGAGCGGCCGTTCTCCGCGGACTCCAGGAGGAAGGTGCCGGGGCGCTCCGCGGCGAGCTTGCGGTAGAGCGCGACCGGGGTGTCGCCGTCGGCGAGGAGCTTGCGGGTGACCGGAATGACGCGACGGTCGGTGGCCAGCTTGCGGAACGTCTCAAGGTCCATGGCGGCTGACCCTACTGATCCGAGGCGGCGGTGCTGGAATCAGCGCCGTCCTTGAGGAGACCGTCTTTGAGGAGCACGTCGGCGTCGAAGCACGTGCGGGCGCCGGTGTGGCAGGCCGCGCCGATCTGGTCGACCTTCACGAGGACCGTGTCGGCGTCGCAGTCCAGGGCGACCGACTTGACGTGCTGGAAGTGGCCGGAGGTGTCACCCTTCACCCAGTACTCCCGGCGGCTGCGGGACCAGTAGGTGCAGCGGCCGGTCGTCAACGTCCGATGCAGCGCCTCGTCGTCCATCCAGCCGAGCATGAGCACCTCACCGGTGTCGTACTGCTGGGCGATGGCGGGGACGAGCCCGTCGGCGCTCCGCTTGAGGCGGGCGGCGATCTCGGGATCGAGGCTGCTGGACTGGGGCGCGCTGGTCATGGGGCCATTGTGCCGCGCCCCACTGACAGTCCTGGCCGGGCGTCCACTGTGCGGACCCTCCGCGCGGTCGTAGGCTGACGGTATGTCGACCTTCGCCAAGCGTGAACGACTTCTTCTCGCCGATCTCCTGGAGACCGCGGGCCCGGACGCCCCGACTCTCTGCGAGGGGTGGCAGACCCGTGACCTCGCCGCGCACGTGGTGGTGCGCGAGCGCCGCGCGGACGCCGCCGGCGGCATCATGATCAAGCAGCTCGCGCCCCGTCTGGAGCGGGTGATGACGGAGTTCGCGGCGAAGCCGTACGAGGAGCTGATCCAGCTCATCCGTACGGGCCCGCCGCGCTTCTCGCCGTTCCAGCTCAAGCAGCTCGACGAGGCGTCCAACACGGTCGAGTTCTACGTCCACACGGAGGACGTACGGCGTGCGCAGGAGGACTGGACGCCACGTGAACTGGATCCGGTGTTCCAGGACGCCCTGTGGTCGCGCCTTGAGCGCATGGCCCGGCTGATGGGCCGCACCGCGCCGACCGGCCTGGTGCTGCGCCGCCCCGACGGCCAGACGGCGGTCGCGCACAAGGGCGCACCGGTGGTGACGGTCACCGGCGAGCCCTCGGAGCTGCTGATGTTCGCCCACGGCCGCCAGAGCGTGGCCAAGGTGGAACTGGACGGCGACGAGAACGCGATCGCCAAGCTCCAGGAGGCCAAGCAGCTGGGGATCTGAGCCCGCAGTTGTGAACAGGCCGGGTCAGTCGGGCAGTTCGGCGCGCCGCAGGTCCCGGACGCCCAACGCGATGACCCCGCCCAGCCCGCAGACCACCGCGCTGAACACGAACACCGGGCCCGTGCCCCACGCGCCGATCGCCGCGGCCGACAGCGGCATGCTCAGCGGGGCGAAGCCGAGGCTGGCCAGGCTGGAGACGGCTGTGACACGGCCGAGGTAGGCGGGGTTGGACTGGGTCTGGAGCAGGGCCACACAGACGGCGCCGCTGAGCCCGGCGAGCAGCCCGATGAGCAGGGCGATGCCTACCGCTGCGAGGACACTCGGGACGTAGGCCAGGGCGCCTATCGCGACGGACCCGGCGATGATCGAGTAACCGGCGACCCGCCCGGCGTACGGCAGTTGCCCCCGCACGGTCAGCGTCATCGAGGCGATCCCCGCGCCGACCCCGAACCCGGCGAGCACCCACCCCATCCCGGACGCCCCCCACCCCCGCTCGTCGGCGAGCAGGGTCAGCCCCACGTTGAGCGGACCGACGAACCCCAGGTCACCGAGGGCGATGGCCAGCATCAGAGGGGCGAGAACACGATGACGGCGGATGTAGCGGAGCCCGGCAGCCAGGTCGCGCCACGCGGTGGTTATGCCGACGGCGGCCGTGTCGTCCGGCGGCAGCTCCCGAACCCGTACGGAGATCAGCAGCGGTACCGACACCGCGATCAGCAGCCCGGCCACCCCGAACGCGGCCACCGCGCCGCCGAACGCCACGGCGAGACCGCCGACCGGAGCTCCGAAGATCACGGCGAACCGGTACGCGAGGCCCCGCATGCCCTGCACCCTGGCGAGCTGGCCCTTGCCGGTGATGCGTGCGGGCAACGCGCCCACGGCGGGCACGAAGACGGCGTCCACGATGCCGAAGACCAGGGCGAGCGCGGCGAGCGGCCAGAGCCCCGGACCGGTGAGGAACAGCAGCGCCGCCACCGCGAGCACGGCCGCGCAACGCACCGCGTCACTGCCGATGACGACCCGGCGCGGACCGAAGCGGTCGGCGATCACTCCCCCGCCCAGCATCAGCACCGCGCGCGGCAGCGCGCTGACCGTCATCACCAGGCCGGCCTGCGCCGGGGAACCGGCCTGAACGGCCGCCCAGGACAGGGCTACGTAGTAGACACCGTCGCCCGCCATCGACGCCGCGTAGGCGCCGAGCCAGCGGAGGACGTTGGGGTCGCGGTGCGCCGGGAGTGCGGGGGCCTCGGGCGTGGCTATGCGCGTGGCGGGCACGGGAGTTCGTCCTCTCAGGGCCGGAAGGGGAAGGAGTACGTGTGCACCGCGACCGTCTCGCGGCCCTCGGTGTCACCTGCGGCTTCGGCGGCCCGGCCCTGTTCGTCGTAGCGGCGGACGAGGGCGAGCATCTCCGCGGTCAGCCGGGCCAGTTCGGCGGCGGTGAGCCGTACCGTCGCCTCCGAGGACTCGGCCGCCGCGTTCCACTCCTCGCCCCAGTAGGCCCGTTCGTCGAGGTAGTTCCGGTACATGTCGGCGCGCTGCTCGAAGAAGAGCCGGCTGGCCGCGGTGTGTGCGGCGGCCTTCTCGGGGGCGTCGCGGAAGTCCTCGTGGCGGATGCTCAGGCCGTCGGAGGCGGGCTCCCACCAGCGCTCCCGGCTGTCGGTGCTGCGCGCCTCGGCCTCCTGGATCAGGCCGTACTGGGCGAGCTTGCGCAGGTGGTAGCTGACCAGCGAGACGGCCTCGTCGACCTGCTCCGCGAGCTGCGAGGCGGTCGCCGCCTGCGCAATCGTCAGCCCTCGCATCAGGCGCATCCGCAGCGGGTGGGCCAACGCCTTCAGCGTCCCCAGGTCCGTGATGCGGCGGTCCCGCTCCTTGTCGTTCATGACCCCACCGTAGATACGAAAGAAAAGTTGCGCAATATATTTTGCGCAACTTTTCTTTCGCATCCCCCCACAAGTAAGCCCCGACCGCCAGGCAGCCGGGGCTTACAACGCCTCTACGGAAGGCACCGAACCGAAGTCACCTCACGGGGTGACCCGCCTCCCGCAACGCCTGCTTCACCTCGCCGATCCGCAGATCCCCGAAGTGAAAGACGGAAGCCGCCAGCACGGCATCCGCCCCCGCGGCCACCGCCGGCGGAAAGTCCGCGAGCTTGCCCGCGCCCCCGGAGGCGATGACCGGGACGGTCACGTGCTTGCGCACCGCCGCGATCATCTCCAGGTCGTAGCCGTCCTTCGTGCCGTCCGCGTCCATCGAGTTGAGCAGGATCTCCCCCGCCCCCAACTCGGCCGCCCGGTGCGCCCATTCGACCGCGTCGATGCCGGTGCCCTTGCGACCGCCGTGGGTGGTCACCTCGAAGGAGCCCGACTCCGTACGGCGCGCGTCCACCGACAGCACCAGCACCTGCCGCCCGAACCGCTCGGCGATCTCCCGGATCAGGTCGGGCCGTGCGATGGCCGCCGTGTTGACGCCGACCTTGTCCGCGCCCGCTCGCAGCAGCTTGTCCACGTCCTCGGCCGTGCGGACGCCGCCGCCGACCGTGAGCGGGATGAAGACCTGCTCGGCGGTGCGGCGGACCACGTCGTACGTCGTCTCGCGGTTGCCGGAGGACGCGGTGATGTCCAGGAAGGTCAACTCGTCGGCGCCTTCGGCGTCGTAGACCTTGGCCATCTCGACGGGGTCGCCCGCGTCGCGCAGGTTCTGGAAGTTGACGCCCTTGACGACCCGGCCGTTGTCCACGTCCAGGCAGGGGATGACTCGTACCGCCAGCGTCATGCGGAACCTCCGCCCTCGGCACCCGAGCGGTACGCCTCCACCTCGACCTCGACGACCAGGCTCGGGTCGACGAAGCCGGACACGATGATCATGGACGCGGCGGGCCGGATCGCGTCGAACAGCTCCTTGTGTGCGCGGCCCACATCGTCCACATCCCGGGCGTGGGTGATGTACATACGGGTGCGCACCACATCGGCGGGGCCGAGACCCAGCTGCTCCAGCGCCGCGAACGCGACGTTGAACGCGTTGACCGTCTGCTCGTAGGGACCGCCCCCGGCGATCTCGCCGTCCACTATCGACGTGCACCCGGAGACCAGCACCAGGCCGTTCGGCAGCTCCACCGCGCGGGAGTAGCCGAAGGCGTCCTCCCAGGGCGCGCCGGTCGACACGCGTCGTAGCTCGGTCACCGGGCCACCGCCTCCAAGGCCTCTTCCAGAGTGAACGCCTTCGCGTACAGGGCTTTCCCGACGATGGAGCCCTCGACACCGAGGGGTACCAGCTCGGAGATCGCGCGGAGGTCGTCCAGCGACGACACGCCGCCGGAGGCCACGACCGGGCGGTCGGTCGCCGCGCAGACGTTGCGCAGCAGCTCCAGGTTGGGGCCCTGGAGGGTGCCGTCCTTGGCGATGTCGGTGACCACGTACCGGGCGCAGCCCTCGGAGTTGAGGCGGTCCAGCGTCTCGTAGAGGTCGCCGCCGTCGCGGGTCCAGCCGCGTCCGCGCAGGGTCGTGCCGCGTACGTCGAGGCCGACCGCGATCTTGTCGCCGTGCTCGGCGATGACCTTGGCGACCCACTCCGGGGTCTCCAGCGCGGCGGTGCCGAGGTTCACCCGGGTGCAGCCGGTGGCGAGGGCGGCGGCGAGGGTGTCGTCGTCGCGGATGCCGCCGGACAGCTCGACCTTGATGTCCATGGCGCCGGCGACCTCGGCGATGAGCTTGCGGTTGTCGCCGGTGCCGAACGCGGCGTCCAGGTCGACGAGGTGCAGCCACTCGGCGCCGGAGCTCTGCCAGGCGAGGGCGGCTTCGAGGGGGGAGCCGTAGGAGGTCTCGGTCCCGGACTCGCCGTGGACGAGGCGGACGGCCTGGCCGTCGCGGACGTCGACGGCGGGGAGGAGTTCGAGCTTCGAAGGCATCAGAGGGTTCCGATCCAGTTGTTCAACAGCTGCGCTCCGGCGTCGCCGGACTTCTCGGGGTGGAACTGCGTGGCCCACAGGGCGCCGTTCTCCACGGCGGCCACGAAGGGCTTGCCGTGCGTCGTCCAGCTCACCAGGGGGGCACGCATCGCCGGGTTCACGACTTCCAGGGACCAGTCGTGGACGGCGTAGGAGTGCACGAAGTAGAAGCGCGCGTCCGCGTCGAGGCCCGCGAAGAGCTGCGAGCCCGCCGGGGTGTCCACGGTGTTCCAGCCCATGTGGGGCACGATCTCGGCCTGTAGCGGCTCGACCGAACCGGGCCACTCGTCCAGGCCCTCGGTCTCGACGCCGTGCTCGATGCCGCGCGCGAACAGGATCTGCATGCCGACGCAGATGCCCATCACCGGGCGCCCGCCCGCCAGCCGACGCCCGACGATCCAGTCGCCGCGCGCCTCCTTGAGGCCCTGCATGCAGGCGGCGAAGGCACCGACACCCGGCACCAGCAGCCCGTCCGCGTTCATGGCCTTGTCGTAGTCACGCGTTATCTCGACCTCGGCACCGGTGCGCGCGAGGGCACGCTCGGCGGAACGGACGTTCCCGAAGCCGTAGTCGAAAACGACGACCTTCTTAGAGGCATTCGCTGCGCTCAATTCCACACCTCCAGCCTCATCACACCCGCGACCAGGCACATCGCGGCGGCGATGGAGATCAGCACGATGAGCTGGCGCGGCATCTTCTGCTTGACGAAGGAGTAGACCCCGCCGAGGAGGAAGAGCCCGACGACGATGAGGAGGCTCGACAGGCTGGTCACAGCGCGCCCTTCGTGGAGGGGAGGATGCCGGCCGCGCGCGGGTCACGCTCGGAGGCGTAGCGCAGCGCGCGGGCCAGCGCCTTGAACTGGCACTCCACGATGTGGTGTGCGTTGCGCCCATAGGGCACGTGCACATGAAGCGCGATCTGGGCCTGGGCGACGAAGGACTCCAGGATGTGCCGGGTCATCGTGGTGTCGTACTCGCCGATCATCGGCGCCATGTTCTCGGGCTCGGTGTGCACGAGGTAGGGGCGGCCGGACAGGTCGACGGTGACCTGGGCGAGGGACTCGTCCAGCGGGACCGTGCAGTTCCCGAATCGATAAATACCCACCTTGTCGCCGAGCGCCTGCTTGAAGGCGGCGCCGAGGGCGAGGGCGGTGTCCTCGATGGTGTGGTGCGAGTCGATGTGCAGGTCGCCCTCGGTCTTCACGGTGAGGTCGAACAGACCGTGCCGGCCGAGCTGGTCGAGCATGTGGTCGTAGAAGCCGACCCCTGTCGACACGTCGACCTTGCCGTGGCCGTCGAGATCGATCTCGACGAGGACCGAGGTCTCCTTCGTCGTCCGCTCCACCCGTCCTACGCGGTTCATGTGCTCTGCTCCTTCATCAACTCACGGACCGCGTCGAGGAACGCGTCGTTCTCTTCGGGGGTTCCGGCGGAGACCCGCAGCCACCCCGGGATGCCGTTGTCCCGGACCAGGACGCCCCGGTCGAGGATCTTCTGCCAGGCCGCGTGCGAGCCTCCCTCGCCGAGGAAGCGCCCGAACTGCACGAAGTTCGCGTCGGACTCGACGACTTCGTAGCCGATGGCCCGCAACTCGCCCACCAGCCGGTCCCGTTCGGACTTCAGCTGCTCCACGTACCCCAGCAGCGTGTCGGTGTGCTCCAGGGCGGCCAGCGCGGTCGCCTGGGTGACGGCCGACAAGTGGTAGGGCAGCCGTACGAGTTGGACGGCGTCGACGACGGCCGGGTGGGCGGCGAGATAGCCGAGGCGGAGCCCCGCCGCCCCGAAGGCCTTCGACATCGTCCGCGAAACGACGAGATTCGGCCGACCTTCGAGCAGCGGCAGCAGCGAGTCGCCGTGGCTGAACTCGATGTACGCCTCGTCGACGATCACCATCGACGGCTTGGCGGCCTGCGCGGCCTCGTACAGCGCGAGGACCGTCTCGGGCGGAACCGCGTTGCCCGTGGGGTTGTTGGGGGTCGTGATGAACACGACGTCGGGCTTGTTCTCGGCGATCCAGCGCTCGGCGGCGGCGAGATCGATCGTGAAGTCCTCGTTGCGCGGACCGGAGATCCAACCGGTCCCCGTGCCGCGCGCGATGAGCGCGTGCATCGAGTACGACGGCTCGAAGCCGATCGCGGTACGGCCGGGCCCGCCGAAGGTCTGGAGCAGTTGCTGGATGACCTCGTTGGAGCCGTTGGCCGCCCATACGTTCTCGACGCCGACGCGGTAACCGCCGGTCTTCGTCAGGTAGTTGGCCAGCTCGGTGCGCAGCTCGACCGCGTCCCGGTCGGGGTAGCGGTTGAGGTCACGGGCAGCTTCACGAACCCGCTCGGTGATCCGCTCGACCAGCGCCTCGGGCAGCGGGTAGGGGTTCTCGTTGGTGTTCAGCCGTACGGGGACGTCCAACTGGGGCGCGCCGTAGGGGGACTTGCCGCGCAGCTCGTCCCGTACGGGAAGATCGTCGATTCCGAAGCTCACTTGCCGGGCACCTTCCAACCGAACCTTGCCTTGACCGCCGCGCCGTGCGCGGGCAGATCCTCCGCCTCCGCCAGCGTCACCACGTGATGCGCTACGTCGGCGAGGGCGTCGCGGGTGTAGTCGACGATGTGGATGCCCCGGAGGAAGGACTGCACGGACAGGCCGGAGGAGTGGCAGGCGCAACCCCCGGTCGGCAGCACGTGGTTGGAGCCGGCCGCGTAGTCGCCGAGGGAGACGGGCGCCCAGGGTCCGACGAAGATCGCGCCCGCGTTGCGAACCCGGTCGGCGACCGCAGCGGCATCCGCGGTCTGGATCTCCAAGTGCTCGGCGCCGTACGCGTCCACGACGCGCAGGCCCTCGTCGATGCCGTCGACCAGGACGATCGCGGACTGCTTGCCGGCCAGCGCCGGGGCGATCCGATCCTCGATGTGCTTGGTGGCCGCGACCTGCGGTTCGAGTTCCTTCTCGACCGCGTCCGCGAGCGTCACGGAGTCCGTGACCAGGACGGCCGCGGCGAGCGGGTCGTGCTCGGCCTGGCTGATCAGGTCGGCGGCGACGTGCACCGGGTCGGCGCTGTCGTCGGCGAGGACCGCGATCTCGGTGGGACCGGCCTCGGTGTCGATGCCGATCTTGCCGGTGAAGTAGCGCTTGGCGGCGGCGACCCAGATGTTGCCGGGCCCGGTGACCATGTTGGCGGGCGCGCAGGACTCGGTGCCGTAGGCGAACATCGCGACGGCCTGGGCGCCGCCGACGGCGTAGACCTCGTCGACGCCGAGCAGCGCGCAGGCGGCGAGGATCGTCGGGTGCGGAAGCCCGTCGAACTCGGCCTGCGGCGGGGAGGCGAGCGCGACGGACTCGACGCCCGCCTCCTGCGCGGGCACCACGTTCATGATCACGGACGACGGATAGACGGACCGCCCGCCCGGGGCGTACAGCCCCACCCGATCCACCGGCACCCACTTCTCGGTGACCGTGCCGCCGGGCACGACCTGGGTGGTGTGCGTCGTACGGCGCTGCTCGCGGTGGACGAGCCGGGCGCGCCGGATGGACTCCTCCAGGGCCGCGCGCACCGCCGGGTCGAGCTGCTCCAGCGCCTCGCTGATCGCCCGGGCCGGGACCCGCACCTGCTCCAGGCGTACGCCGTCGAACTTCTCGGCGAAGTCGATCAGCGCCGCGTCGCCCCGATGATGCACGGCCTCGCAGATCGGACGCACCTTCTCCAGGGCGGCCGAGACGTCGAAGTCGGCTCGGGGCAGCAGGTCGCGCAGGGCGGGCCCGTCAGGGAGGGCGTCGCCGCGCAGATCGATTCGGGAGATCACGGGAGCAATTCTCGCAGACGACGATCGCGCGCTGCTCGCGCATATCAATGGCTGATACAGAACGTGGCCGGAACCTGGAAGATCCCCTTCACGTCTAGTGTTCCGGGCGTCACGGAGCGGGCATGAACAGCTGTGCGAAACCCGTGAGTAAGTGAGAGGGATGAAAGAGCAGTGACCGAGGGTGCCGGCATCCGCGCGGGGGATGTGCCGGACGATGCGACCGCCGCCGAGGCCGGTATGTGGCAGGCCTTCCGCAACGGCAGCGTGTACGACCTGAGCAGCGGCGACACCGTCGTCGACGATCCGCACGGCGGACATCCATGGGGCCCGGAACGGACCGTACGGGCACGGTTCGTGTGCTGGCTGCTCCTCGACGGCCCGCCCGCGTTGTCCGGCCGGGTGGCCTCCCTGAAACTCACCGGCGTGCAGATCAGCGGCGTCCTGGACCTGGCGGGCGGCACCGTCGCGCCGTACGTCGAGCTGAAGGGCTGCCGCTTCGAGCGGGAGGTGCTGCTGCCGGAGGCCCACTTCCAGACCGTACGGCTGGTGGACTGCTCGGTGCCGCGCCTGGAGGCGGCCCGCGTGCACACGGAGGGTGACCTGCATCTGCCGCGCTGCCGCTTCCACAACGGCGTACGGCTGACCGACGCGCACATCGGTACCGATCTGCTGCTCAACCAGGCGATCGTCTACCGGGACCGCACCGGGCGTTCGATCGCCGCCGACGGCATGACCGTAGGGCAGGATCTGCAGGCCGAACTCCTCGAATCGCACGGCGAGTTGAGCCTGCGCAGCGCGAAGGTCGGCGTCTCGCTGAGTCTGCGCGGTGCCCGGCTGGCCAACCCGTACACCCGACTCGCCCTGAACGCGCCCCAGTTGACAGTGGGCCGCACCCTGTACCTGACCCCGGCCGGTGTCGGCGGCCCCTGGCTGAGCGGCACAACTCCCGCGCGCGGGACCCGCATCCAGCGTTTCTCGTGCCAGGGCGGGGTGCGCCTGGACGACGGGCGGTTCGGGGACGCCGTGGACCTGGAGCGGGCCCGGTTCACGTTCACGGACGACCAGGAGCTGTCGCTGCTGCGCGTGCAGACACCCGAGTTGCGCTTCCTCGGGGAGAAGCCGCAGCGCGGCAAGGTGGTGCTGTCGGGGGCGCGGGTCGTCAACCTGATCGACGGGGCGGGCAGTTGGCCGGGTCCCGGCAACCTCCACATGGGCGGCTTCGTGTACGAGAACCTCGTACCGCAGGGCCCGTTCCCGCTGGACGCCCGGCTCGACTGGGTGGCCGCGGCGACCGCCGAGTACGCCCCGGAGCCGTACGAGCGGCTCGCGACCGTGCTGCGCAACGCCGGTGAGGACGAGGACGCGCGCGAGGTGCTGCTCGCCAAGCAGCGCCGGCGCCGGGAGAGCCTGCCGGTCGCGGCCAAGGTGTGGGGGGTCGTGCAGGACTGGACGGTCGCCTACGGGTACCGGCCGGGCCGGGCCGCCGTGTGGATGGCGGTGCTGTGGGCGGCCAGCTCGCTGGCCTTCGCGCATGCCGACCACGCACCGGTGAACGCGAGCGGGCACCCGCCGTGGAGCCCCGCTCTGTTCGCCCTGGATCTGCTGCTGCCGGTGATCGACCTGGGGCAGGTGGGCCAGTGGCAGCTGCACGGCGGCTGGCAGTGGCTGTCCGTGGCGCTGATCCTGCTGGGCTGGATCCTTGCGACGACGGTGGCGGCGGGCGCCACACGGCTGCTCAGGCGCGGATAGGAGCCCCTCCGGAAGCTCGCGCCCACAGCACTCGAACAGATGAGCAACAGTCACCTTTTGCCGGGGCTTGACCGAAGTGCGTACAACTTTCAGCCGGGTACCCAATCGGTCTGGCGCACTCCGGATCCGCGGTCTTTCAATGGTCGACACCATGGCTCTGCTGCGCGCGTTCATCCGTACCGCCCGGATGGCAAGGAACACCTCGCGGCTCGCCGCCGGGCTGCCGGCCGACGACGAGGTCCTTCTCGACGCGCCCGACGACCGGCTCGGTCCCGCGCTGGTCGCGGCCGGGCGCGGCGAGTACGGGCCCGCCGCCGAGCTGCTGGCCACCACGCGCGTGTCCGCCGAGTGGGAGGACCGCGACCGCCACACACGCCGGCTCGCCGCGTTCGCCCGCTGCCGCCCCGAGTGGCTGGACGACTGGTGCGTGGCCGCCCCGCAGAACCCGGACGCGCTCCTCCTCACGGCCCAGCTGGCGATGGACCGCGGCTGGGAGTCGCCGGCCCGCGCCGAACTGCTCCGCGAGCTGAGCCCGCTGATCACGGCGGCGGCCGAGGCCGAGCCGCGCGACCCGGTGCCGTGGCGCATCGCCCTGGACCGGGCGCGGGGCACGAACGCGGGGCACGCCGAGTTCGAGCGGCTGTGGGGCGAGGCGGTCCGCCGTTCCCCGCACCACTACGGCTGCCATGTGGCCGCCCTCCAGTACGTGTCCGCGCCCTGCTGCGCCCAGTGGGGGAACACGCCCCACACCGCCCGGTGCTCGCACCGCGAGGGCTTCGACTTCGCCGAGCCGGCCGCGCAGGACGCCCTGCCCGGCTCACTCGTCGAGGCGCTGCCGGTGCGCGCGGCCTTCGCCTGTCTGACCGACGGCTGCGGCGCGACCGTCCCCCGCGCCCGGCTGGACGCGGCGGCCGACCTGGCCATCGCCCTCTCGGCCACGTACGCGGCGGCGGACCCGTGGCCCGCCGAGGTCCGCAACCTCCTCACCTACGTCCTCATCCGCCTGGAACGCTGGACGGACGCGCTGGACCAGCTCCGCCTGATCGGCCCGTACGCCACGTCGTTCCCCTGGGACCGGATCTCCGACGACCCGCTGGGCCAGTTCCTCGAAGTCCGGGACGGCGTACGGATAGCGGTGGCCGCGGAACTGCCGCTGGGCAGCCCGATTCCGCCCGGTCTCGCGGCAATCCCCCGGCAGCCGTGGGCCTTCGAGGACGCACCCGGGTATCCACGGAGTGAGCACGACGGACGTGCCCGCTCCGGCGACCATTAGGCTTTTGCGCCGTGACCACCGTCCGGCTGCCCCTCTTCCCCCTGAACTCGGTTCTGTTCCCGGGGCTCGTGCTTCCTCTGAACATTTTCGAGGAGCGCTATCGCGCCATGATGCGCGAACTGCTCAAGACCCCTGAGGAGGAATCGCGCCGATTCGCCGTCGTGGCCATCCGCGACGGCCACGAGGTGGCATCGACCGCCCCGGGCATGCCCGACCAGACGGCCGTGCCCGAACGCGGCCCCGCCGCCGGCTTCGGCCCCGACCCGCTCAAGTCCTTCCACTCGGTGGGCTGCGTGGCCGACGCGGCCACGATCCGCGAGCGCGCCGACGGCAGCTTCGAGGTGCTGGCGACGGGCACGACCCGCATGCGACTGCTCTCCGTGGACGCCTCGGGCCCGTTCCTGACGGCCGAGCTGGAGGAGCTGCCCGAGGAGAAGGGCGACGAGGCGGGCGCGCTTGCCGAAGGCGTGCTACGCGCGTTCCGCCAGTACCAGAAGCGCCTGGCGGGCGCCCGCGAACGCACCCTGTCGACGGGCGAGGCCGAACTCCCCGACGAACCGGCGGTCGTCTCCTACCTGGTCGCCGCGGCGATGATGCTGGACACGGCAACCAAACAACGCCTGCTCCAGGCCCCCGACACCGCCTCCCGCCTGCGCGACGAACTGAAACTCCTCCGCTCCGAGACAGCCATCATCCGCAACCTGCCGTCGCTACCTGCGTCGGACCTGACACGCGGCCCGACAAGCCTGAACTGAGGCCGGAGTCCCCCGATGGCGAAGAAGCCGAAACAGCAGAAGCAGCAACAGTCGGGCGGCACTCCCGCGACCGTGGCCCTGACGGCCGCGGGAGTGCCGTACGAGATCCACGCCTACGACCACGACCCCGCCCACCCCTCCTACGGCGAGGAGGCGGCCGAGGCCATGGGCGTCTCCCCGGACCGCGTCTTCAAAACCCTGGTGGCGGACGTGGACGGCGCCCTGACAGTGGCCGTCGTCCCGGTAGCGGGCCAACTGGACCTGAAAGCCCTGGCCGCGGCACTGGGCGGCAAACGCGCGACGATGGCCGACCCGACCCTCGCCGAACGCACCACGGGCTACGTCCGCGGCGGCATCTCCCCCCTGGGCCAGCGCAAGAAACTCCGCACAGTCCTGGACGACTCGGCCTCCGCCCACCCCACGATCTGTGTCTCGGCGGGCCGCCGCGGCCTGGAGGTCGAACTCTCCCCCAAGGACCTGACAAACCTCACGGAAGCGGTGCTGGCCCCCATCGGCCGTGCGTGACCCCTCGACGACGGTCCCGTCCTCGGTTAAGCACAAGGGACATGTCGAAGAAAACCCGGAAACGAAAGTGGCGCATCAAGAAGGGCCGCTCGAACCACGGCCACCGACCCGCGTAGGTATTACGTGACTTCTCATCACCGGCCGGCACCATCCAGCCCGTCCGGCGTTTGAGGACGAGGCCGTTCAGGCCGAAGCGGGGGTCTGGGGGCGGCAGCCCCCAGGGATGGGACGGGTAGGGGCGGCGGGG